>CAKTIM010000009.1 GCA_934565795.1 uncultured Oscillospiraceae bacterium
CGGACGGTAGTCCAGCTCACCGTGACAAAGGTCTTGACGGATACTGCCATTGACCGCATTGCGGACGCTATGGTTGCTATGCAGGCCAAGGAGGATACCACAATCCCGGCATTGCAGCAGCAACTCCGGGATTGTGAAAAAGGTATCGAAAATATTCTGAATGCCATCCAGATGGGAATTCTGACCGTTTCCACCAAGGAACGCCTGGAGCAGCTGGAACAACAGCGGGAGACCTTAAAGACATCGATTCTTCAAGCTCAGATTGCCCGTCCCCAGTATAGCAAGGAGCAGATCGTCCAATGGATCAGCCGCTTCAAATACGGCAATATCAACGACAAAGCCTACCAACGGGAGATTATCGATGTGTTTGTCAATTCCGTCTATGTGTATGATGATAAATTGGTCCTGACCTACAACTTCAAAGATGGCACCCAGACCATAACACTGAAAGAAATTGAAGATGCTTTAAGTTCGGATATGACTTGCGTTGCTCCACCAGAGTAAAGGCCACCCTGATAGGGTGGTTTTTATTTTTGATTGGATGCATCGGAATTAAATCCGTTCAGATCTTTTTTTGAATAGGCTTTATGTTGTCTGCCAAGAGGCCCCCTGCTTTCGTGCAAGTGAAAACAGGGGGCCTTTGATAGGTAGTTGCCAGAGTGTCAGTTCTGCGCACCCCGGCGTTTTTTCTTAGGTTGAAGTCTGGCTGAGCCACTGCTTTACTGTGGCAAGGCTTGCATTGACGGCCTTTGCAATGAAATCCATATCCATGCCCATTCTGTAAAGATTCGCTGCGGTCTCCATTTTCCCCTTCAGCTCACCCTCGGCACGGCCCTCCTTGCGGCCCTCCTTGCGGCCCTCTCTACGGCCTTCCACGCGGCCTTCTTTGCGGCCTTCCATGCGGCCTCGGTCTTCGATTTTATCCAATACTTCGCACATATTTTGCAGCCCTCCTTCTGTGGCATCCTTTATATTCACAGCGCTGCTTCTTTTCGTGCTCCGACCCGCCTTTTCCGCCTTCATTCTATCACGGAGAAAACCGATTATCAAGGAAAATCTGTGTGAATGTCTCTGCGGGCGTCAGGGTGCATGCATAAAATATTTTTCTTTGATTCGGAATCTGTGGATAGTGCCCATTGAAATTTGGGGCATTTCGTAGTATCATATAGGCATTGTGCAGGACGCAGCAGGCGAACTTGCAAATTTCGACCAATCGGAGGTAGCTATGAAACCTTATTCCGAACTGACCCGCGAGGAGCTGACCGCACTGCGGGATGCGCTGAAGGCGGAGTATGCCCACTATCAGGAGCGCAAGCTGTCGCTGAATATGGCGCGGGGCAAGCCGTCCCAGGCGCAGCTGAATCTTTCCATGGGCATGATGGATGTGCTGAACAGCGAAAGCGACCTGACCTGTGAGGACGGCACCGACTGCCGGAACTACGGTGTACTGGACGGCATCGAGGAGTGCAAGGAGTTGATGGCTGACATGATGGAGGTGCGCCCCGATCAGGTCATTATCTACGGCAACTCCAGCCTGAACGTGATGTACGACACCGTGGCCCGCTCCATGGTGCGCGGCGTGATGGGCAGCACCCCCTGGTGCAAGCTGGAAAAGGTAAAGTTCCTCTGCCCCGTGCCCGGCTATGACCGGCACTTTGCGATCACTGAATACTTCTGCATTGAGATGATCAATGTGCCCATGCTGCCCACCGGGCCGGATATGGATATGGTGGAGCAGCTGGTGTCCTCTGACCCGGCCATCAAGGGCATCTGGTGTGTGCCCAAGTATTCCAATCCCCAGGGCATTTCCTATTCCGACGAGACCGTGCGCCGGTTCGCCCGTCTGAAGCCCGCTGCGGTGGACTTCCGCATTTACTGGGACAATGCCTACACCATCCACCACCTGTATGACCACGACCAGGATCACCTGATTGAGATTCTGGCCGAGTGCAAGCGGGCAGGCAATCCCGACCTGGTGTATAAATTTGCCTCCACCTCCAAGATCAGCTTCCCCGGCTCCGGCATCTCCGCCCTGGCCTCCTCCCAGAACAATCTGGTGGACATCCGCGCCCAGATGAAGGTGCAGACCATTGGCCACGATAAGGTGAACCAGCTGCGGCACGTGCGGTTCTTTGGGGATATCCACGGCATGATGGAGCACATGCGCCGCCACGCCGAGATCCTGCGCCCGAAATTTGAAATTGTCCGCGACACCCTGGAAGCGGAGCTGGGCGGCCTGGGCATCGGCAGTTGGACGAATCCGAAGGGCGGCTACTTCGTCTCCTTTGACTCCCTGGACGGCTGTGCCAAGGAGATCGTCTCCCAGTGCAAAAAGGCAGGCCTGACCCTCACCGGCGCGGGCGCCACCTACCCCTATGGCAAGGATCCCCACGACAGCAACATCCGCATCGCCCCCTCCTTCCCTGCCGACGACGACTTACAGCTTGCAATGAAAGTATTCACCTGCGTGGTGAAGCTGGTCAGCGTGAAGAAATATCTGGCTGAAATGGACAGCGCGGTTTAATGCATATCTTCACAGAACCCCGCCAGGGCTAACGTCTTGGCGGGGTTTTTCAATTTAAGAGGGGTGGCCAAATCGTAGGCTGCTGTCTTATATGCTTTTTCTGTTGCTTTTCCCGGAGGTATGGGATATAATATCGTTGCGGCACAACTTAACAGCAATGTACGGAATGGTATGTGTTTTTTGCTTTGGCAAAAACGCATGCCCTATTTTCGCATGCCATTTTGTGCATTGGGAAAGTTGTGTCGCAGCAATCGGGGCTACGTTTTTCGGTGCGTGGCTTCGGCTGCGCACTTTTTATTTTGGAGGAAAGAAAAATGTTTGAGGAACCCGGTTACAAATTAAAAACTGTCGCAAAAATTCTCTGTTGGCTTGGCATCATCGGGACGGTGATCGCCGCAGTTACACTTGGAAAAGATCGCTACGGCGATTTAGACCTTCTATCTTTTGCGTTGATTCTCGTAATTGGCTGCGTAACATCCTATATTTCCTCATTGGTTCTTTACGGATTCGGCGAAATGATTGAAAACACCTCCGGCATATTTGGACATACATCTCGGATTCTCGTCAAGCTGGAAGGAATCGAACAAAGCGCAGGTCAGCACTCAATGGACAAATCTTCGGCTGAGCCAAACCATCCAAGCAATTCAAGCCTTGGGGCGCGAACCTCCGCAGAACTGGATTTAAAATCAAAGGGATTGATCCGCTGCCCGGAGTGCGGCACAATTCAATCCATTGACCGGGAAAGCTGCTACTGCTGCGGCAATAAGCTATAAATATTTTAAAGAGGCTGTCTCATAACGAGGCAGCCTCTGATTACATTAAGTCCTTCTATTGTCTTATTCTTCTTCAATTCTATTAAAGGAAACCCGCTGCTCCTTCAGCGAAATTTTCCCCACCTGATAGCCGTATTCCTCCAACTCCTTTTTGTATTTCAGAAAGGAATGGTCAATGGGGATTCCGGTGATGTGTTGGATTTCCTCAAAAGTCAGCGCAAAGGATGGGCTGCCGCTGGCTTGTATGTATTCCCACAGTGCATTGTACTTGCTCATTTTGGGTCAACCTTCCTTATCAATCGTAAAAATATTCGTAAATCCCGGTAAAAGCGAGAGAATTTAAACTTTCTGAGTGCGTAGGGGCGGATACCAGCCGCCCGCAATCTGACGGTTTAGGAAGCATTAAGTTGAATGGTACCATGTGAAATTCCTTGAGTCCGTAGGGGTCGGCAATTTGTCGACCCTCAACCTCGCGGTTTTGGTAGCAGTAAAGAACAACGTATACCTTCAAGGGTACATCTCCAAGCTTCCCTGAGGGGGAAGCTGTCG
This sequence comes from uncultured Oscillospiraceae bacterium, assembly GCA_934565795.1. Taxonomy (GTDB): domain Bacteria; phylum Bacillota; class Clostridia; order Oscillospirales; family Oscillospiraceae; genus Faecousia. The sequence goes on from CAKTIM010000009.1 coordinate 3,847, forward strand.
CCGCAGCGACTGAAGAGGGCACTCAACGTATGGTTTTGAGAGAGATTTGACTAAAGAGGTAGAATGTTCAATACTCTGAGTCCGTAGGGGCGGATATTAGCCGCCCGGAAAGTAATGAAAGTGGGCTGTACAGACGAACCACTCAATCCCGGTACATGGCGGGCGGCTGGTATCCGCTCCTACGGATTGGCGTGTACCATTTAACTTACCCTTAATAAAAACCAAGTGCGGTAAGCCCTCTTCAGTCAGCCCTACGGGCTGCCAGCTTCCCCCGAGGGAAGCTTTGGTGGGGACCATTGGCTGCTCCCATTCAACGAACTGCTATCAAAGTGGCAACACTGCGGGGCGACAGGTTGCCGCCCCCTACGAAGCAAGCGGGGAGGCTGGTGCCATTCACCGCACTGCTTTGCGGGCAGCCGCCCCCGTTGGTTTCTGGTCTTGATTCGCATTTATGGCAAGAGGGCGAAGCGTTGCCTCGCCCTCTTATGTGATTTTTACTTCTTGAAATGCCGCTCCAGCAGGCCCAGCAGGGCTTTTCCGTGGCGCGCCTCGTCCTTGGCCATTTCGTGGACGGTGTCGTGGATGGCGTCCAGGCCGTACTGCTTGGCTTTCAGAGCCAGGTCGAACTTGCCCTGGGTGGCACCGAATTCGCAGTCCACGCGCCAGGCCAGGTTCTTCTTGGTGGAGGCTGTCATGTTGGGCTCCAGAGTGGTGCCCAGCATCTCGGCGAACTTGGCGGCGTGCTCCGCCTCTTCGTAGGCGGCCTTCTCCCAGTACAGGCCGATCTCGGGGTAGCCCTCCCGGTGGGCAATGCGGGCCATGCACAGGTACATGCCGACCTCGCTGCACTCGCCGGTGAAGTTGGCCTTCAGCTGCTCCAGAATCCACTGCTTGTCGGCCTCGGGGATATCGGGGTTGTTGGCGACGGTCTTCTTGTAGATGCCCAGCTCATGCTCGGCGGCCAGCTTGGAGGTATCCAGTACCTTGAACTTGGAGCCGTCCACATGGCACACGGGGCACTTGAAATCGGCGGGCATTTCCTCGCCTTCGTAGACATAACCGCAAACAGGGCAAACATACTTCTTCATAACATTTCCTCCTAAGTTTTTTTGATTTTTCTAGGGAAGCTCTGATTAAATCGGCAAGAGCTGACAGCGAGAGATTTTTCACCAGATGAAAGTATCAAAAGTGGAGGAATACTTTGTGTACCCGCAAGGGGTATGCCGCATCCGTAAGCCAGCTTACGCTGGCAACGGCTGCGCTATATTTCCCGCTTTTGATACTGCACAGCTGGGGAAAAAGATTCGCTGCTCAGCCGCAGACGATTTATTCAGAGGTTCCCTAAACAGTTTTTACAGATGCCGGTCAGCACCAGCCGGGTATCGTCCACCCGGCATCGCAGACACGCCTCGGTCGCCTTGGCGACGCTTTCCGGCACGTCCACATCCGGCACATCCACCACCGCGCCGCAGGCGCTGCACGCGAAATGCACATGGGGGTCCACCCTGCCGTCCAGCCGCTCGATGCCGTTCACGGTGCCCAGGCTGATGATCAGGCCCTCATCCTTGAACAGCTTGATATTGCGGTAAACGGACGCAAGGGAGATATCCGAGTGCTCCTGCTGCAAGCAGCGGTAGACATCCTCAGCCGAGGGGTGCGCTTTGGACTGGCGAAGGCAGGCAAGGATCGCGTTTCTTTTGCGGAACTGCTTTCCTGTCGCTTCCATTGATCCTCCTAAATAAGAATAACTCTTATTTACATTCTTAGTATAGCATAAGATTGAAAATTGTCAAGAGGTTTTCTCAGATTTTTTCGGCCCTTGTTTTCCCTTGAAGGCAATGTCCTCAATCTGACCGCCCTTGGCTCCCCAGTGGGGGAGCTGGCAGCCCGAATGGGCTGACTTAAGCGCCCGCAGGCGCTATGCAAGCGAGCAACCGCCGTCAGGCGGCTCTTAGCGAGTCGCAGAGAGGGTGTCGTTCGCTGGACAATAGCGGTTTAAAGCCACCGCTGACGCCCCTATGCCGTTTGAATGTCACTTTCCCCAGCGGGGGCAGCAAGTTGGAGCAGCCTTAAGTTGATGACATTGTCAGGGAAGTTCAATGCTGGATTGTACGAATTCGCCCAGGATTTTCTTACTGGTATTCTGCGTACCGCGTCTGACCCCTCCGGCGCGCGATGCGCGCCGCCTCCCCTTTCAGGGGAGGTTTTTTGCGGAGGGCACTATCTTTTTCTGCCGCTCATCCGTTATACTATTTGAAAGCGCTTTTCATCAACTTGGAAAGGGGGCGGCGCGGTGGATGGGGATGTTGTTTTGCTGCATCGGGTAAGGAGCGGCGACGAGGATGCCATTGAGGAATTTGTGCGGAAATACTATCCGGCGGTCCTTCACTACTGCTGCCTCCACGCGCCCGGGCGGGAGACGGCGGAGGACATCACCCAGGAGACCTTCGCCCGGTTTTTCCGCACGCTGCCCCGGTACCGGCACTATGGCAAGGCAGCCAACTATCTGTATGTGATCGCGGGGAACCTGTACCGGGATGTGTACCGGCATCCGGCGGAGTGCTCCCTGGAGGACATGCCGGAGGAGCCGCAGGGCAGCGGCACCGAGGGCAGCGACCTGCGGCTGGACGTGCGCCGGGCGCTGCTGGCGCTGCCGCCGGAGCTGCGGGAAATCAGCATTCTGTTCTTTTATCAGGAGCTGAAGCAGCGGGAGATTGCGGCGGTGCTGGGCATCGGGCTGCCGCTGGTCAAATACCGCATCCGCCGGGCGCGGGAGCTGCTCCGGGAAATGCTGCGGGAGGAGGACTACATATGAAGCAATTTGACATTCCCTGCGACGAGGCCAGAATTCAAAGCGCCATCCAGGCCTCCAAAGCCGCCTTTCTGGAGGCGGAGGCCCAGGGCCGCCTATCCCACGTGGAATTTCTGCACCAGCAGGGCAAATTCATCCGCAAGCGCTGGTGGCTGCTCCAGGGGGTGCTGCTGGTGCTGGTATGCTGGATGCTCGGCCAGGCGGATACCGACTTCGCCGTGCGGCGGCTGCTGGCGTTAGCGGGGTCGCTGTTCGGCATTCTGATCCTGCCGGAGGTGTGGAAAAGCCGCAGCTTCGACACGCTGGAGATCGAGGGCGCGACCCTCTATTCCCTGCGGGCGCTGTACGCCGCCCGGCTGACCCTGTTCGCCGGGGTGGACCTGCTGATGCTGGCCGTCTTCTTCCTGTGCACCGGGGCGCTGGCCCAGCTGGCCGCCTGGGAGATGATGGTGCAGTTTCTGCTACCCTTCAGCGTCACCTGCTGCATCTGCTTCCGCACCCTTTACAGCAGGCGCATCCGCTCCGAGGCGGTGTCCATGCTGCTGTGCGCCCTGTGGACGGGGGCCTGGACGGGGCTGACCATTCAGGACGGCATTTATGAATATCTGTCCGCGCCCCTGCTGGCGGCGCTGCTGGCCGCCGCGTTTTTCTATCTATGCTACACCATCCGCCGGGGGCAGAGCCAATGGCGGAAACGTTGGGAGGTTCAACCAATATGGAACTAAAAATAACGGACTTGACAAAAACATTCAACGGCTCCCCAGCCGTGAACCATTTCAGCTATGAAATGGCCCAAGGCGTTTACGGCCTGCTGGGTGTGAACGGCGCAGGCAAGACCACGCTGATGCGGATGCTGACCACCCTGCTGAAGCCCACCGCCGGGCAAATCACCTGGAACGGGGCAGACATCTTCCAGCTGGAGGGGAAATACCGGGACAAGCTGGGGTATCTGCCCCAGGATTTTGGGTACTATCCCGACTTCTCGGTGGAGGATTACCTATTGTACATCGCCAGCCTGAAGGGCATCCGCCCCGCCGTGGCGAAGCAGCGGGTGAAGGAGCTGCTGGGGCAGGTGGGGCTATTTAAGGCGCGGAAAAAGAAGATGAAAACCCTCTCCGGCGGCATGAAGCGGCGGGCGGGCATTGCACAGGCCATGCTCAACGACCCGCAGATTCTGATCCTGGACGAGCCGACCGCCGGGCTTGACCCCAACGAGCGGGTGCGGTTCCGCAATCTGATCAGCGAATTATCGGAGGAGCGGATCGTGCTGCTCAGCACTCATATTGTTTCGGATGTGGAATACATTGCGGATAAGATCATCCTGATGAAGGACGGTTCCATCACCCAGTCCGGCACAGCAGAAGAAATCACCCAATCCATGCCGGAGTGGGTGTGGCAATGCGCTGTTTCCAGGGAGGAAATTCCCGCTTTTCTGAAGCAATTCAAGGTGGCAAATGTGAAGACCACGCCCCAGGGTGCGGCGCTGCGGATCGTCTCCGCCCGAAAGCCCACCCCGGATGCCACTCCGGCAGCAGCCACACTGGAGGATGCGTTCCTCTGCTATTTTGGAGAAAGAGCAGGTGAAAACGATGCTGCGCTATGAAATCAAAAAGGTTCTGTGCCGCCCCAGCGGGAAAATCGCGTTGATTCTGTTGGCGGCAACCGTCCTGTTTGCCTTTTTCACCTCAGCGGGCAGCCGTACCGACTGGATCGATGAAAACGGCAACGCGGAACACGGCCACGCCGCCGTGGTGAAGCTGCAAAACGCCCAGCACCAATGGAAGGGATACCTGGATGAAGCGAAGCTGGCCGATGTTATCCGGGAACTGAATGCCATTACTTCTACGGATGCATGGAGGGGCACGGACACCGAGGCGACCGACGCAGCCTACGGGAAAATGTTTGGCTTTCTCCCCGTGCGGGAAATTCTGCGTCAGGCCTTTCTGGATGACCTGTTTGATTTTGACTGGTATCGGGCAGATTCGTTGACATCGGATCAGGCAGGGCAGCTTTACAGCAATCGCGTCCGGCTGATGGAAAAATATCTGAATTCCGGTGCCTGCGAACTGAATGACAACGAAAAGGCCTACCTGCTCCAATGCTACCAGGAGCTGGACACTCCCTTCTACTTTGACTATAAGGAGGGCTGGGCACAGCTGCTGGACGCCATGACCTATATCATGCTGTTCGGGTATATAATCCTCGGCTTTCTGATTTCCGAAATCTTCTTCGGAGAATTCAAATACCGCGCCGATTCCATTCTGTTCTCTACAAAGCTCGGCCGCAGCCGGGCTCCATCGGTCAAAATCCTGGCAGGATTTGTGCTGATGACCACGCTGTATTGGGGCTGCATTCTGGCAATCACGGCAATGACGCTAGGGTATGCAGGCGCCTCCGGCGGCAATTGCCCGGTGCAGTTTGACTACTGGCGCTCTATGTACAACCTGACTTACTTCCAGGCTTACTGCCTGTATGCTTTCAGCGGATATATCGGTATGCTGTTCATGGGGCTGCTGTGCATGTGGGTCTCCTCCAAGACCCGTTCCGCCGTGTTCGCCTCGGCATTGCCCATTCTGCTGCTGTTCGTTCCGAACTTCATCGTCAACTCCATCAGCGATTCCGGAGTCGGTGCTATGATTTCTTCCATCCTGGCGCTGCTGCCGGACAAACTTCTGGATGTCAGGCACCACCTGCAAACCTTCTGCCTGTACGACTGGGGCACTGTGCTGAAGGGCTGGCCGATCATCCTTGTGCTGTACGGCTGCCTGACCGTACTGCTGGTGCCGGTGATCCACCAGGATTTCAGCAGGAAGCAGGTAAAATAAACGCTGCACACAGCAATTTCCCCCCTGCCCAAACAGCGCAGGGGGGATTTTGACACCTGTGCGCGCACAACACGCTCCAAAAGCAAAGTTCATCGAACTTCATTATGAATATTGTACAAACACATCGCCGTAAAACAGTAGAAAACCACGAAAATCAAGCCTGCTATTGACAAGTGGAATGCTCCTGTGCTATCTTTGTTATGCAATTTTATTACGTAACATTATAACAGAGGTTGAGACTATGCAGGATTTTAGAGTAAGCCGTATTAAGCCAGGGGCATACAGCATTCTGGATGCAGGAGAATCCAGTTTCTACGTTGTGGAGGGGCGGGATCGTGCCGCTGTGATCGATACCGGCATCACGCCCGGCGGGAGGATCATGTCGTTGATTCGGAAGCTGACTTCAAAGCCGGTGGTGCTGATCCTGACCCATGCACACATTGACCATATGCACCACGCAGACGAATTTGACACCGTGTATATGTGTCACAAGGAGTTCAGTGTCGCGCCGGAAATTCTAAAGGGAATGATGGGCGGAAAGACGCTTCCATTGGAAAAAACGATTCCCATTGATACGGGCAGCCGCATTGACCTGGGTGACAATGTATTGGAAATATGCACCGTTGGAGGACATACACCGGGAAGCGTTGTTATTTATGACAGCAAAAATGAGCTTTTATTCACCGGCGATGCTTTGGGCAGCGGTTACGGAGTATGGCTCCAGGTGCCGGGAGCGCTACCGCTGGCACAGTATCGAGACAATTTGCGCTTCCTGCTGAAATGGCTTGTGGAGCGAGGCGGCAGAATGCAGTTCTGGGGCGGCCACAGCTACCAGCAGTTCCAGTCCACCCTGATCACGGGCTACAACCCACTGAATATGGGGCTATTGTGTGACCTGATTGACCTGGTGGACGGCTTGGTTGAAGGCACAATCGTGGGAAGAGCCAGCAACGCCGATAAAATCATGTCACTGGACCGGGTACTCTATGCCAGTTTCGGGCGGGCAGAGATTCAGTACTGCCCGGATCGGCTTCGGTAGGCCGACGTAGGCGAACTACACAAATCCGAAATACGCAATATGTGAAATATGTCAAAATTTGCAGGATAAAGAAATAAGATATTGACAAGCTTCACAATTACATGTATGTTAATAACGTAATTAAGTTGCGGAACTAAATATCGCAACTTAAAATAACAGCGGAAGCTCTGGGACAACTAGCAACAGCTGACCGCAAGAGTTTCCCAAACAAAAACGGGAGGAAAGAACATGAAGAAAATCATCGCACTGGCTCTGGCTGTGATCCTTGTGCTGGGTCTTGCAGCCTGCGGCAGCAAAGAAGCGGGCGGCACCGCAGAGGCAAAAAAAGAGGATTCCAAAATCAAGGCGACCTTCGTCGGCGTAATGCAGGGCGGCTCCTGCTGGGGTGCCGCACAGAAAGGCTTCGAGGATGCCTGCAAAGAGCTGGGCTGGGACGGTCAATATGTCGCCCCCTCCACCCCGAACGATACCATCGTCATGGTGGACCTGATGAGCACCGCCGTGACCAACGGCTGTAATGTCCTGATCGGCACCTTCTATGACACGGATGTATTCGGTGACGTGGCAAAGCAGGCCTTTGAAAACGGAGTCTATGTTGCCTCCACCAACTGCAATCTGGGGAAGGAGTACCAGAATTTCTGGATCGGCACCGATCCCATAGGCATGGGAACCGCCCAGGCCAAGGCACTGGTGGAGCTTGCCGGTGACAAGGAAGTTTGCGCTGTGTACATGCAGACCAGCGCTACCTCCACAACCCAGAATGAGCAGTACGCCGCCATGTGCGAGTATCTGAAGGATTATCCAAGCATCACCGTGTTCGGTCAGGAATACTGCGACAGCCAGGCCACCCTGGCTGCGGAGCGGATCGCGGACCTTGTAAAGGCAAATCCGCAGATCAATGCGGTCGTTACTGCTGACGGCGCCGGCTGCCTCGGCCTGGCGAACTACATTGACGAAAACAAGAACGCCGACGACTTCATTGCCATCGGCATTGACGACGACCCCACCATTCTGAGCTATGTAAAGACCGGCGCGCTGGACTGCACCATTGCCCAGGATTTCTACGCCATGGGCTATGAAAGCTGCAAGCTGATCAAGAGCCTAATGGATGGCCAGGCCTGCGAATTTGACAACGACAGCGGCTCCGTGCTGATCCATACAGACGAGGTAGACAAATACGCCGCAGAAAGAGGAATTGAGGTTTCCTAAAAAGTTTATCCGGGGCGGCCAGTCCGCCCCGCTTTTTTCAAACAAAAGTGCCGAAGGAGAATAGACATGAAAAAACTGAATAAGGGCGTTTCTGCTCTGGCATCAAAGCCAGAAATGGGCGTTGTCCTCCCGCTGATAATTCTGCTGGCCGTGATTGGCTGCGTAAACAGCAACTTTTTTGCACCGGCAAACCTGATCGATATCCTCCGCTCCTCCAGCTATACCTTCATAATCGCCGCGCCGCTGACGCTGCTGATGATCAGCGGCGGCATGGACCTGAGCATCGCCGCCGCAACGGCGCTGGGCTGCGTTGTATGCGCCTGGGGAATCGCAGATTTTCATATTGGGATTATCCCCTCCGTGCTGCTGGCACTGGCAGCGGGTGCTGTGGTCGGCCTGATTAAGGCTTTTCTGGTGGTCAAGCTGGATCTCCCGGCGTTTATCATCACCTTGGGCCTGACAAAAATCATCAACAGCTTCATTCTGGTCACAACGGACGGCATTGCTGTATCCAACCTGAACAACAACGCCTTTAAGCAGCTTGGCCAGGGGAAGCTTGGCTCTGTTTACTGGACGATCATTATTGCTGCGGTCATTGGCATCTGTATGCATATTCTGCTCCGCAGCACCCGCTTTGGCCGGGAAGTCGCCGCCTGCGGCGGCAACCGGGAAACGGCAAAGCTGGCCGGCATCAATGTCGCCAGGGTTCGGTTTACCGTGGAGATCCTTGTATCCGTGTTTGCAGCGCTGTGCGGCGTATGCATGTGCAGCCGGTTTTACAGCGGGCAGCCTGCCGCCGGAAGCGGCACGGAGCTGACCATTATGGCGTCCGTCATCATCGGTGGCACCTCCATGATGGGCGGTACAGGTTCCATTCTCGGCTCCTTCCTTGGCTGTCTGCTGCTGGCCGTCATCAACAATGGCCTGGTGCTGATGCGGGTGTCCACCAACTGGCAGAACATGATCTTCGGCATTATCCTGGTCATTTCTTTGTTCATTGATAAGTATCGCAGAAGCAAAACCGGCGGCGGCCTGTGAGCCTTCCGTTTCATAAAAGGAGGCAATTGTATGTCTGAAATACTCCTGCAAATGAGAAATGTGACCAAACGCTTCCCCGGTGTTGTTGCGCTGAAAAATGTGAATTTAGAACTGCATCAGCAGGAAATTCTAGGCATTTGCGGTGAAAACGGTGCCGGAAAGAGCACGCTGATGAAGGTACTCTCCGGCAGCTACGGTGCATCGGAATACGAAGGAGAACTACTGATCCACGGGACGCCGGTCAGGTTCACCGATGTACACGACGCCCAGGCCCAGGGGATCGAAATGGTCTACCAGGAAATGAATATGATGCTGGATGCCAGTATCGCGGAAAACCTGTTTGTGGGCAATCTTCCCCAGAGGAGGGGGTTTGTTGACTACAAAAAGCTTTACGCGGACAGTGCAAAGCTTTTAGCGCAGGTACACCTGGAACTGGACCCACGGATGCCTGTCCGGCCACTGAACAGCGGACAAATGCAGCTTCTGAGCCTGATGCGGGCAGTGGCAAAAAAGCCAAAGATCCTGGTTCTGGACGAACCCACCACCGCACTGACAGACCAGGAGGTCGATGTCCTGATGGAAATTCTGGCCCAGCTGCGGCAGTCCGGCGTCAGCTGCCTGTATATCAGCCATAAGCTGGAGGAGCTTTATCGGATCTGCGACCGGGCTCTGGTGCTCCGGGACGGGCAGACCATCAACAGTTACCCTATCTCCCAGGTCAGCAGGAAACAGCTGATTGAGGACATGGTTGGCCGCAAAGTGGAGAATATGTACCCCAAGGAAACCCATCCACTGGGAAGGGAGGTTCTCCGGGTCGAGCATCTGACGGTTCCCCATCCGAATATCCAGGGAAAGAATATCATTGAGGACATCACCTTCTCCCTGCGGGAGGGCGAAATTCTGGGCATTGGTGGTCTGGTGGGTGCCGGGCGCAGTGAAGCCCTTGGCGCAATCTTTGGGCAGTATACCCATGGAGTCTGCAAGCAGGTATTCCGGGATGGAAAGCCGGTGCGCATCGATTCACCCAGAGATGCCATCGAAAACGGCATTGGCTTTATTACCGAGGAACGCAAGCGAAACGGCATTATCTGGATGCTATCCATCCGGGAAAACATGGCTGTTGCCAATTTAAAGAAACTGAGCCGCCGAATCTTTATGCTCCCGCGTCTGGAAAAGAAGCAGGTCTCGGAGCAAATGGATGTACTTCGGGTAAAAGCACCATCCATGGAGACAAAGCTTGTCCAGCTCTCCGGCGGAAACCAGCAGAAAGTCATCCTGGGGAAATGGCTGATGAGCTGCCCACAGATTCTCTTCGTGGATGAACCGACAAAAGGGATCGACGTAGGCACCAAAGCCGATTTCTACCAAATTATGAGTGATTTGACCAAGCAAGGAGTGTCCATTGTCATGGTGTCCAGCGACATGCCGGAGCTGATCGCCATGAGCGACCGGGTGCTGGTATTTGCCGGTGGCAGGATCACCGCTGAACTGCATAGAGATCGAGACGAAATCACCGACACAGCGATTATGGCCGCCGCAATTCAAAGCTGACATCATACAGGACTGCATTGATTTCCCCGAAAAATCGTGTATAATGGAGTTAAAAAGCACTGGTTTGATTTGGGTGGCTGTTTTTAAGAACGCCTTTTCAAGGAAAGGAACACTATGGAAAAGAATGCTGCTTCGCTGCCATCAGATCTGAAGGACAGCAACCGCAGGCTCGTCCTGGAGGCATTTTGCAGGCGGGCGGAAAATTCTGCCGTTATGATTGCTGAGGAAACGGGACTCAGCCGCCAGACTGTAAAAAAATGCATCGACTACTACATTGGAATTGGCACACTGGAAAGCTGCGGCAAGGGTGCCAGTACCTCTATCGGCGGAAAGCGGCCGGATATGTACCGCTTTCAGTCAAATATCCGGCTTGTCAGCATTCAAATGCACCACCGGGATGTAGAAGTCGCGTCCTTTGACCTAAACGGCCGCCAAGTGGGGCAATGGAACTCTGGGGATATGTCCTTCCGATGCTTTGACGAAGTCCTGAAGCAGATTGAGATAGGCTATTCCCTGCTGTCCGCCGCAGACGCAAAGGGACGGACTCTGATTGTTACCCTCTCCTCTCCACTGGGCTATTCGGAGGATTATCGGTTAAACGAAGCAACCCCCTACCCCAGCTGGCCGGACACCGATTTAATGCGGGATGTCCAAAGCTCTGTTGCCAGAGTGATTCCTTCCGCTAGACAAATAGAACTATATTCTGACGGCACGGCTGCAGGTGCAGCGTTACTTCAGCGGGACTATGCCAAATTTAACGGTAAGATATACGTCACCTTTTATACCTCCAATGGCATTGGCGGCTCCCTTTTTATCCACGGAGTACCGCAGAACAGTCGACTGAGCGCCGTCGGCTCAATGGGGCACTACATCGTTTCGCCGGAAGACCCGGAACCCTGCTTCTGCGGAAACCACGGCTGCCTGGAGCGCCAGGTCAGCCGGGAAAGGCTGCGTCGGAGGCTGGCCGCACGGCCAGAGGAATACGCCGCGAGTGTTTTGGGGCAGCAGGATGTGGAGACTGTGACCTATCGGGATATCTTCCGGGGTGCCGCCATGGGAGATCGCCTGTGCCAGCAGGAGAGCCGCCGGAGCGCAGATCATTTTGCCGTGGCGGTTAAAAATCTGATTCTCACATTAAGCCCAGACTATATCGTATTCCAGGGTGAATTTGGAGCGGCGGACACGGTATTTCGCAGAGAACTGCAAAGCCAGATTGAAGTGATGAAGATGCTGCGCAGCTACAAAGGTGAGATCTGCTATGATCCTCACCCGCTAAATGAAGAGGAAGCGCTGGGCAACAGCTATCGGATGCTTCGTGAATTTGTAACTAATAATGAAATGCTTTTGACAGAAAGGAAATAACGATGGCTTTTATTCGAGTTGATTTGTTTTCCAAGTGCCTGATGCGCACTGTTCCCGTAACCTGCATCGTCCCGGTGGACAATGTCCGCTATGAGGGTGAGCCGATGCGGGATCCGGGGAAGCCGTATAAAACGCTGTACTTACTCAATGGGATCTACGGCAACAATCTGGATTGGGCCCTAGCAAGCGATGTCTTCATGTGGGCACAGGAGCGCAACCTGGCAGTGATCATGCCGGCAGGTGAAAATAAATTCTATGTGGATAACGCCTCCTCTGGAGAGGCCTATGGAAGATTCATCGGCGAAGAGCTGGTCGATTTGACCCGGCGGCTCTTCCACCTGTCCGATAAACGGGAGGACACCTTTCTAGGCGGACTGTCCATGGGCGGCTATGGTGCAATGCGCAATGGCCTGAAATACGCGCGGACTTTCGGATACATTGTCAGCCTGTCTGCCGCTTTCATCACCCGGGATTTTGTGAAAAGCTCCACTTCCAACGGAATCGTGGGCGGTGATTATACTCGCGGAGAGGGCTTCTTCCGCTCCATATTCGGGAACCCGGACACAATGGACGGAGGCGATACTGACTGTAAAGCACTGTTCGACAAAAATCTTGCCGACGGGATTCCCAATCCGAGGATTTATCAGGCCTGCGGCAGCGAGGATTTTCTGCTGGATTACAACCATGATTTCCGGGATTTTTTGAAATCCCGCCATGCAGACTTCGTATACGATGAGGGTCCAGGCGTTCACGACTTTGTGTTCTGGAACGATCACCTGCGAACGGCCCTGGATTGGCTTCCCCTGGAGGAGGCTGCTGCCGGAATCAGTAGCGGAAATGTAAAACGGTAATTACGCTTTGTCCCCCCTGATGTAGCAACGTCCATCCAAATGCGTGTAAGGGTCTCTATGTGGCCAGCGTTTGTCCAAACTCCAAACGCAGTGGAAATGCTACATTATAAAAATCTCAGCCTATGAATATCCCCCTGCCTGGTGAAGAAATCAGGCAGGGGGATTTTCGTGTTTCAGTCAGGCGGTATGGGATTTATCTCAATTGTCTCCCCGGTGGTAGCGGATCTTCATGTGCTCGGAGGCATTTTTCAAAATCTGGGCGAGGGCTTTTTCGGATTCTTCCTTTACCATGTCCGCGATCTTCTGGTTGGCTTCCTTCAATACCTCGGGGGATGCGCCCTGCAATACCTTTTCGTCATACTCATACAGGAACTGCTGTCCCCTGTTCATTACGGTGTTTGTATACCGCTCGTCAAACAGCAGGGCATTGCCCATGTAGGCGTCCGTCAGGGCCGCGATAAGGCGGCTGTGCCAATACATACTGTCGGTGGAGACCGTTTCCGTGGTGCCGCTGAGGTACTTGGGGAAGTCCGCAACATTGGCATAGACCGGGAAGCAGGCCGTAAACCCGCTGCCGCCCATGGAGAGCCACTCCACGCCCTGAACGGCCTCTGGCAGGTAGCCGCGAATTTGCATGATGCCGCATACATCGCTGTTGGGCACACCGATGGTTCTGTATTTGCCCTTCTGGGGGGAATTCTTGTCGTAGGGATCATAGGGCGTACCCTGATAGTGAGAACCCAGCAGGTAGCGCACGTCCTCCACCGTCACCTTCCGCTCCGGCACGAAAGACCAGGGAATGTCATCGCTCTGTGGGGTAAAGTCCGCATTTTCACCGTCCCACTTGTAGGTGCGGGGCAGGAAATAGCGGCCCATGAACCAGGCGCGGGGGGTGTTGTAAATATGGTCGGCATCGGAATGGGAACCGAAGGCCAGTCTGGGATTGAAGTCCGCCCCGGTGTCCAGCGCCAGGTGGTGCTTTTCGACGAATTCCTTCAAATCCGCAGAGCACAAATTCTCTTTCTTCTGACCATAGGCGTCCTCAAAATCGAAGTGATCCAGTCCGAACTGGTTCGGCATGATGACCACGCGGTCATCCGCCACTCTCTTTGCGATCCAGTGATGGCCGCCGATGGTCTCCAGCCACCAGATCTCATTGGCATCCGCGAAAGCCATCCCGTTTGGCTCATAGGTTCCGTACTGCTCCAGCAAAGCGCCAGTACGCAGGACGCCCTCCCGGGCGGAGCGAATGTACGGAAGCACCAGCGTCACCAAGTCCTCTTCCCCGATCCCGCCGGGAATATCCTTGGTGCCGCGGCCCTTCTTGGGCTGATAGCGCACATAGGGGTCTGCGCCAAGCACGCGGGGGTTGCTGGTGATCGTCTCTGTCGCGGTCATGGACACATTGGCCTCGTTAATGCCGCAGGCAGGCCACACGCCGTTGATCTTGGTCACATTGGCGCAATCGGTATATCGCATGGCATTCCCCGGAAGCTCCACGGACAGACGGGAGATCACGGTCTTGTAGGTACAGGGCTTTTCCTTGGCAGCATGAGCTAGTATCCGCTTGGCCTCAAACCCGCCGTCGTCATTTCTCGCAATGATGGAAGAGCCGTCGTGGCTGGCTTTCTTTCCAACCAGAATCGTTGTACAGGGCATATTGTTTCTCCTTTCTCTTTTCCGAAAGACACTGTTTATTGTAATGCATCCATGGGAGGATTTCAAGTCATTTGGGAAATTAGCGGCCTGCATAGGGGTCATAGGATCATTGTCTAAGGAAGCTCTGAAGCAAATCGGCAAGAGCTGTGAGTGAGAGATTTTTCGTTACCGAAGCGTGGGCAAAAAAGAGCCGCTCACAGCCGCAGACGATTTATTCAGAGGTTCCATAAAGGTTGCTAAAAAAGCACCGATCCTGACACATCACGTCAAGATCGGTGCTTTTTGGTGCGAGAGAGGGGACTCGAACCCCCACGGCGTAACCACACGCACCTCAAACGTGCTTGTCTACCATTCCAACACTCTCGCAGTTGCCAGAGTATTATAACCGCTGGCGGGTTTTTTGTCAATACTTTTTCTGGCAGGAAGTGCGCTTTACAGCAGGCTCTTTCTCCTTACAATACGGATCAGCTCCCATACGCCGACAGCGGCGGCCAGGGGCCAGCGGATGAACCAGGCATTGGGCGCGAGATAGAACAGGACTGCAGAGGCAACCAATGCGGCAGTCGCCAACAGGCCCGTCTTCAGCTGGAACGGATAGCTCCCCTTGCCCAGGATGCAGCGGGAATACAGCTCATGGAGCGCAAGCTGGATGCAGCGGGCAATCAGCGTAGCCGCCGCCGCGCCGAGCATGCCCCAGACACGGATCATCAGATAATTCAAGCCGACATTGATCAGCGCGGCGGAAACCGTCCCAATGGTCACCGCCCCGGTTTTTTTGTGGTGCATTTCGTAATTCACCGGGAAGGTACACAGGGTATTTGCAAAGTAGCTGGCCACAAAGAACGGAATTACCTCGATGCCGCTCCAGAAGCTTTCATCCGCATAGATGTGATAAACCTCCCGCACCAGCAGGATAAAGCCCACGCAGAGCACGGTATACAGCTCAACATAGTTCTTCCCCCGCCGTGCCACGTCCTCCCGCATTCTCCGCTTCATGTCGTCATAGAAGAAGGGCATCCAGGTGGAATTGAGGGCGTTATAGAGCAGAAACATGACCGTGGCCAGGTTCATGGCATAGCTGTAAATTCCGGCAGAGGAGGCGTCCGCCATCTGTCTGAGCATCATAATATCGCTGTTGCTCAGCAGTGAATAGGCCAGGCCCTGGCAGGCCAGCGGCCAGCCCAGCATGAAGCAGAATTTCCAGTAATTTGCATTGTAAAAAGTCTTCCCCCGGCACAGGATCCAGATGCAGCCAATCAGGCCGACGCCGCCGCTGGTCACAACCGCGCCCAGCACCCGGCCGAAATAGCGCTGCTCCTGGGGCATATTCAGCACCAGCAGCAGTGAAACGCCCAGGTTCGCCACGGCCATAAACACGCTCAAAAGCATGTTCTTATCCGCCTTGAATTCGTAGGTAAATTTACTGCCCAGGAAATTAAGGCAGAACGCGCCAAAGGCATACACCAGCATCAGGGCGATCAGCATGCGATTCATTTTCAGTGCCTGGGACAGGGGGCCGGAAAACACCATCATCACGATCCCCGCCGCCGCAAAGCAAAGCATGGACAGCGCCATTACCGATGACTGGTAGGCCGACTGCTCCTCCTCGGGGAACTCCTGCCGGGCGTTTACGATGGTCACATTGGATTGCAGGGAAAGCACCGTGGTCATGGTATTGGCCCAAACCGTAAACGAAGCGAGGTTGCCATACCCGTCCGTGCCCAAAAGGCGGCTGAACAGCGGGGCGGAGATCAGAGAAATGCCCTGCAAAAGCAGCACGCTCAATGTATTAAAGAAAGCAATGCGGTTAATATTCTTTTTCATACTGAAGCTTTCGGTTTCTTAAAAATATGATAGACATCCATCATCGGAAGGAACAGCCCCCGGGCCGTCATGGCGATCTCAAACTGATCCCGTTTCGTAAAATGGCCGCCGTGGCGGACAAAGCCAAAATGCTGCCGCAGCTGCCTACAGGAATCCCGGTACTCCGCGCGGAAGCGCCGCTTTGCCTCTTTCCCCGCCAAGTCCAGCATCTGCACATTGTAGCGCAGGGCGCAGACCAGCAGATAGTGAGCATCCGGCTCCAGCTCCGGGACATTGGCCTTGACAGCCTCATAGATCATAACGGAATTCTGGTAATAATGAAAGCTCTTTTCAGACGTCTGGGACATGGTAATGCTGCTGGCACGATGGCGGTAGTGATACACCGGCTTCGGCAGCAGCACCACGCTCTCCGCCCGCAGCATCAGACGGTAGGTGACCGGCATATCCTCGCAGACCCGGCCTACGGGGTAACTGATCCCGTCGAACAGCGAGCGTGCATACAGCTTATCGCAGGCAGAGGAATCCATTCGGTTCCAGTGGAAGACCCGGCGGGCTCCCTCCACGCCGGAGACGGCTTCCTCCCTTTCCGGGCACAGGCCGACGACGCGCGCCCCGGTGGTCTCGTCCTCATCGTACCGGCCAGCACACACCAAGCGGGCCCGATGCCGCTGCATCGCCGCCAGCATGGCCTCGTAGGCATCCGGCTCCAGCCAGTCGTCGCTGTCAACAAACGCAAGATAATCTCCCGTCGCCGCCTCAATGCCCGCATTACGGGCGTCGCTGAGGCCGCCGTTTTCCTTATGGATTACCCGGACACGGCTGTCGCTCTGGGCATATGCGTCGCACAGTGCGCCGCAGCCATCCGGGGAACCGTCGTCCACCAGGATGACCTCCAGATTGGGGTAGGTCTGCCCCAGAATGGAGTCCACACACTTAGGAAGGAAGGCCTCCACCTTATATATCGGGACGATCACACTGATCCGCGCCTGCTGCTCCATTTATCCTTCTCCTTTTGCCACAGCTTCGTATGCGCTCAGCAAAGCCGCCAGATTCTTTTCTGGGTTGTGGGTCTGAAGCGCTCTTTCACGCGCCCGTGCACCCAGCTGCCCCGCCCGCTCCTGCAGGTCAAACACCTGCGTGATGTATTCAGCCAGCATGTACGGAGCGGTGGACTGGTATACAAAGCCCTCTCCCGGATGCACCAGATTGCGCACGCCCCCCACATCTGCCGCCACGCAGGGAACCCCCAGCAGCATGGCCTCCCCCAGGGAATTGGGGGAATTCTCAATGGTGGAGGGCATTGCAAACACATTGGCATCCAGATAGGCCTGCTTCATCTGTTTGGCGTCCAGCTGGCCCAGGAAATGAATTTTATCCTGTAGACCTTGAAGTGCAAGGTCACTGAGATACCGGCGGTAATAGTCCTGGCGGAGTCTATCCTTCATTCCGCCCGCAAAAAAGCTGGGGCCGGTGACGGTGAGCGTCGCATCTGGATAGCGCTGGAGCACCAGCGGCATTGCCTCCAGAAGATAGTGGAAGCCCTTGATGGGGTAAAGGCAGCTGGAGGCAAATATCCGATGCTTTGTGCATTGGCTGTAGCTCCACGTATCCGTGTAAAACGGCTCCCGCAGTGTCTCATTGCAGAAATGATAGACGCGGCTCGGCTGGAGCTGCCCGGTGATGGCCCGATCCCAATCCGTCCGCCCGATGATATGACGCACCTGCTTCAGGGCCGCACATTCCAGCTTCCCCCGCTGGGCAAACCGATGCTGCTGATCATGGATGTTATCCCGCCTTAGAAGATCCCGCAGGGTGGAGCGGCGGCAGGCCCATTCCGGCACGCCCTCGGCGTAGTGCCGGGCGTAAATGCTGCACAGTCCCTGAATGCTGATAACCACCCGGTCGAGCAGGCCCGTCCGTTTGGCAGCGTTGACCATGGCCAGGGTGTGGCCGAACTCGGTGCCCCAGATGTGGATCACGTCCGGGTGGAATTCCTCCAGCTCCCTGGCAAACTGTGCCTCCAGCCGGGGCAGGTACACCTGGGGCGCGCCCTCTGAAAAGAGGACGTAATCCGTCCGCTCGTCCAGGCGGCCGGAATTACCCTTGCCGGGGCAGTAAAGGCGCAGGGTGATATCCTCGGCGCGGATATCCTCCAGCACATGATCGATCCACAGTCCCCCGCCGCTGCCAAGCCCCATATGCCGGGCAATGGCACCGGGGAGCATATTGCACAGCCATACCAGCTTCATTTTTTCTCGTTCCTTTCCAGCATTTCCAGCACCTTGGCTGCCTGCGTCACATTGTTGCGCTGCTTCAGCACAAATTCCCGCGCCGCGCAGCCCTTTTGAAACAGCGCTTCGTCCGGCAGGCTCAGGGTCTGCTTCAAGGCCTGCGCGATGCCCTGGGGTGTCTCCTCCCGGATAAAGAAGAGATAGGGCAGGTATTCTTCCGGCAGGCAGGGCAGCGCCGTCATCAGCACCGGGGTGCCGGTGGACATATATTCCATAGTCTTAGAGGGGAAGGAATAGCGCACATACTTCTCGTCCGACGGACGGGGATTTACCAGCAGCGTCGCCTCCAGTTCCTTTTCCACCACCTGACTGGGCAGCAGCAGGCCGCCGTAAAAAATGCTGGGCGTTTCGGCGGATATCCTCTCCAGCTCCTGCTGGAAATCGCCGGAGCCATAGATGTGAAGCTCTGTATCGGGCAGGTTTGCCAGCAGGAAGCCCTCTACAAGGCGCTGGATGCCGTAAATCAGGTCGACTCTGCCCGCATAGAGGCATACCCGTTTCTTTGCTTTTCTGTCCAGAGAGGGCCGGCAGTGCTCCATGGCGGCATCCGCATGTCCCTCCAGCACCACGTAGGGTCTTCCCTTCTGATTCAGCAGCTCGTTCATTGCCTCGGTCAGGAATACATAATCGGTGCAGTGGCGCATCAAAAACCTCGCCACCCCCAGGGCCTGCCCGTTGGAAAAGAACTGGGGGATATCCGTGACAATGCCCACACAATGCTTCCCACGCAGCCGGGCCGCCAGCAGCCCGGCCAGGCCGGACATCTGATTCAGGCAGTCGATGATCACGGCACTGTCGCCGCACAGCAGCCGTAGGCTGTGAAAAAAGGTGGAGAAGAACACATGGATCCGGCGAAACGGCCCGCGAAAGCCCCAGATATAGCGATAGGCGGCGTTGCCCACCGTCTCCTGGGGCAGCTTCACCACGCGTGAGGAGAGCACAGAGCTTTCCGCATCCGGGCAGCCGATCACGTCCACATGGGTGTGGGCTGCCAGGCCCTCAATGAAGAGCCGATGGTACTTCTGCGCCTGGAAGGCGGGCATGGATTTCGCGCCGCCATAGAGCTTTGCATAGGCCGCCTGGGAAACGCAGGACGCCGCATAGACGATCTTCATACTCCGCCTCCACTGATGTTGATTTGTTTAGGAATCTCTGAATAAATCGTCTGCGGCTGAGCAGCGGATCTTTTCCCCCAGCTGTGCAGTATCAAAAGTGGGAAATATACAAAATATTCCTCCACTTTTGATACTTTCATCTGGTGAAAAATCTCTCGCTGTCAGCTCTTGCCGATTTAATCAGAGCTTCCTTTATTTTACCATACCCGACGGCATACGGCAAGAAAAATTTCCCCGCTTCGCGGCGGAAGCGGGGAAACGGGATTTACTGCACACAGCGGTGGACGATTTCGTTCATTTCGTCCATGTGAGCCATCATGCTCTTGCACAGGGTGATCTGGTTGCGGGCACGCACCAGGTTGTGCTCCGGGTAGCGGGGTTTGAAATAGAGGTCGCCCCGCAGGTAGTCCTCCAGCCAGCGCACCGCCAGCTCCGCCGTCAGGCAGAAGCTGCTCAGGGCCAGGGTCTCCAGCTCGTTTTTGGTCATGCAGCTTGCGGTTTTCTCCAGGAAGCCCTGGGCGAAAGCTGTGAAAGCGGCCAGGTCAACGCTGACCTTGTCATACTCCGGGGAGTCCTCCATCTGGGTGTTGGCGGCGAAGCGGATGGCGTCACCGAAATCGTGCCCCATCAGGCCGGGCATCACCGTATCCAGGTCAATCACCACCAGTGCGTCGTTGGTTTTCTCGTCAAAGAGGACGTTGTTGATCTTCGTATCGTTGTGGGTGACCCGCAGGGGCAGCTCACCCCGGTTGGCCATATCCGTCAGGGTGCAGGCGGTATCCCGGACGGCCATCACGTAGTCAATTTCCGGCTGTACGGAGCCTGCGCGGCCCATGCAGTCGGCCTGGATGGCCTTTACCAGGTCATCATAGCGGCTGCGGGTATTGTGGAAATTGGGGATGGTGTCGATCAGCAGACTAATGTCAAAATCCGCCAGCTGGGTCTGGAACTCGCCAAAGGCCCGGCCCGCGTTGCGCAGGATTGCCGGGTCGGTGGTGGCGCTGTATGTGGCGGAGTTGATATAATTCATCACCCGCCAGAAGTTCTCACCGTCCAGCAGGTAGGTCTTTCGGTCGGCGGTGTGGTGGAAATGGAGATTGCACCGATCCGGGCACTTCCTGCGGATGTGCTCCGTGACCAGATCGATGTTGTTCATCAGGCCGATGGGATTGCGGAACGCATAGGTATTGACGTTTTGAACCAGGAAAGACTTCTCCGTGCCGTCGTCCAGCCGGACGGTGACCTTGTAGGTACGGTTGACGTTTCCCACCTGAATGGATTCGTAGCGCAGATAGGTTCCGGGCAGGCGGAACGCGGCGCATACTTGCTTCATTTTCTCATCCATATGTTATCCCTCTTTATTCAGATTTGACCGGGGAACAGAGCGGCAATGGCGTTGCGGGCAGCATCCTGCTCGGCGCGCTTCTTGCTGCTGCCCCGGCCGCTGCCGACTACGGTACCGTTCAGCGTGACCTGAACGTCAAACTGCTTATCGTGATCGGGGCCGGACTCTCCGGCCAGGAGATAGGTGAGCACCTGATTGCGCTTCTGCTGCACCAGCTCCTGAAGCTGGGTCTTATAATCCGCATTGTGGAGCTTGGTCACGGGCACCTGCACCAGGATAAAGCGCTGGATAAAGCACCGTGCCGCCTCCATGCCGCCATCCAGGAAGGACGCGGCAATCACCGACTCCACAGCGTCGGCCAGGATGGAATCCCGTGTTCTGCCTCCCCCCTGCTCCTCGCCGTGGCCCAGCAGCAGATGGTCGCCCAAATGAATGGTATTTGCCACAGCGGCCAGGGTGGTCTCGCAGACCATGTCCGCCCGCATCCGGGTCAGCTCGCCCTCCGGGCGATCCGGGAAGCTGCGGTAGAGATATTCCGCCACCAGCATCCCCAGAATGCTGTCCCCCAGAAATTCCAGCCGCTCGTTGCTGAGCAGGCTGTTGTGCCAGCGCTCGTTGGCATAGGAGGAATGGGTGAGCGCGTTTTGCAGCAGGGAGATATTATGAAACTGATAGCCGATGGCGGCCTCCAAATCCTTAATCATGCTTGCTGCTCCTTTGCCTCCGCCAGCAGCTGAAGCGCCTGCTCCAGCTCCGACGTCATATCATTGCGGGCCGCCTGGGCCGCCTGATTCACCGCGTTGCAGAAGGCGACGGCATCCGACGCGCCGTGGGCCTTGATGACAGGCTTCCTGATGCCAAGGAACTGGGTGCCGCCGATCTGGCGATAATCCATCAGCTTCATCATATCTTTGACGCTGGAGGCACACAGCAGGTAGCCAAGCTTGCTGAGCAGGTTCTTCTTGAACATCCGCTTCATCAGGCTGCCCATAAACATGGCGGTGCCCTCGATGGATTTCAGCAGCACATTGCCGGAAAAGCCGTCGCAGACCACCACGTCCACCTCGCCCAGGGGCACATCCCGGCCCTCTACATTGCCGATGAAGTGGAGCAGTCCCTTCTCGTCCGCATCCTTGAGCAGGGCATAGGCCTCTTTTTGCAGCGCAGTGCCTTTGGAATCCTCGGTGCCGATGTTCAGCAGGCCCACCCTGGGCGACGCAATGCCCAGCTGCTTTTTTGCATAGGCAGAGCCGACCAGGCCAAACTGGAGCAGGAATTCCGGGGTGCATTCGGCGTTCGCGCCGCAATCGCAGATGACGGTCTTGCCGCCCTTTTTATTGGGCATAGCAGGGGCCATGGCGGCCCGGCGGATGCCCTTGATCCGCTTGACCAGCAGGGTCGCGCCGGTGAGCAATGCCCCGGTAGAGCCGGCGGAGACGAAGGCGTCTCCCCTGCCGTCGGACAGGAGCTTGAGGCCCACCACCATGGAGGAATTCTTCCGCTTGTGGATAATGCTGGCCGGGTCGTCGTGCATGTCCACCACGTCGTCAGCACCCATGATCTCCACGCCCTCCGGCAGGTCGGTAATGCCGTGGCGTCCCATAACCTCCAGGATGGCCTCCGCGCGGCCGACCAGAATGATCTCCACCGCATATTTCTTCGCCGCCTCAATTGCGCCGAGGACGGCTGCCTCCGGGGCGTTGTCCCCGCCCATGGCATCGAGAATGATTTTCATCGTTTCACCCCTTTATATTCCGCTGGCAACAAGTGCGTCGATCGTCTGAAGCGCACGGTTGGAAATTGCCAGATTCTTCTCTGCTTTCTTACGAATCCGCTGCTCCAGCGGGGAAATGATGCTGAAATTGATATTCATGGGCTGGAAGTTTTCGATTCCGGCGTCGCTGATGTACCTGCCCAGTGCCCCGATGGCGGTGGTCTTGGGGAAATCCGGCGGCTCGATGCCCCGCACTCTGGCGGCCATGGCCACGGCGGCCAGATAGCCGGAGGCGGTGGACTCCACGTACCCCTCCACGCCGGTCATCTGCCCGGCAAAGGCGATCAGGGGATTGCGCCGGTCGGAATAATACCGATCCAGCAGCTTGGGGCTTTGCAGAAACGTATTCTGATGCATCACGCCGTAGCGGACGAACTCCGCATCGTGCAGCGCCGGGATCATGGAGAATACCCGCTTCTGTTCGCCGAATTTCAGATGGGTCTGGAAGCCCACCAGATTGAATACGCTCTTGGCCGCGTTGTCCTGCCGCAGCTGGAGCACGGCATACGGCTCCCGGCCGGTCTTGGGGTCGGTCAGTCCCACGGGCTTCATGGGGCCAAAGCGCAGGGTATCCTGCCCCCGGCGGGCCATGACCTCCACGGGCATACAGCCTTCAAAGACGTTGCGATCCTCAAAACCGTGAACCTCCGCTTCCTGGGCGTAGGTCAGCTCCCGGACGAAGGCCTGGTACTGCTCCCTGTCCAGCGCGCAGTTGATGTAATCCGGGGTGCCCCGGTCATAGCGGGACTGCCACCAGGCCAGGCTCATGTCCACCGACTCCGCCGTGACCAGCGGGGCGGCGGCATCGAAGAAGTGCAGGTAGTCCGCGCCGAAGTATTCGCCGATGGCCCCGGACAGTGCGTCGGAGGTCAGCGGCCCCGTGGCGATAATGGCAGGCGCTTCCGGCACCTGGGTCACCTCGCCGGGGATCACATGGATATTGGGATTGGATCTGATTTTCTGGGTGACCAGGGTGGAAAAGCCCGCCCGATCCACGGCCAGGCAGCCGCCAGCCTCTACACGGGTGGCCTCGGCGCACTCCATGATCAGGCTGCCGCAGCGGCGCAGCTCCTCTTTCAGAAGCCCCACCGCGTTTTCCAGCCGGTCACCCCGGAGGGAATTGGAGCATACCAGCTCCGCAAAGTCCGGGCTGTGGTGGGCAGGGGTCATCTTTGCGGGCTTCATCTCATACAAGTCCACCGCAATGCCCCGCTTCGCAAGCTGCCAGGCAGCCTCCGAACCGGCCAGCCCGGCTCCTATCACCTTTACATTCATGGCTGCGCCCTCTTCTTTGTCTTGGCCGCCGCTTTGGCGGCTGGCTTCTTCGCGGCGGTCTTTTTTACCGTGGTTTTCTTGGCGGCGGTCTTCTTGGCAGCCGGCTTCTTGGCGGCAGTCTTTTTTGCCTTCTGGGGCGTCTCCTCCGCGCTCTGCTCCGGCGCGGCCTCTCCCTCCGGCTCCTCCTTGGGCTTTTTCTTATAGTAGCCCCGCTGATCCTCCGGGAGGAAGCGGGAACATTTTTCATTGATGCAGAAGGGCTTCATTCTGCCCCTGCCGGACTTCTTGAACAGGGTCTGGCCGCACTCCGGGCAGTCCTCCGCCGTGGGCACATCCCAGGTCATAAAGCCGCAGTCCGCCCCCCGCTCGCAGGCATAGTAGGCAAAGCCCCGCTTGGACTTGCGCTTGAGGATGGCCCCGCCGCACTTGGGGCAGCGGCCGGGCATACGCTCCACCAGGGGCTTGGCATTCTTGCACTCCGGGAAGCCGGGGCAGGCAAGGAATTTGCCGAAGCGGCCCATCTTAATGACCATCTTCCGGCCGCAAAGCTCGCATACCTCGTCGGTCTCCTCCTCCGGCACCTTCAGGCGCACGCCCTCCAGGGCGGTCTCGGCGTCCTTCAGCTCCCTTTCAAAATCGTCGTAGAACGCATGGAGCAGGCTGATCCAGTTCTGCTTGCCCTCCTCCACCGCGTCCAGGCGGCTTTCCATATTGGCGGTGAACTCCACGTCGATGATATCCTGGAAGCGCTCCACCATCAGCCCGGTGACCACCTCGCCCAGTGCGGTAGGGGCAAGGTGCTTGTCCTCCTTCACCACATACTCCCGATCCTCGATGGTGGAGATGGTGGCGGCATAGGTGGAGGGGCGGCCCACACCCTTTTCCTCCATGGCCTTTACCAGGCTGGCCTCGGTGAACCGGGCGGGGGGCTGGGTGAAGTGCTGCTGCTTGTCAAATTTGGTGGGGACGGTTTTCTCCCCGGTCTGGAGATCCGGCAGCGGGGAGCCGTTGGCCTCCGCCTCGTCGTCCCGTCCCTCCTCATAGACGGCAATGAAGCCGGGGAAGCGCAGGCTCTGGTTGGTGGCGCGGAAGGTATGACCGGCACATGCGGCATCGATGGCCACGGTGTCATACACCGCGTTGGCCATCTGGCTTGCCAGGAACCGGCTCCAGATCAGCTTATACAGCCGGTACTGATCCCCGGTCAGGCTGGAGCGCACCCGCTCGGGATCCAGCTCCACATGGGTAGGACGGATGGCCTCGTGGGCATCCTGTGCCCCTGCCTTGGTTTTATAGACATGGAAAGAGCCATAATAATACTCCTTGCCGTAGCGGCTGCGGATGAAGCCGGCGGCGGCGGCCATCGCCTCGTCGGAAAGGCGCAGGGAGTCGGTACGCATATAGGTAATCAGGCCCAGGGTACCCTCGCCCTCCACATCCACGCCTTCATACAGCTGCTGGGCGATCATCATGGTACGCTTGGGGGTCATGTTCAGCTTGCGGGAAGCCTCCTGCTGTAGGGTAGAGGTGGTAAAGGGAGGGGCGGCGGAGCGCTTCTTTTCCGCCTTCTTCACATTGGTGACGGTAAATTCCCCGTCCTTTACGTCGTCGATCACCGCCTGGGTCTGCTGCTCGTTTTCCAGCTCCCGCTTTTTGTCCTCGCCGTAGTAGCGGGCCACAAAGCTGCCGGGCTTTCCCTGGCGGTTCAGCGTCACATCCAGCGACCAGTATTCCCTGGGCTGGAAGGCACGAATCTCATTTTCCCGATCCACCACCATACGGGTGGCGACGGACTGGACACGTCCGGCGGAAAGCCCCCGGCGCACCTTTTTCCAAAGCAGCGGCGAGAGCTGATAGCCCACGATGCGGTCGAGAATACGCCGGGCCTGCTGGGCGTCCACCAGGTCGTAATCGATGTCCCTGGGATGCTGGATGGATTCGCGCACCACCCGCTGGGTGATTTCATTGAATGTGACCCGATGGGCCTTCTCGTCAGAAAGCCCCAAAAGCTCCTTCAGGTGCCAGGAGATTGCCTCGCCCTCCCGATCCGGGTCGGTGGCGAGATAGACGGTCTGCACCTGTCCGGCGGCGGTGCGCAGCTCCTTGATCAGCTCCTCCTTGCCCCGGACAGGGATATAATCGGGCTTAAAATCATGCTCCAAGTCCACGCCCATCTTGCTTTTGGGCAGGTCGCGCAGATGGCCCATGCTGGCCTTTACCAGATAGTCCGGGCCGAGATATTTTCCAATCGTTTTCGCCTTGGAGGGCGACTCCACGATCACCAGGTTTGTCGGTTTTGCCATGAACAACTTCCTTCTCCATGATTGTTTTTCCGGGTACGCGCTACTTCCGCGCCACCCGGTTTCCGGGCAGACGGACGATCACCTTTTTCAGCTCCAGCATGGTCAGATGCCGCAGAAGCGTACCTGACGGAATGCCGGTTTGCGCGATGAGATCATCCACCCGTCTTTCCGTGCCGCCCAGAGCGGCAACAATGGCGCTCTCCTCCGGCGATAGCGTGGGGAGGGCGGTTTTTATGTCAATATACGGCGTAGCCGCTTTCTTGTCAATGTCTTTTTTTCTGACCGGGGGCCGAGTCTCCCGTTTTGAGGGCGGATTTTTTGAAAAATCGGGTGTCTCCGGCTGAGGTGGGACACTGCGGACTGCCGCCTCTGTCTTTCGGATTTTATCCGGGAAGAGGGACAGATATTCGCTGAGAATCTCCCACCCGCATGTAACAGGGGCTGCGCCCTCGCTTAAAAGCCGGTTGCTCCCGGCAAAGGTGGGCAGGTCGATATTGCCGGGGACGGCGTACACATCCCGTCCCTGGCTCAGCGCCTGGCGGGCGGTATTCAGCGCGCCGCTGCGCTCCGGGGCCTCTACCACCACCGTGGCAATGCTCAGGCCGCTGATGATGCGGTTGCGCTTTGGGAAGTTCCACTTAAAGCCCACGGTTTTGGGCAGGAACTCCGACACCAGGCAGCCATACCGCTCCACCTGGTAAAATAGCTCTCTGTTTTCCCGGGGGAAGATCACATCCACCCCGGTACCCAGGACGCCCACTGTCTGGCCGCCTGCCTGCAACGCGCCTTGCATGGCGGCCGCGTCGATCCCGGCGGCCAGGCCGGAAACCACCATGCCGCCGCAGGCGCTCAGCTCCGCGCCCAGGCGTCCGGCCACGGCGCGGCCATAGGCCGTGCTCTTCCGGGTGCCCACCACGCTGACCACGGGAACGCCGTCGAACTGGGGAAAGGTTCCCTTATAATAGAGAATCAGGGGCGGATCATAGATGTTTTTCAGGCGGCGGGGATAGCGCTCGTCCTGATAGGTCAGAATCTGGATATTCTCCCGCTGGCAGTATTCCAGCGCCGCCTGGAAAGGAGCGAGATTCTTTTCCGCCAGGGCGCTTCTGCCCTGGGCAGTGACGCCGGAAAAATACTGGAATTCCGCCGGATCGGCATGATAAACCTCCTCCGGGGTCTGGAAGGACTGCAACAGCAGCAGCTTCTGATGGTCGTTGAGATTGGGCCGGTGGGCCAGCCACAGCCAGTATTCCAGAGCCAGCATAATGTCTCCTCTCTTTTTGTAAGCTGCCCTCAGTGCACCTTCATCTGCCACATGGCAATGGCCGCCGCCACGGCGGCATTCAGGGATTCGCAGTGGGGATTCATGGGGATAATCAGCTGCTTGTCCGCCGCTGCCAGAATTTCCGGGCGGACGCCCTGGCCCTCGCTGCCGATGACCACTGCCATAGTGCCCAGGTCGGCACTGCGGATATCCACCGCCCGGTCGCTCAGGGCAGTCACCGCGACGGGGATTCCCGCCTGCATAAAGCGTGCCTGCGCCGCCTCCCAGGTCAGGGAGGCAACGGGCATGCGGAACACCGCGCCCATGCTGGCGCGCACGACCTTATGACTATAAGGATCGGCGCAGCCCTCCAGCAAAGCCACGGGCACGTCCAGCGCGTCCGCTGTGCGCAGAATGGTGCCCAGATTGCCGGGATCCTGGATGCCGTCCAGCAGGAGCATACCGGGTACCGGCGTGAATCGCGGCGGCTGAGGCAGGCGGCACAAAAACACCGCCCCCTGGGGGGCTGCCATGGGGGAAACGGAGGCCATCACATCCTCTGGCACCCTGACAAGCCGCACCTGCTCCGGCACCTCTGCCTCTACGCCATCGGACAGGATCACCGTGTCCAGCCCGGCGCAGTAGCGCACGGCCTCGGCCAGCAGCTTGGTGCCGTCGGCGGCAAACAAGCCGGCGCTCTCCCGCTCCCTCCTGGAGGCAAGCAGCCGCTTGGCCTGCTGAAGCAGGGGATTTTTACGGGAGGTAATCCGTTCTTCCTTCACAGCTTCTGCATTGCCTCCAGCGCCGCCGTGTCGCCCAGCACCGCCAGCACATCCTCCGCGTGGATTCGGTAGTCGGCAGAGGGGGAGACCATAGTCTTTTCCCCGTTCTTGACGGCAATGATGTTGATGTCCATCTTGGCGCGAACGTTCAGCTCCCGGATGGATTTATCCGCCCAGGACTTGGGCGCGGGAACCTCCAGAATGCCATAGTCGCTGGACAGCTCAATATAATCCAGCACGTTATGGGACTGCAAAATTCTTGCAAGCCGCTGCGCCTGCTCCAGCTCCGGCACGACCACCTGGTCGACCCCCAGCTTTTCCAGCACCCGGCGGTGCATTACGTCGTGGGCCTTGCAGATCAGGCGGGGCACTCCCAGCTCCTGCAAGTTCATCACCGTCAGCACCGAGGCCGCCAGGTTATCCCCGATGGCCACCACGGCGCAGTCGAAATTCCGCGCGCCCAGCGCGCGCAGCACCTCCTTGTCCTGGCCGTCGCCCACTACGGCGTGGGTCACCTCGGAGGACAGCTGCTGCACCAGCTCCGGGCGAACATCCAGAGCCAGCACCTCCGCGCCCAGCTGGCTTAAGCTTCTTGCCAGGCCGAAGCCAAAGCGCCCCAGGCCGATTATCATATAGGATTTCATAGGCTAACCTCCTACCCAATTAACAGGCTGGTTTCCGCATAGCGGTAGCGCTCCGCCGCCTGGTTGCCCATCAGGAAGCCCAGGCTGATGGTGAGCACCCCCACCCGTCCAAAGTACATAAAAATAATAATCAAAATCTTCGCCGGAACGCTCAGTAGAGGCGTCGCTCCCGCTGTCAGGCCGACGGTGGCCAGGGCGGACACCGCCTCATACAGCGCGTCCGTAAAGCCCACAGGAGAGGTGGCGCTGATGAAAATTCCGCCGAAAACGGCAAACACGATCATAATCAGAGAAATGGTCATGGCGTTCAGCACCTGCTGCTCCGGGATGGTTCTGTGATACACCGTCACGGTGCTGCGCCCCCGGGCGCGGGCGCCGATGAACAGCAGCACCACCAGAAACGTAACGGTCTTCAAGCCGCCCGCAGTGGAGCCGGAGGAGCCACCGATAAGCATCAGGGCCATGGACACCGCCTTGCCGCCCTCGGTCAGTCCCGCCTGATTCATGGCGTCGAACCCGGCAGTGCGCAGCGTGGCGGACTGGAACAGCCCGCCCAGGAGCTTGCCCCCAATGCTCAAATGGCCCAGCGTCTCAGGGTTGTTCCATTCCAGCAGGCAGATCAGCACCCAGCCGGACAGCAGCAAGATCCCCGTGGCGGAGAGCACCAGCCGGGAATAGACGCTGAGCTTGCGCCAGCGCCGCTTTTCGGCCACATCCTCCCACACCAGGAAGCCCAGGCCGCCCAGGGTGATCAGCGTCCCCAAGGTAAGCAGCACCACCGGGTCATTCTGAAACAGCTGGAGGCTGCTGCCAGGGGAAAGCTCCCCGAAAATATCAAAGCCCGCATTGCAGAAGGCGGAGATGGCATGAAACACGCCCCATTTTACGGCGCGGGAAAAGCCGTATCGGGGCCAGAACCACAGCGTCAGGATCAACGCGCCGATGGCCTCCACGCTCAGGCTGCCCACCAGGACAGTCCGCTGGATGCGCACCACGCCGTCCATTTCGTTCAGAGAAAGGGCCTGGGCCATAATCATTCTCTGGCGCAGTCCCACCTTCCGGCGGAACAGGAAAATCACCAGCGTTGCCGCCGACATGAAGCCCAGGCCGCCCACCTCGATCAGGCAGATCAGCACCGTCTGGCCGAAGCCGCTCCACTGCGTCCAGGTGTCAAAGGGAATCAGCCCCGTGACGCAGGTGGCGGAGGTAGCGGTAAACAGTGCCGGAAGGAACGGGCAGGAGCTGCCGCTGCGGGAGGCAACGGGCAGCATCAGCAGCCCCGTTCCCACAAGAATGATAATCAGAAAGCACACGGCAATCAGACGGGTGGCGCTCATGGGCCTTTTACGGCGCTTTGGCCCCCCGGAAGAATTCCGCTGAAAAACGTACAAAATTCTTTCCCTCCCTCGGGATACAGCATTGCAATTTGCGCAGTGCACTAGCATCATATTATAAGCAAAAGAGCAACGTTTTTCAAGTCTCTTTTCGGCCAAAGCGCGTCTTTTCGGGAAACCAGTGATGTGGCGTTCCGTTTTATTCCGTTTTGGAATACCAATACTGCCTGCCCCAGTGCTCGTAATCCCACTGCTGCATATAGTCGTTGCATTCAAAATCGATGTAGTAGAGCGTTCCGTCCTGCACCACGAAATTGGTGGGATAGTAGTCGATGTTGGTGTTCGCCGGGTAGAGTTTTGCGCACATGGCCTCGATCTGACGGTAGTAATCCGGCTCCATTCGGTTTTCGGATACCAGGCTTGCCACGGTCTCGCCGCGGATATAGGTTTTCAGTATCCGCTCCTGCTCCCGGTCGGCGTCCAGCAGCTCCGGCATGGGGATGCCGATCTGCCTCAGTCGGGCATAGTCGCGCAGCTCGGACTGGAATTTGTCGCCGAACTGATAATATTCACAGGGCTCATGGTGGAGCTGCTTGAGCACATACTCGTTTCCGGCATCGTCGGCAGCCAGATAGGAATAGCCGCCCTTCCCCTTGCCCAGCAGAGCCTTGACAGTGTATTCCCTTGCGTTTACGGTCAGCTTATCAGGGATCTCCAATTTGAATTCCTCCACTTTCTGACAGGATGAAATCTGCCGCCTGCGGAACGCGGGCGGCAGAGGAAATTATCTGGTTTCTCTCGAGGAAAGGTACTTTCGCACCATCAGCGCCACCTTGAAGACGATGGCGTGGTCGAACTGGCGCAGATCCAGGCCGGTGAGCTTCTTGATCTTCTCCAGGCGGTACACCAGGGTATTGCGGTGGACAAAGAGCTTTCGGGAGGTCTCGGAGACATTCAGGTTGTTCTCAAAGAATTTATTGATGGTAAACAGGGTCTCCTGATCCAGAGAATCAATGGAGTTCTTCTTAAAGACCTCGCACAGGAAGATTTCGCACAGGGTGGTGGGCAGTTGATAGATCAGGCGGCCGATGCCCAGATTCTCGTAGTGCATGATGCTCTTCTCGGTATCGAACACCTTGCCCACCTCGATGGCGGTCTGGGCTTCCTTATAGGAATCGGCCAGCTCCCGCAGGTGCTCGGCCACGGTGCCGATGCCGATGACGGTCTTGATCCGCAGTTCGGTTTTCAGGGTGTTTTCCACGCTGACGGCGATCTTCTCCAGATCCTCGCTGGTGGTGGCAGGGGTAATCTGCTTGACGATGGCCACATCGGTCTCGTTGACGCTGAGGACGAAATCCTGCATCTTATCGGGGAACAGGGTCGCCAGCACATCCACAGTGGCCACATCGTTATGCCCCACCTGGCGAACCAGGAACACGGCCCGGGGCGCGTCGGTGGCAAAATGCAGCTCCTTGGCCCGGATGTAGATATCGCCGGGCAGGATATTGTCCATGATAATATTCTTGACGAAGGTGCCCCGGTCGTGCTTCTCCTCGTAGAAGCCCTTGGCATCGCTCAGGGCAATATAGGCCATGGAGCAGAAGTTCTTGGAAAGCTCATCGTCGCCGGTGCAGAACACGGCATACTCAAAGAAATTGGAGCTGCCCACGATGGCCTTGAAGCACTTCTGGCCGAAGGTGACCATGCTCTCCCCCGCAGATGCGACCTTCAGCGCGGCATCGCTCCACCGCTCACCCAGCAGGGCGGCATCGGTGCAGGAAACAACGCTGCCTTCGGTATCGATCACACCGAAGGTATGACCGGGAATTTCTTTCAGCTGGACGATTACGCTCTGGAAAACACTGTTGGACATGACACGGCCTCCTTAGTATCTCGCATAAATGCATATTACATAAAAGCTTACGATTAGTATACACAGCTTTTGCGCATTTTGCAAGTACCTTTTGACATTTTACTGCAAAAACTTACGCGCTTTTTATGTATTATTCCAAGAGTGCCAAAAGGCGATCCCGTTTTTTCGCCTTTTTCGTATGGCAAAATGCCGAGTATAACAGAAATATTCCGGCAAAACAATGTCCCGATTGGGCAATTTTTATCATCCGTTGGGCTGGGCGCTCATGGGCGGGTACCCTGTCAGGATTTTCCATCCTCCAGCCTGGCGATTTCCTCCTCGGTCAGCGCCCGGACGCTGCCGCGGGGCAGGCCATCCAGGGAGAGTCCTCCCTCCCGGCGGCGCTCCAGATAGGTCACCGTCATGCCACGGGACGCCATCATCCGGCGCACCTGGTGGTACTTTCCCTCGCACACCGTTATCATGCTCTCCCCCGCCCCCAGCGGCTCCAGAATGGCGCTGCGGCATACCGTGCCGTCGGCCAGGGTCAGCCCGGCGGCAAAGGCCGCCACATCCTGCTGGGAGGCAGTGCCCTCATGGCGGGCATAGTAGACCTTGGGCACCTCCTTTTTGGGGGAGATCAGGCGGTGAAGCAGCTCGCCGTCGTTGGTAAACAGCAGCAGGCCCTCGGTGGCCTTGTCCAGGCGGCCCACCGGCTTCAGCTCCAGGTGGCGCAGCTGCGCCGGGAGCAGTTCCATCACCGTTTTCTCCCTGGCATCCTCGGAGGCAGTCACATAGCCCTCCGGCTTGTTCATCATAAGCACCGCCCGGTATTTCCCGGCCAGGCGGGTTCCATCCAGGGTGATCTCCTGCCGAGCGGGGTCTATTTTACGGCTGCCGTCCTTTTCCGGCGCGCCGTCCACCTGCACCCTGCCAGATTTCAGAAGCAGCTTCACCTGACTGCGGGTACCCGCGCCGCTGCTGCAAAGGAATTTGTCCAAACGCTCCATGCTCTCTCCGTTCTATTCCCCCCGACCGGGACATAAGGTAAAGCAACCGAACTTACAGGAGGGAATTGTTATGATGATCCTGACCGCAAAGGTCGATTTCAAAAAAGTCATGCTGGTGCTGCTCATTCTGGCCGCCGTGCTGCTGGGCGTGATCCTGATCTTCGGCGGACGCGACGAGAGCACCGCCCAGACCTCCGCCGTCACCGCCAACGATGACCGGGTAAAGTTCCTGGAGGAATTCGGCTGGGAGGTCACCCCCGCGCCCAAGGAATCCACCCAGGTACGCATCCCCCAGGAGGAGGGGGAAATGTTCCGCCGCTACAACGCCCTGCAAAAGGGACAGGGGTACGACCTGAGCAAGCTTGCCGGGAAAAAGGTAATGCGCTATGTCTATGAGATCACCAATTTCCCCGGTGCGCAGGGGCCGGTATATGCCACCGTGCTGGTGTATAAGGGCAAGGTGGTCGGCGGCGATGTGACGGATACCTCCGCCAAGGGAAAAATCCGCGGCTTCCAGATGCCCCCCGCCGCGGCAGCGCCCACGACCCCCACGACGCCAACAACGCCGACAGCGCCCACGGAAACCCAGCCCACCCAGGCGGCCGCGCAGGAATAGTCTATCACACAATTCCGCTCTTGACAAGCGGCGCGGCCTGTGCTATGGTTGGGGCAGCTGAACAGTATCTTCAGGGCGGGGTGAAATTCCCCACCGGCGGTGACAGTCCGCGAGCGCCTCGGCGTTGAATCGGTGAAACTCCGATACCGACAGTACAGTCTGGATGGAAGAAGATGCGCAATATACTTGCGTTTATTTTCGCCCCCTGAGTGTATGCTCAGGGGGTATTTTTTTTGCGAGGTGCAGAAAAATATGAACTCGATTTTACAGGATGTATCCAACAATCTCAGCTTTGTGCTGATCTGCGTCGCCATCATCGCCGCCATCGGCATTGCCGCCCGGCTGATCGAGCGGGCGCTGCCCCAGCTCCGGCAGGTCACCCCCGCCCGGCGGGTGAGCATCATCGGCATCTGCGCGGCGCTGGCTGCGGTGCTGCACATGCTGGACTTTCCCCTGCCCTTCCTGGCTCCCACCTTCTATAAGCTGGACTTCTCCGAGGTGCCGGTGCTGCTGGCGGGCTTCTTCCTTGGGCCAAGCGCCACGGTGGCCTGCGAGGGGATCAAGATTCTATTGAAGCTGCTGCTGAAGGGCACCTCCACCGCCTTTGTGGGCGATTTCGCAAACTTTGTCGTGGGCTGCTGCTTCGTGCTGCCCGCCACCGTCATCTACCACGTCCGCAAGACGAAAAGAAGCGCCATTGTAGGCCTGACCGTGGGCACCGTAAGCATGGCAATCCTGGGCAGCGCCTTCAACGCGGTGTACCTGCTGCCCAAATTCTCAGAGCTATTCCACATGAGCCTGGACAGCATCATTGCCATGGGCACCAGCATTTTCCCCGGCGTGAACAGCATAAGCACCTTCGTCTTCTTCTGCGTTGCCCCCCTGAACGTGATAAAGGGCGCGCTGGTCTCCGTACTGACCATGCTGCTGTACAAGCACGTGGCCGCCCCGCTGTTCAATATCAGAAAGTAAGGTTGTCACCCTAACGCAAATAAATAGCACCCCACCCGTAGGGGCGGATACCAGCCGCCCGCAACGTCGCGGAATTGAGCTGTCAGTTGAATGGACATTACCAAAAACTTCTGAGTTCGTAGGGGGCGGCAATTTGTCGCCCCGCTGTGTACCGGGATTGAGCGGTTCGGCTGTACAGTTCACGTTCGTTGGCTTTCGGGCGGCTGGTATCCGCCCCTACGCACTCAGAGTGTTTAACCGTCTACTTTCTTAACCTAATCTCTCTCGAAACCGTTACCTGAGTGCCCTCTTCAGTCGCTGCGGCGACAGCTAATTAATTATTGTATCATTGCCACTGGCAATGATTGTAATTAAAGATTCGCTGCGCTCTGCAACACCCCACAGGGAAGCTTGGGGATGTACCCTTTCGGTTATACGTTTTTCTTTACCGCTCAAAAACCGCAAAGTTGAGGGGCGGCAGGTTGCCGCCCCCTACGGGTTGGTGTATTTAGGTCTCCGGGGTCAGGTGGAGGGTCATGGCGAGGGTCTCCCGGTCGGTGAAGTCCAGGGTGAAGGTTGCCGTTTTGCCTGCTATGGTATAATCCAGCGCCTGCTCGGTGCCATCGGCGTTGAGGATAGTCAGAGCCATCCCCTCCAGGTGTTCGGCGGGGAGGGTGAACTGGACAATGCCGGTAGGCTGCGTCAGCTGGCCGCTGATTTCAAAGGCGGCGGTGAGGATAAGTTCGCCGTTTTCCAGGGTGCCCAGGCGCAGGACTTGCTCTCCGGCGGGGAGCCAGCGGGTGATAGGCTGGGCGGTGGTCTGGTCGATCAGCTTCAGCTGTGCGCCGTCGCTGACCTCGCCGCACACGGGGCAGAGGGTGAATTCATAGGCATCCGCGCCCTCGGTGGGCAAAGTGTAATCCAGGGCGGCGCAGGTCGTGGCGGCACGGTGGCCGCAGCCGCGCTTGCAGGAGGCCAGGTGGGTGTGGCTGCCGTTGGGCGTCCACTCGCCGTACCAGTGGCTCAAAGTGGGCAGTTTCTTAATAGTGGTGTAGCCGCAGCCCTCGCGCTGGCAGGCTTTGTAGGCATACCAGCCGATCTCTGTGCAGGTGGGCGCTTTCGCGGCATGGTCTGCCAGGTCGTGGTTGTCGGGATTCCGATCGCCCCGCGTGACGGCCACCTGATAGTCGCAGTCGGTGCATATCATGTCGTATACTTTCGGAGAAACGCAGGTGGCCTCGGACTTCGGATACTCTGAGAAATTATGGGAACTCTTGTTCTGTACGTTATCGCAATAGATGCATTTCTGCCAGTGCTTATTTTCATCAAACGAGAAGGCACCGTAGGAGTGGTCTCCATAGTAGAACACGCTGCAATACCAGCACCTGCCTTCCTGACTGCAGGTTGCGTTGCTGTCGCCGGAGTGGGCGGCTGTCTGAACACGAGCTTTGCAGCAGTTATACTCTTTCCAATGAGCGCTGTTATCTGCGTGCCAATCCGCCCCGGCCGTGCCGGTGTGGTTGGCAGGGTTTGTCTCGCCGTACTCCACGCCGCAAGTCTCGCAGGCTGCCCTATTGGTACAGGTGGCCGTGCCGCCCGTGTGTTCGGCGTATCCACCTTTTCCACTATTATCCGTCACAGGACAGTTTGAGTTCTCGCACTCGTGCCAATGGTGAGTGGCGTCGCTCGTCCAAGTATCGCCCCAACGGTGTCCGGGCGCTTCGTGTGGCTTGATCTTTGTTTTTCCGCAATCTTCGCAGGTGAAGATTGTCCTGCCACCATCTGTGCAATTGGTCGGAGAAAATATGATGCCGCCGTCCCAATGATGGGGGACACCCGGCGTTTTGTTCCCGCAAATGGAACATTCGTGCCAATGGACGTCGTTATCTGACTTCCATTCCCATTCATGGGAGCAACCGCCGCTGTCTGTGGCAAAGACTGTGGTTGACAGAATGCCGATTGCAAGACCGGCTGCGGCAAGCATGGATAGAATTCGGTTCCGTGTTCTCATCGCTTCATCCTCCTGTTCGCTCATAAAAAATTGCGGCTGGTTTCATCTGACAATATCATTCCCGTCCCGGGCGCGCCGCCAGCAGGAGAAGCGCCCACCCCCGGCAGCACAGCTGCCCGGCCGGTTTCATTGATATACATATCAACCATACAGTATTGCAGCCCCGAAATCAAGAGGTTTGGGAAATATTCTTTGAGTGAAAACGCAACAGTAGAAAGATTTGTAAATCCCTCAGTAAGAGCAAATGGGTCAAGACATCCTGAACCCGTAGGGGTCGGCAATTTGCCGACCCTCAATGTTGCCATTTCGATAGTAGTTCGTTGAATGGCAAGCACCCAATTCGTAGGGGCGGATACCAGCCGCCCGAAAGGCAACGAACGTGAGCTGTACAGACGAACCGCTCAATCCCGGTACCCGGCGGGGCGACAAATTGCCGCCCCCTACGAACTCAGAAGCTTTTGGTAATGTCCATTCAACTGACAGCTCAATTCCGCGACGTTGCGGGCGGCTGGTATCCGCCCCTACGGATGGGCGCTTGCCATTCAACGTTTCGCTCTGTGAAATGGCAGGCGGTTTGTATTTGATGAAAAAAGGTGGGAGGAATCACCCCTTGGGGCGATTCCTCCGCTTTCTATTTGTTATTCCATTTTCAGGATCAGTTCCAGTATCCTCTTGGCGCAGTCTCTTACCTGCTGTTTGGAAACCCGGCCATCGGCGACGGCTTGCAGGACGGTTTCGGGGTAGCCGCAGGCCATTTTCAGGTCGTTGCCGGCGGCAACCTCCCGCCAGTGCTCGCCGCGCGTCCACCAGTCAGTGGTGACGATGCCGTTAAAGCCCCATTCGCCCCGCAGGATATCGGTGAGCAGCTCATGGCACTCGGAGGTCTGCTGGCCGTTGATCTTGTTGTAGCTGGACATGATCATCCAGGGGTCGGCCTCCTTCACCGCGATCTCGAAGCCCTTCAGGTAAATCTCCCGGGCGGCCCGCTCGGAGACCATGGAGTCGCTGCTCTTGCGGTTGGTCTCCTTGTTATTGAAGGCGAAGTGCTTGGGGGTCGCCGCCACGTGCTGCGACTGGATGCCCTGGATCATGGAGGCGGCCATGGTGCCCGCTACCAGCGGGTCCTCGGAATAATACTCAAAGTTACGGCCGCACAGGGGGCTGCGGTGGATGTTCATCGCCGGGGTCAGCCAGCTGCCCAGGTTGTTTTCCTTCAGCTCCTTTGCGCCTGCTACGCCGATCTGCTCCACCAGCGCCCGGTTCCAGGTGCTGGCCAGCATGGTAGCGGTGGGCCAGGCGGTGGTGTAGACCTCCAGCTGAGGCTGAATGCGCACACCGGCAGGGCCGTCGGCGGTCATTACATTGGGGATGCCCCGATCCCGGTTGTTGCCGATGCCGAAGGTATTGGCGACGCCGGTGTTGGGCTGGCCGCCCAGGAGCCACACCTGCTCCTCCAGGCTCAGCGCGTCCAGGAATTCATCCAGGGTCACCTTGCCGCAGGCCACATCCTCCAGCTGGATCCCCTTATCCACGCCCCAGAGCTTGCTCCGCTTTTCCGGGCGAACCTCCGGGGTGACGCCCTCCAAGTCCTCATACTGGGCCTCGGTAAAGGGGCGGGTGATCTGCTCGTATTCGCCCAGCTCCAGCGGCTCGAAGGAGCCGTCGGAAAGCATTCTCTTTTCCAGCTTGCGGGGCTTCAGGTGCTCGTGCAGCTGCTCGACCACCACATCCTCCTCCAGGCCATAGGACAGAACCTGGCGCACCTGGCGCACGTCGGTGCCGATGTAAATATGATAGTCACCCTGCTCCAGCACCCAGGCGGACTTGCAGACCTTGCCCAGGTCATCGTAGGAGGCCATATCGCCTACGGGCATGGTCAGGGTGAGCACCTCCTGCTGGCCGGGGGCAAGGAGCCGGGTCTTGGCGTAGGCACCCAGCTCCAGCGCGGGCTTGCCCAGCTTGCCCTGGGGGGCGGAGAAATAGAGCTGGAGCACCTGCTTGCCGGGGCGTGAGCCGGTATTGCGCACGGCCACGGTGCACACCACCATATCCTCGGCCACGGCGCAGCTTAGCGCCTCCCACTGGAAGGTGGTGTAGGACAGGCCGAAGCCAAAGGGATAGTTCACCCTGTCACGGGCAGCGGGCAGCGTCTCGAAATAGCGGTAGCCCACATAGATATCCTCGTAATACTTTACATAGTCGGCCGATTCGTGGAACGAGCCGGTGAAGGGATAGTCGGTCAAGTCCCTGGCATAGGTATCCACCAGGCGGCCGCTGGGGTTCACGTCGCCCACCAGCACGTCGGCGGCGGCCAAAGCGCCCTCCATACCGCCCTGGCCGATCATCACGGCGGCCTCAATGCCGTCGTCATCGTGGAACCAGCAGGTATCCACCATGCCGCCCACATTCAGCGTGACGATCACGTGGGCAAAACGGGCCTTGGCCTGGCGCACCAGCTCCCGCTCCTCATCGGACAGGTAGAAGTCGCCATGCTGGAAGATTTCCTTTCCTGCCTCCCGGCGATTGTCCTCCTCGGCCCAGAAGCTCTTGACGTCTGCCTCGCTGCCCGCGATCTCGCAGGAGCGATCCCAGCCCTCGCCGGAGAAGCGGCAGATGGCCACGATGGCGGTATCGGAGAATTCGGCGCATTTTTTCAGCTGCTCGGCGCTGAGGGCCGGCTCCTTGGTCATGCCCGGCTCTCTGCCCATGGCCGTCTGGGCGGCCAGGTCGGAGGCGTAGAAGTCGTGCAGACCGTCATATAGGGTGATCTTCCCCTCCGCCTGCTTGATCTTCAGCCCCTGAAACAGTGTGCGGATGTAGGCAACGGACACCTCGCCGCTGCCGCCGCCGCCCTTGATATATTCCTCGCCTGCTTTGCCCAGCAGAACCACCCGTTTGCCCGGAGCAAGGGGGAGCGCCTGGTTTTCATTTTTCAGCAGGACAATACCCTCTGCCGCTGCCTGGCGGGAAAGCTCGATATGCTCCCGGCTGCCGGAAACCATCATGCCGCCCGTCCCCAGTCCCTTACAGGGCTGGTATAAATGTCTAAGCCATTTCATCTCGTTTCCTCCTTTGTTTTACAGCGCATGCTGTGTCTGATCCTCGGATTTGATTATATCAGATGGATGGGAATTGTCAATATATGGCAAGGAAATGTCAAGATAGGAAAGAAAAATGTCAATATGCACAAACCGCATGTCAAAATCTACGCAACAAGCCCCATTTTTCCCTTCCAGCGCAGCACATTGCCCGCCGCCTGGTTGAGGGTGTCCTCGGAAATTCTGCCGCTGCGGCAGGCGGTGAGCACTGCCTGGTACTGCGTTTCGTACTCCGTGGAGCACAGCAGGTCGTTGCCCGCCAGCACCGCCAGGACGGCGGCCTCCCCTGCGCCGTAGCGCTGGGTGATAGCGTCCATGGACAGATCGTCCGTCATAATCACGCCGTCAAAGCCCATGGCCAGGCGCAGATAGCGGTGCACCGGCTGGGAAAGGCTGGCAGGCGCATCGGCATCCAGCGCCGTGATGATGTTGTGGCTGACCAGGATGGCGTTCCCTCCGGCGGCAATGCCGTCAAAAAAGGGCTGAAGGTCATAGTTTTCCAGCGTTTCCAGGCTGCGCCCATCCGTGGCAATGCCCACATGGGTATCCGCGTTGTTGCCGTAGCCGGGAAAGTGCTTCATCACGGCATCGACGCCCTGGGTCTGCATGGTCACAATCGCACCGGCGACGAACTGCCCCGTGATCTGCGGGGACTGGCCCAGGGAACGGCGGTACATAAACGCGCCAGACTGGGTGGAGATATCGCACACCGGGGCGAGATTGACGTTGATGCCCAGCCCGCCCAGCAGCTGGGCCTTCTCCCGCTCCGTTTCCAGCACCAGCTCCATCCCACCCTGGGCATACAGCTCCCGGGGGGAGGCAAAGCGGCTGGCGCGGAAGGCGGTATGGCTGCTGGCCCGGGTGACGGTGCCGCCCTCCTCGTCCACCGCAATCAGCAGCGGAATATCGGCGGCAGACTGATAATCCCGCAGCTTCCGGCGCAGGGAATCCGGGGTCTGGCCGTCAAAGTCCCGGTCAAACAGCACCAGGCCGCCCAGGTGATAATTCTGGATTGCCTCCGCCGCTCCCGTCTCCGGGCAGCGGGCCAGGAAGAGCTGTCCCACCTTCTCCTCCATGGTCATAGCCGCCAACCGTGCCTGCACCGGGTCGGGCGGCTGGGTGGCAGGCGGCTCGGTGGGCGGTACCGTTGTGGGCGGCACGGTGACCGGCACGGTTTGTACCGCCTCTGTCTCCCCCTCCACGGGGGCCATGGCCGGAGCGTCAAGCTGACCGGCGATCAGCAGCAGAAGCGCCGCCAGGGCGCACAGCTCCAGCACCAGCGCAGAAATCAGCTTCCTTTTCATCGCACCTCCGGCTCCATTCCGCACTGGGCGATCCGGCGGCTCAGCCAGTTGCCCCGGAAATACACAATCAGGAATACGGCGGCGGCGATCGCCCAGCTGATGGGATAGCTCAGGGTGAGCATTTTCAGGGTATGCCAGCGCCGCACCACCGTCATCAGCCACACCACCCGCAGCAGGCACACGCAAGAGCCGGTAATCAGCGTGGGGACGAGGGAATTTCCCACCCCCCGCATGGTGCCCGCGAACACCTCGATGGGCATAAACACCACATTAAACGGCATAATGGACAGCATGATCACGCTCCCCACCGCGATCACCTCCGGGTTATCCGTATAGATGCCCAGAATCTGCGTGCGGAAGGTGAGCAGAACGGCCACCACCGCCCCCACCAGCGCTACGCTCATGGCAAGACAGATCCAGGCGCTCTGGCGGATGCGGCGGTACTTCTGCGCCCCGAAATTCTGGCCCACGAAGGTTGTAATGGACACGCCGAAGGCCCCGGAGATCATCCAGGTCATGGCATCGGTCTTGCCGTGGGCCGTCCAGGCGGCCATGGTCACATCTCCAAAGGAATTGATGCCGGTCTGAATGAGAATATTGGAAAAATCAAAGGTGACAAACTGAAGCCCCGCCGGGATGCCAATGCGCAGGATCCGTCCCAGCAGCGCCCGGTGGATGCGCAGCTTTTTGAATTCCAGCCGATCCTGGGGCAGGCGCAGCAGCACCATGATGGGCAGCACGGCGCTGATAAACTGGGAGAGAATGGTAGCCAGGGCCGCACCGGCGACGCCCATGTGCAGCACTGCCACAAACAGCAGATCCAGCACCACGTTTAGAAAGCAGGTGGCCATCAAAAAGAGCATGGGGCGGCGGGAATCGCCCATGGCCCGCAGAATGCCCGCGCCCATGTTATACACCACTGTGCCCACGGAGCCTGCAAAATATATGCGGATATAGGTCACAGCGTCGGCCTTGCAGCTTTCCGGCATGTTCATCAGGCCCAGCACCTGACCGCCCAGGCCCACGCCCAGCACCGTAAGTACCGCGCCCAGCAGCAGCGACAGAGCGATGCCGGTATGCACGGAATCGGACACACCCTGCCGATCCCCCGCCCCGTAGAACTGGGACAGGATCACCGTCGCGCCGGAGCTGACGCCGATGAAGAACCCGTTGACCATATTCACCAGCGGCCCGGTAGCCCCCACCGCCGCCAAAGCCTCAGTACCCACCAGGCGGCCCACAATGATGGTATCCACGGTGTTGTACATCTGCTGGAAAAAGGTACCCAGCAGGATCGGGAAAAAGAAGATCAGCAGCTGCTTCCAGATGACACCCTCGGTGATCTGGCGCTGCCGTGCCTGCGTGTCCATGCTCCAAACGCTCCTTTCGGTTTTCACCGGGATTCTATCATGTTCCAATGGAAATGTCCATCCGCATTTCAAAAAAATGAGGCGAATTCGTAATGTGTCCCGGTTGGGATTGTACGAATTCGCCTGCGCTTTATGAAACCATAAGTGTCTGCCGCAAACCCCTCAGTCAGCCCATTCGGGCTGCCAGCTCCCCTTTCAGGGGAGCCAAGGGGGCGTCGTCGGTAATCATAAAGTCTATAGGGTTCTCTCTTTTGTTATCAAATCCAGATTCATCAAATCCACGTCTACATCCTCGCCGTTGATTCGGAAGAAGGCGGGGAAGGTCACGAGCTTTTGGAAGCCGAATTTTTCGTACAATCGGATGGCCCGCTTGTTGTCGCTGCGCACCTCCAGGTTCAGCTGGCGGATGCCCCGCTCTCTGGCAAAGGAAATAAGGGTTTCTATCAGAGCGCTGCCGATGCCCCGGCCCCAATAGTCCCTTGCCACGGAGATGGCGATCTCCGCCCGGTGGCTCATTCTGCGGCGGAAGCGCTGGATGCTGGCATTCGCTACGATGGTATCCCCATGCTTTACAACGTATTGGGCGCTGTCCGGGGAGTCCAGCATGGATTGGAGAAAAGCTTGCTCCTGCTCCACCGTGAGGGGCAGGCCCTCCGGGCCAAAGGTGAGGTTATCCGTCTCGCCGCCGATCTGCTTCACATAGGCCAGCACCGCCGCCGCGTCCTCCGGGCGGGTGGGCTCAATTTTGAATTCTCCGTTCATGCCTTTTTCCCCCGGCGGGAATTCAGCAACACATACAGGGCAATCAGCAGCACGATGCTGCCGCAGAGAATCAGGTACATGGCAGGCTGCGATACCTTGTTGCCAAAGAAATAGAGGTTGCAGTCCACGCTGTCCCGGATGGCCTC
Source organism: uncultured Oscillospiraceae bacterium (assembly GCA_934565795.1). GTDB lineage: Bacteria > Bacillota > Clostridia > Oscillospirales > Oscillospiraceae > Faecousia. Next base: position 47,264 of record CAKTIM010000009.1, read on the forward strand.
CACCACCTCGGCGGGGAAGCCCAGGCTGGCCATTTCTTCAAAGGAGCCGCGCATGGCGCAATTGCGAAGCAGGCTGGTGCCATAGGTGCCGGGGAGGAAGGAGATCACCTTTTGCAGTCCGTCGGAGAAGCTGGAGATGGGCATGTACGCGCCGCAGATGAAGCCATAGGCGGAGCTGACGATGGTGCCCACGGCGCTGGCCTGCCCCTGGGTGGACAGGGGGAAGATAACGCAGGAGGACAGTGCCGTGCCGAACAGCACCAGCAGCACCACGTTCAGCAGCAGCTCGGCCACATCCCACGCGGTCAGATACCAGCCGGTGACGGCCAGGTAGCCCAGGCAGATGCCGGTGGCGATCAGGGCGATAATCAGGGAGGAGATCAATGTGGCCAGGTAATAGCCCAGTGCCAGGGTAGAGGGCTTGACCGGGGTGATGGTCAGGTCGTGCCGCGCCCCGGAAATCTTATCCTGCACCATCAGCAGATTGGAGCAGAACGCCACCGTCACGCAGCTGACAGCCAGCAGGGATGTGATCAGCTGGCCGCCCACGCAGCCGTTGATCAGCGCGTCGGGCACTGTCGCCCCCGCCTGCTCCAGGGCGGAGCGGAAGGAATCCACATACACATTGCGCAGGAAGGTGCCATAGAGCACCAGCAGGATCATGGGGGTAATGAGGGAGGTGAAGAACATCCCCTTATCCTTGAAATACAGCTTTACATTGCGCCGGATCAGCGCGCCCAGTCCCATCATTTCTCTGCACCTCCCGTCAGCTTCTTGCCGGTGACGGCAAGGAACACATCATCCATCTTTCCCTTGGTCAGCTCATAATCCCGGAACAGCTCCGGGTTTTGAAGGATCATCTGGGTTGCGGCAGCAGGGTCGGGAATGGACACCCGGTAGGCATCCCGGATCGGCTCATAGGGCCTGCCCAGCGCCTTGACCGCCTGCTCGTCCACCCCGTAAAGGGTGAGGAAGTCGCCGGTATAGGTGTTTTTCAGCTGGAGCGGGGTGCCCTCGGCGGCGATCCGGCCATGATCCAGGATCACCACGTAGTCGGCATCCGCCGCCTCCTCCATGTAGTGGGTGGTGAGGAACACCGTCATATTCTCCTGACGGCGCAGCTGGCCAACCACCTCCCACAGCAGGCTGCGGGTCTGGGGATCCAAGCCGGTGGTCGGCTCGTCCAGGATCAGAATTTCAGGCCGGTGCAGCAGGGCGCGGGCGATATCGATGCGCCGCCGCTGGCCGCCGGAGAGCTTGCCCACCGGGCGCTTCAGCAGGTCGCCGAAATCCAGCAGAGCCGACAGCTCCCGCAGCCGCGCCTCAAACTGCTTGCCGCGGATGCCGTACAGCGCGGCGCGGCTTCTGAGATTGTCCCGCACGGACAAGTCCTTATCCAGCACGGAGGACTGGAACACCACGCCCAGGCTGCGCTTGATGGCGTCCGGGTCGGCGTCCGCGTTTTTGCCGCAGATGGTGACAGTGCCGCCGTCCTTGGGCAGCTGGCCGCAGAGAATATTGATGGTGGTGGATTTTCCCGCACCGTTGACGCCCAGGAAGGCAAACAGCTCCCCCTGCTTCACTCGGAAGCTCAGATCCTGGACGGCATGAACCTTGCCGTAGGATTTGTGCAGGTGCTCAATTTCAATAATGTTTTCCATGAATATATTCTTCCCTCTTTTCTCACGCCGCCTGTGGGCGGCAATTGAAAGTGTATGTACTGTAACATTGTTTTACAATTGTAATCACTTCTAACCCGATTGTCAAGTGGCTTTGCTGATTTTTATGCTTTCCCTAAGGAAGCGCTGATTAAATTGGCAAGAGCTGTGGGCGAAAAAGATCCACTCACAGCCGCAGGCGATTTATTCAGCGCTTCCTTACTATTGACCATGGCTGCATCAAATGCTATACTGGGGGCAATTTGAAAGGGAGTGAAATCGCGCATGATAGGTAGACAGATTCAGCCAACGGGCGCATGGCGCTTTCCCAGCCTGATCCGCCGGGGGCTTGCGGCCTGGGTGCTGACGGCGGCGATTCAATATCTGCTTCTGCCCCGCGCATCGCGGGAGCTGTCCGGGGTGGAGGCGCTGGTGGGGATGTCCTTTGGGCTGACGCTGGCGCTGTGCGCCGGTCTTTTCGCGGTCATGGGTCTGCTGCGCTGTCTTGCTCCCACGCAGCAGGCGGAGCGGATCGGCATTCTGCTGGGGATCGGGGCGATGGCGGTGTGCGCGCTGCCGGCCAGCTTCAGCTGGGCGCTGCTGGGTGCATGCGTGCTGCTGGTGCTCCTCGCCGGGGTCTTCTGCCTCCGGGGCTGGGACGGCCGCCCGGAGCCTTGCGCCGAACCGGCCGGGTGCCGCCGCGTCTGGCCCTGGCTCGCCGCCCTGCTGGCGCTGGGCTTTCTCCTGTTCGACAGTCTGTGGACGGTGGGGCGGGTTTACAGCTTCAGCGCGCCCAGCTATGATTTCGGCATTTTCAGTCAGATGTTCTACTACATGCGCACCACCGGCGCGCCCCTGACCACCCTGGAGCGGGATGGGCTGATGTCCCATTTCGCGGTGCATGTTTCCCCGGTGTATTACCTGATGCTGCCCTTTTTCGCCCTGGCCCCCTACCCTGGCACCTTGCAGGTGCTTCAGGCGGCGGTGCTGGCCTCGGCGGTAATCCCCGCCTGGAAGATCGCCCGGCGGTATGGCCTTTCCGGCCCGGCCAGGGTGCTGGTGTGCGCGCTGCTGCTCCTGTTTCCCGCCTACTCCGGCGGAACCAGCTATGATCTGCACGAAAATTGCTTCCTCACCCCCCTGCTGCTGTGGCTGCTGTATGGCATTGACAAAGGGAGCATTCCCCTTGCCGCCGTTTCCGCCGTGCTGACCCTGACGGTCAAGGAGGACGCGGCAATGTATGTGGCGGTGGTGGCGCTGTGGGCGATCCTGCGCGCGCTGCTGCGGAGCGCGCGGCAGGAGCGGCGGCGACTGCTGCTGGGCGTTGGACTGCTGCTGGGGGCGGTCGCCTGGTTCCTGGCGGCCACCGCCTACCTATCCAGCGACGGCGAGGGCGTGATGACCTACCGCTACAAAAACTTCTATTTCAACGACTCCTCCTCCCTGCTCACCCTGGTGCAGGCGGTGATCATGTGCCCCATGAAGGCGGTGTATGAATGCATGGAGCCGGAAAAGCTGGGAATGCTGGCGCTGGCCACGGGGCCGCTGCTGGGGCTGCCTCTGCTGACCCGGCGGTATGAGCGGTATATTCTGCTGATTCCCTATCTGCTGATGAACCTCATGTCGGACTATACCTATCAGTACAGCATCTACTATCAGTATGCCTTTGGCTCTACGGCCCTGCTGATCTACCTGGCCATCGTGAATCTGGCGGACATTCGCCTGCCCCGCCGCCGGATGGCGGCGCTGGCCTGTGCCGCGGCGGTGAGCGTGGGCTGCTTTTCCGGCACCGTGCTGCCCAAGGGGCTCAGCTATCTCTCCCAGTGCAGCCAGTACCGGGCGTATTATCAAAGCGTCCGGGACGATCTGGCCCGTATCCCGGCGGATGCCAGTGTCTGCGCCACCACCTTCTACACCGTCACCCTCTCTCAGCGGGAAATTCTATATGACCTGCGCTACTGCTCGCTGGAGCATGTGCTGGAATCGGAATACGTGGCCCTGAACGCCCGATCTGCCAGCGACTACCGCAAGTACAACACCGGCGGCCAGAGCAACGGCTTTGTCAATCTCACTGCCCTCCTGGAGGCCAACGGCTACGTCCGCTGCCCCACCTCGAACCAGGATGTTGTGATCTACCACAGAGAAGCATAAATCACGGGCGCTGCTTAAAATAATATGCTCCCTCCAGAGTAGGCACTCGAAACAACAAGAGTCTCGAGGCTGCACCAAGAGGGAGCATTATTATATTCAAGAGGCACTATGCGGTAGGATGTGGCGCATAAAATATCAAGGAATACCCAGCGAATCCACATTGTCTAAAAACAAACATTCCACGAATTTGCCCTAGTCAAGATAAAACAACAGCTGCCTGCTGCAACCCCTCAGTCAGGCCATTCGGCCTGCCAGCTCAGCTTTGCATTAAGCAGCTGTACGCCGCCCTACGGTCGGCTACACCTGCTAAACCTTTCAGGGGAGCCAAGTGGGTTATTCATAGTGGTAGATATGCTCCGCCTTGGATTGGAATTCGCTGAGGCGGCAGATTTTGCCTGCCTCGTCGAAATCAATAATGGATACGCCGTCGAAGGCGCTGACGGTGCCGTCGTAATCACACTGGAAAAACCACTGGGCCGTCACGGTGCGTCCCTGCTCCAGCATACGCCGGATGCGCCACTGGAGCACCTTGCCTTTCTGGTTCCAATCGGCAAACCAGCGCAGAATCTGGCCCAATCCGTGATATTCCGGGCCGTAGCACTCCGTGTAGACGGCATCCTCCGAAAAGGTGCGCTTTACCGTCTCAATATCCTTTTGAAGCCAGGCTTCAAAATAGGCACGGACGGTCTGCTGCATGGGGGAATCCGTCATTGCGCGGCCCCCTTGCCCAGGGTGAGCCGCAGCCAATGCTTTGCGGCGGGGATCCAATCGGCGGCCAGGGCCACCGACGGCTCCAGCGGGCCGTTGGTCTGGTCGTCCACGGTGGACAGGCCGTGCCAGCCGCAGGGATAGACCCGCATGGCAAAGGGGACGCCGTGCTCTGCCAGCGCCTGCGCGTAGAGCAGGCTGTTCATCACCGGCACGCAGTCATCCGGGGCAGTGTGCCACAGGAAGGCGGGGGGCGTATTCCCGGTCACATGGGTGTGGCAGGAGAAGAATTCAATTTCCTCCTGCGTCAGGGGGCTGTGGCCCACCAGATTCTCAAAGCTGCCCAGGTGGGCCACCCTGGGATCCGCCGCGATCACGGGATAGCCCAGCACCGTGGCCTGGACGCCCTTGCTGTCCGGGAAGATTTCCCGCACCTGGGGGCAATCAAAGCAGGTGGAATAGTGGGCCGCCAGATGGCCCCCGGCGGAAAAGCCCATAATGGCCACCCGGCCCGTATCGCAGTGCCACGGGGCGGCGTTGGAATAAATCAGCTCCATGGCGGCAGCCACCTCCCGCAGCTGGGTGGGGAAGCGGTGGGGGGCCACGGAATAGGTCAGCACGAACACATTGTAGCCCTCCGGCAGGAAGTTCAACGCGATCGGCTCCGACTCCCGCTGGCTGCACATCACATAGCCGCCGCCGGGGCAGACCAGCAGGCAGGGCCGAAGCTGCTCCTGCCTGCCCATTTCGCTGAGGTTATCCGGCAGGTAAATTTCAAGCGTCGGGTCGGCGTCCGCACCGCCCAGCGCGGGGAAAATATCCTTTAAGTGAAAAACTTTATATTCCATCTTATTTCTTCGCTCCTTTTACTCTTTCACCGCCGCCGGGGCCTCTGAAAGCCGATTGACCCGAATCTGCTCGATGCGGTGATTATCCACCTTGGTGACCGTCACCTGAAGGCCGCCGAAGGTGAAGCTGTCCCCCGCCTCCGGCACCTGGCCGCACTGCTCCATGACCCAGCCGCTGACGGATACCATCTCGGAATCGGTCTCCAGCTGGAAGTAGGCGGCGAAGTCCTCAAAGTCCATTCCGGCGTCCACCAGATAGGCATCGTCCGATGTCTTGTGGATGAACACCTCTTCCTCGTCGTGCTCGTCCCAGATTTCACCCACCAGCTCCTCCAGGATATCCTCCATGGTGACGATGCCGCAGGTGCCGCCGTACTCGTCCACCACCACGGCCACGTGGGTCTTGGCCTGCTGGAGCTTTTTCAGCAGCTGGCTGATCGGCTCATTTTCCAGCACGAACAGGGGCGGGGCGATGATCTGCGTTAAGGGCTTGTCGGTAATGCCGCAGCCGACGTAGAAGTCCTTCTGGTGCACCGTGCCCAGGATATGATCGATGGAATCCTGATAGATCAGCAGGCGAGAATATTTGGTCTGGGTAAACATCTCCGCCACCTCCTCCTTGCTGGCGGTGACGGGGAGGGCGGCCAGGTCTACCCGGTGGATCAGGATGTCCTGGGCCTGCTGCTCGGAAAAGTCGATGGCGTTTTTCAGCAGCTCGCCCTCGTTTTTATCGATGCCGCCGTCCTGCTGCACCTCGTCCACCAGCATCAGCAGCTCCTCCTGGGACATTTTGCTATCCGAATTCAGGTGGAACACCTTGGCCAGCAGCTTCTTCCACAGGGAGAACAGCCAGTTCACCGGGATCAGCAGCCAAATCAGCACCCGCAGAAACGGGGCGGAGAACATGGCGAACTTCTCCGCGCAGTCCTTGGCTACGCTCTTGGGGGAGATTTCGCCGAAGATCAGCACCACCACCGTGACCACCACGGTGGACAGGGTAGCTCCCGCGTCGCCATAGTGCTTGACAAACAGCACCGTGCCGATGGAGGCCATGAGAATATTGACAATGTTATTGCCGATCAGAATGGTGGACAGCAGCTTATCATATTGCTCCAGCAGCTTGCAGGCCAGGGCGGCCCGCTTGTTTCCTTTCTCGGCCAGCATTTTCAGGCGGGTGGAATTGGCGGAGGAAAAGGCTGTCTCCGTTGCGGAAAAATAGGCGGACAGCAGCAGGCACACTGCCATGATCAATATACAGGTTGTAGTAGACAAAATATGTAACTCCTTTTTCAGTCATCTGTTTTTATAACGATGCGCATAACGCGCAAAAAGCACATCCGCCCTACTCGATGCAGCGCAGATATGCTCTCAAAAACAGATGGCGGACAGGTTCGTTACTGGGATAGTCGCCGCCGTCGGTGTCCATATTGCTTCCTTCCTTTCAAAAAGTGATTGAGTTTATTATACAGGAATTGCGCGTTTTGTCAAGAAGCGCTATGTCTGCAAAAACTCCGGGGCCGCCGGGGCGCTGTGCGCCCGGAAAGCCCCGGAGGGAGGGTTATTGTGCAGACGGCGCAGTATCCGTCAGGATGTATTGCTCCGCCAGGCCGTTGACCAGGAAGCACACGGTGTACTGCACCAGCGCCACGGCGCAGGTAAGCAGGAGCGCGATGGACAGCGGCATCAGCGCCGCCAGGAGGAGCGCCATCACTGCCACGGCAGCCAGCACGGCAAAGGCCTTGAACGGGTTTACCATGCACAGCAGGCGGGCGTTTTTCAGCACCACCTTATTTTTCTGATCCAGCAGCGCCACCAGGACGAAGAAGTAGCCGCCCCAGCAGATTCCCGCCGACGACGCGGCAATGCCCACCGCCCAGAAAAGCACCGACCAGACGGGAAGCCCCGCGTTGCTCAGCCCCAGGCTCATGGCATAGTAGCCCACGAAGAGCAGCAGAGCAAACAGCAGCGCCGGGAGCAGGCTCCGGCGGAAGCTGCGCCGGAATTCCTCCCAGAAGTCGCCCCACACGAAGCAGTAGCCGTTGCGGATCAGGAGCACGCACACACGGTTTACGCCGCACAGCGCCGCCGGGAGGGTGACGATGGGGATGGAAAAGAGGATGAACAGCAGGTTCAGCTCCACCAGCTTCCAGAAATGGGTGGCCAACAGCACGCCGTAGCGGCGGATGCCACCCTCCGGCAGGGGCAGGCCTGCCCCCTCACGATCCCCGCGTCTGCCGAATAATCCCATGATGCGTCATTCTCCTTGCTTAATTCTTCATACCCGTCATCACGATGCCTTCCACGAAGTACTTCTGCCCGATCAGGTAGAATACCACGCCGGGGATGAAGGACAGGCAGGTGGCGCACATGATGGCCGACCAGTCGGACTTCAGCGACCCCTTGAACTGGGAAAGGCCGATGGCAATGGTGAACTTGCTGTCCGAATTGATGTAGATGATCTGCTGCAGCAGGTCATTCCACAGCTGGATGAACAGCAGCAGGGCCACCACGATCATGGCGGACTTGATGGCCGGGACAATGATGCTGACCAGGATGCGGAAATGCCCTGCACCATCTATTGTAGCAGCCTCGTCAAGCTCCCTGGGGATGGTGGAAATGAACTGGCGGATCAGGAAGATATTGAACGCACCGCCGCCGCAGAAATAGGGCAGGATCAGGGGCAGATAGGAATCCACCAGCTTCAGCCCCCGCGTCCACATGATGTACAGGGGGATCAGGGTGACCATGGTGGGCAGCAGCATAGAGCCGATGCACAGGGAAAACAGGAATTTCTTTCCGGGGAAGCGCAGCCGGGCAAAGGCATAGCCGCCCAGGGTCGCCGTGACGGTGCCGCCCAGCACGGCGGGGATGATAATGGTCATGGTGTTCTTGAAATACTTCCAGAACGGATAGAATTCCAGGGTCTTGGCATAGTTGGAGAACAGCCAGCGCTTGGGCAGGAAGGAGGGCGGCCACTCAAACAGCTCGCCGTTGGACATCAGGCTGGAGCGGAAGATCCACCAGATCGGCAGCATGACCACCATGGACAGGAGGATCAGCACAATCACCGTCACGATATTGGCCGTGCGCTCCTGCTTTTTCTTGCTTTTCAAATTCTTGGCCATTAGTCGTCACCTCCCGCGGAGAACATCCAGGTCTTGCTGGTGGCAAACAGGATCACGGTAAATACGCCAATGAGCAGGAAGGAAATGAACGCAATGGCGCAGGCATAGCTGAGCTTTCCGCTGCGGAAGGCATAGGTGTACATCAGGTACGACAGGAAGCAGGACGAATTGCCCGGCCCGCCGTTGGTCAACGCCAGCGCGGGGGTGACCACCTGCAAATTGGTGATGAGGGCCATCAGCAGGTTATAGAAGATGATGGGCGTCATGCAGGGAATGGTCACATTCCAGAAGCGCTGCCAGGAATTGGCTCCGTCGATCTCCGCCGCCTCCAGGTAGATCCGGGGCACGTTCTGGAACCCCGCCAGGAAGATGACAATGAGATTGCCGGAGAGCCATACGGTGATCAGCGCCAGGGACGGAATCACCAGCTGGGACGAGCCGATGAACATCACCTTTTTGATGCCCACCAGGCTGAGCAGATAATTGAGTAGGCCGAAGTTGGTCTCATACAGCCAGCTCCACCCGATGTACACCGCCATGGCAGGCAGCACATAGGGCAAATAGAACACTGCCCGGAAAAATCCGCGGGCAGGAATTTTCCGATTCAGAAGCAGAGCCACCACCAGCGAATAGATCATGCTGCCCGCCACTGCCAGCAGCGCGAAATATATGGTGGCCCAGATGGCATCCTTGAAATACGGATCCCGGTTAAAAAGACGGATGTAATTTTTCAGTCCCACCCACTGGGGGATGCCCACGCCCTCCCAGCGGAACAGGCTCAGGCCGAACACCGCCGCCAGGGGAATATAGGTAAGCACAATCAGGCCGATGATGGACGGGATCAGGCACAGATAGGCCGTCCTGGCCTCGCTTCTGAGCAGGCGGTTGGTCATTTTCTTTTTTCTCAAGCGGATCACCCCACTGTGTATCAGAGTATCAGGCTACGTACAGGCGCCCGCCCGGAGGGCGGGCGCCTAAGGAGGCTGGAAGTATCAAGGAAGCTCTGATTAAATCGGCAAGAGCTGGCAGCGAAGGATTTTGTTTCCAGGCAAAGGATGGAAAATGGAGGAATACTTTGTGTATTTCCCATTTTTCATCCTGCGGCATGGGAGCAAAAGACTCGCTGACCAGCCGCAGGCGATTTATTCAGAGGTTCCTTAGGAATTAGAAGCCTTCGAGGATATCACACAGGGCATCGTAGCTGCCGTTGATGGCCTCTTCGGCGGTCTGCTCGCCAGTCCAGACAGGGCCGAGGGCGGAGCGGAGCAGGTTGATGAATTCGTTGGTGTGCGGGGTGTAGTACCAGCAGGTGGACTGAGCGCACTCCATGGCGTAGTCAACAACGGCTGCCTTGTACTCATCGTGGTCGGGGAAGTTGGGGTTGTCGATCCACTTGTCGGTCAGTGCGGGGTCGGTGTAGTACTTCTCCAGGATGGGCATCCAGATGCCGGTGGCGATCAGGCTGTCCCAGCTGTTCTCTTCCTGCATGTACCACTTGATGAAGGTCATCGCCTCTTCGGGATGCTCGGTCTGGCTGAAGACGACCTGCGGGCCGCCGGTGCAGATGGTGACCTCTTCCTTCATCTTGGGCAGACGGGCAACGCCGTAGTTCAGGCCGATGTCGTCACGGGCGCTGGCCAGGCAGGTACCCACGTTCCACGCGCCGCCGGTGGCCATGGCCACATTGCCGGTAGCGATGGAGCGCTGAATGCCGTTGTCTTCCAGGCCGGCGTTGTAGGGCATCACATGGTCGACCAGGGTCAGGTCGGCAACCTTCTGAATGGACTCGATGACGGCGGGATCATTGATGGTGCATTCCTTGCCGTCCTCGCTGAACCAGCGGCCGCCGTTGGACAGTGCCCAAACCTCCAGCTGCCAAGTCCAGTTGTCGATCACGCAGCCGTACTGCACGATGTTCTCGGAGTCGAAGTCGGGGTCGGCGGCATTCTTGCCGTTGGAGTCCAAAGTCAGCAGCTTGGCGGTCTCAATGAACTCTTCCCAGGTCATGGCCTCGGTGGCAGAGGGATACTCCACGTCGGCAGCGTCGAACATATCCTTGTTGTAGTACATGAACAGGATCTCGTTGGCGCCGGAGTAAGCAACGGGCTTGCCCTCGCTCTTGAAGGTAACGGAATCCAGAGGCGCGGCGTCAGCGCCGTCGTACATGCCGGAGATGTCGGCCAGCAGGCCCTTGTCAGCAAAGTCCAGGACGCCGTTCTCGTTCATGATGCCGCAATCGGGCAGCTGACCGGCGGCGGCCAGGGTGTTCAGCTTGGTGGTGTACTCTTCGTTGGGGATCGCCATGACCTCAACGATGATTTCGGGATGCTCTTCGTGGAACTTGTCGGCGACTGCCTGCACGCTGGCGGCTTCGTCGGGAGTGCCCCAGAAGGAGTAGGTGATGGTGACGGGCTCATCGGCAGCGGCGCTCACGCCGAAACCGGCAACCAGGCCCACGACCAAAACCAGAGACAGCAGCAGGGACATGATTTGACGCATTTTCATTGTTGAACTTCCTTTCTGAATTTGGTTTTTTATTTTGCAACAGCAACTTCCTGCTGCTGTTAACGACGGAATTCCTGCCTCCCGCTTTGCGGGGGTGGCCGAGCACAGCGAGGTCAGGGGGTGTGCGCCCGGATGAACGGGGGGCAGCTCCCTCATAGAGGGTGCCAAGGGGTTTACAGCGCGGCCTTCAGCCAGACGATCATCTCTCCCGGCTCCCGGTTGCACCAGAGACCATAGGGGACGGCGGTGAGGGACTGGGGCTGGAAGGTGAAGCGGGGCGCGCCGTACAGGGAATCCTCTACCCCGCTGTCCAGCCGCTTCCCCTCAAAATGGAGGGTGGGCAGCGCGCCGGGCAAGCCCTCTGCCGGGCTGCCGGGCTGCACAGAGGCATTGGGATCGACATAGAGGTTGGGCAACTCCGCGCCGTTGTCAGTCTGCTCCAGGCAATAGATGTAGGGGCCATAGGCCAGGGCCACCTGCCCCGCGTCCGCCCGGACGCGGCTGCTGGCCGCCACCCACCGGGGGGTGAGCGTGCCGCTGACCGTCAGGGTCTGCTTTCCGGCGTAGGACACCGCCACCACCGCGTAGCCGTTCTCGATCACGGGGGCAATGGTCTTTCCCTCCAGGACGAACACCGGCTCCTTCCAGTAGTCCGGCACACGGATGCGGATGGTAAAGGGCTGGGGCTGGTCGGTCTCGATGGTCAGGCGGATCGCGCCGGTCTGCATCAAGCTGGATTCCAGGCTCAGCCGCACCGCCGTATCCCGGATTCTGGTATCCAGCTGGGCGGAAATAAACTGATTGATGTAAATGGACTTTTCGTCCTGGGCGAAGATGTACTGCCCCACGGAGGCCAGCGTCCTTGCAATATTTGCCGGGCAGCAGGCCACGCCGAACCAGCCCTGGCGCACGGGCTTCACATGGGCCATGGAGGTACCGGGCAGGCAATTATCCGGCCAGACCTCCAGGGGGTTGACGTAGAAATACCGATCGCCCTGGGCGGAGATGCCTGCCAGCACGGTATTGCACAGGGCCTTCTCCACGATGTCGTAATACCGGGCGTCGCCGGTCAGGGCGGCCATCCGCTGGCCGAACATCATCAGCCCCACCGAGGCGCAGCTCTCGCAGTACATGCGGTCGTTGGGCAGATCGTAATCCGTGGTGAAGCGCTCCAGATGGCCGGAGGAGCCGATGCCGCCGGTGACGTACATCCGCTTCTGGGTGACGTTCTCCCACAGGGTACGGCAGGCGGCCTTCATATCCGCGTCGCCAAACTCCCGGGCCGCGTCGGCCATGGCGCTGTAAAGGTACATGGCCCGCACCGCGTGGCCCTCTGCCGTGGTCTGCTGCACGGGGGGCACATGCTCCTGGGCGTAATTGGGGGTGTAGTCGGAGAATTCCGGGAATATCCTGTCCTTGCCGGTGGCCTTCAGCTCCTCCATCAGATAGGGGGCATCCTTGCCGCGAACCTCCAGGAAATATCTTGCCATGTCGGCGTATTTCTTCTGCCCGGTGGCGTGGCTGAGCTTCATCAGCGCCAGCTCCAGCTCCGGGTGGCCGGGATAGCCGGGGTGCTTCCCCGGCCCGAACACCTGGCAGATCAGGTCTGCCAGACGGCAGGCCACATTCAGAATCTTATCCTTGCCGGTGGCCTGGGTGTAGGCCACGGCGGCCTCCATCAGGTGGCCCGCGCAGTACAGCTCGTGCCCCTCGGCCAGATTCGTCCACTTCTTATCGGGGTGCAGCAGCGTATAATAGGTATCCAGATAGCCGTCCGGCTCCTGGGCCTTTGCGATCAGGTCGATCAGCTCATCCGCCGTCTGCTCGTACTGCTTTCCCCTGCCGCTGGCCAGGCAGTAGGCCACCGCCTCCAGCCACTTGTAGGCGTCCGTATCACAGAACACCGCGCCCTGGCGCTGTGCGCTGCTCTCACCGGCGGCGATCCGCAGGTTTTCCACGCTGTAGGATTTTTCCACGCCGGGGATACGGTCGTTCAGCACCTCCCACTGGTAGGGCAGAAGCTTTTCTGCAACCACATCCGCATAGCGGCCAAAGAGGGGGTCTGTAATTTTTATATTCTGCAGTGCAGGCGTTGTGATATTCTGTTTCATACTGCCTCCAACATTAATCGTTTTCTCAATTAACGGTAAAAACAGGTGAAAAACGTCGTATTTAGGTAAACGTTTAACTACTGTGGTTATAGTATAGCGCATCCACTCTTGTTTGTAAATTCGCATTTCGCTGTATTTTTGAAAAAGTTTTTGTTTATTTTTCACAACGCCCTTGCAATTTTTGAAAAAATCGTTTACTATAGAGGCATCCGTAACCGCAGATACAAAGGAGTGTGCCCCATGGCGACGATTCGAGAGATTTCCGAAAAGGCGAACGTATCCACCGCCACCGTCAGCAAGGTGCTCAATGGCAAGGGAAACGTCAGCAAGAAAACCCGGCAGATGATCCTGGACATCGCCCAGGAGCTGTGCTACCGCCCCAATCTGAACGCCCGCTACCTGAAATCCGGCCAGAGCAAAACCATCGGCATCATCACCGAGGATCTGACCGTTTTCAACGCCCCGGAGATCGTGGACGGCATTGCCGCCGCCTGCGACGACGCGGGCTACAGCTACATTCTGGGCAATCTGCGCTTCTACAAGCGCTACGGCAACGGTCCCAAGGATTTAAAGGAGAGCACCGCCCTGGTCCACGCTGCGGTAAACGATATGCTCTCCAAGCAGGTGGACGGCATTATCTACATCGGCTGCCACAGCCATGTGGTGGTGTCGCTGTCCGAGCACAAGGAGGCAAAATTCGTCTGCGCCTACTGCATCAGTGAGGACGAGTCCATTCCCTCCGTCATTTATAATGATGAGCAGGCCGCCTCAGATGTGACGGAGCTGCTGATCCGGCAGGGCGACACCCGCATCGGCATGATCACCGGCCCCATGGAGAGCAGCAACGCCGCCAACCGCACCCGTGGGCACCAGCAGGCGCTGTTCCGCCACGGCATCCCCTACGATCCCTCCCTGACCCTGGTGGGCGACTGGGAACGGGACTGCGGCTTTACCCTGGGCGGGCAGCTGGTGCGTGCGGGGGTCACCGCCATCTTCGCCCACAACGACCTGATGGCCCTGGGCGTGCTGGACTACTGCAACGCCAACGGCATCAACGTAGGCCGGGACCTGCGGCTGATCGGCTTCGACAACCGGGAGATCGCCTCCGTCTGCCGCCCCCAGCTGTCCACCGTGGCCCTGCCCCTGTTTGAGATCGGCCAGACCGCCGCCCACGAGCTCATCGCCATCCTCGCCGGCTCCCCCCCCACCCGCCACACCATCATGCTGGACTGCACCGTCATCGAACGCGAATCCACCAAAGGAACCGACCGGGATCCAGAAAAGCTCCCACCCCTGTAGGGGTCGGCAACCTGCCGACCCTCAACCTGACGGTTTCGGAAGCAGTGAAGATCAACGTATAACCTAAAGGGTACATCCCCAAGCTTCCCTAAGGGGTGTTGCAGAGCGCAGCGAATCTTTAATTACAATCATTGCCGGTGGCAATGATACCATAATTAATTAGCTGTCGCCGCAGCGACTGAAGAGGGCACTCAGGTGATGGTTTTGAAAAAGATTTGGCTAAAAAGGTAGAATGTTCAACACTTTGAGTGCGTAGGGGCGGATATTAGCCGCCCGAACCCCCGCCACTTCGATAGCACCCCATTGAATGGTATCAGCCGAAAACCACCGCCTGCGTAGGGGTCGGCAATTTGTCGACCCGCCGGGTACCGGGATTGAGCGGTTCGTCTATACAGCTCACTTTCGTTACCTTTCGGGCGGCTGATATCCGCCCCTACGGAGGGGTGCGTACCATTCAACTTACCCTTAATAAAGGACGTACTGCGGTGGCCCTCTTCAGTCAGGCCTACGGCCTGCCAGCTTCCCCCAAGGGAAGCTTTGGTGGTAATTGCAACCTGCTCCCATTCAACGTACCGCTCTGTTTCGCCACGCTGCGGGGTGACAAATTGCCGTCCCCTACGAACTCAGAAACTTTTGGCTATTTTCATTCAATTATCAGCTCAATCCCGCGACGTTTCGGGCGGCTGGTATCCGCCCCTATGTGCTCAGAAGGCCCCTGCTTTCATGTCACGAAAGCAGGGGCTTCTTTGTCAGCAGGAGCGGAACAGGCTGTCCCGGCTCCGCTGCTGTCGCTTTATGGAATTCTTTTACCGCATCCGAATTTCCCAGACGGTGTTGTTTGCCAGGCAGGCGTAGAGAATGCCCTGCGCCACATCCTCTGGGGTTTCCCAATTGGATGCGTCGACCCGTTCCTGCGTTCTGCCGAAGCCGATTTCAAACTCCGTCTTGGTCGCGCTGGGACATACCACGCAGGTTTTGATTCCCTCACCGGCCAGCTCCTTGCTGATTGCCTGGGACAGGCCCCGCTGGGCGAACTTTGTCATGGTGTATATCGTCTCGTCCTCATGCCCAATGTGACCCGTTACCGATGAGACGAAAATGATTCTCCCCTCCCGGCGCTTCAGCATATCCATTACGGCGTACTTTGAGAACAGGAACGACGAAAACACATTGGTATCCATCAGCTCCCTGTAATCTTCGGCGGTGGAATCGACCAGCTTCACCATGCGGCCAATGCCTGCGTTGTTGACCAGAATATCCACCTTGCCAAAGGTCTCCACCGCCAGTGCCACCGTCTTGACGGCGGTCTCCTCCAGGCGTACATCGCCCGCATAATATACCGCTCTGCCGCCCAGCTCTGCACATCTTTGCACGCAAGCCTCCAGCCGCTCCGTCCTCCTGCCGGTCAGCACCAGATTGCAGCCCTCGGCAGCCAATGCATAGGCGGCGGCTCTGCCAATGCCGGAGCTTGCTCCAGTGATAATGGCCGTCTTTCCCGTCAGCTTTCCCATGGGTTGATCTCCTTTCACAAATCGTTTTCAATATCCTTGATTTTCCTTGCAGGAACGCCGCCGACCAGGCAGTTATCAGGGACATCCTTCGTCACGACGGCACCTGCGGCGATAACCACATTGTTCCCGATCGTCACACCGGGAAGAATGGTTACGTTCCCCCCGATCCAGACGTCATCCCCAATGGTAACCGGCTTTCCGATTCCCAGGTGCTCTCTGCGCCCCTTTGGTGTGATCGGGTGATTCACTGTGGTGATCAGCGTATTGGGGCCGATCATCACATAGTTGCCAATATGTACCGGCATGATATCCAGGATTGTGACGTTATAATTGGTCAGAAATTGATCGCCAACGAAGATATTTTTTCCGCTGTCACACTGAAAGCCCGGACACAGACATACGTCCCGGCCAACAGCGCCAAAAAAGCGCTGAATGAGCAATGCCTGCTCTGCCTCCGTCGCATCTGCATCCTGCATCCTCCGAAGCTCCCGGCAAAAACCAATGGCGTTCAGCTTTCTGTTATTGACACCCGCATCCCAGAAATCATAAGGGAGTCCGGCGTCCAGCTTTTCCGATTCTGTCATTATCAGGTTCTCCTTTCCTGCACTGAGCTACAAGGAATTATAGCAGAATCGAAAAATAGAATATTGTACATGTGTCTGCTCTGTGATAGAATTGTTATGGAAAGTGAGGTTGCCGGTGATGGACGAGGCAGTAAACGAGAGGAAGCTTCAATATCTGGAGTATCTCCACCGGGAGACATCCGACCGGCACCATACCGATACGGAGGATGCATATCAATATGCCCTGCTGCGCATGGGCGACCCCAGAGCGGTGGAGGAAGCAATCAAGATGTTTTCCTCCAATTTGACGGGGCATATTTCCGATGACCCTGTGCGCAATTATAAATATCTGTTCGTTGCCTCTGTTACGCTGGCCAGCCGCAGCGCCATTGCAGGCGGCATGGATGCGGAGCGGGCGTATAATATCAGCGACTTGTATATTCTGAAAATGGATACCCTGCAAACCGTGGAGGATGTCAAGGCGCTTCACGCCGACATGTTCGCCTTTTATACCCGAGAAATGGCCGCGATAGACCGGGTAAAGGTGTATTCAAAGCCGGTTGTGCTGTGTATGGATTATATTTTCAACCACCTTTACGAAACCATCCGCACAGACACGCTGGCCCAGCAGGCAGGGCTGAATCGGAGCTATCTGTCGACCCTGTTTAAAAGGGAGACCGGGCAATCCATTGCGGCCTATGTTCTCTCCAAGCGCATAGAGGCGGCGCAGAATATGCTTCGGTTCACGGATTATTCCTACGCGGAAATCGCGGCAATTCTTGCTTTCAGCTCTCAAAGTCATTTTATCCGCGCTTTCCGCACCCAAACGGGATATACGCCGAAGGCATACCGCAATCAGTTTTTCCGTGCCCCGACAGAGGCCGCGGCAGTCCCCACAGAATAGAGGAGAATGCACTGTGACAATTGGATTCATCGGCCTTGGGATCATGGGGAAGCCCATGGTGCGCAATTTGATTCAAAAGGGATATGGAAAGATTCTGGTGTGGAACCGCAGCCGGGCAGCCATTGATATCTGCGTTGGCTACGGCGCGTGCGCCTCCACCCCCAGGGAAATCGGCGAAAGCTGCGACGTGGTGATCACCATGCTGCCTGATTCTCCCCAGGTCAGGGAGGTCATGCTGGGGCAGGACGGCGTCGCCGCCTATATGCGTCCCGGTTCTGTGTTCATCGACTGTTCCTCCATCAATCCCGTTGCCTCCAGGGAAATCGCGCAGGCCCTGGCTGCTAAGGGCGTGGAGATGCTGGACGCGCCGGTATCCGGCGGGGAGCCGAAGGCCATCGACGGCACTCTGAGCTTCATGGTGGGCGGCAAGCAGGCAGTCTTTGACGCATACAAGGGGCTGCTGCTTGCCATGGGTGCCTCCGCCGTCCGCTGCGGCGAGGTTGGCGCCGGGAATACCGCCAAGCTGGCAAACCAGATCGTCGTCGCCTGCAACATTCAGGCGGTGGCGGAGGCGCTGACCCTGGCCCAGAAGGCAGGCGTCGCGCCGGAGGAGGTGCTTCGAGCGATTCGCGGCGGGCTGGCCGGTTCCGCCGTCATGGACGCCAAGGCCCCCATGATGCTCACAGGCGACGACCGGGCCGGCTTCAAGGTCGATCTGCACATCAAGGATCTGAATAACGTCCTGGCTTGCGCGCACGCGGTGGGCGCCTCCGTGCCCATGACCGCCTCGGTTATGGAAATCCTGCAATGGCTCCACGCCCACGACTACGGCGAATGCGACCACAGCGCCATTGCAAAATACTACGAGTATCTGACGAACGTTCAAATTGGAAGGTAAATCCTTCGGGGAGGCCGCCATGTCAATTTATACCGATGCCAGCAGCATCATCGCCGCCGCGCTACATGCGGCGCAGCCCGATACCGCCGTGGCCCAGGCCCTGTGCCAGCTCCCCCCATACGCCGGACGGCTGGTTTTGATTGCCGCCGGGAAGGCAGCCTGGCAGATGGCTGCCGCCGCCCACAGGCAGCTGGGGCGCAAAATCTCCGGCGGCGTGGTAATCACCAAATACGGACATGCCCAGGGGGCCATCGGCAACCTGGAGATTTTTGAGGCCGGGCATCCCGTGCCCGACGGGAATTCCTACCGGGCCACCCAGGCCGCCATTGCGGCGGTATCGGAGCTGACCGAGCACGATCTGGTGCTCTTCCTGCTGTCCGGCGGCGGGTCGGCACTGTTTGAAAAGCCGCTGATCACGCCGGAGGAATTGGAGAACATCACCCGTCAGCTATTGGCCTGCGGGGCGGATATCACGCAGATCAACACCCTGCGCAAGCGGTTCTCCGCCGTCAAGGGCGGCAGGTTTGCCCGGCTGTGCGCCCCGGCCCAGGTGTTTTCCATCATTCTTTCCGATGTGCTGGGCGATCCGCTGGATATGATCGCCTCCGGCCCCGCCTACCCCGACTCCACCACCTCGGCCCAGGCCCTGGCAATCGCCGAAAAATATCGCCTGAAGCTCAGCGATGCCGCCCGTGCCTGCCTGCTGGAGGAGACGCCCAAGGCGCTTAGCAACGTGCAGAGCGTAGTCACCGGCTCCGTCCGGCAGCTGTGTACCGCCGCAGCCGAAACCGCCGCCGCGCTGGGCTATGCTCCCTTTGTCCTTTCCAACTGCATCTGCTGCGAGGCCCGGGAGGCTGGCAGCTTCTTGGCCTCCATCGCCCGGTACCACGCGGATACGGACAAATCCCTTGCCTTCCTTTTCGGCGGCGAGACCGTGGTGCATCTGACCGGCCAGGGCCTAGGCGGCCGGAATCAGGAGCTTGCCCTGAGCGCCGCCAGGGGAATCGCGGGGCTGGAAAATGCCCTCATCTTCTCCCTCGGCTCCGACGGCACCGACGGCCCCACCGACGCCGCCGGCGGCCTGGTAGACGGCGCTTCCATGGCCCGCCTCCAATCCCTGGGCATCCAAATCGACGACGTGCTGCAAAACAACGATGCCTACCACGCCCTACAGGCCATCGACGGTCTGATCCTCACCGGCCCCACCGGCACAAACGTAAACGACCTGTCGGTGCTGCTCATCAAGCGCCCATAAAAAAGGGAGTACAGCAATCGGCCAACACCGATGGGCTGTACTCCCCTTTTCTTCAGAGCTTCCCTTATTTCTGCTTCCAGTGCTTCAGCTCCGGGAGCTTTTGGGCCAGGTATTCGCGCACCTGGTCTTCCGGCCATGCGTCGGTGGACATGTGCTTGGCGCAATAGTCGATCAGCGTATTCAGATCCTCATAGGTAAATTTTCCGTCGGAATAGCACCACTGGCAGTAGTCCTCGTTAATGCTGCCATCCGGCTCCCGGCTGAGGATGCTGTCCTCCAGGGGCATGCCGCAGCACTGGCAAAACAGCTGCCTGGGGCTGCCCAGCAGCGTATTGATGGACACGCTGAAAAGCGCCGACAGCTGCTTGAGGGTTTCCGTATTGGGCACCGTCTCCCCGTTTTCCCACCGGGACACCGCCTGCCGGGTAACATAAACCCGCTGCGCCAGCCCATCCTGTGACAGCCCGCTCTTTTCACGAAGCTGCAAAATAACATCCTTTGTTTCCATTTTTCTCTGCCTCCTTTTTCCGTATCATAGCAAAGGGCCGCACAAAAAGCAAGCAACACGCTGTTGCCCCCCAGGTATCGCAAAAGGCGGCAGCCAGCCTCACCGCGCAGCAAAGCCCCTCCCCCCGTAGGGGTCGGCAACCTGCCGACCCTCAACCCCACGGTTTAGGAAGCAGTAAAGGTGAACGTATACCGTAAAAGGATACATCCCTAAGCTTCCCTGTGGGGTGTTGCAGAGCGCAGCGAATCTTTAATTACAATCATTGCCGGTGGCAATGATACAATAATCAATTAGCTGTCGTCGCAGCGACTGAAGAGGGCATTCAGGTAATGGCTTTGAGAGATTGGGTTAAAAAGGTAGAATCCAAAACATTTTGAGCCCGTAGGGGTGGTGCTCCGCGCAGCGAATCAAAATATCAATGATTGCCAGTGGCAATCATACAATTGATTCATCGGATACCAGCCGCCCGAAAGGTAATGAACGTGAGCTGTATAGCCGAACCGCTCAATCCCGGTACCCAGCGGGGCGACAAATTGCCGCCCCCTACGAACTCAGAAACTTTTGGCTATTTCCATTCAACTGACAGCCCAATCCCGGTACATGGCGGGCGGCTGGTAGCCGCCCCTACGGATGGCCTGCTCCCATTCACCGCACCGCTGCCAAAACCGCAACGTCGCGGGCACCTGCTATCCGCCCCCACTTAATTACTCTACCAATTCCCCAAAAAATGCTTGCGTTTTCTTCTAAAATATGGTATAATGTAAGGTGTACATACCACGTAAGTCAAAACCACCGTTTCGGACTGCTTGAAGGAGGAAAATCATTATGCTGAGAAAGTTTTTCGCGTTCACCCTGGCGCTGGTGCTGGTGGCGACGATCCCGCTGGGCGCGCTGGCGGAGGAGTACGACCTGGTCAATGGCAGTATCACCGTAGAGGCCAAGGAGGACGGCCAGTACGTTTCCCAGGTGGGCGTTGCGGATAATGTAAAGCAAACCACCGAAACCGTCATCAAGCAGACGGACAGCGATACCAAATCCACTGAGAATACCATCACCATCAAGGCGGATAAAGGTCAGACCGCCGATGTCACCATCTCCGATGTGAATATCGACGTGAGCAGCAAGGGTGAAGCCGCCATTTCTGCGGACGGAGACGGCAATGTGACCATCGAGCTGGAGGGCAGCAATGTTGCCAAGGGCGGCGAGAAGCATGCCGGTGTGGAGAAGAATAATGGTGGAAACCTGACCATTGCGGATGCAGATGCAGATGGTTCCCTGAATGCCGCAGGCGGAAAATATGGCGCGGGCATTGGCGGCGGATACGGACAGGATGCTTCTAACATCACCATTGGAGGCGGCACCATCGAAGCCATCGGCGGAAAGAGTGCGGCAGGCATCGGCGGCGGTCTTTCCGGCAGCGGCTCCAACATTACGATTGAGGACGGAAACATAACGGCCAGCGGGGGCTTTTTGGGCATGGATGGCGGCGCGGGTATCGGTGGCGGTGGCCGGGGCAACGGCTCCGACATCACCATCAACGGCGGAACCGTGAACGCCAACGGCGCCGGATTTGGTGCAGGCATCGGCGGTGGCTCCGTGGGCAACGGGACGGATATTTCCATTACCGATGGCGAGGTTATTGCAAAAGGAGGGGGCGCAGCTGCCGGCATTGGAAGCGGCAGTTGTGTCACGGCCAGTGACCCTTATCCTGTTGGATCAAATATTACCATCAGCGGCGGTAAGGTGGAGGCCTCCGGCGGTTTGGAGGGCGCAGGCATTGGCGGTGGGGCTAACAGCACCGCCTCCAATATTACCATTTCCGGAGATGCCCAGGTCAAGGCGTCCAGTGGCCAGTATGCAGCGGACATTGGCAGCGGAAGTGACGGGTATCACAACTATGCGCCGCTTGACCCAGATACTTCAAAGCTCAACGCTGGCGGCTCTATTGCTTACTACGCTCCCAATGCAAATATGAGCACGGATACCCCCGAAAAGCTGCTGCACAAAACCGCAGATGGCGCAGCGGTCACCCATGATGGTGTCGCGCTGAAATCCAGCACCGAAGCCACCTGTACTAAGAACGCCACCGTTACCTATCGGTGCAGCTGCGGCGAAGAAGTGACAATGGAGCTGGCGGGCACCGCCCTGGGTCACAAGCTGGGAGCCTATACCTCCAACAATGACGCCACCTGCACCGCAGACGGCACCAAAACGGCTCACTGCACCAACACCAGCTGCAACTATTCTGAGACTCTGCCAGATGTTGGCACCGCTTTGGGGCACACGCTGGGAGAATACATCTCCGATAACAACGCCACCTGCACTTCCGACGGCACCAAGACGGCAAAATGCATCCGCTACGGCAAGGGCGGCTGCCAGGAGAGCAAAACCGTTACCGACGAAGGCAGCAAGCTAGAGCACGACTTTGAGAATTATGTCTACCAGGGCAACGCCACCTGCGAAAGCGACGGCACCGAGATTGCCCAGTGCGAGCACTGCGATGCAACGGACGAACGGACGGCCGATGGTACCGCCCTGGGGCACAGCTTTACCCATTACGTATCCAACAACGACGCCACCTACGATTCCGACGGCACCCAGATTGCCGAATGCGACCACGGCTGCGGCGCGACGAACACCATCCCCGCACCGGGCACCAGAATCCCCCTGTACCGGGTGGTGGATGCGGCAGGAATGAACCTCCCCAGCCGGGAAAGCAAGGACGGCACCATCCTGACCATCACAGCCGAGCAGGATTACGCTACCCTCACCGGCACCCTGGACGGCATCCGAGCCCTCCAGCAGCGGGGCATTACCACAATCGTATTCGTAACCAACAACGCAGCCTCCACCTTCGACCTGTCCACCCTCACCGGCACAGGCACCTATGCGCTTACCCATAACGGCGAAGCGGTCACCTTTACGCTAAACAACCAGGACGTGACCAATATCCTAAAGTAAGGTTCTCGTAGGGGTCGGCAACCTGCCGACCCTCAACCCAACGGTTTGGGAAGCAGTATGGATGAACGTATAACCTCAAGGGTACATCCCCAAGCTTCCCTGAGGGGGAAGCTGTCGCCGCAGCGACTGAAGAGGGCACTCAGAGAATGGTTTTGAGAGAGATTTGGTTAAAAAGGTGGACGGTTAAACATTCTGAGCCCGTAGGGGCGGATACCAGCCGCCCGAAAGGTAACGAAACTGAGCTGTATAGACCAACCACTCAATCCCGGTACCCGGCGGGGCGACAAATTGCCGCCCCCTACGAACTCAGAAACTTTTGGTAATGTTCATTCAACCGACAACTCAATTCCGCAACCTCGCGGGCGGCTGGTATCCGCCCCTACGGATTGGCGTGTACCATTCAACGCACTCTTCAAGAAAATCGTACTGCGGTAGCCCTCTTCAGTCAGGCCTACGGCCTGCCAGCTTCCCCCGCGAGGGAAGCTTTTGGTGGTTGCGGAAGCTGGTGCCATTCAACGGACTGCGTTTGAAGTGGCGACGTTGAGGGGCGACAGGTTGCCGCCCCCTACGGGCTCAGAAACTTTTGGTAATGTCCATTCAACCGGCATCTCAGTTCCGCGACGTTGCGGGCGGCTGGTATCCGCCCCTACTTAGGGGGACAGTCGTTCAATACAGAAAAAATCCCGGGCGGGTTTGCAGTGGGGGCTGCAAATCCGTCCGGGAATGTTTATTCTTGGTTGTGCGCGAGGCGGCTGTTAGCGCGCTGCCATAAAGGCCTCGATCTCGTCCGGCTCTTTGATGATGGAGGCGGAGAGCACCTGGCAGCCGTCGTCGGTGATCAGCAGGTCGTCCTCAATGCGGATGCCGATCTCCCATTCGTCGATGTACAGGCCCGGCTCGTCGGAGATCACGCTGCCCTTTTGCAGCTTTACGCCGTCGGCGGTCACATCGTGCACGTCAATGCCTAAGTGGTGAGACACGCCGTGCATGTAATATTTGCCGATCTGGTCTTCATTTTCGATCAGGCCCAGCTCCACGCAGCCCTGGGCCAGCACCTTCTTGCAAATATCGTTCAGCTCGCGGGTGGTCATGCCGGGCTTGGCCTGGGCGGCCACCTCTTTATTGGCCCGCAGGACGATCTCATACACCGCCCGCTGACGCTGGGTGAATTTGCCGTTGACGGGGTAGGTTCGGGTGATGTCGGAGCAGTAGCCGTCCACCCGTGTACCCAGATCCAGCAGGAGCAGGGTATCATCCTGGCAGGTATCCCGATTGGTCTCATAGTGGAGCATGCAGCCGTTTTTGCCGCTGCCCGCGATGGTGGGGAACGAAGGGCCCTCGGTGCCCTGGTAGTACAGCACGTGCTCGTAATTGGCCTGGGCCTGGTATTCCTTCATGCCGGGCTTCAGGGTGGACATCACCGCCTCCAGGCCCTGCCGGGTGACCTCAATGGCCTGAGAGATCTTTGCGATCTCGTCCTCGTCCTTCTGCATCCGCAGCTTGGTCACCATCAGCCAAAGATTGCGCACGGTGATGCCGGGGAAGTCCACGGCAAACCGCTGTGCCTTGGCCAGGTTGTAGTCGGGCAGGTCGCTGAGCTGGTTCCGATGGCAGTCAAAATAGCAGACGCGGATATCACTGCCGGTGATCAGACGCTGCATCTGGGCGTCAAACTGCTCAATGTAGCGCACATCCTCAATGCCGGAGACGGCCTTGGCCTCCTCCACCGTCGCCATCTTCCCCGTCCAGCGCTCCGCGGTGGGGTCGGCCTTTTCGATGAACAGGAACGTGGCGCAGCTGCCGCCCGCCTTCTTCATCACCAGCACCATATTCTCCCGCCGCAGGCCGGTCAGATAGAAGAAATGCTTGTTTTCCTCGAAATGATGATAGGCGTCCGCGCTTCTGTGCGGCGCTTCGCCGGAGTAGAGGATCAAAAGGGAATTATCCTCCATCTCGTTTAAGATCGCCTGACGTCTTGCTTCGTAGTTCATGGTCAATATCTCCTTTTTCTTCGATGCTCCCATTATACCACGTTTTTTCCCGTGGTCAAATCCTTCTTCACCCAAATGGCCTCCGCCGTCCGTCCGATTTCTGTAAATCCGCAGTTCAGGAACAGTTTGACAGCGCCATTGTCAATGGCAATGTTGTCATAAAGCGCCTGGACGCCGTTTGCCCGCGCCGCCCCGCACAGCAGCCGCAGCCCCTCTTTCCCGAATCCCCGGCGGCGGAATCCGGCATCCACCAGCACATCCGTCAGATAAACGCCCCGCTCCTCGTCGAAGTGATAGGAGGCCTCGCCGACGAACCCGGTCTCATTTTTCAGATACCGATAAAACCGCTTCCCATCCCCAGGGGCAACCCAGCGGCAGTACCATTCCTCCCACCGTTCCCTTGGGAATGGAATTGTCCCGCCGTAGGCATGGTTATACTCCATGGTCTGCGCATCCCCCAGCATCCGCTCCCGAAACCACAAATCCTCCGGCTTCGGTATATATAATTCCAGCATATTCCCCTCCTGAGATGAGATTTGTCAAGGGTATTTTCCAAAGCAAAACGGCTAAAAGAAGAACATCAAACCGACAAATTGGAATTGTTTACTGTTTCTTCTTTACAACGAAACCAATAACGAACAAAATAATTGCAGGAATTACCAAAAACAAAGCATTTACTAACACCCACAAATAAAAAGGCGCAGAGTTTAGCGATGTTGAGTATTGAGTATAATCAACGATGCTCTTAATAACAAATACAATCAACAGAATGAGACTCACAATGTTGCATATCATAGGTACTTTCTGTTTCATTCTAAACACCTCCATAAATTCCGATTCGTCGATTCTACAGATCCTTTTCTTCGTATGGTTTATTCCAAGAGCCAATCTCAATGATATTTCCTTCTGGATCAGCAATAAAGCAGGTTCTCTGTCCCCAAGGCTCGGTAGTTGGCTCTAATAAAGAAACTGCACCGTAGGCAATCGCATTTTTATATTGCAAGTCAACTTCTTCATATGTGTCAACATACAGCGCCATTTCAGAGTGCGCATTTACTCCCTTAAGATACTCATATTTTTTGCTTGTCAGCTCTTCAAAATTGTTTCTCCCATAAAGCAAAAAGAGCGTTCCATCTTTCAATAAATAGACGTTGTCCGTGTTTTCATTTTCTTTAATTTCAAACCCTAATACGTCTCGATAAAAACGAATCATTTTTGCCATGTCTTTCACAAACAAGCCATATCCATCCAATCGCATTGTAATTCCTCCATCTTAGGTAATCTCTGAATAAATCGTCTACAGCTCCCCAGCTGTGCAGTATCAAAAGTGGGAAATCTCTCGCTGTCAGCTCTTGCCGATTTGATTGGAGCTTTCCTATATTCCTTTTGTGGACTTGCCATTTGGGGACACCTTGCAATGCAAGCTATTCCCAGCCGACAGGTTCTCAGATAATTTTAAGAAAAAATCAAATAAACTCTAACTATATTTTTAAGACGCAGTAATGTTATAATAAGGCCAGTGACAAGCTTGTGGCGGTGTTTATTGAAGCGCAGAAATATCTTTATAAGAAATTAGGTTTTTTGCTATTTGAATGTATCGAGGAGAAACAGCTATATGAAATCTAAGAAAGTAACCTTTGGATTATTGATTTTTTATATTATGGCATTGGTCTGGATCGTTCTGTTCAAATTTCAGTTCTCGTTGGGACAGTTAGACCATTTTAGAGGTG
Source organism: uncultured Oscillospiraceae bacterium (assembly GCA_934565795.1). Taxonomy (GTDB): domain Bacteria; phylum Bacillota; class Clostridia; order Oscillospirales; family Oscillospiraceae; genus Faecousia. The sequence goes on from CAKTIM010000009.1 coordinate 73,990, forward strand.
TGAATCTCATTCCATTTGCAGGTTCGGTTATTGTTAATGGTAAAATTGATTTTAGTGAAATTATTCAAAATGGATTAGCATTTGTTCCGTTTGGCATTTTAATCAGCTCTCTTTGGAAAGAAAAAACTGTTCTTACGAAAATAGCACCAGTTTTGGGAGCAAGCCTGATCTTTGAAATACTTCAATTTATTTTTGCAGTCGGAGCAAGTGATATTACAGACCTCATTATGAATACATTAGGTGGAATAGTTGGTATTGGAATATATTTTATATTTTCCAAAATCTTCAAAAGCAAGTGCGATAAAATTATCAACATAATCAGTTTATGTTGTGCCATATTGTTATTCTTATTTCTCGCGTTTGTCATTGTGTCTAATTTATAAAGAAGCCCGAACATTCGCAACGAAGGAACCTCTGAATACCCGCCGCCCATGCAGCGGCACACCGAGCAGGAAATCTTTTGACAGGTTCCCTGCTCTTTTTTGCCCCGGCACCGGGGAGAACGGAGTACCACCCTCGCCGTGCGACATAAAAATCATACAGCGCAGCAAAGATCAGTCTGCCGTTCCCTCCGCCGCATACCAGAGCGGGGAACGGTAATGTTCAGTATAGCACACACAGACCTCAATGGCAAGCGATCCGCAAAGTCAAACTTACGCACAACCTGCCCAAAGGCCAGGTGGCAGCAGTGCTTAATATCCGCCTATAGAAATTCCCCCACGCCAGCTAAAAAGCGCGAGGGATTCTCTGCGTAATTCATAGCTGCATCCAATGGAATTTTTCCACAGCCTGTCACATTGTACGGAAAAAGTCCACTTGACAGCCACCCCTTTTTTCAGTAGAATAAGGGTCAGTAGTGTGAGCCGCAGAATTTCATATGCGCCAGTAGCTCAGTTGGATAGAGCGTCCGCCTCCTAAGCGGCAGATTGTTCGATTCCTTCGAGCAGTAAAAATTGCATAAAACTTATAAATGTCTCAGTAGCTCAGTTGGATAGAGCACACGCCTCCTAAGCGTGGGGTCGGAGGTTCAAATCCTCTCTGGGACGCCAGAAAGCACCGCTGCAAGCCTTTTTTCGGGGTTTGCAGCGTTTTTTTGTTCCTCCTTCTCCCAGTAATTTTGCTTCCGTTACCGGGAGATTTTTATACGCCGCATGATGTATATTTGCTAGGGTGTATCTGAAAACCCAAACATCATATATAAATTGCACAAAATCCAAAAATGCAGTAGAATAAAAGAAAAAA
>CAKTIM010000010.1 GCA_934565795.1 uncultured Oscillospiraceae bacterium
TAGCACCACGCGCTGAACAAAAACACATAGATCCCGCTTCGCAGGTGGCTGACAGCCGGAGAATGAAAAATATGCCGACTTGCATATCGGAGCCACATGGCAAACGCAATGAGCGCCAGCACGCTCAGCGCAAACAAGATGCTCTTTTTTGTCGCTTTGCTCATGCCGCATACCTCCCGGCTCTGCACATTTGTACTGATAGTATATCATGCGAATAGGAAAAAGACAACACAGTTTTCCCCTTTGCCGAGAGGATCCGGCCAGACTATGACCTTTGTGAAAAAATAATTGCAAATCCTATCCAATCGGCGGGGGCAAAAGGGAGCGGTAACGGCTAAAATATAAATGGAACATGCAAAAGAAAGGAAAGGCGGTGGAAAAGAGCAGATGCGAAGGATTGTACTGGATATGAAAGGGGGACTTCTGGCGGAGGCGATCATGCAATCGCTTTCGGGATGCGACCCGGATTTTCTTGTCTACCTTTCCTCAAAGCCGGAGGAAACGCTTGCCCTGTGCCGGACCTGCCGTGCCAATGTGTTGGTGATGGAGGTCATCCGGCAGGGCATCTGGAAGCTGAGCGAACGGCTCAAGCTCTGCAATGCTGCAAAGCAGCTCGGTTGGGCCTGCAAGGTCCTGCTTCTGGTGGACGAGAACGCGGACGAACTGCTTGCCGCCGATGTACGGCAGGCGGTGAAGGATCAATTGGCTGACAATTTTATTTATGCGTCGGTATCGCCGACCTACCTTGCGGGCGTGATCGACACGCTTTGAAAGGATGTGTGAGAGATGAAAAAATTCCTGCGATTGATGCCGGGACGGTCGTCGTGGAGCCGACGGCAAAGCGTGAGGGAGTGACGGAGTGGATTTGTAATATGTGCGGCATGAGCCGCACAACACCGATTCCCAAGCTCGCGTCGGGAACGACAGCGGCGCCGACTACTGCTCCGAGCACCTCGCCCGCGGCATCGCCGAGTGCGTCTCCTACTGCATCGCCGAACGCCTCGCCCGGTGCGGCGGGCATCGAAACGGCGGATAAAAATGGCAAGGGCGAGAAGTCCGGCGGCAAGGGAGGCAGACACGGCGCCGGTGAAAACGCCGCCGAGCCAGACGATGGGCAGAAAAACCAGAAGGGCGATGCACCCGAGGGAACGGCAAAGAACGGTTCCTCCGTGGGGCGGATTCTACTGCTCGTGCTTGTGCCGCTGCTGCTAATCGCTGCCGTCGTCATTTTCCTGCTCGTCCGGCGAAAGAAGACCGGACAGCCGTGACCGGCATCCCTCCGGTCAGCGGAGGGACGTGCCCGAAGCAAGGCACTGTCTGCCAACGTGCAGCAGCCGGGAAACGATCGGAGGAGCGATCATCTGACCGATGCATCTGGTATCGCCGGCGTATCTCGCGGGTACGATCGATATGCTTAGGAAAGGAGTGGTTATCTTGCAGGTCGTAATTCAGAAAATGCCGGAGAGCTTGCCGGAGTTTGAAGCACGCATCGCCGAGGGACGGCAGCCGGAACGCATCTGTGCCCTGTTTCTGTGTGCGCTTGCGCTGTTTGATCGGGACAAAGATGCAGGCACCGCCGCGATGGATCTTCTGCGCGGGCCAAGACCCATGACGCCGTATGACTGCCAGTTTCTGCGCGACCGGCTGCGCGGAAAGCCCTATCTGCCGCTTGCGTATTTTGAAGGCGCGACGCCGGAAAACGGCTATCGGCCGCAGGCGCCGTATACGTTGAACGTGCTGGCAGACCCGAGGCCGCAGGATCTGGAGCCGGGTTATCTGCGCTTATTTCTCAAAACAGCCGGCGCAGATTCGCCGCGGCCCATAAAACTGCGGCAGAAGGCCTCGACTGGCGACTGGTTCCTTTGGGAGTATTCCAGCATTCTCAGCGGCATCCGTATCCCTTCGGCGGAAGACCCGTGGGCATAGTTAAGAGAGAAAGGAAGTATCCAAAATGGAATTCACCAACGCGGCATTAGACGCAACCGGCAGGCTCGGCACATCCGCTGAAATTCTGCCCAGAGTATGGCAATCCGTTTAACGACGGCGACTTGACGTGAGGAAAACATTGAGAATTGCTTTGATCATCATCTCGATGATCGTATTTATCACACTGGCAGGTGCCTTGCTGTACTGGTTCTTCATTGGAAGCCGGATTCAAGATGGAGGCAGAACGGAAAACCCGGATACATACAGAACAGGCAAGAAACTGGTGGAGTTTGAGTGGCAGCAGAACCACAAAAACTACTACAGTTGCTTTTCACTGAAATTCTATCAGGAGAACGATATGCCGCTGCTGACCGGCTGGTTTCCCAGCCAATCTGGCGGCGACGAGGTAAGGAAAAGCAGGACAGATGCGTTTTCCAACACGGATCCCTGGCAGCTAACATGGGTGCAGTGGTTTGAGCTTCAGAATGTGCTGGCAGAGTCAGATCTTCCGGCGTATAAAAAACCGTCTTCTGACATCTATGATGAAATTGACAGCGAGATCCGGATCGTCTGGCGTACCGCTGACGGGGATGAAACCCAAAAATTCAGTGGCAGCCATGCGGAGACATTGGAGGCTTTGGTGCTGGATATTGCCGAGGAAGCATATGCTGCGTCAAAGCTCGAAACAGAGCAGCGTGGGGTGCGTGAAACGGCTGATCTGATTGGAATCTGCTGGGAGCAAAATGCCCCATCTGCGCGTGACTGCTTCGGCTTCCTTCTTGGTGAACGGCCGCAGCGCCTTATGTATAGAATGTGGAGTCATGCGCTCTGTAAAATAATTAAAACAACAGGGAGGAATTATTATGAATGGACACAAGTTTTTGAAGGTAACCGGGATTTTGATGATCATTGCGGCTGTATTTTCCATCATTGCGGGTGTACTTGTCGGTGGACTGGGTGCGCTGGCGGCGGGAGTCGGTGCGGCATCTGGTCTGACATTTGCCTATTGGGCAGCGCTGTTCCTAACACTGGTCGGGGGAATTTGTCAGCTGGTTGCCGGTATCAAGGGTGTCAAGCACAGCAAGCGCAGCGAAAAAGCAGGCAACCTGATCATATGGGGCGCAATCGTGGCTGTATTCAGCGTCTTGAGCATCGTGATGAATCTGGTCAACAGCGGCGAGTTTAACGTCACAAATATTCTCACTGGTGTGGCCGTTCCGGCTTTGTATATCTACGGCGCGGTGCTCAATTCCAAGGCAGATGCACAGTACACCGCATAGCTCATGAAGCAGATATAAAGGAGGTCAGAACATATATGGGACTGTTCGATAAGAAATATTGCGATATTTGTGGAGATAAGATTGGCTTGCTGGGAAACCGCAAGCTGGAAAACGGAAATCTCTGCAAAAACTGTGCCAAGAAGCTCTCGCCGTGGTTCTCCGACCGACGCAGCAGCACCGTCGAAGAAATCAGGGCACAGCTTGCCTACCGGGAGGAAAATCAGGAAAAGGTCGCGGCATTTCATACGACCAGAACGCTCGGCGCGGACACCAAGGTTCTCCTTGACGAGGATGCAGGGAAATTCATGGTCACAAGGGCAAAGAACCTGGTTGAGGCAAACCCGGACGTCCTGGACTTTGCCGATGTGACCGGCTGCAATCTTGACATTGACGAGAGCCGTTCGGAACTCAAGCGCGAGGACAAGGACGGCAAGGAGGTCAGCTATAATCCGCCGCGCTATGAATACTCCTATGATTTTTACATCACCATTTTCGTCAACAACCCCTACTTCAACGAAATGCGCTTTCAGGTCAACTCCAGTTCCATAGACATTACGCCGCCCTCGGTTCGCCCGGGTATGCCGGCAAGATGCACCCCTGAAACCAACGTCGAGTACCGTAACTGCAAAAAACTCGGCGATGAGATCCGTCAGGCACTGACGCAGGTACGAAAAGATGTGCGTGAGAAGATTGAGCAGGCAGCCGCGCCCAAATCGGCAGTTACCTGCCCCTACTGCGGCGCAACTACCACGCCGGATGCAAGCGGCTGCTGTGAATACTGCGGCGGCGCGGTGAACGGCTGAACCATCCGGAAGGAGGCAAAGCAGAGCACCGGCTGAGGCATCAGAGGAGCCTTAGCAAAACAGAAGGCTGCGTGAATGCGCAGCACCTGTCCATCCACATTATTTGATTTTTGAAAGGAGAAACACTATGGCAAACTTCGGAGACAGCGTAAAAGAGGCTGCATTCGCGACCAGTCCCCGTGAATTTGATCTTTCCTATTCCACCACACTGGAGGAGATCATGGAGAAGCTCAATGCCCGCAGGGCAGCGTTCCAGATGCCGTTCCAGATCAAGGGCGGCATTCCCGGCCAACGCATCTCGTTCGAGAAAGAACCGAATGTGGACGTTGGTCTCTGGCTTTTCCTCAAGGACGGCACACACATCCGGATCCAGCCGGTCATTACGGAGGCCAAGATGTCGGTTGGCGGTATGCGCGTTGATAAGAACAGTGCGTTGCGCAAGGGTCTCAAGGGTGCGACAGTCGGCCTTGCAACGGAGCGCGGCGGCTATATCGACACCGTGACCGAGACCGTGAAGAAGATTTTAAACGGTGAGGAAGTAGAGGACTATGTCGCGCCAGAGGTTCCGGTCGAAACGAAGGACTGGACGACAACGTTTCTGCTTTGTTTCTTCCTTGGCGGTCTCGGCGTCCACCGCTATTATGTCGGAAAGATCGGCACGGGCATTCTCTACACTCTGACGGCCGGCCTGTTCGGCATCGGATATCTTGTCGACTTTATCAAGATTCTCTGCGGCAAGTTCACCGACAAGGACGGGAACCTTATTCAGCGTGTAAAGAAATAAGGAAAGCAAAATGTCTCAGGTATGCACTGCTGTTTTTTGTCGGAATGATATGTTATTTCCTGCTGATCGACAGATTTGCGCATCCCGGAAGGATATTGGGAGGGAATCATGAAACAGACGAAGACCAAACTTCTATGCCTGCTTATTGCGGCGCTGATGCTGCTCAGTCTCGCCGCCTGCGGCAAGGAGACGGCGAAAGACTCCAATTTGATCAAGCTCGGTGACTATGAGCTGCTCTACAAGGGCGCGTGCATCATGGAAGATTCGGACGGAAATGACGCAATCGTTCTGACACTGGACTTCACAAACAACGGCAAGGAATCGGCCTCGTATCTCTGGAGCATTGATGAGACGCTCACGCAGGACGGCGAGGAGCTGGAGGTTGCTACTGTTATCACCGATTATTCCGCCTTTACTGCGGTGATTGACAAACAGTTTGAGGAGGTTGCACCGGGCGAGACGCTTGAAGTTCAAACGGCCTTTGTGCTGAAGGACACGACCCATCCGGTCAAGGCTACCTTTGAACAGCTGTTCGGCAAGAAAAACGGTACGATTACCATCGATCCGTCTACGCTCAGCCGGGAAGCGTCCGCCGATTCGACGGGCAGCACAAACACCACCCTTCCCGCTCCGACGGGTGATGCGCTGCTTGACTGGTGGAACGGCGCGTGGTATGGCTGGTGGACGATGACCGGCTGCTCGGGCGCTTACGAGAGCATGGCGGGACAGTGGTGGGACGCCTGCGCTGTCATCGACATCGGCTCGGATTATACGGGCACCGTCACGATCTGGGACGAGGACTACTCGAGAGCGGATCCGATGTCGCAGGTGTCGGTCACGCTGAACAGCGCCGGTGCCGGAGAGCACGGTACCGTGATGTCGGAGAGCGGCTACTTCACGAATCTACCTTTGGAGCATGCCGACTGGATCATCGATCCCGCAATCAACAGCCGTTTCCCCGATGTTGAAAACATGATCTGCATTGAGGGCTGGTACGAAGACGGCGAGGACGAGTTTTACTACGAGGTTTATCTGCGCCCGTGGGGGCAGCTCTGGGATGACTTTGCTGCCGACTATCCCGACGACATCCCCTATTACTATGACGACTGGTATCTCCCGCTTGTGGAGTCCGGCAGCGCCATGCCGGATGTGGTCGGCGGCGAGGCCACCTCTTCCACCTCCGGCGGAACGGATGCGATGACCCAGACGCCCACCGCCGCGAACGTATCCGGCGGAGACGGCATCATAACTGAGGAGCAGGTCCAGAAGGGCTACGTCTGGATGAACGAGGTCAATAATAATATTTTTGACGCTACTTACGATGATATCGTTGGCTACTTCGGCGTGGAAGGTCAGTTCGTCAAGGAAGAGTACAGCGACCACATGAAGGCAAACTACCGCTACTACAAATGGATATCCAAGGACGATGACTCCCATTTCATCTACGTCAATTTCAAGGAAGAGAGTCCGGGCATTTATACGGTAAGCGCCTACAATACCAGCGGCTTCTCCGGCACGGAGGCCATTGCGAAGTATCTTGACACCGTCAAGGCGGAAGCCGCCGAAGCAAACAGGGCAGCGTCTGCGAACGCCGAGATGAAGGACTTCTCCGTGGAAATCGCCCAGTTTGCGCACGACGATGTGAAGGTCAAGATCATGACGAAGATCCCGGTATCCGGCTGGTCGTTCGACGACGGAAAGCGCCGCCTGGTGGAAAACGACGATCCCACAGCGTTTGGTGCGGGCGCCATCCAGTTTGAGGTAAGAGAGAACGTTGAAAAATTCGATTACTACAAGGACGACTTCGAAAACTATCAGGATATCGAAGACCGCGTGATCGGCGGCATCACCTTCCGCGGCCGCACCTATAAGTACATCGGCTACGAATGGATTCAGTATATCGCGCAGCTTGACGACAACCGCGCGCTTTCCATCGGCCTGCGGAATATGGACTGCGTTCCGGGAACAATGCCCGACATCATTCTCAACAACATGACGGTCCAATAAGGGCGGCGTCCTTCTGAGAATTTATATGAAAACCGGCTCCCGCCCCAATTTGGAGCGGGAGAATCCGGCTATTTGCGGAGAAACGGAGGGGATGCTGTGAAGCTCAAAGCGTTCCTCGTCATGGCAGGTCTATGGATGGCGCTGCTTGGCCTGACCGCCTGCGGCGGTGCTGACGTGCGCACCTATCAGTACCCGGAAACGGCGGTTCTTTTTGACGACTTCCAGATCAAAAAAACCGTTTACAGCCCGGGGGTCATGAAACTCTATTACCGCGGCGGACAGTTCAAGGATAACCCCATCCGCTGTTACGACACGAATTTTGAAGATCTGGGCGATCAGTTTAAATACTCCTTTCAAAACGGCGTTCTGATAGTTCAGGCGGAGTTTGCCGAAAAGATCAGCGGGCTGACGATTGAGGACAGAGAACATGACGTTATCTATCGTCTGCGCTATCTGGACTCCTCGCAGTTTGCATGGCTGGCAGATGTGTTCTGGTACGATGATGGCTGGTGCGAAACGGGAGATTGCGAAGCGTATTACAGTGCGGCCGAGTTGCAAGCAGAAGCCGACAGAAAAGCCGAAAGCCAGATGGCGGCACAGGAGACCTTTGCGCTGCTGGAAGGCACATGGGTCACGGAGGACGGCCTGCAAAAATACGAGTTTGCCGCAAATGAGGACAATCGAAGCATGGATTGCTGCAATATGTGGTGGAACAGTGAGGCTCAGAGGTGGGACAGTTGGAGCATTTTTGCCGAGGCTGCGTTCCAGGCGAAGGGTTTTGACGCCTTACTTGAGTTTGACCTTGATTACGATGCGGACTGCGGTTACAACAAAATTGCAGAAAAGGCCGAAAAGCTGATCGCCATCACGCTTGTCAACAGCGACCATGCAGCGGCTGATGTGCGCATCTTGTACGATTCGGAAGAAAACGTTATAAAGGATTCGGACACGATCTATTACAAGCAGTGAGCCTGCAAGACATATCCGGAAAAACACGATCATAACTACGTTTGGCGTTGCAAGCTGCCTTTGCGGTCTGTAACGCCGGCCTAGGAAACGAGGAATTTAGATGGCAACACAGATCACCAATTACCAATGCCCTGCCTGTACGGGACCGCTCCATTTTGTCGGATCGTCCGGGCGGCTGGAGTGCGACTACTGCGGCTCAGGCTTCGATACCGCAGAAATTGAAGCGTTCTACGCGGAAAAAGAAGCGAAAGCAGCGCAGAAACAGGAAAAAACAGAAGCGACTCAAGAAACTGCCGAAGCGGAAGAACAAAAGGCCGCCACAGACGGCTCTGACTGGGATGCTTCCGGCCTAAGCGAGGACTGGGGCGTAGACGCAAGCAGCATGAAAGCATACTGCTGCCCGTCGTGCGGCGCGGAACTGCTCTGCGACGCGACCACTGCAGCCACGTCCTGCCCATACTGCGGAAATCCGTCGGTGATTCCGGGGCAGTTCGCCGGCATTTTGAAGCCCGACTTTGTGCTTCCCTTCAAGCTGAGCAAGGAGGACGCCATCAAGGCGCTGAAGAAGCATTATCTCAAAAAGCCCCTGCTGCCGTTGACCTTCTCCAAAGCCAACCATCTGGAGGAGATCAAGGGTGTGTATGTACCCTTTTGGATGTACGACGGCGAGGCCAGCGGAAGCGCACAGTTCCATGCCACTACTGTACATAAGTACACCTCGGGAGATTATGAGGTCACAGAGACAAGCCACTACGATGTACGCCGCGCCGGTTCCATTGACTTTGAAAAAATCCCGGTGGACGCGTCGAGCAAAATGCCGGATGATTACATGGACTCCATCGAACCGTATGACTATGCAGATCTCAAGCCGTTTTCCACGGCGTATTTGCCCGGATTTCTGGCGGACAAATATGATGTGCGCATTGAAGATAGCCGGGAGCGGGCAGATAAGCGCTGCACAGGCTCGCTGATCGCAGCCTTGCAGAGCACGGTAACCGGCTACGCCTCCTGCAATGAAACAAGCCGAAGCATTTCTTTGAAACGAGGCAAGGTGCATTACGCACTGCTTCCCGTCTGGATCTTGAACACACGATGGGAGGGCAAGGACTTCCTCTTTGCAATGAACGGTCAGACGGGTAAGCTGGTAGGCAACCTTCCCGTCAGCACGAAGCGGGTTGTCGGTCTGTTCGCAGCGATCGCGGCGCCGCTCATTGCCATCAGCGTGACTGCGCTGCTGCTTTTGGCGCGCTAGGGAGGAAGGAGAAATGAAAAAAAGAATTTGCTGTCTCCTGTTGGCGTTTATTTTGACGCTTGTATTCTGCGTGAGTGTAGCTGCAGCTGAGGAGGCGGGCGCACAGCTTCACTATGTGACGGACGCGGCCGGACTTCTCAGCCAAAACGAAAATATGCTACTGGAAAAGATGGCGGAAAGCGTCTCTCAAAAATATGGTGTCGGCGTTTACATCGTAACCGTGGAGGACTATCGGGACTTCCATTCTGAAGGTGTCTATAAGGCAACCTATACCATCTACCATGAATACACCATGGGCGAAGGACCGAACCGCGACGGGATCATGCTCCTGCTCAGCATGGATGATCGCGACTGGGCAATGTTCTGCTACGGCTCACGCTGCGAGTATGCGTTCAACAGTTATGGTCAGGAGAAGCTGGAAAAGGTCTTCCTCGACAATTTCGGCGAGAATGACTGGTATGGCGGTTTTGAGGATTATGTCAAAGAATGCAATGTCTATCTCGAAAAGGCCGCAGCCGGAAAGCCCGTCCGGGCAAGCTTGTTCTTTCCGATTCTTATTGTGATCGGTCTTTCCCTGCTGGCAGCAACCGTGATTGTCACTGTGATATGGGAGAAAATGGGCAAAGTGTCGGAAAAAGCAACCGCGAACGACTACGTCTCCGCGGGACTCCGGCTTACGGAGCAAACAGATCGTTTTACCCATAAGACGACCTCCAGCCGGAAAATCGAGCGCAGCTCTTCCAGCGATGGAAGCAGCCACAGCGAATCTGGCGGCGGCGGTTCCGGCCGAAGCGGAAAATTCTGATCTGAAAGGAGCGGCTATGAAAACAGCACACAAACAAGCACTCGTGCTACTGCTGGCACTGGCTCTGCTGCTGTTGCTTTGTTCCTGTGCGCAGAAGACGCAAACGGAGTCGGACGAACCCCAAAAGAGCACTGATGAGGTTGACTTTCCCACAAAGATCAATAAAAAAACGCCAGAGAGGCAGCCAGAAGAAGCGACATCGCAGAGCGACATGAGCAATCGCACGTCGCGAAATGAAGCCGTGGACACACAGCCGGCGCAACACGGGTTTTCACAGGAGGCGGAGACCTCGCTTGGATGGCTGCGGGACAGAATCGACTTTCCAATGACCATGTTTGGCGCGGCCTATCTCGGTTATGTCGGCGGCCTGTTTGAGGAGGGCCTCGAGGTGGGCTTCCCCGCATGGCTGTGGGAAACCAATGAGGCCATGCTCATTGAATACCCCTTTATCGCGGAGATTGACGAGGATCACATTATCGGCGGCGCGGGGCATCTGTATTGCATCGTGCCGGTCGATGAGAACGCGACGGTTGCAATCAACCGTGTCCAGTGGAACGAAAAAACACAGACCGACGAGGTCACGGAGGTGCTCTACCGGTCGGAAAGCGGCGAGCCGGTGCTGCTCTTTGCGAATCTCGACGGCGTTGCATATGAGGCCGACACCCAGGTCTTCATCACTGACAACAACGGGAATACCTGCGAATGGTATCCCTCGCTTGATGCGATGAGCTATCTTGCGCCGTGTATATCGGAAGCTGGAGACTATCTTTCGTTTGACTTTACGGAATATGCCTGGTACAACGCCCCGGCCGAGTTTTCCGCGTGGCTTGCCGACGGCTGGAGCGGCATGACCGCGCTCGGTCTTGCCGGATCGCAGCGTGACGGCATGGGCTGGATCACAGAAACCATGGTGGGGGAAACCAGCCGCTATGCCTATTTCTCGCTGCGCTTCTATCCTGAGGATGAGACGGGCGGTACGGTCGATCTGAATTGGGTATACGAAAACAGCGACGAATTTGAGGAGATGTGGAGCGGTTTCTGGACGATTCAGACCATCCAGGACGGGCCGAGCTATGTGACACTCAGCTTGTCGCTTGTGGGCGGTAAAAACTATGGCGTCACGGACGGCCCGATGTATCTGTGTGAGACGTATCCCCTCCTGATCAGCCCGAGCGGCACAGAGCTGCTGGTCGGCGTGGGTGAGAGCGGCATTTGCCTGCCGTTCATGTCGCAAAGCACAACGGCGTGCGTGCTGATGCAGGCCGTAGGATAGAAGGCGTGCAGGGAGCAAACTGCTTTGAGGTTTGCATTCACAACTTCTGTTTGATAGCAATCTACCGTCCAAGTCCATGTCCGAGGCAATGACCTGTTCGGCTCACAGTACCGGGGAAAGAGATTATGTAATGGTATGGCAACAGAAATAGACAATTTCAGTTTGTATAGCATAGCACAGCTATATTTTTTCCTAAATAGTAGTTCAATCGGTAATAGTTGCACCTCCTAAAGCCGTGGTTGCACCCCCTTAAAATCAAAATGCACCCCCTCTGAACCGAAGTTGCACCCCCATAAAATAGTTTCTATTAAAATTAGAGTTATTTGCCAATAGAAATACCCCGCTTCGGCGGGGTATTTCTATTGGTGGAATAAAGACAGGGGGAATCGAACCGATTCAATCAGAGCGCCAGTGGCGCTCTGGTGCATTTCGGCTCGACGAAATGCACACAATAATGTCCTCGATTCCCCTCGGCTCTACGTCCGCTTCGGCGGGGTATTTCTATTGGTGGAATTAAAGGCAGGGGGAATCGAACCGATTCAATCAGAGCGCCGGTGGCGCTCTGGTGCATTTCGGCTCGACGAAATGCACACAATGATGTCCTCGATTCCCCTCGGCTCCACCGTAATTTTGATGGAAACACGGTGGACTTTTTTATATTATATATTGTTTAATAGGCTGCATTATGGTAAAATGATTTCTACAGATCGGAATTTGCGGAGGTGAAATGAATATGATGATGTTCTTAAAATTAAGAAATATCTGAGTACATAGAACTATGTTAAATAGTTTTATGTATAGGCAAACACTAAAAACTATTTAATAGAGGGATTATACAATGATATTTCAAGATAATGTAATCAAAGAGTACTTAAAAAACGTTTATTTTATAACAGGAACCCCCTGCGGAGGAAAGACAACCATTTCACATGCATTAGCAGAAAAATATGGATTAGAATTATTTGATGCGGATGAGAGATTTGATGAGCACAGAAAAATATCAGATCCATTATTTCAGCCTGCTATGAATACTCATTTTAAAAGTGCCGATGAATTTTTTGGAAGAACAGTTGAAGAATATAAGAATTGGTTGTTGAGTAATACTCGGGAACAGTTAGAGTTTGTCCTTCTTGATTTGATTCGCTTATCAAAAAATAAGAAGGTTTTGTGCGATTGTCATCTTACAGTTGATCAAGCTCTTACTTTTTCTGAACCCGCGAGAGTTGTTTTTCTCATAAAAGATCCATCTAATCTTGTTGATGAATATAGTAATCGACCAGATCATCAGGGATTTTCTCAGTACCTAAATTCGGCGACTGATATAGAAAAAGCGAAACAAACTGTGAATACTACATTATATGAACTCCATGTAAATCGTATAGAGGAGATTAAAAGAAGTTCTTTCTTTTGGATAGAGAAAACTGCGGATAGTACAGTTGAGGGCACATTAACTTGTGTTGAAAAGTATTTAGGCCTAATGTAGTTGAAGAACGACATTTGACTGTTGCGCATTTTGCTCAATGAATTGGTGCCACAAATTGAGAAGTACTCTTAATTTGTGACATCTTATCATTCTTCAGAATTACAGTTCTCCACCATAAGTCCACCGTAATTTAGATAGATTACGTTGGACTTTTATGTTATAATGTATTTGCTAAATAACTGTAAGTGTATTGGAGGCAGAACATGGAAAGAAAGTATCCTGCTAAAATGTTTTGGTTCTTTGTTCTTACCAATTTTTTGTTTCACTTCTTCTATCTTTCAATTTCTGGAATAATCCTTTGTATTGTTGGAATTTGGGTAAAATGTTGCCTGTGGGTTGGGCTTGCTGTCCTCGGTTTGGATATGATTCTCTCGTTTTTTGAACAGCTGCGCATCCGAAGGGTCACTGTGATCCCCAGTGATAACCCTGAGTTTAATGAATTAATGGACGCATTCTGCGGTGCGGATAGCCTTAAAGCAGTAAAAAGGATTGTGGACGAAAAAGCCGCAACTTTTCCATCTGCTGAAGCACAAGAAGAGGAAAAATAAATTGGGAGTTGAAAATTTTGTATGGGTACGATAAAGGAAATCCTGCATGAAAAAAGGAGATCAACAGAAGAACATATCAGACAGCTCCAGCGGGAGGGAAAGCAAGGTGTCCGCTATACAGCTATGATGCCGGATATTCCATTTCTGGTGTTCGGGCTGTTAAGTGATATTGGCTGGATAATGCATCTTGCAGCGGGCATTGCTTACTTTTGCAGGAATGGGCTTCACCATGTGTCAGACTACATAGCGCTTGTTGCGCTGGCTGCTGTTATATTTGGCGTTGCCTATATCATTTACCTGAACAAAATACACGAAAAGGAAATTGCCACAAGGCTTCAGAAGAATTTAGGCTTTGGTCTGACTGCCTATTCTGGATTGGCAGGGGCGGCTATTGGAATATTTCAGATCGTGATATATACAAGTGCTCCATCAGAGCTTGTGTGGATGCAATTGGCGGATTTTTAAATTTTGCTTCGGGATTGCCAATTTATCTCTCATTCAAAAAAGGAATTTTCTATGGTGTAAAATAGCGGTCACACTCTGCGCGATACATATATAGATTGCTCGGAAGGCTGCCGCAGCAGATAAAATCAACATTTGGAGGATAGGATATGGTGCGAGGGGCGGGAAAACAGGATTTAGGTGTTTTGGCAAATTTGGCAGTACAAATGTGGGATGAAAATTCTGTCAGCGAGTTGATTGCCGAATTTTCAGAAATGATTTCTAAAGGCAAATCCCAATTCTTTTTGAAAAATGAAAATGATATACCGATTGGCTTTGCCCAGTGCCAGCTACGATATGACTATGTGGAGGGAACAAAAACCAGTCCTGTCGGTTACTTAGAGGGAATTTACATAAAGGATGGTTATCGCAGGAAGGGGTATGCAAAAGAGCTTTTAACGGAATGTGAGTCATGGGCAAGAAGCAATGGCTGTCGGGAGTTCGCCAGTGATTGCGAAATAGATAATACGGCCAGCCTTCACTTCCACAAAGCTATGAATTTTACAGAAGCAAACAGAAATATCTGTTTTATGAAAACCCTGTAAAATTCCAATTGTGCAAATCTAGCGTATTATTTGAATTTTGGAGCGCACAAATGAAAGTACGAATTAAGGTAGTTGCTGGAGCAAATGAAGTACAGTGGTTATATTCTCAGGATTGGGTATATCATGATTACGGTAATTGTAAAAGGCATTTGCAAATTATCTTTCCGTATAAGGATGGAATGAAGAATGAAGAAAAATATCCTCTTATTTTATTCATTCCTGGTTCAGCTTGGCATAAACAAGAGATGTATAATGATATTCCACAGTATGCAACTTTGGCAAAGCGAGGGTATGTAGTGGCGGTAATGGAGTATGGAGTTGTTAAATGATGATAATCAGAAACGAAGAAGAGAAAGACTTCCGTGCTGTGGAAGAAATGACGAAAAAGGCTTTCTGGAATGTCCACGTTCCGGGATGCAATGAGCACTACCTGGCGCATGTACTGAGAGGTCACACTGATTTTGTTCCAGAGCTTGACTTTGTTGCAGAAGAGGATGGAAAAATCATAGGCAATATCATGTACACGAAATGCAGGCTGGTGGATGGACAGGGAAATGAAAAGAATGCATTGACCTTCGGCCCGCTGAGCATCCATCCTGACTATCAGCGCAAAGGGTATGGAAAGCAGCTCCAGCTTCATTCCTTTCAGCGGGCAAAGGAGCTGGGGTTCGATACGATCGTGATTTTTGGCAATCCGGAAAACTACGTGGGAACTGGATTTAAAAATGGCAAGCACTTTCAGGTAGGCCTTGGGGGCACCTATCCCGTTGCGTTGCTTGTAAAGGAGCTGAACGACGGCGTTCTGAGCGGCAGGGAATGGAGCTACATAGAAAGCCCTGCCTATGAAATCAATGAGGCGGATGCAGAGGCGTTTGACAAGGACTTCGAGCAGATGGAGAAAGCATATCAGCCAAGTCAGGAGCTTTTTTACATTTACAGCAGGTCTGCTGTTGTACGCTGATCCGGCAAGCCCTAATCGGGATATTTGAAAGGGCAGGGGAATTCCTGAGCCATCGAGCTCTGCTGATCAAGTGTGTGCCAGACGGCGCGCTTGAGGCTGCGGATTTATGAAACGTACAAAGAAATAACAGTCAGGCTATGGGTATCATTTTATGAAAGAATTTCTGAATCGAATAAGAAGCAGGGAACAAACCGTTTCGGTACATAAGCAGATGCTTTACACGCTGCTGCTGGCGCTGCTGGGCGTCGCGTTGGGGACTTTTTCCAAATTTCTGGATACCACAGCCAGCAACGAGCTGCCATTTCTGCTGGAATATTTGGACATCAGAAACTTCCTGGGACGGTTTGCCTTTTGGGTGGTAATTGCTTTGTGCATCGCGGTTTACAGCAGCGCTCCACTGCGGGGTGCGGTCAACGTATTTACCTTCTTTGTGGGGATGGTTGGGAGCTATTATCTGTACTCCAAATTCATTGCCGGCTTTTTCCCGCGAAGCTATGCGCTTATCTGGGTGGGCTTTACTGCTGCCGCGCCCCTTTTGGCAGTTTTGTGCTGGTATGCCAAGGGAACTGGAAAAATTGCGCTTATGCTTTCGGCAGTCATTACAGCGGTGCTGTTTAACATGACATTCGTCTATGGGTGGGGCTATTTTGAACCCCGGTCGGTTTTAGAGGCGGTGTGCTTTCTTGGCGGCGTGTTTGCGCTTCGGCGGCAGACGGTAAAGGAAACCGCCCTGATGCTGCTGATTGGCATTGGAATCGCGTTTCTCCTGAATGCAGTGTCCCGTTTCGCTTTGGGTAATCAGAAGATGGGCTGCCGGACTGACCGCCTGAAACAATAAAGCTATAAAAATTCCCCGCACCGTGCGTGATGCATGCGGTGCGGGGAAATGCTTTTACAGCAGGGGAATGCCTGCTTTTTCACAGGCTTCGATTGTGGCGCTGTCCCATACGCTGGACTGAACCTCGCCGATGTGGGCGCAGCCCAGGAGCAGCATGGATAGACGGGACTGGCCGATACCGCCGCCGATGGTCAGGGGAAGCTCTCCGGCCAGCAGCATTTTGTGGAACGGGAGATTCCGGCGCTCGTCGCATCCGGCAAGCTTCAGCTGCCGATCCAGGGACTCGGCGTCCACACGGATGCCCATGGAGGATATCTCCAGCGCCCGATCCAGCACTGCATCCCAGAAGAAGATGTCGCAGTTCAGCGCCCAGTCGTCGTAGTCCGGGGCGCGGCCGTCATGGGGCTTGCCGGAGCGGAGTTTACCGCCAATCTGCATGATGCAGGCGGTCCTGTGTTCCTTGACGTAGGCCTTTTCCCGCTGGGAGGGGGCAAGGTCGGGATACAGATCCTCCAGCTCCTGAGAGGTGATAAAGCTCACATCAGGGGATAATTCCGTGCGCAGCTGGGGATAGCGCACATGCAGCCGGTCATTGGTGTTGCAGATGGCGCGGACAATGGCAGTGACGATCAGCTTCAGAAAGTCCAGATTCCGATTGTCCCGGGTGATGATCTTCTCCCAGTCCCACTGGTCGACATAGATGGAATGAACATTGTCCAGCTCCTCGTCCCGGCGGATGGCGTTCATGTCCGTGTACAGGCCGTTGCCCACCGTGAAATGATAGCGCTTCAGCGCCAGACGCTTCCATTTTGCCAGGGAGTGCACCACCTGGGCATCCGCGCCCACGGCGGGAACATCAAAGCTGACAGGCCGCTCATAGCCGTTCAGGTTGTCGTTCAGACCGGAATCCTCGGTGACGAACAGCGGCGCGGACACCCGCTTGAGATTCAGCGCGGAGGAAAATTCATCCTGAAAGGTCGCCTTGATATAGGCAATGGCCCGCTGGGTATCGTAGGCATCCAGAACAGGGGTATAGTGTTCGGGAATATAGATTTTATTCATTTGGTATCACCCTTTCGCATATGTGCACTCACGCATTTGCAAGTCCACGTTCTATTCTATTCATTTTTGTTGCAAAATCAAGAAATTTTTTTGATAATTCGATTTATTCTGCCGGAATGCCGGGTGCAAAATTTCCTGGGAAATGGATGAGAAATCTATGGTGCTTAGATGATATGCATTGGATCGCACAAAAATGATTGCCTTTGGATGCAGATATGTTACAAGTCTGATGCAATTCCCTTGTAAATTACCATCAGGGAGCAGGACAAGAAAACTGCATCTCATAAAATTCTTAAAAAAATTTCTGAAAGCTGTGACGAATCCACTCTGAAATCCGTCTATAAGGGTGAGAGGCAGTTCAGCCCGGAGGAAAACCATTCCGCAACCCACACTCTATAATAAGGAGGAACAGAATAATGAATACCCAAAGAGAATTACATACTTCCGTGATTCGGAAAAGCGCGTGGATCGATGCCGCAAATCGGATCGTATCCTTTCAGCAGATCGGCGAAGCAGCCTGCTACACCGCAGATGAGCCGGAGTTCTGGCCCCATATTATGGAGCTGGTCAGTGTCGGCTATCGTTTGCAGTAATGATGATCCGGGCGCCCGTTTTCGGGACGCCCGGATTTTTTACGGATCAAGGAGAGTCAAAAGCATCTCCGGCGTGTCTGCAATGGCAGCGGCCCCGGCCTTTTTCATATCCGCCACCTTGCCATAGCCCCAGGAGACACCGATGGTGGGAATCCCGTGGGCGGCAGCGCCGGTCACGTCAAAGGCAGTATCGCCCACCATAACGGCATCTGTATCAGCGCCGATCTGCTCCAGCAGAAATGCGATCACATCGCTTTTGCTCACGCGGGACTGGTCAAAGGTCGCGCCGCAGATGCAGTCAAAAAAGAATGCCAGGCTAAAATGCTCCAGCACCTCAACGGCAGTGACCTCCGGCTTGGAGGTGGCGACGTATAGCTTGTGACCCTGGGCCTTCAGCGTTTCCAGCAGCTCCTGGATGCCGGGGTAGGGGTAGTTCTCAAATTTTCCAATGGGCAGATATCTGCTCCGAAAGACGGCAATTGCCTCCTCGACCCGGTCGGCGGGGACACCGTATCTCATGAAGGAATCGCCCAGCGGCGGGCCGACAAAGGTTCTCAACTCGTCGGGGGAGGGGATGGGCAGGCCGAAGCGCTCCAGCGTCATTTTGGCGCAGTTGATGATCCCCTCGCCGGAATCGGTGAGGGTTCCATCCAGATCAAAAAGAATTGATTTCTTCACGGCGTACTCCTTTATCTTTTTGCCTCTATTGTAGCATATCCGTACCGCTCATGCAAGGACGACATCCATAACCAGCATCAGGCAGAAGCCAATCAGCAGGGAATAGGTAGCGGCGCGCTCATTGCCATGGTCGTGGGTTTCGGGGATCATCTCGTCGCTGATTACAAACAGCATGGTTCCACCGGCGAAGGCCAGGAAAAACGGCAGCACCGCCGATGCCAGCGTGACCGCATAAAAGCCTGCAAAGGTTCCGATCATTTCAATGATGCCGGTGGCCGCGCCGCACAGAAAGGTTTTTCGCGGGGAGATTCCCGCCGCCAGCATGGGCGTGACGGTGACAAGCCCCTCTGGAATATTTTGCAGTGCGATCCCACCCGCAATCAGCAGTGCGGCCTTATAGTCCCCGGAGCCGAGGCTGACGCCGGCGGCCAGCCCCTCCGGGAAATTATGGATGGCCATGGCCGCCACAAACAGCACCAGCCGATCCCGGCGGAAATGATGGGCATTCAGGTCATCCTCCCACCCGATCAGCTTATGGATATGGGGCACCAGGCGGTCAACCAGGCTGATACAGAACGCACCGGCCAGAATGCCGCAGAGGGTCACCAGCAGGCCGCCGCTTTCGCTGTGCTCCATGGCGGGAATAATCAGGCC
Source organism: uncultured Oscillospiraceae bacterium (assembly GCA_934565795.1). GTDB lineage: Bacteria > Bacillota > Clostridia > Oscillospirales > Oscillospiraceae > Faecousia. Next base: position 18,963 of record CAKTIM010000010.1, read on the forward strand.
CCAGATGGCAGCCGCCAGCATTACACCGGCAGCAAAGGCCAGAACAATATCGCTGAATCGGTGGGAGATTTTGCGGCAGGGGAAGCCAAACGCCGTCCCTAAAATGGTCGCGCCGCCAACTCCCAGGGCGGTTAACAGGCAAAGCAGCATCGTAAACGTCCTTTCCATATGGTAGTCATATTCCAGCATATGCACTCCATGGAGAAAAGGCCGCACAAATTTGCAAAAAATGAGAAAAAAACCGCCCAGCCAAGGCTGAGCGGCGTTGTTTCATGCCCTGCTGCGGAAAAGCTTCTTAACGGGCAGCTGGGATATAATGACCCCTGCGAATACGAACGCGCAGCCGGTCAGCTCTGCCGCCGTCATGGTGTTGTGCAGAATCAGCCAGCCACCCAGGGCGGCGAATACGGATTCCAGGCTCATAATCAGCGAAGCCGCCGTCGGCTCCAGCCGCTTCTGCCCCGCAATTTGCAGGCTGTAGCCAACGCCCATGGAGAGGATACCGGCAAAGCACAGCGGCAGCCAGCAGGCGGTAATGGTCTGCATCTGCACTGTCTCGTGGTTCAGAACAATACCTGGGACGGACAATGCGGAAACCACCAGCGCCTGCACGCAGTTCAGCCGCAGGCCGTCCAGATCCTGGGCATAGCGGTCGATCAGCAGAATCTGCACGGCAAAGGCCAGCGCGCAGGCGATCATAAGCAGATCGCCGATATTGATCCCGCTGATATCCGTAAAGCTCAGCAGATAAAGCCCCACCAGCGCCAGCAAAACGCTGAACACAGCGTTCAGCCCCGGCCTGCGGTGCACAAAAATGCCGAGAATGGGCACCAGCACAATATACATGGCTGTCAGAAAGCCCGCCTTCCCAGGCGCAGTATACACCAGCCCCACCTGCTGCAGGCTGGTGGCGGCGAACAGCGCAGCACCGCAGATGATGCCGCCCCGCCAAAGCTTTTTGCTTTTCCATTTTTTCAGCGATGCGGCCATTCCAATTTTGCAGTCGAGCAGCAGCGACGCCGGAAACAGAAAGAGCACGCCCAGCAGGCACCGAATGGCCTGAAAGGTAAATGGCCCGATCAGCTCCATTCCTACACTCTGGGCGATGAATGCCATTCCCCAGACAAACGTCCCCAGCAGCAGTGCCAGGGTTCCCTTCATTTGTTGCTTCATTTTAATCACCGGGGAGTAATTTATCATATTCTGCCGCAATTTGCAAGGGCTTCTCCCGTTTGCATTTTGCGTCATGGTATGATATGATGAATAAGACAAAAGGGGAGGAGAGACCCATGGAAAAACTGTTTATTCCCACACTGCACACGTTTGCAATGAACAATATCTTTACAGGCTCTTCAGGCCTTTTTCGCTTCCGCGCCGCGCCGGATATCATCATGGCCACCCCAAAGGAGGTGGACTACGAAAAAAGCAGCATCCACGTGGAATACTGGCACGGCCTGTACTGCTACGAAAAGAGCACCATGGAGGGCGAACGAGTATTTCCTCTGTCCGCCCAGGGCAGAGAAGAGATGATCGCCTGGCTGGAGGAAAAGCTGGGTGAGGGCTGAACGCCCAAAAATGATACACCCCACAAAGGCACGCGGTTCATTAGGGAAGCTCTGAATAAATCGGCAAGAGCTGGCAGCGAGGGATTTTGTTCCCAGGCAAAGGATGGAAAATGGAGGAATACTGTATGTATTTCCCATTTTTCATCCTGCGGCATGGGGGCAAAAGACCCACTTTCCAGCCGCAGGCGATTTATTCAGAGGTTCCTTAATGCTGGGTGCCTTTTGCTGTGTCCAAAAAACGCGCAAAGCGGACAGGCGGCACGAAATCTGGGGAGGCGCATAGCCCTGCCGGGCAGGACACAATGCACACATCTTATATTTAAAATTATGCATATTGCTTAAAATGCTATATCGGAATTTCAGTAATTCGTGCAGTTAGCCCTAAAAGCATTCAAGATGTGAAATAATGTTTCGTCGAAGCGTGTAACTATTGACAGATTCATTTCACAGTGCTAAACTGAAACCATCCAAGGCGGAACACCCCGCCGAAAAAACAAAAAATAGGAGGCTATTATGAAAAAGATCGCTGTATTGCTGCTGGTAGCTCTGATGATGCTCTCCATGTGCGCAGTCCCCGCTACCGCTGAGAAGGACACTGCTATCCTGGCTACCTCCGAGGAGCCGTATCGCTTCTTTGCACAATCCAAGCAGAGCTGCTCCGGCGCGGACAACCTGGTTCTGTCCAACGTCTATGACTGCCTGCTGCGGCTGGAGGCCGACGGCTCCCTGACCCCCGCTCTGGCTGAGAGCTACGAAGTATCCGACGACGGCCTGGAATACACCTTCCACCTGCGCAAGGGTGTGAAGTTCCACAACGGCGTTGAGATGACCGCTGAGGACGTGAAGTTCACCTTTGACTATGGCTTTGAAGGCCCCATCGGCACCGCTCTTTTCGTCAACTTCAAGGAGTGCGAGATCATTGACGACTACACCGTCAAGGTCACCCTGACCACCCCCTACGCTGCGTTCCCCTACGGTGTTGCTTCCCGCCTGGGCGGCGTTGCCTGCAAGTCCTATTTTGACGAAGTCGGCGACGACTACTATCTGAAGAACCCCATCGGCACCGGCCCCTACAAGTTTGTTGAGTGGGTCAGCGGCGACCACACCACCCTGGTTGCCAACGAAGACTACTGGGGCGGCAAGCCTGCCATCCAGAACATCATCATCCAGATCGTTGCCGATACCAACACCCAGATCCTGGGCCTGCAGAACGGCGACTACGATGTGGTTCGCAACCCCTCCATCGATGTCTGCACCCGTCTGGAAGGCAATGACGATGTGGCTTGGAACAGCACTCTGTCCACCGGCCGTATTACCCTGTACCTGAACGACTGGACTGGCGCCTGCAAGGACGTCAACTTCCGTAAGGCTGTTCAGGCTGGCATCGACAAGCAGATGATCAACGACGGCGTTTACGCTGGCCGCAGTGAGATTCTGAATGTTGACATGTGCTCCAACTATCTGAGCTTCGTTACCGTGGACGACGGCGTTGAGGTCGTTCCTTATGACGTGGAAGCTGCTCAGGAATACCTGGCACAGTCCAACTACAACGGCGAAGAGTTTGCCATCTCCGTTCCCAGCGGTAGCGCCCTGGAGAACGTTGCGAAGATCATCCAGGCCCAGCTGATGGAAGTTGGCATCAACTGCACCATCAAGGCCACCGATTACCCCACCTACTCCGGCGAGTGGAAGAACCGCACCTACGAAGCCTATGTGCTGAATAACCTGTGCTCCCTGGTGGATGCCGACGGCGTGTACACCGGCCACCGTCTTGACAGAGAGCCTTGGGAAGACCGCGTGTTCCAGCGTGACGGCGAGATCTCCGAGATCCTGCTGGAGGCCCGTGCCGCTCAGGGTGAGGACCGCAAGGCTCTGTACGTAGAGGCCTGCAACATCGTGACCGAAGAAGCCTACGATGTTCCTCTGGTGAACGACCTGTCCACCATCGCGTTCCGTTCCAACATGGACGGCGTGCAGGCACATTGCCTGGGCAACATGTACTTCGGCGACTGGAGCTTCAAATAATCCCATCCCCCTGTTTTTAAGAAAGACTGAGTGAGTGACGAAGGGAAGCGGAACGGTTTATGCCGCGCCGCTTCTCTTCTTTCACAAATAGGCCCCGCATCTTCTCAAGGAGGAAAAAAGATGACCTGGTTGAAATACGCCGGGAAGCGGCTTCTGATGCTGATCCCGGTTATTATTTGCGTCACATTTATATTGTATCTGATCCTGTCCGCCGCCCCCGGCGACCTGGCAAGCTCCCTTCTGGGTGACGATGCCACGGCGGAGCAGATCGCGGCGAAGAAAGCGGAGATGGGGTTGGACAAGCCGCTGCTGGTTCGTTACATCAATTACATGGGCGGTGTGCTGAAGCTGGACTTTGGCACGTCCTGGAAAAATGGCGAAGCGGTTCTGGAATGCTTTGCCCGCCGCCTGCCCAATACGTTGCTGCTGTCCACCCTCGCTATGCTTTTTGCCGTGGGCGTCGGTGCGCCCCTGGGTATCGGCTCTGCCATCAAGCAGTATAGCCTGCTGGATTACGGCAGCTCCTTTGTTGCCATGCTGCTGTTCTCTCTGCCAGCCTTCTGGCTGGGCACTATGTGTCAGGTCCTGTTCTGCCTGACGCTGCACTGGCTGCCCACTTCCGGCTTTACGTCCGCCAAATCCCTGATCCTGCCTACGCTGATCCTGGGCGCCAATACCATGGCTACCATGATCCGCATGAGCAGAACCAGCATGCTGGACGTGATCCGGCAGGACTACATCCGCACCGCCAAGGCAAAGGGCGCCCCCAACCGGGTGGTCATTCGCCATCATGCGCTGCGCAACGGCCTGATCCCCGTGGTGACCCAGATCGGTGTCAGCTTCGCCGGTACCATCGGCGGCGCGGTGGTCACAGAAAATATTTTCACAATTCCCGGCGTTGGCACCATGCTGCTGAACGCTGTGAAATCCCGGGATGTTCCCGTGGTGCTGGGTACGATCATTTTCGTTACGGTGATCGTTGGCGTGATCAATCTGCTGGTTGACCTGCTGTGTGCGGTGATCGACCCCAGAATTGACCTGGCATCCTGATGGAGGGCAAGAGATATGTTGAAACGTCGCAAAAAATCCCTTTCTGAATACAGCACCGGCGAACTTGTGCTGTTCCGCTTCCGCAAGAACAAGCTGGCAATGTTCGGTGTGTTCCTGCTGGTGCTGGTGTTCCTGGCCGTGCTGGCCGCGCCAGTCCTGAGCAGCTACCAGAATGTTACGAAAATGCACATTTCTGACCGCTTCACCAGCCCCAATGCGCTGTACATCTTCGGTACGGATGAATTTGGCCGCGACCTGTTTGCCCGGGTCCTGTACGGCGGCAGAATCTCTCTGCTGTGCTCCTTCGCCATCATCGGCATCGCCTTCGTGATCGGCGCGCTGATTGGCGGCATCGCCGGCTTCTTTGGCGGCAAGGTGGACACCATTCTCATGCGCTTTGTGGATATGCTGATGGCGGTTCCCTCGTCTCTGCTGGCCATGGCCATTATTACCGCGCTGGGCAACGGCGTGTGGAAGCTGGTGGTGGCGCTGGCCATCTCCCAGGTGGCACGGTTTGCCAGAATTGTCCGTTCCTCGGTGCTGACGCTGCGGAATGTGGAATTCATCGAGGCTGCCAAGTGCTACGGATGCAGCTCCCTGCGGATCATCCTGAAGCACATCCTGCCCAACGGCATCGGCCCGATCATCGTATCGGCAACTCTGTGCCTGGGCCAGACGATCCTGAGCATTTCCTCCATGGGCTACCTGGGCCTGGGCGTTGCCTCGCCCACGCCGGAATGGGGCACCATCATTTCCGAAAACAAGATCAATATTCAGGCATACCCCTATCTGGGCCTGATTCCCGGCATCTGCATCTGCCTGACGGTTATGGCCGTGAACTTCATCGGCGACGGCCTGCGCGATGCCTTTGACCCCAGAACCAAGAAATAAGGAGGACGCACAGATGGAAAAGAATCAAGAAAACCTGCTGGAAATTTCCGATCTGACCGTCCGGTATAATACCGACGACGCCGTGGTTCATGCGGTGAACAACTTCAATCTCAACCTGGTTCGGGGCGAGGCCCGGGGTCTGGTAGGCGAGACCGGCGCAGGAAAGACCACCCTGGCGCTGTCCATTCTTCGGCTGCTGCCGGAGCGGGTGGGCGAGATCAAGAGCGGCTCCATCGTCTACGACGGCCAGGAGCTTCTGAAGCTGCCCGAAGCGGAGATGCTTCCCCTGCGGGGCAAGCGGATCTCCATGATCTTCCAGGATCCCATGACCAGCCTGAACCCCACCCAGACCGTGGGCAATCAGGTTCTGGAGGTGCTGAATCTGCACTTCCCGGAAATGAGCCGCGCCGAAAAGGTCAAGCGTGTGGATGAAATGATGACCCTGGTCGGCATTCCGCCGGAGCGGAAGAACAGCTATCCCCACGAGTTCTCCGGCGGCATGAAGCAGAGAATCGTGATCGCCATGGCTCTGGTGGCCGAACCGGAGCTGCTGCTGGCCGACGAGCCTACCACTGCACTGGACGTGACCATCCAGGCGCAGATTCTGGAGCTGATGCAGCAGCTGCGGGAAAAGTTCAACACCTCCGTGATGCTGATCACCCATGACCTCGGTGTTGTGGCGCAGTTCTGCGACTCGGTCTCCGTGGTGTACGCGGGCCGCGTGGTGGAATTTGGCCCGGTGGAGAAGGTGTTCCAGCGCAAGGAGAACCATCCCTATACGGCAGGCCTCTTTAACTGCATCCCTAATCTGGAGGATGACCAGCCCCGACTGCACCCCATCGCCGGACATATGGCGGATCCCAGAAAGGAATACCAGGGCTGCTGCTTCGCGGACAGATGCGAATATGCCACGGATATCTGCCGGACGCAAGCGCCTGCCATGCATGTCTGCGGCGACCATGGGATCATGTGCCACCGCTATGGGAACAAGGAGGAATTCTGATATGGCAACGCCGCTGGTTGAAACAAGAAATCTGAAAAAATATTTTAAAACCGGGTCAGGCATCCTCCATGCCGTGGAGGACGTGAACCTGAAGATCATGCCCGGCAAGACCCTGGGCGTGGTGGGTGAGAGCGGCTGCGGCAAGTCCACCCTTGGCAGAACCATTCTTCGCCTCCAGCCTGCCACCGCCGGTGAGGTGCTGTACAACGGAGAGAATATTCTGAAGTACAAGGGCAGGGATATGCAGAAGATCCATATGAATATGCAGATGGTGTTCCAGGATCCTTACAGCTCCCTGGATCCCCGGATGTCGGTGCACAATCTGATCGCCGAGCCGGTGCAGGTCTGCGGCCTGCTGAAGAGCAAGACGGAGATCAACGACCATGTTCATAAGATCATGGACATGTGCGGTCTGCCTGCGGATCAGGCGAACCTGTACCCCCATGAGCTGGACGGAGGCCTGCGGCAGCGGGTGGGTCTGGCCCGGGCCATGGCGGTGAGCCCCAAGTTCATCGTCTGTGACGAGCCGGTTTCCGCACTGGATGTTTCCATTCAGGCGCAGATCCTGAACCTTTTGATGGACCTGCAGGAGCAGCGCGGGCTGTCTTATATGTTCATCACCCATGACCTGTGCGTGGTGAAGCACATCAGTGACGAGATCATGGTCATGTACATGGGCCAGGTGGTGGAGCATGCCAAAACCGCCGAGCTGTTTGCAAATCCTGTGCACCCCTATACCAAGGCGCTGCTGCATGCGGTTCCTACCATTGATCTGTCCCGCCGGAACCGGGAGCGCCAGGTGCTGCGCGGCGAAGTCTCCAGTCCCATCAATCCCGCACCGGGCTGTCGTTTTGCACCCCGCTGCCCCTATGCAACGGAAAAGTGCCGGGAGAATATCTGCCTGAAGGAAGTCAGCCCGGAACACTTTGTCGCCTGTTCACTCTGCGAGTGACCACAGGGAAGTACGGCTTGACAAAAAGCAGCCTTATTCAATCGAATTGGCGTCAATCGCGTTTTCCCATTTGCGGATGTCCGAACGAGGAGGAACAGTATGGATCTCAATTTAATTAAAACGGAACAGCGAAACAGCAAAACCACCCATATCGATACCATGAGCACGCTGGATATGGTGAGGCTAATCAATGAAGAGGATCAGAAGGTTGCTCTTGCCGTGGGCGAGGAAGCCGAGCACATCGCGGCGGCAGTGGATATCATTGCTGCACAGCTGAAGCAGGGGGGCAGGCTGGTTTATATCGGCTGCGGTACCTCCGGGCGGCTGGGCGTCCTGGACGCCGTGGAGTGCCCGCCCACCTATTCCACCGATCCTGACGAGGTGATCGGGCTGATCGCCGGCGGCAACGATGCGATCTTCCGGGCAAAGGAAGGCGCGGAGGACGACGCCGGGCAGGGTGAGGCAGACCTGAAGAAGATCAATTTCAGTAGCCGTGACGTGCTGGTCGGAATTGCCGCCTCCGGCAGAACGCCCTATGTGCTGGGAGCCATGGAATATGCCCGCAAGCAGGGGGCGCATGTCATCGGCATTTCCTGCAGCTCCGGCTCCCCCGTGGAGCAGGCGGCGGAAATTGCCATTACCCCCATCCCCGGGCCGGAGGTCGTCACCGGCTCTACTCGCATGAAGAGCGGTACCGCTCAAAAAATGGTGCTGAATATGCTCTCCACCGGCGCAATGATCAAGCTGGGCAAGGTATACGGCAACCTGATGGTGGACGTAAGGCCCTCCAACGAGAAGCTGGTGGAGCGCTGCAAGCGGATCGTCTGCCAGGCTACCGGCGCGAACTATGAGACGGCTACCAGAGCTCTGGAGGAATGCGGTTTCCGGGCAAAGGTCGCCATTGTAATGCTGAGGACCAGCAGCGACGCCAGGAAGGCAGAGCAGCTCCTGGCGCAGCACGAGGACCGGGTGGCATCCGCCATAGGGGAGGACTGATCAATGGCACATCTGCGCTGTGATTTTCGCTCAGAGACAATGGACATGAACACCTCCATGACGGTGATACTGCCGGAGGGGGTAAAGCAGTCGGAGGTGCCGGTGGTGTACCTGCTGCATGGGCTGGCGGATAACTGCACCGGCTGGTCCCGGTACACCAGTGTGGAGCGATATGCCCGGGAAAAGGGCGTCGCGCTGGTGATCCCGGAGGTTCAGAGAAGCTTCTATGCGGATATGGATCAGGGGATTTCCTATTTTACGTTTATACACGATGAGCTACCGGAAATTTGTCGGAATTTCTTCGGTTTTTCGCCGGCGCGGGAGAAAAACTATATCATGGGCCTTTCCATGGGCGGTTATGGTTCGCTGAAATGTGTGCTTCAAACGCCGGAACGCTATGCCGGCGCGGCTGCGTTTTCAGCAGTTGCTGACATTGCTCAGTACGCAGGCAGTAAAAGCGGAGGCGAGAAGCGGCAGCTTCAGGCAATTTTTGGGGAGACGCTGAGTATCCCGGCGGAAAGCGACCTTTTCGCGCTGGCGCGGAAATCAGATGCTGGGGCACTTCCCAAACTCTACATTGCCTGCGGCGAGCAGGACGCTCTGTATGCGTCCAATGTCCGCCTGACGGAAGAGCTGATGGGTTTGGGCGCTGGTGTCCAGTTTGAGCACTGGGAGGGGATCCACAACTGGGTGTTCTGGGATGCGGCGGTATGCAAAGCCATGACCTATCTGCTGGGTGAGTGAACAAGGGAGGAACAGAATGAAGTTTATTGCCGGAATCGACGGCGGCGGAACAAAGACCAAGGTCGTTGTGGCGTCGCCGGAGGGGGAGGCCCTGCTGAGCCAGGTGTTTGGCCCCTTTAATCTCAACAGCATCGGCGCGGAGCGCTTTGCGGCGCTGCTGGATGAAATCTGTGCCTGGCTGAACGGTCAGGGGCAGTGCCTGGCGCTGTGCATCGGCTCCGCCGGAATCAGCAACCAGGAGATGACCCGCCTGGTTGCGGAGGGAATGCAGCGGGGCGGCATTGAAAACTGGAAGCTGGTGGGCGACCAGGTGATCGCGCTGAACGGCGCGCTGGAAGGCCGTCCGGGCATTGCCCTGATTGCCGGCACCGGGTCGATCTGCTTCGGTAAAAATTCCGATGGGCAGTTCGCCCGCTCCGGCGGCTGGGGCCACCTGATCGGCGACGAGGGCAGCGGCTACGCCCTGGGACGGGATGCCCTGACGGCAGTGGCCCGCGCCTGGGACGGCTGGGGGGAGCAGACGCTGCTTTCCGAGCTGCTGGCCTCAGAGCTGGGACTGGACGATCAGAAAAAGATTATTTCCTATACCTATGGCGGGGACAAGAGCAGAATTGCGGCCCTTTCCCGCCTGGTGGAGCAGGCAGCCGCGCGGGACGACCATGTAGCCCTGGGCATTATCTGCGCCAATGCGGTGCTGATGACCCGGCTTGTGGGCGCTGTGGCAAAGCAGCTGAAGCTGGAAGCGCCGGAGGTTGCCATGCTGGGCGGCCTGCTGGAGAATGAGACCATGCTTCGTGCGCAGTTCCAGGCGGAAATGGCAAAGCAGTACCCGCAGATGGCTTGCGTGCTGCCCCGCCGGGATGCGGCGGCAGGAGCCGTCATGCTTGCCCAAGAGATGTTGTGAGGTGAATATATGCATCCAATTGTTTCATGCATGGAAAAGCCCAGCCGCCTGGTGGTAGGGCTGATGTCCGGCACCTCCGCCGACGGCGTGGATGCGGCGCTGTGCCGCATCAGCGGCCATGGCGTTCAGTCGGAAATTCAGCAGCTGAGCTTTGTATTCCAGCCCTTTTCTTCGGAGGTGCGGCAGGAGATTCTACGGCTTGCCAGCGGGAAAAGCGCCTGCGCGGCGGATTTCTGCAGGATCAACTTCCTGCTAGGGGAGCTTTATGTGCAGGCTGTAGAGGCCCTGTGCGTCCAGGCGGGCATTCGCAGCGATGAAATCGACCTGATTGGAAGTCACGGCCAGACCTTCTGGCACATTCCGCAGAAGGAGGATTATCTGGGCCACAGCTTCCGCAGTACGTTCCAGCTGGGCGAGTGCTCTGTGCTGGCGCAGCGCTTTGGCTGCCCGGTGGTGGGGGATTTCCGCGTCAGAGACGTGGCAGCGGATGGCCTGGGCGCACCTCTGGTGCCCTATAGTGAATTCCTGATCTATCGGAGCAAGACCGAGTGTGTTGCCCTCCAGAACATCGGCGGAATCGGCAATATCACCTGCCTGCTGCCGGACTGCAAGCTGGAGGATGTATTCGCCTTTGACACCGGCCCGGGCAATATGGTCATGGATGCCGTGCTCTCCGAGCTGACGGGCGGAAAGCAAACCTACGATGCGGGCGGTCAGTTTGCCGCTGCCGGAACCGTCCATCAGGGGCTGCTGAACCGGCTGATGGAGGATCCCTATCTTGCCTGCAAGCCGCCCAAAACCACGGGGCGGGAGTATTACGGCCCTGACTATGTGGCTAAAATCATGGCTTATGCCCGTGAAAATCACATTTCTGACGCTGACCTGATGGCGACGGTAACCGCGTTCACCGCTGAGACCATTCGCTACAGTGTGGAGCACTATTTCCCGGTGAAGCCGGATCGGCTGATCATCGGCGGCGGTGGAAGCATGAACAAGACGCTGGTGCGGGATATTGCACAGGCTCTTCCGGGCTGCAAGGTAATGACCAACGAGGAATTGGGCTATGACAGCAACGCCAAGGAGGCGGTGGCCTTTGCCGTGCTGGCCAATGAGGCCATTTTCGCCGGATGCAACAATGTACCCTCGGTCACAGGTGCGCGTAACCCGGTGGTTATGGGAAAAATCAGCCTGTAAGGCGCGTATTTCGAGAGAATGAAAGAAGAACATTTAAAGAACAGGAAAAAGCCGGATTTTCGGATCTTTGGGCAAATCTTTGAGCCAGTTATTCCGGGAATCGTTACGGCGGGAATCTGCTCCGGCTTTGCGGCATTGATCGCCCAGTTTGTGCCGGACTATGCGGATCGCCCGGTGATTGCGGCAATCTACTGCCTGCTGACGCTGGTCAGCACGTCCTTTATGAGCTTTATGTCCGCCTGGGTCGGCTACTCCGCGTGTGAAAAATTCGGCGGCACGGCGATTCTGGGCGGAATGCTGGGCATGATTACCGGGCTGGAGGGCATCAATACCCTGTCACAGGCGGTGGGGCTTTACAATCTGGCAGACCCGGCGGCGTCCATCCTGTGCAGCGGGCGCGGCGGCATTATCGCTGCCATCCTGGGAGCCTGGCTGATCGCCAAGCTGGAAAAATGGATGCGCCAGAGGATGCCAAAAAGTGTGGATATGGTGGTAACGCCGTTCTGTGTGCTGATTCTGGTGCTGATTCCCTATATCTTTATTGTCATGCCGCTGACGGGGCTGATTTCCACCTTCCTGTGCAGCGGGGTACGCCTGGTGTGCATGAGCGAGCATCCGATTGTACGGGTGCTGGCGGGCTACGGCTGTACGGCGCTGTTCCTGGTGGCCGTGATGATGGGTATGCAGTATGCTTTCGTGGCGCTGTACTCCATGGAGCTGGATACCTTTGGCTACGTCACCCTGTTTCCCACGCTGGCGATGGCCGGTGCGGGGCAGGTGGGCGCGGGAATTGCGCTGCTGCTGAAGGCCAAGTCTGCCCGTAACGAGCGCTTTGCCAATGTGATCCGGGCGTCCATACTGCCGGGAATGATGGGCGTCGGCTCTCCGCTGCTGTACGGCGTGACGCTGCCCCTGGGTAAGCCCTTTGTAACTGCCTGCCTGGGTGGAGGCTTCGGCGGAGCCTTTATCATGGCTACCGGCGTGGCCTCAAGCGGCTGGGGTGCCTCCGGCCTGCTGGGGATCCCAATGATGGGAGCAGGCCCGGTGGGAACCAGGGGAATGCTGCTGTACTGCATTGGCCTTTGCATCAGCTGCGCAATGGGCTTTTTGCTGACCTTTTTCACCATTTCTCCGGAAAAAGTAAAAACTGCATAACAAAGAAAATCCACACCGACCGTTCGACGAAACTGGCCGGTGTGGATTTTAAATAATAAAAGGGCATATTAGCCACCCGCTTGATTTTTTCCCATCGTTTCCTTCCAGGTGTAGCTTAACCGCACCATGGTGGATACCAGCAGGACGCCCACCGCGATTACGCCGACGATGGCCGCCGTGTGGGTGCCCTGGGCGGCAAACCGCTCCATGTTTCCGTGGACGGCATAGTACATGGTGTAGTAAATTCCCGCACCGGGGATCAGTGGGAACAGGGAAACCACCAGATAGGAGATTGCCGGATACTTTCTCAGCCGTGCCATTACCTCGGCATAGACGGAGGCCAGCACCGCACCGACAAAATAGGCGAGCATTTCATCCGCGCTGAATTTTACGATTACATCAAAGATCACCCAGGTCAGCACGCCGCCCATGGCGCACAGCAGCCCGCCGGGGCCATGGATATTGAACAGAATGGAAAATCCGATGCAGCCTACCAGCGATCCCAGGGCAGTGATCAAAAGGGGATTGGACAGCTCCTCTAAGTTTCTCGGTGCCGTCCACAGCAGCGAGGCCGTATTCCACGCCACGGCAGTCCCCAGCGCCATTCCCATGGAGATCAGCATGACCTGCACGAATCGGGTGATGCCGGAATTGGTGTCCCCATAGATGATATCCCGCATGGCGTTGGTGAACAGCAGTCCCGGCACCAGGATCATCAGCGCGCCAATGACCACGCTGTTTACGTTCTGCGCCAGGCCGCAGGCATTCAGGCCATAGGCCGTGAGCGCCATAAAAAAGGCGGAGAAAATCGTCTTAAAAAAGGGGTTTACCTTCATTCTGTCCATAAATCGGTTTAGCAGGCCGCCCAGTATCCCGCACACCCCGGATACCGCCATATCCATCGGGTCACAGCCAAATAGCGCAGCAAAGCCCGACGCCCCCAGGAAATTCCCCAATAGGTAAATCGGAAGCGAATAGCAGGGAATGGAGCTGCGCACCTCGTCCAGCCACCGCATTGCCTCCTCCGGCGCCGGGTGGCTGCTGCAAATGCGGCGGCTCAGCGCGTTCAGCTTCTCCACCGCGTCCAGATTGTTGCCATGGTCGCCGATCCGGCGCATGCGGGTGAGGGGCTTTCCTGTTTCCGTCAGAATGCTGACAATCAGGTAATTGGGAATGGAGAATACCTCTGCGGGGATCCCATAGCTGCCGATCACCCGGGCCATGCTGTCCTCCACCCGGAACGTCTCCGCGCCGCTTACGGAAAGCTCATAGCCCAGATCCGCCGCCAGATCCATGATCGTGTTATAGTTCATTTCGTTCGCCTCGTCTGTCTTTTTTGCCGGTCGGCCTGTATCAGTATAGCACACAGGCGGCAAAATACAAGCTGAAATCCTATATGGCCATGAAAAAGCGATACCCGGCGGAAAGTCAGGTATCGCTCTTTGCTTACTTGCTGCGGACAAACAGAACGCCCAGCGTTCCGGGGCCGCAGTGACAGGAAACGGTGCAGCCTGCGGTGGTCTCGTACACATTCTTGAAGTGTCCGTACTGCGCAACGCCGCTCTTGGCCGCCTCAATGCTCTGGGGGGACATCTCGGTATGGGTGATAAAGATCGTCCCATCCTCCAGACCGGCCCGGTCGGCCAGACGATCCTTTACATAGGCAGACAGGCACTTCTCAATGTGTCCGCGGTACTTTTTCACAACGGACATCTTCCCGTCCTTTACCTCAATGCAGGGCTTCAGGCCCAGCAGGTTGGCGCCCAGTGCCGCCACGCTGGAGCAGCGCCCACCCTTGACCATGTAGTCCAGCCGATCCAGCACAAAGCTTGCCTCTACACGGGTGGCAAATTCATCCAGCTCAGCCTTCAGCGTATCCAGATCCGTTGCGGTCTGCGCCAGCTCACAGGCCTTCAGCACCACAAGCCCCTGGCCGGTGGAAAGGTTCCTGGAATCCACCACCCGCACATTGTCAAAGTCCTCGGCGGCAATGCAGGCGTTCTGATAGCTGGAGGAGAAATCCGAGCTGATATTAATGTGGATCACGCCGTCATATTTTTCGGCGTATTTGGAAAACTCCTCTTGGAACACAGCCACGCCCCGCGCAGCGGTGGAGCAGAGGCTTCCGCCTGCGGCCACATGGGCGAAGATATCCGCCGGGGTGATGGTCACGCCATCCAGATACTCCTTGGCATCCTTCATCACGATCAGGGGAATGATGCCGATGTCATACTGTTGCACCAGCTCCGGGGAAAGGTCACAGGTGCTGTCGGAAATAATTTTTACTCTCATCTTTCGTAATCCTTTCTTTTCGTTTCAGTGGCAGCAGGAGGAACCAGACTGCATCATAAAGCAGGTCGGCTCCAGGTTTTTCCCGTGCAGGTAATCCGCGCCCCAGTCTCGCATGGCGGTCAGGATCGGCATCAGACTCCGCCCGGTTTCCGTGAGGGAATATTCCACCTTGGGCGGAACCACCGGGAATACCTCCCGATGAATCAAATCCTGTGCCTCCAGCTCCCGCAGCTGCTGGGTCAGCATTTTGGGGGTCGCGCTGGATATCATCTTTCGCAGCTCGGAAAAGCGCCGTCGGCCATCGGCCAGATACCAAAGGATCAGCGCCTTGTATTTTCCGCCGATCAGGTCAAGCGTGACCGCCACGGGGCAAATATCCTTTGAATTCATAAACACCTCCCATAGTATCCAAAAGGGAAGTATTGCACAAAATAGTGCATACTTGCATTATTGTCCTTGCGTGATAGAATATTACCATACAAGCCGTGGCGTGTCAATAGAAAACAGTTGACGCCGCCCAGAAAATAGGAGATAATAGAAAGCGAGGAAGCCGTATGGTTTTAAAATTTAACGTAACCGGGATGACCTGCGCTGCCTGCTCCGCACGGGTGGAGAAGGTATCCAGCCATGTTCCGGGGGTGGAAAAGGCGGAGGTAAACCTGCTGGCCGGAACCATGGTGGTAACGGCGCAGGAGGATGTGTCCGCCGCCGTGATCCAGGCGGTGCAGCATGCGGGCTATAATGCGGCCCTGCAGGGCGACACCGCAAAAAAACAGAGGGGCACGCCTGCAAATAACGAGCTGCCGCAGATGAAGCGCAGGATTATCGGCTCCGCCATTTTCCTGGTCATTTTGATGTATTTCACCATGGGGCACATGGTCGGCCTGCCGGTGCCGCACTGGTATCATGGCACCGAAAATGCCGTGGTGGCAGCGCTGCTCCAATTTTTCCTGACTTTACCTGTGGTTTATTTAAACCGCGTATACTATAGCCGTGGGCTGAAGGCGCTGTGGCACCGCAGCCCCAATATGGATTCGCTGATTGCCGTTGGCAGCCTGGCCGCGCTGGTGTATGGCGTCGCCGCCCTGTTCCGCATGGCCTGGGCGCAGGGGCACGGGCAGCTGGATATCGTCCGGGAATACAGCGAGAACCTCTACTTTGAATCCGCCGCCATGATCCTGACCCTGATTACCTTTGGTAAATTCCTGGAAACCAGAGCAAAGGGCAAAACCGGGGACGCGATCCGCGCACTGATGGATCTCAGCCCCAAAACCGCCAGTGTCCGCAGGGGAGAGCGTATTGAGGATATCCCCGTGGAGGAGGTTCAGGTGGGCGACACGGTGATTGTCCGCTCCGGCGGGAGCATCCCCGTGGATGGAACCGTGCTCAGCGGCCGGGCCTCGGTGGATCAGAGCGCGCTGACCGGCGAAAGCGTCCCGGTGGAGAAGCGCCCCGGAGACCGGGTGTCCGCTGCCACCGTCAGCCGGGAGGGCTATCTGGAATTCCGGGCCGACCAAGTGGGCGCAGACACCACCCTGGCGCAGATCATCCGCATGGTGGAGGAGGCGGGCGGCTCCAAGGCCCCCATCGCCCGCCTGGCAGATAAAATTGCCGCCGTCTTTGTTCCGGCAGTCATGGCCATTGCCGCCGTCACCTTTGCGGTGTGGATGCTGCTGGGCTATTCGCTGGAGTTCAGCCTGAACAACGCGATTTCCGTATTGGTTATTTCCTGCCCCTGTGCTCTGGGCCTGGCCACCCCCGTGGCAATCATGGTGGGCACCGGGCGGGGCGCACAGATGGGCGTGCTGTTCAAGAATGCGCAGGCGCTGGAAAATCTGCACCGCATCGATACAGTGGTGCTGGATAAAACCGGCACTCTGACCACCGGCCGCCCCGCGGTGACGGATATTCTGCCCGCCGGGGCAGGGGAGGCGGAGCTGATGCGCATTGCTGCCTCGCTGGAGAGCAAATCCGAGCATCCCTTTGCCAAGGCCATTCTCAGTGCCTTCCAGGGAGCCTGCCCGGAGCCGGAGGATTTTGAAACCATCCCCGGCAAGGGTGTTTCCGCCAAGGTGGACGGTGTTCGTTACTATGGCGGCAACGACCGGCTGATGGCGGAGCGGGGCATCTCGCTGCCCGATTTCTCCAGCCTGACAGCCCAAGGAAAAACACCTCTCCACTTTGCATCCGAGCAGGGAAAGTACCTTGGCTCCATCGCCGCTGCGGACGTGCTGAAGCCTGACTCCATGTCCGCCGTCCGGGCCATGCAGAGCCGCCATTTGGATGTGGTGATGCTCACCGGCGACAACCGGCAGACCGCCCAGGCCATTGCGGAAAAGGCGGGCATCAAGCATGTCATTTCCGATGTGCTTCCCACAGACAAGGCCAGCGCCGTCAAGCAGCTGCAGGATCAGGGCCATCGGGTGCTGATGGTGGGCGACGGCATCAACGACGCGCCCGCGCTGGTCACTGCCGATGTGGGCATGGCCATCGGAGCGGGCACCGATATTGCCATTGAGTCTGCGGACGTTGTTCTGATGAACAGCTCCCTGTCCGCCGTCAGCAGCGCCATTGCGCTGAGCAAGGCGACCATCCGAAACATTAAGCAAAACCTGTTCTGGGCGTTCTTTTACAATACCCTGGGCATCCCGGTTGCGGCAGGACTGCTGTATCTGCCCCTGGGACTGCGGCTCAGCCCCATGCTGGGCACCGCCGCTATGAGCCTGAGCTCAGTATTCGTTGTGACCAACGCGCTTCGTCTGCGGTTTTTCAAGCAGGATAAAGCGGACGAAGCTGCACAAAATACCTGCACAGAAACCTGTGCAGTCATTCAGGAGGAGCATCAAATGAAAACAGTTCTCAAGGTTGAAGGCATGATGTGCGGCCACTGCAAGGCAAGAGTGGAGGCCGTGTGCAAGGCGGTTCCCGGTACCGAGGACGCGGTGGTTGACCTGGCCGCCAAGACCGTGACGGTCACCGGCACCCCCGATGTGGCAGCGCTGAAAAAGGCGATCACCGACGCCGACTACACCGTGGTGGAGTAAGCGCCATGCGTACCGATGAATACTATGCATCCAAGGGAGCCGGTCGGATTCATGTCTGCCGGTGGATGCCGGACAAGCCCCCTGTGGCCGTGCTGCAAATCATCCATGGCATTGCGGAGTATGTGGAGCGCTATGAGGAGCTTGCCCAGTATATGAATGAGCTGGGCTACCTGGTGGTAGCCGAGGATCATATGGGGCATGGCAAATCCATCAACGGCGACGGCGTTCAGGGCTATTTCCACGGCGGCTGGTTTACCGCCGTGGCCGATAGCTACGAGCTTCTGCAAAAGACCCGCAGCGAATACCCGGAGCTGCCCTATGTTCTGCTGGGGCACTCCATGGGTTCCTTTATGACAAGAACCATCCTGTGCGCCTACCCGGACAGCGGGATTTCCGCTGCCGTTATCTGCGGCACCGGCTGGCAGCCCAGGGCCTTGCTTGCCACGGGCATTGCCATTTCCGAGGCTGTGTGCAAAGTAAAGGGGGAGGCCACCCCCAGCGACGCCCTGCAAAATCTGGTGTTTTCCAACTACAACAAGCGGGTGCCCCAGCCGAAAACGCCCTTTGACTGGGTGTGCAGCGACCCCAAGGTGGTCAGCGACTATGTGGCTGACCCGCTGTGCGGCTTCACCGCCAGCTGTGGGCTGATCCAGGAAATGCTGAAAGGCATCGCCTACATCGAAAATCCTCAGAATCTGTCCATGATGAAAAAGGAGCTGCCCGTCCTGTTTATTGCCGGAGGGGATGACCCGGTGGGCAGCTACGGCAAGGGCGTCCGCCGTGCCACACAGGCATTCCAGCAGGCGAAGATGGCGGATGTAACCTGCAAGATCTATCCCCAGGGACGGCATGAGATTCTGAACGAGGCCAACAAGCGGGATATCTATGACGATATTGCCACCTGGCTTGGGCCGAAGCTGTGGAAATAATGCTGCAAAGTGTCCGATTTATTGGACGTGTGCGGAGCGATAATATAGCCATCACAAAGCGAAAGGCTGATGGCTATGTTTTCAATCCGTTATCATTCCGGGCATGTTATGGTGTATGACAAGAACGGTAAATTCCTGTTTTCGGCCGACACGGAGCAGGAGGCCAGAGAGGAACTGGAGGAATATGAGGAATCTGCGGCTTGATCTGTGCTATGACGGCACCCGCTACCGGGGCTGGCAGAGAATACCGGGGGCGGACAATACCATTCAGGGCAAGCTGGAGCAGGTTTTGAGCCGAATTCTGGAGGAACCCATTGAGGTCAGCGGCAGCGGGAGGACGGATGCCGGTGTCCATGCGCTGGGGCAGGTGGCTTCTTTCCACTGCGAAAGCAGTATGCCCGCCGATCAGATTCTGGAGCAGCTGCGCAGGTATCTTCCCGAGGACATCGGCATATATTCCTGCAAAGAGGCTTCTGCCCGGTTTCATGCCCGGCTGAACGCCAGGCAAAAAACCTATCGCTACCGCATCTGGAACAGCCGGGAGCCTTGCGTATTCCGGCGGCGGTACGTGGCGGTTTTCCCGGAGGCCCTGGACACGGATGCCATGCAGCGCTCCGGGGAGCAGCTGGTGGGAGAGCACGATTTTTCCGCGTTCTGTACCCGCGCCAGACAGAAAAAATCCACCGTAAGGTGCATCACTGCATTGTCCGTCACGAGAGCGGGGAATGAAATCCATATCACCGTCACCGCTGACGGCTTCCTGTACAACATGATGCGCATTATCGCAGGCACGCTGATCGAGGCGGGCAGGGGAGAGCGCAGCCCGGAGGATATTCCGGCTCTATTTTCCGGCGTGCGGAGCGAGGCGGGCTTCCTGGCACCGGCCCAGGGGCTGTGCCTGATGGAGGTTGAATATTGAACATACAGATTTTTGGAAAGAGCAAATGCTTTGATACCAAGAAGGCCGAGCGCTACTTCAAGGAGCGGCGGATCAAATACCAGTCCATTGACCTGATTCGCTTCGGCATGTCCGGCAAGGAATTTGACAGTGTGCTGCGGGCCGTGGGCGGCATCGATCAGCTTATCGACTGGAACGGAAAGTCCCAGGAGATCACCAATATGAAGTACATGGATGATGTGCGGGCCAAGGAGGACAAGGTCTTTGACGATCCTGCCCTGATGAAAACCCCCATCGTCCGTAACGGAAAGCAGGCGACCGTGGGCTATTGCCCGGAGGTTTGGAGCACCTGGGAATAAACAGTTAAACACATCTACGAAAGCAGACTTCGCAGGGGGTCTGCTTTTTTCTGCTTTTTGCGATTTTATTCTTGAAGTTTGGAATGAAAAATGGTATGCTAGGAGGAGCGTATGGCAAAAATCCTGGACTGGCTGTATGAACTGCTGTGGGGTACGCCAATGCTCCTGCTGATGCTGGGCATTGGCGTATGGCTGACGGTCTGCACGCGCTTTGTGCAGCTGAGGCTGTTTCCCCAGGCGGTGCGCCGCTTTCTGCGCAGGGATACGCCCAGCGGCGGCGTGTCGCCCTTTCGCGCCCTGTGTACCGCGCTGGCCGCGACGGTCGGCACCGGGAATCTGGTGGGCGTGGCCGGGGCGATCTGCCTGGGTGGGCCGGGGGCTGTCTTTTGGATGCTCTTCTTTGCGTTCTTCGGCATGGCGGTGAAGTTTGCCGAGGCGACCCTGGCGGTGCGTTACCGGCAGCGCCGGGATGGCGAGATCGTGGGCGGCCCCATGTATATGATCCGCGCCCAGCTGCCCCGCGTCTTTTTGCCGCTGGCCTATGTATACAGTGCCTGCGGCGTCCTTGCCAGCTTTGGCGTGGGGAATCTCACCCAGGTCAATGCCATCGTTACCGGCGTCCAGAGCATTCGCCCGGAGCTGTCACCCATTGCCCTGTGCCTGGGGCTGACGGCGCTGGTGGGATTCGCGTTCTGGAAGGGCGCGGATTCCATTGGAAGCGTTGCCGAAAGACTGGTGCCCTACGCCGCCAGCACCTATTTTGTGCTGTGCCTGATTTTCCTGGCCTGCCGATCCTCTCTGATTCCAAAAGCGTTCCATGATATTTTCACCGGCGCTTTTTCTCCCAGGGCCATTACCGGCGGCCTGATCGGCTCCGCCGTCCGGGCAGTGCAGGTGGGGTGCAGCCGGGGCGTTTTCACCCACGAGGCCGGGATGGGCACCGCGTCCATTGCCCATGCCTCCGCCGCAGTCGACCACCCGGTAGAGCAGGGGATGATGGGCCTGCTGGAGGTATTCTTGGATACCTTCGTCATTTGCACCATAACGGCCCTGGTCATTCTATGCAGCGGCGTACCTGTCACCTATGGGACGGATGCCGGGGCGGCGCTGACGGTTTCTGCTTTCTCCGCCGTTTACGGCAGCTTTGGAAAGGTAATTGTTGCGGCGTTTCTTGCCTGCTTTGCCTACGCCACCATTTTAGGCTGGAGCCTGTATGGGCTTCGCTGCGCTCAGTTCCTGTTTGGCCGGAGGGTTGCTCCCGTTTTCTTTGTGTTTCAGACGGCGGCGGTGACCCTGGGGGCGGTGCTGAAAACTCCGATGGTGTGGAAAATGGCCGAAATTGTCAATGGTCTGATGGCCATTCCAAATTTACTCGCTCTATGCTTTCTCAGCCCGGAGCTGCGAAGGCTCACAAATTCTTATACACGCGAAACATCCAGGAGGTAATTATGCAAATTTCCATCAATGCCAACCGCTGCGAGCCGTCGCCCATGCGCAAGTTTCACCCGTTGGCGGTGGCTGCCGAGAAAAGCGGCAAGAAGATTTATCATCTGAACATTGGTCAGCCCGACCTGGAAACGCCGACGGCCTACTATGAGACCATTCGGAATTTCAATCGCAAGACCCTGGCCTACGATGCCTCCCCCGGAAATCCGCTGCTCATCGATGCCATTCGGAATTACTATGCCGGGCTGGGCATCGACCTGGAGCCGAATGACGTGCTGATTACCACCGGCGGCAGCGAGGCGCTGCTGCTGACATGCCTGAGCATTCTCGACCCCTATACCGAGGTCATTATCCCGGAGCCGTACTATCCCAATTACACCACCTTCGTCCATGCGGCGGGCGGCGTTATCCGCGCCCTGCCCACGAACCCCTGGGAAGGCTACCGCTACGCCCAGCGGGACAGAATCGAAAGCCAGATCACCCGCAACACCCGTGCCATTCTCATTACCAACCCCGGCAACCCCACCGGCGTGGTGCTGGATCAGCAGGAAATGCGGATGATCGCCGATATTGCCAAGGAGCATGACCTGTTTTTGATCTGCGACGAGGTGTACCGGGAATTCTGCTACGACGATAAATTCGGCGTGCCCTCCATGGCCCACTTCGATGACATTCAGGATAACCTGGTGATCATCGACTCCGTTTCCAAGCGCTTCTCCGCCTGCGGTGCCCGGGTGGGCGCAGTGATTACCAAAAATAAGGAGCTGCAGCAGGCAATCCTGAAGTTCTGCCAGTCCCGCCTGTCCGTCGCCACCATCGACCAGCTGGGCGCTGCCGCGCTGTACTCGGTGGATTCCAGCTTCTTCCGCAGGAGCAAGGAGGAATACCGCCGCCGCAGAGATACGGTGATCGCGGGCCTGCGGAAGATTCCCGGCGTGGTGGTGGAGGTGCCCATGGGCGCGTTCTACGTAATGGCCAGCCTGCCGGTGGATGATTCCGACAAGTTCCAGAGATGGCTCTTGGAGGAGTTCGACGACAACGGCGACA
Source organism: uncultured Oscillospiraceae bacterium (assembly GCA_934565795.1). Taxonomy (GTDB): domain Bacteria; phylum Bacillota; class Clostridia; order Oscillospirales; family Oscillospiraceae; genus Faecousia. The sequence continues at coordinate 41,457 of CAKTIM010000010.1, forward strand.
CCGTCATGTTTGCCCCCGGTGCTCCGTTCTACGAGACCCCCGGCAAGGGCATCAACGAGGTACGTATTGCCTACGTCCTGAACCAGCAGGACTTGAGCCGCGCCATGGACGTCCTGGCTGCCGGAATCGCCGCCTATCAGAAAAAGGTGATGAAGGTCTCCAGCCCCAGCGTGGACGCCTAAACCGTCCTACATATTTGAAAAGGCTGCCGATTCGTTCGGCAGCCTTTTGCGGTTCAATTATGTTTATGCCCCCTGCGTCTTGAATTCCTTCAGCGCCTTGGCCAGCTGGTCGGGGCAGGAGGTGGACTTCATGCCGCACTTGATGCCCTCCAGGAGGGAGATCACCTCGTCGATGTTCTGCCCCTCCACCAGCGCGCCGATGCCCTTCAGGTTGCCGTTGCAGCCGCCCAGGAACTGAACGTCGTGCACCTTGCCGTCCTCTACATTAAAAAAGATCTTCTGGGAGCAGGTTCCCTTGGTTTTGTATTCGTACTGCATTTGTTTCTTCCTTTCTGTTATACGGTGATATCTGCCAGAACAGCGCCGGTCAGCTTTGCCAGCGCCTCCGGGTTCAGCGTTATTTGATGCCCTCGCTCCCCGGCGGAGACGGCAATCTCCTCCCAAAGGATACAGGTTTCATCCATAAAGGTGGGATACCTTTTCTTCATGCCCACAGGGCTGCACCCACCGCGGATATAGCCGGTGAGGGGGAGCAGCTCCTTGACGGCAATCAGCTCCATATTCTTGTCTCCGGCGGCCTTTGCAGCCTTTTTCAGATCCAGCTCACAGCAGACGGGGATGCAGAATACATTAATGCCCGTGCGCTCGCCCCGCGCTACCAGCGTTTTGAATACCTGCTCCGGCGGCATGGCCAGCGCCTCGGCGGCATGCATGCCGTTTAGGTCGTTTTCATCAAATTCGTAAAATGCCTCGCGGCAGGGGATTCCCGCCTGCTCCACTAGGCGGACTGCATTTGTTTTTGTACTCACTTTGATCACCGACACTATTATACGTCATGTAGTCAAGGCTTTCAAGGGTGAATATTCCTCCTTTTTCTGGTTACCATAGCAGCAAAAGGAGGTTTTTTATGAACGAGCAGAAAAATCCAGAAATGCGAAAGCAGGAGCGGGAGCAGCTGGTGGAGCTGGGCAGCGACCTGACCCGCACCGGCAGCAGCAATATCTACACACTTACCATCATTGGCCAGATCGAGGGGCATCAGGTCGCGCCGGAGACGGTCAAGACAACGAAGTATGAGCATATTCTGCCCCTGCTTGCAGGTATCGAGGAGAGCGACGAGATCGACGGTCTGCTGCTGCTTCTGAACACGGTGGGCGGAGACATTGAGGCGGGACTTGCCATTGCAGAGATGATTGCCGGAATGAAAAAGCCCACTGTCTCCCTGGTGCTGGGGGGCGGGCACTCCATCGGCATTCCGCTGGCCGTATGCACCAAGCGCTCCTTCATCACGCCTACCGCCAGCATGACCGTCCACCCGGTACGCATGACCGGGCTTGTGGTGGGAGCGCCGCAGACCTTCCGCTATTTTCAGCGGATACAGGAGCAGATCACCGATTTTGTAACCGCCAACTCTAAAATCTCCCGAGAAAACTTTGAAAAATATATGATGGCCACCGGCGAGATGGCCACGGATGTGGGCACGATCCTCTATGGAAAGGAGGCCGTCTCCTCCGGCCTGATCGACCGTCTGGGCGGCCTGAACGACGCGCTTTCGGCGCTGCACAAGATGATCGACCACCCGAAATCCGAGCGCAGGCAACGCCAGCGGTGAAATGTTGCGGCAGCGGCAGAAACATGCCGCTGCCGATTTTGGTTACTGCCCTGGGGGACGCAAGCGGACAGGCTGAGGTGATGGTGCGGTTTTGCAATAGTATTTTTGAAAAAGGGCTGGAAATTCATTCCTGACTATGCTATAATAAAATGAAAAGTTTTGTAAAGGAGAGGGCAGGCGTGGAATTATCTGGCATTGAACACCTGATTTATGGCTTCCTGTCCGGCTTGACGGAGATTTTTCCCGTCTCGGCGCGTGCGCACAGCGCCATTGTGCTGAAGGTGCTGGGGGCGGAAAGGATCAGCGGGTTCCCTGTGCTATTGATTCATGCTGCCGTTCTGGCAGCGATTTATCTGTCCTGCAAGGCGCAGCTGGTCAAAATGTACCGTGCCCGGCGACTGGCCCGCGTTCCCAAGAAGCGCCGCAAGCGCCCGCTGGATCTGTGCAGCCTGATGGATTCCCGCTTTTTGTTTACCATGATGCTCCCGGTGATTTTGGTTGACCTGCTCTATGGAAAGATCTCCGAAATCAGCTTTGGGCTGCTGGCGATATCCGTACTGCTGTTTGTCAACGGTGTTTTTCTGTACATCCCCCAGTTTTTCCCGGGGAGCAATAAGGACGCCCGCTCCCTTTCCAGAGTCGAGGGACTTGTGATGGGCATCGGCGGGGGGCTGTCCGTTATCCCCGGCATGTCCGGCGTCGGTGCTTCGCTGTCCATCGGCTCTATCTACGGCGTGGAGCGCGGCTATGCCCTGAATATGTCGCTGATGATGAGCATGGCTTATTTCGCCGGAATGGTGGTGTATGACATCGCCGGTATCATCCGCAATGGGTTGGGGCTGTTCAGCTTCCAGTGGTTCCTGATTTATGTACTGACGGCAGCTCTGGCCTTTGTTGGGGCTATGCTGGCGATCAGAGTGATGCGCTCCCTTGCCGCTGACAAGGGATACCAAATCTTCTCCTATTACTGCTGGGGCATTGCCCTGTTTACCTTTATCCTGAACCTGATGGCATAAGGAGATTCCTGCATATGGCAAAGAAGAAAACAAAGCAGCAGAGCAAGGCCTCCGGCGCTGCTTCCAAGAAAAAGGCGTCACCGGCGAAAAACAGCCGTCCCGCCTCCAAATCCTCCAAGGCAACCAAAACGCCAAAGGTGAAAACGGAGTATGAAAGCGGCATTCCTGCTGCCACCGTGACGGCCATCGTCAGCCTGCTCCTGTTCATCCTGTTCCTGGTGATCTGCGTGAACCCGGACGGCGTGGTGCTCAAGGCCATCGGCAACCTCCTGACCGGCCTGGTGGGCCGGGCCGGGTTTTATTTTTCTGTCCCAGCGCTGCTGTACCTTTTCATCATCAACGCTTTTGCGCGAAGGAGCAACGTCACCATGCGCAGCATCTGCACGGTGGCCTTTGTGCTCCTGTGTGGGTGTATTTATCACCTGGCCGTGCAGACCCAGGGAATGGCCAGCGGCCTTGCGATTTTCCCCGACCTGTATCTGAGCGGAATGGAGGGCCGCAGCGGCGGTGTGCTGTGCGGCGGCCTGGCCGTGCTGCTGCGGGGGGCGTTTGGGAATGTGGTTTCCTATATTCTGATTGGCATATCTGCCGTGCTGACGCTGCTGGGGGCTTTGGAAATTACCATTCCCAGCCTGATTCGCGCCATCATAAACCGGCCCAGAGGCGGTTGGGAAAATGAAGAGCAGCAGCAGGTCTACGTGGAGCCCGCCACTGCGGTGGTCAACCACATCGCCAACAAGCAGATCGAGAATAAGCGCAAGCGCCTCCAGAAGCAGCAGCTCCAGCTTCAGCGCGAGCAGCTGATGCAGCAAATTTCTGAAAACCAGACGGAGCTTCCGCCTGCGAAGGCCCCCCGGTGGGCTGCGGATGCCCAGGAGAAGGCCGGTTCCTCCGCAAGAGAGCCGGTGGCAAAGCCGCCGCTGCCGCCCAAGCGCGGTGAGGCTGCCGCCCCAACCCCTGTTCGGGATTATTCCAGCGGCACGCCCTCCAACGCAGCCAATATGATGTCCACCATCGACCTGGATATCGAGTCGCCTCTGTTTGCCTCCGGCACCCCTGCCAAGCCTGCCGTGCCTGTGCGGGTGGACGCGGATCAGGATATGGAAGAAATTCCGGCCGCAATGCCGCCGCTGGAGGAGGAGATTCCCATAAAGCCCGCCCGGAAAGCGTCGACTTCCCCCAAGCCAGCCCGGCAGGAGGCAGCTGTTGCACCTGCTGAGGTAAAGCCCGGAAAGGTGACCGAAAAGGATGCCCAGAAATCTGCAATTCAGGTGGCAATGGAGATTCAGCAGGGGAGCGGCGCAGCGCCCGCTGAATACTGCTTCCCGCCCATCAGTCTTTTGAAGCGCCCCGCCGGCGGCAGCGCCGATGGGACGGACGAGATGCGGGAGAATTCCCGCCGTCTGAATGAGACCCTGGCCAGCTTCCACATCGACGCGCACATCATCAATGTCACCCGCGGCCCCAGCGTCACCCGGTATGAGGTGGAGCTGGACAAGGGCGTCCGCCTCAATAAGCTGACCAACTGCGCCGATGACATTGCCCTGAGCCTGGGCGCGTCTGGCGTCCGCATTGCGGCGGTTCCTGGAAAGATTTCCATCGTGGGCATTGAGGTGCCCAACCGGGCCGTCACCATGGTTTCCCTGCGGGAGGTGATTGACTCCCAGGAATTCACCAAGTCCAAATCCAAGTCCTCCTTTGCGGTGGGCAAGGATATCAGCGGCTCCTGCATTGTCGGCAACATTGCCAAAATGCCCCATATGCTGATCGCCGGTACCACCGGCTCCGGCAAGTCGGTGTGCATGAACTCCATCATCATCAGCCTTTTGTACAAGTCCGGCCCCGAGGATGTAAAGCTTATCATGGTGGATCCAAAGATGGTGGAGCTGGGCATTTACAACGGCATTCCCCATTTGCTGATTCCCGTGGTCACCGACCCCAAAAAGGCCGCCGGTTCCCTGCAATGGGCGGTAACGGAGATGCTGCGGCGGTATAAGATGATGTCCGACCTGGGCGTGCGTGACCTGGAATCTTTCAACAGCATCGTGGTGCAGGAGGAGGGCGGCCAGAAGCTTCCCCAGGTAGTTATCATCATCGACGAGCTGGCCGATTTGATGCTGGTGGCCGCCAAAGAGGTGGAGGACTCCATCTGCCGCATTGCCCAGATGGGCCGCGCCGCCGGAATGCATCTAATCATTGCTACCCAGCGTCCCTCTGCCGACGTGATCACCGGCCTGATGAAGGCCAATATTCCGTCGCGCATTGCGTTTGCCGTCGCCTCCGCCATGGAATCCCGTATTATCCTGGACACCCAGGGCGCGGAAAAGCTGGTGGGCAAGGGCGACATGCTGTATGCCCCTATCGGGATCGGCAAGCCGCTGCGTGTGCAGGGCTGCTTCGTTTCCGACTCCGAGGTGGAAGCCGTGGCCGGATATGTCAAGCAGCACTATATGGCTGACTATAACCAGCAGGTTTTGGAAGAGATCGAGAAGAAGGCGCAGCAGACGGGAAAGAGCGGCAAGCCCGGCCAGACAGAGCCGGAGCCGTCCTCCGAGGAGCTGGAGGGGGATGAAATGCTCCCGGCTGCCGTGGATGTCATTCTGGAAACCGGCCAGGCCTCCGTGTCCATGCTCCAGCGCCGCCTTAAGCTGGGCTACGCCCGCGCGGCAAGGATCGTGGATGAAATGGAGGAAAAGGGAATCGTCGGCCCCTTCCAGGGCTCCAAGCCCCGCGCAATTCTGGTCACCAAGGAGCAATGGGCAGCCATGAAGGGCGGCGGTGAGCAAATGAGCATGGACGACTTTGATAACGATCCCGTCCCAGAGGAACTGGACTAAATTCTAAGGAATCTCTGAATAAATCGTCTGCGGCTGAACAGCGGATCTTTTGGTGAAAAAGCTCTCGCTGTCAGCTCCTGCCCATTGAATCAGAGCTTCTCTAAAGTTGGAAATAATGGCTTTTCTTCACGAAAGGCCATTATTTTTTTGCCCTTTTCGCCTGAGCGCATGATACCCCCGTGCAGCGCATAGGCTTTCCCAGGAGTGATGCAAATGACATGTGCGTGGAAGGAGCTGCTGGGCATTCTGCCCCAGCGGATCGGAGCGCAGGCAGCGCCCCATGAGGCGGCGCTCCAGGAGATTCGGCTTCGGATCAATCGTCCCCCCGAGTTTGTCCTGGGAAGCCGATGCCAGTGGGGGACGGGGAACGTTACCGTGGACGACCTGAATTACTGCATCAATGCAGCCAGCCGGTATTCTCCCTGGTCTGCTGCCACCCTGGCTCAGGGATACATCACAGCACCCGGCGGGCATCGCATCGGCGTGTGCGGCGAGGCGGTTATAAAGGAGGGGCAGCTCACCGGCATCCGCAGCATTCGCTCGCTGTGTATCCGTGTGGCGCGGGATTTTCCGGGGCTGTCCAACGGCGTTCATTTTTCCGGGCAGGCAATGCTGATTCTGGGGGCGCCCGGCTGGGGGAAAACAACTCTCCTGCGGGATATGGCCCGCAGGCTTGCATCGGATATCACCGTCGCAGTGGTGGACGAGCGGCAGGAGCTGTTTCCGCCGGGCTTTCAGGAGGGCAGACGCATGGATATTCTCTTTGGCTGCCCAAAGCGCCAGGGGATCGAGACCATGCTCAAAACCATGACGCCGGATTGTATTGCAGTGGATGAAATCACCTCTCAGGATGACTGTGCGGCGGTACTGGAGGCGTACGGCTGCGGCGTCCGTCTGATTGCCACCGCCCACGCATCTGGGCTGAATGATTTTCGCCGCCGGAATGTGTATGCCCCGCTGCGGGGAAACAACGTCTTTGATTCCTATTTGATTCTTCACAACGACAAATCCTTTCACATGGAGGCAAACCGCCTATGAACTACAAATGGATCGGAGCAATTCTCATCATCGGAAGCTGCACGGGCTTTGGAGTCTCCCTTGCCGTCCACCAGAAGCGAGAGGAGCTTCTGCTGCGCCAGCTGAGCCGGATTCTGGACGAAATGCTGTGGGAGCTTCCATTCCAGCTGACACCGCTGCCGGAGCTGGTGCGGCACGCCGTGGGGAAAAACAATGGCCTGATTGGGAACCTGTTCAGGGGTATGGCCGACCAGCTGGACAGGCAGGTGCTCCCGGATGTGCTCAGCTGCATGGAGGCTGAGCTGCACGAAAACGTCACGTCTTTTCCCCGCCTGCGGAAGATGCTCCTGCTGCTCGGCTCCTCCCTGGGGCGGTTTGATCTGGCCGGGCAGCTGAAGGGGCTGTCCGCAGTCAAGGAGCAGTGTGCGCTTGAGCTGCAAGAGCTTCGCACCGACCGGGATCCCCGCCTGCGAAGCTATCGGATTCTGGGACTTTGCGCCGGGGCCGCCCTGGTGATTTTATTGATTTGATATGGAAATTGATCTGATATTCAAAATAGCCGCCATCGGCATCATCGTATCCATCCTGAATCAGGTGCTGTCCCGCTCCGGCAGGGACGAGCAGGCCACCATGACCACCCTTGCAGGGCTGGTGGTGGTGCTGATGATGCTGGCGCAGAAAATCGCCGAGCTGTTCAACCTGGTAAAGCAGCTGTTTCAGTTCTGATGGATATTTTTTGGAAGGCCCTGGCAGCCGCGCTTGTCAGCGCCATTCTCACCCTTGCGCTTGACCGGCAGAGCCGTGATTTTTCTCTGCTGGTAACCGTCGCCGCCTGCGGGATGATTGCCATCGTCGCGGCCAAATTCCTGTCACCCGTCCTTGATTACCTGGGGCAGCTGGAGGCGTTGGGCGACCTGCGCAGTGATTTGCTGCTGTCCCTGGTGAAGATATTTGGCATTGGAATGTCCGGCGAGATGGCCGCGTCCGTCTGCACGGATGCCGGAAATTCCTCGCTGGGCAGGGGACTTCGCTTTCTATCCAACGCAGCGATTCTATACCTCTCGATACCCATCTTTTCTTCCCTGACCAGTCTGCTGGTACAGATTCTTGAAGATGTATGAAATACCTTTTTTTATTTCTGACTGTGCTTTGTATGCTCCTGGCGCTTGCGCCAAATGTGGAGGCTGAGGAGCTGACCGTCCCAACGGTTCCGGCGGAGGCGGAGCGGCTGATGCCGGATTCACAGAGCGATTTCGGAGCGGGGCTGCTGTCCATGCTCCAAAAGGCGCTGCCGGATGCCTACATTGAATTTCGGCAAGCCCTGAAAACAGGCTTGGCCGTGTTCAGCTGCGTGTTTCTCGTCTCCATCCTGCTGTCCGTCGGCTGCGCAACTTCTGCGGCAGAAATTGCGGGCGCCGCATGCATTGCCGGGCTGATGCTGCGGGATTCCCGGGTGCTGATCGGGCTGGCAATCGAAACCGTGGTGGAGATCAGCGAGTATTCCAAGCTTTTTCTGCCGGTGATGACAGCCGCCGCCTCCGCTCGCGGCGCAATGACCTCGTCGGCGGCATTGTATGTGGGCACCTCCGTCGTGACCGCTTTCCTGACAAATACCCTTCGGCGGGTGCTTGTTCCGGCAATCTATCTTTTCCTGGCGGCCTCTGTGGCGAATTGCGCCCTGGGAGAGGAGACGCTGAAGCAGCTTCGCGATACCATTAAGAAGCTTGCCGCCTGGTTCCTGAAGGCGGTGCTCACCGCTTTTCTTACTTACATGAGCATCACCGGCGCAGTGACAGGCACTGCCGACAAGACCGCCCTGAAAGCGGCAAAGGCGGCCATATCCACTGTGGTGCCCGTCATTGGCAAAACGCTGGCCGATGCCTCCGAGGCGCTCCTTCTCAGTGCCGACATTGCGAAAAACACCATCGGGATTTACGGCATCTTCGCGTTTTCCGGGATCTTTCTCGCCCCCTTTTTTAAGATTGGCGCGCACTATCTGGTGCTGAAGGGGACGGCTGCCCTCTGCGCTATCGTCGGATGTAAGCGGCTGACGAACCTGACCGAGGATTTTTGTACCGCCATGGGGATCCTGCTTGGGATGACTGGGGTGATGTGTACCCTGTCCATCATCGGCACCGTCTGCTTTATGAAAGGAGCCGGCTAATGGAAGCGCTTCGGAGCGTTGTGCTCAGCGTTGTATGCGCAGCATTGATTTGCGGCATTCTGACCGACCTGTCTGCCAAGACTGGCTTTGCGAAGCTGATCCGACTTGCGTGCAGCATCTTCCTCGCCTTTACGCTGGTTGCACCGCTGCTTCGGCTGCGGTTCCCGGCATGGGAGGAGGAGAAGAACCGCTATCTGGCGGAGGCACAGGACGCAGCCGATGTGGGTGAAAATATCCGCCTGCGTTCCGTTGCCGGAATCATACGGCAGGAGGCGGAAGCATATATCTTGAAAGAAGCCAAATCCATCGGCGCAAACCTGGAGGTGGAGGTCGAGCTGGATTCCGGGGAGCCTCCCGCGCCATCGGCAGTCACTCTGCGCGGAGACTTTGATGAATCCATAGAAACACGGCTGAGCAGGCTGCTGGCAGATGAACTTGGCATACCAAAGGAGCATCAGACATGGATCAGACAGCAGTCCCATTTCTCAAGCAGTTCTTCGCAAAATACAAGCCCGTCCTACTGATCCTTTTGGTTGGAATTATACTGATGCTCCTGCCGGTGGGCAGCAGGGAGCAGAAGCAGGAAACGGCTGTGCAGCCCAGCGAGAAAACGGAACAGACCGTCAGCCTCCAAGATCGGCTCTCCGCCTTTCTCAGCCAGATGGCCGGTGCGGGAAAGGTACAGGTTCTGCTTACGGAGGCCGCAGGTGAGCAGACCATCTATCAGTCAGACAAGGATACGTCCACAAACGACAATTCTCAGACGGATCGGTCGGATACCGTCATCCTCACAGGCAGTACCCGGAACCAGGAGGGGCTGATCTGCCAGGTCAATCCACCCACCTATCTTGGCGCGGTGGTGCTGTGTCAGGGTGCCGACCAGCCGTCCGTCCGGCTCGCCATCACCGAGGCCGTAGCCAACGCAACCGGGCTGGGATATCACAAAATAACCATTTTGAAAATGAAATGAATGGAGGATTCGTTTTATGAAAGTATGGAAAAAGAACCTGGTAGCCGCTGCCGTTTTGGTCACGGTCTGTGCAGGAATCTACGTCAACTGGCTTTACACAGAGAAGGATTCCGTGGCGAGCCTGTCCGATACCCTGGATTACGAAAAGGTCATGTCCGAGGATGGGCTGCTGCTTACCGAGGACGTAGCCGCCATCACGGCAGGGGAGGACATCAGCACCACAGCGACGGATTATTTCGCAGCCGTCCGGCTTTCCCGTCAGCAGGCGCGGGACAGTGCCTTTAACATGCTTCAGGAGGCCATGACCTACAGCGAATCCGACAAAGCAGCGGAGTCGGCCCTGGATCTGGAGGACATTGTGCAGACCGCCCTCAGCGAGGCGCAGATTGAAAGCCTGATTATCGCCAAGGGCTACCGGGACTGCGTGGCCTACATGACCTCCGACGGAATCTCCGTCGCCGTATCCTCGCCGGATGGCGGGCTGCAATCGGCGGATGTGGCCGTTATCGCGGATGTGGTCATGTCCCAGTCGGACTATGGCCTGAATGATATCCGCGTGGTGGAAGTACAGTAGCGTTTCAGGCAAATCAAGGGGAGGCAGTTTTGCCTCCTCTTTTTGCTGTCAGCGCCGTCGGCCCGCGCCGGTTGCCAGGGTAAAATGATTTGTGCGCGCCATTTCAGAAAATAGTTGTATTTTTCTGGAATTGTGATACAATATATAAAAGTTTGCCATGCCGATCTCATGGCGATTGAACAGGAGGAAGCTACTATGGCTGAATATAAGCAGTATATTACCCAGGCGCAGGAGAACGGAACCATTATGATCTCCGAGGATGTGGTATCCACCATTGCAGCGCATGCGGTATCCGATGTGGAGGGCGTGGCCGGAATCGTCACCAAGCCCGGCGCGGACATTGCCGATCTAATCAGCAAGAACTGGGGCAAGGGTGTTAAAATTCTGATTTCCGAGGACAACAGCCTGTCCATCGATTGCAGCGTTTCCATTTACTACGGTCAGAGTGTAGTGGATACTGCCCAGGCCGTCCAGGCCGCCATCGTCAACGCGGTAGAATCCATGACCGGCGTAAAGGTGCGCGTTATAAACGTCAATGTCTGCGGCATCGTCCGCAAGTAAGGGAGCGCTATGACAAGAGCGAACGCCAGAGAACTGGCCGTACATTTGATCTATAGCCATGAATTCACCGGGGAGGAGCCGCAGGAGCTGATTTCCGCCAGACTGGACAAGGAGTATTATAAAAAGCTCGCCCAGGAAAATGAAATCTACGCCGACCGCCCCAGCGGCGCGCAGGTGCGCTATCTGGACACCGTGGTAACCGGCGTGGCAAACCGCACCGAGGAGTTGAACGGACAGATCGGCCGGTTTTCTATCGGCTGGGATGTTTCCAGAATCTCCCGGCTGACCCGCTGCGTGATGCAGCTTGCCATTTTTGAAATTCTGTACGTAGAGGATGTGCCCACCGGCGTTGCCATTTCCGAGGCCGTGCGGCTTGCAAAGAAATACGACGGCGACGACACCGGCGCATTTGTAAACGGAATCCTGGGCTCCTTTGCGCGCAGCCTCGCGCCTGCCCAGGCTGAGGCAGAGACATGAATGTAATCGGAATCGATACCAGCAATTATACCACTTCGATTGCCTGGTTTGACGGCACTTCGGGGGTGAATTGCTCTCGGCTTCTTCCTGTGAAGCAGGGGGAGCTGGGGCTGCGTCAGTCCGATGCCGTGTTCGCCCATATCAAAAGCCTGCCGGAGCTTTCCGACAGGCTGTTTTCTGATACGCCGGAGGTAAAAATTGACGCCGTGGGCGTCAGCACCCGCCCCAGGGCGGTGGAGGGGAGCTACATGCCCTGCTTTATGGTGGGCTATTCCCATGCCAAGCTCCTGTCGGATGTATTCCGGGTTCCGCTTATCGAGGTTTCCCACCAGCAGGGGCATGTCGCCGCCTCCCTTTGGAGCGCCGGACATATGGAACTGCTGGATGTCCCATACCTGGTCTGGCACCTCTCCGGGGGCACCACGGAGCTGCTTCTGGTTGCGCCTGAGGGGAAAAATGTGGTGTGCACCAGGATCGGCGGCACCACAGATATTTCTGCCGGACAGCTGATTGACCGTACCGGCCAGCTATTGAATTTGCCCTTTCCCTCTGGAAAGGCGCTGGATGCGCTGAGCAGCCAGGCGGTGCAGACGCAGGTGTTCCAGGTAAAATGCAGCGCTGCCAGCTTTTCTCTGTCCGGGGTGCAGAATAAGGTGCAGCAGTATTACGAGGGGAATCCTGACCCGGCCGAAACGGCGGCCTACGCGCTGCGCTGCGTGGCAGGAGCCGTCTACCGCGCAACGGAGCAGGCGCTCCGCCAATATCCGGGGCTGCGGGTGGTGTTTTCTGGGGGGGTGGCCTCCAATTCGCTGCTGCGCCGGGTGATGCAGCCCCTTGATCCCATTTTTGCCCAGCCCCAGTATTCTACAGACAACGCAATGGGTGTTGCCGTCCTGGCGCACCGCATGACGGAGGAATGAGATGCAGCAGCAGATTTTATCCATCACGCAGATCAATGAGTACATCCGCGGCAAAATGGACGAGGATCGATTGCTGGCCCAGCTGGCGGTGCGGGGAGAGATCAGCAATTATAAAATGTATCCCTCCGGGCACCACTACTTCACCCTCAAGGACGAGAACGCGGCGCTGAAATGCGTCATGTTCAAAACCAGTGCCGCCCGCCTGCGGTTCCGGCCGGAGAACGGCATGAAAGTGATCGCCATGGGACGTATCACGGTGTACCCGCGGGACGGCGCGTTCCAGCTGTATTGCAGCGCAATGAGCGTGGACGGCGTTGGCGACCTTTACGCGGCTTTTGAGCAGCTGAAGGCAAAGCTGGCAGCCCAGGGACTGTTTGCCCCGGAGCACAAGAAGCCCCTGCCGCCCTTTCCGGGCACCATCGGAATCGTTACAAGCTCTGCCGGTGCCGCCGTCCATGATATGCTGCGGATACTGAATAAACGATATCCGTTGACCCACGTCCGCCTTTTCCCCGTGCGGGTGCAGGGAGCCGAGGCACCCAGCGAAATTGCGGCGGCAATCCGCTATGCCAACCACCACCGGCTTGCCGACCTGCTGATTGTAGGGCGCGGCGGCGGCTCTATTGAGGATCTGTGGGCATTCAATGACGAGCGGGTGGCCTATGCCATCTATGAATCTCAAATTCCCATTATCTCCGCCGTTGGGCATGAGCCGGATGTAACCATATCCGACTATGTGGCCGACCTGCGGGCTGCTACCCCGTCCAACGCGGCGGAGCTGGCCGTGCCCGATCAGGCCGCGCTGCTGCAAAATATGGATGCCGCCGCCTCGGCAATGGCTTCTGCGCTCTCTGGGCGGCTTCGCCACGCCCGCCAGCGGCTGAACGTCCTGGCCCAGTCGCCCGCACTCACCAGCCCCACCGGGTATCTGGAGCAGCGGGAAAAGAATCTGGAGCATTTAAAGGCGCGACTGACTGCGGCGCAGAGCCAGCAGATTCAGCGCAAAAAGCAGCGCTTCATTGCATCCACTGCCAAACTGGACGCCATGAGTCCTTTGAAGGTGCTGACCCGTGGCTATTCCATCGTCAGTTCCGATGATGGAACGATCCTGCGCTCCGTGCGCCAGACTGCGCCCGGCAGAGCATTGAAAATCACATTGTCCGACGGCAGGGTAGACGCCGTTGTTGCAGAAGTAAAGGAGGAAGCCAAATGAACCCCGAAAATCAAACCTTTGAAGCGTCCATGCAGCGTCTGGAGCAGATTGTCCGCGCCATGGAAAAGGGTGACGTGGAGCTGGAGGAATCTCTAAAGCTGTTCCAAGAGGGGACAGAGCTGATCCGCAGCTGCGGAAAGCTCCTGGACGAGGCTGAGCTTCAGGTCAAAAAGATCATGACCGCGCCGGACGGCAGCCCGATTGAGGAGGATTTCACCGATGAGCAGTGACGCCCGCTTCCGGGAATATCGGGATTATATTGAAAAATACCTGGCAGACTATTTTACGCAGCTGGAGGAAGAGCCGCAAAAGCAGCTCTTTGAGGCGATGAAATACAGCCTTCTGGCAGGAGGGAAGCGCATCCGTCCCATCCTCACCTTTGAATTCTGCCGCCTGTCCGGCGGGACATGGGAAACGGCTGCCCCTTTTGCCGGAGCCATTGAGATGATCCATACATACAGCCTGATCCACGATGATCTGCCCTGCATGGATAACGACGATTACCGCCGGGGGCGTTTGACCAACCACAAGGTATACGGTGAAACCATGGCCATTCTGGTCGGTGACGCTCTGCTGACGGACGCCTTCGGACTGGCAGCCTCGGCCAAGCTTCCCAGAGTAGGGGATATGGGCCTGGCCATTCAGGTGCTGGCAAACAACGCCGGCTCCCTTGGAATGGTGGGCGGGCAGGTTCTGGACACCATGAGCGAACAGCGGGAGTGCACCGAGCAGGAGGTGCTGGATATCCAATCCCGGAAAACCGGGGCTTTGATCAACGCCGCCTGTGTCCTGGGAGCCATTGCCGGTGGTGCTTCTCAGCCGCAAATTGAGGCTGCCGCCGGTTTTGCCGCCTGCCTGGGTCTGGCATTTCAGATTCGGGATGATATGCTGGACGTGATCGGCAGTGCAGGGGAGCTGGGAAAGGCGACGGGTATGGACGGACAGAAGAATACCTTCGTCCGCCTGTATGGCCTGGAAAAATGCGAAGAGCTGGTTCAGAAATATACCCAGGAGGCCATCTGGCACCTGGATCAGTTCAGCGACACCGCCGATTTGATTGCCCTTGCAGAAAGTCTGACAACCAGAAAAACCTAATAGGATATATTGTGATTCAAAAGGCCGCCGACTGAATCGGCGGCCTTTTGAACTTTGGATTCTTAATGTAAATCAAGGGCAGAAACTCATAGGGGCGGATATTAGCCGCCCGAAAAGTAATGAAATTGAACTGTATAGACAAACAGCTCAATTCCGGCACATGGCGGGCGGCTGGCATCCGCCCCTACGTACTCAGAATGTTTTAAATTTCTCTTTTTAATAATAACTTTGAAGATATTTCTTTTGTTAATTTGCATTTTTAATATATAAATATTAGCAACTTTTAGTTGCAATACATACTTTATGGAACATAATGCGTCGCTGCGATATTAAGCAAATATTAATTTGCAGTACAGCAGCAAAAACGCTATAATGTCAATATATGGCTTTGCATCAGAGGTGTTTTATGAAGAGAATAATGATTATAGACGACGATGCGCACATCGGCAATTTAGAGCAGGAGCTGCTGGAGCAGGAAGGCTATGCTGTGCTGCGGGCATACTCCGGCACCGAGGCGCTGCTGCTGCTCAAAGAAAGTCGCCCCGATCTCGTTTTGTTGGATCTGATGCTGCCCGGCCTGTCTGGTGAAGCGCTTTTGCCGCAGCTAGCGGGGATCCCGGTAATTGTGGTCAGTGCCAAGGCGGATACGGCGGACAAGGTTTCTCTTTTGCTGGGAGGCGCTGCGGATTATATCACAAAGCCCTTTGCATCCAAAGAGCTGCTTGCCCGCATTGCCGTGAGATTGCGGGAAAAAGTACACTCTCCCCTGGGAGCAGTGTATTCCTGCGGCGATTTGACCATGGATACGGTGGCTCGGCATGTCACCGTGGCCGGAAAGGCCATCCCGCTGACGCGCACGGAATTTGCGATTTTAAAACTGCTGATGCAGAATCCGGGGCGGGCGGTCGCCAAGTCCACCATTCTGGAGCGCATCAGCCTGGACACGCCTGATTGTACCGAAAGCTCTCTGAAAACCCACGTCAGCCACCTCCGCACCAAGCTGCGGGAAGCATCAGGAAAGGACTATGTTGAATCCGTATGGGGCATCGGCTTTTGCCTGAAAGAATGAAAACGCCGCGTTTTTTCCATATCTCAACCCTTTCTCAACGGTTTCTTTAACCGCTTTCTCAACCTTTACAATGTATACTGCCCGCATCAAGCAAAGGAGGTACATTTATGGAATATGTGCTTGAAACAAGCGGGCTGACCAAGCGGTACCGGGCCTGTACGGTGCTGAACGATCTGTCCATGCACGTCCCCAAGGGGGCAATCTATGGCCTGGTGGGCCGCAACGGCGCAGGCAAGACAACCCTCATTCGGCTGATCTGCGGCCTGCAGGAGCCGAGCGGCGGCAGCTACAGTCTCTATGGCGTTCGCAATTCCAGCGCCAGGATCAGTCGCAGCCGCCGCAGGATGGGAGCAGTGGTGGAAACGCCGTCCATTTACCTGGATATGACGGCATCAGAAAATCTCTGCCACCAATACCGGGTGCTGGGGGTTCCGTCGGAAGCTGGGATTGACCGGCTGCTTCAGCTGGTCGGGCTAGAAGGTGTAGGGCGAAAAAAGGTCAGAAATTTCTCCCTCGGCATGCGTCAGCGGCTGGGCATCGCCGTAGCGCTGGCCGGTAAGCCGGATTTCCTCGTTCTGGACGAGCCGGTGAACGGGCTTGACCCGCAGGGGATCATTGAGATCAGAGAGCTGATTTTAAAGCTCAATCGTGAGCAGGGCATTACGTTTTTGATCTCCAGTCACATTCTGGACGAGCTTGCCCGGCTGGCCACGCACTATGGTTTTATCGATGCTGGCAGCATGGTAACGGAAATGAGCGGCGAGGAGCTGGAGCAGCGCTGCCGCAAATGCGTCCGGGTGGAGGTAAGCAGCATTCGCACACTGGTTCAGGTTTTGGATGAGATGGGCCTTGAATACAGCATCGCAGAGGAAAACAAAGCGGATATCTACGGCAGCTTTGAGGTTACGGCGCTGTCCACCCAGGCAGCGCAGCGCGGATGCATCATCTACAGCATGAAGGAGCGGGACGAAAGTCTGGAAAGCTTCTACATGAATCTGATCGGAGGTGGCCGCCATGCGTAAGCTTCTAAGAGCGAATCTTTACCGCCTGCGCAGAAGCAGGGCGCTGTGGCTGTGCGCCGCGGCTTCGTTTGCCTTTTCCGCATTCTCCCTGTATAGGCTCAGCCCGGATGATGAGCAAATCACCACCTTTGAAATGGCAATTTTGCAGATATTTCCGTTCTTCCCCCTATTTTATGGTACGTTTTCCGGCCTGTTTCTCGGCGTGGAGTATCAGGATGGCACCCTTAGAAACAAGCTGATCGCCGGACATTCCCGTTGGAACGTGTATCTGTCCGCGCTGGTTACGGTCATTGCCGGGTGCTTTATCATTGTCCTGGCCTGGATATTGGGCAGTGCTGTAATTGCTTTGCCGTTGGGCCGGTTCAAGCTGGGCGGCGGAGTAGAGCTTCTATTGAACGTGGCGCTGGTTCTGATGCTGACAGCTGCGGAGGCGGCGTTTCTGACGCTGCTCGCCATGCTCATTCCCAACCGGGCCACATCTGCGGTGGTGTCCATCTTGGCAATGCTGGGCCTGATCGCCATCGGGAGCATTGTTTACAATGCTCTGTGTGAGCCGGAGCTGACGTCCGGCGCGATTCTGACACCCCATGGCATCGAGATAGGCGAGCCATCCCCAAATCCATATTATGTATCCGGCACACTGCGAAAAATCTACCAGTTTATTATCGATGCCTTCCCCAGCGGGCAAGCGGTGCTGCTGGCAAATCAGGAGCTGATGCATCCAATTTTCTCTCTGTGCGCGTCTTTTGAGATCGTTCTCATCACATCCATTGCCGGAGTCGTCTGCTTTGGGCGAAAAGATTTGAAATAAGGAGCCTGTTTATGGAGATTTGGTGGATTGTTCTGTCCGGCGCCCTTGCGTTCTGCGTACTCGGCCTGCTACTGCGGCTGCATCTGCTGCGCCGCGACCTGGTTGAGATCGTGCAGGAGCTGGAGGACAAGCGCTGCACCGATACCAATACCCAAATCTCCGTTTCCACCGGCGACAGGGCTGTCCGTGCCCTGGCTGCGCAGCTCAATACGCAACTGGAGTCACTGCGCCAGGAGCGGCTTCGGCTGCAAAATGGGGATGCAGAATTAAAATCTGCCATCACAAACATTTCCCACGACCTGCGCACGCCGCTGACGGCGGTATGCGGCTACCTGGAGCTATTGGAACAGGCGCCGCATACCGACAAAGCCCGCCGTTATCTCTCCATCATCCATGAACGTACCGACGCCATGCGTGCCCTGACAGAGGAGTTGTTTCAGTACTCCGTGGTAACCGCCGCGTTGGATCACCTGCAGGTGGAAAGGGTCAGCGTCAGATCTGTGCTGGAGCAGAGCCTTGCCGCATTTTACGGCGTTTTGACCGAGCGCGGCATCATCCCCAGTATCAAGCTGCCCGATGATTCGGTAAATCGAATACTGGACAGCGGAGCGCTTCGCCGCGTATTTGATAATATCTTAAGCAATGCGGTCAAATATTCTGACGGTGATCTTTCCGTGACACTCACGGCAGACGGCACTGTTGCATTCTCAAATTCAGCACAAAGGCTGAGCCGGGTGCAGACAGCGCGCCTGTTTGAGCGCTTCTTCACTGTAGAGTCGGCTAGGGGTTCAACAGGCCTGGGCCTGTCGATTGCAAAGCAAATGACCGAACGGATGAACGGAAGCATTTCCGCGAGCTATGAAGATGGGCAGCTGCACATCTTTGTATGCTTTCCAGAACGAACAGCAGGGGAGACGCACACATGATTATTCTGATTACCGGGGCATCCCACACAGGAAAAACGCTGTTGGCGCAGCGGCTGCTTGAACAATATCACTATCCATATCTTTCTATCGACCATCTGAAAATGGGCCTTATCCGCAGCGGAATGACCGAGCTTACGCCGCTGAGTTCTGACGAAGAATTGACGCAGCTATTGTGGCCAATTGTGCGGGAAATGATAAAAACAGCGATTGAAAACCACCAAAACCTGACCGTGGAGGGATGTTATATCCCGCCCGACTGGGAAAAGGACTTTGATGATGACTATCTGGGCCAAATCCGCTGCTGCTGCCTTATAATGAGCGAACGCTATATTTGCCGAAATTTTGACGCGATCAAAGCGCATGCAAACGCTATCGAGGCCCGTCTGGATGATACGGGCTGCACCGTTGAAGCCCTGCTGCGGGACAATGCAGCTTTCCAGAGATTTTCCGGGAAACGCAATACAACATGCATTTTTATAGACCGTGACTACGAGGTCAGCCCCCGCATCTTTGACACTCTATTGAAAAACGGAACAAATATGATATAATTCTCTTATAAAGCAGAGAGAAAGGGGATATGGGGGATGAACATTACGGTTTATCTTGGAGCCTGGCGGGGGAATGATCCGCAGCTGGCTACCGCAGTAAGGGAGCTGGGAACCTGGATTGGAGAGAGCGGCAACACGCTTGTTTACGGCGGCTCCAAAAGCGGCCTTATGGGTGAGCTGGCAAGAAGCGCGATATGCGCAGGCGGCAGGGTGATCGGCGTGGAGCCTCAGTCATTCGTGGATGAAAACCTTCAGCTTGATGAACTGACCGAGCTGATTGTGACCCGGAATATGAATGAGCGGAAAGAAAAGATGATTGAATTGGGGGATGCCTTCATCGCATTCCCCGGCGGCACTGGCACCTTAGAAGAGCTATCCGAGGTAATGTCCATGGCCGCGCTGGATTATCTGGATGCGCCCTGCATCGTATATAATCTTAACGGCTTCTATGACAATCTGAAAGCGCTTCTTGAGCACATGTCCGTCTGTGGCCTGTCCTCGCAGGCACGCCAGAAAAGAATCCACTACGCTAGAAGCTTAGATGAAATTGTGAAAATTCTTTCAAATTAGCTTCACTTTCTGGCAACATCTGGTTGCAGTTAGCATTTTTCAAAATGTTTCTCGCCTCCAATAAGTAGGCCGACTGAGCATGAGAAAACAGTTTTTCACAAGCGGTATCTGCAAATGCCAGAGTGTTCTTGAATATAACTTATGGCGTAAATTCCTTAGCAAAAATTAGTTGCATTTTTCGTATTTTAAAATTTACATGGCCGCTGCCCAATTGTGAGGCAGCGGCCACTTTTTTCATCACATGTCGAGCGCAGGGTTCATATAGTAAACGTTCTTTTGATTCAGCTTATCCCGCAGCAGCTGAATTGCCTCGCCGAAGCGCTGAAAATGAACGATCTCCCGCTCTCGCAGGAACTTGATTACATCATTCACATCCGGGTCGTCGCTGATACGAAGAATATTATCATAGGTGGTTCTTGCTTTTTGCTCCGCCGCCAGATCCTCTGTCAGGTCCGTGATGGGATCACCCACCACCTGCATCGACCCAGCACTCCACGGCGTCCCCGCCGCAGAGGCCGGATACACCCCAGCAGTATGATCCACAAAGTAGGGCGCAAACGCAGGATCCTTCATCTGATTATCCTTCAAATTCCGCGTCAGCTGATGCACAATCGCCCCAATCATCTCAAGGTGTCCCAGCTCTTCTGTCCCAATATCCGTCAGCAATCCCTTCAGCTCGTCGAAGGGCATGGAATAGCGCTGGGATAGGTAGCGGAGGCTTGCGCCCAGCTCGCCGTCGGGGCCGCCGTACTGGGTCAGGATAATCTTTGCCAGGTTGGGATTGGGATTCTTGATTTTTACCGGGTATTGCAGCTTTTTGTCATACGAAAACATGGTTAGCCCTCCTTATTCGCGCAGTATTCCCACGGCCATGGGTCGTTGAGCCAGTTGTATTCCTCTGCGGTGATTGGCTCAATATGGCTCAGGGGGCCATACTTTTGGGCATATTCCATCCGCTGATCGTGATACATGCGCTGGTATCGGCGGTACAGCTCCAGCGCCTCCATGTCGTCCCGGTGGGTGTCCAGATACAGCGCCAGCTCCTGCACGGCAAAGCCCAGCTCCTGCAGCTCTGCCAGGGCAGACTGGGGCAGGGGATTCTTATTGACCATTCCCTTGAACGGCAGGTCAAGCCCAGGGTACATCGTCCCGCGGATCAGCCCCTGGCTCATTTCGTACTGTTCTGGATTATCCGCCTGGAACGGAACATAGGGGTTGGCCAGCGGCGCAATTGCCGGGAGCTTTCCCATCCCTGTCGGGATTTCCTGTTTTCTTTGCATACAAAAACCTCCTTTGCGGCATGACTGAAAACGTCATTCCAAGTCATTCTATGCCAAAATGTGGAGGATGTTCATCCCAATTAAGATGGCGCATAGAATACAGCGAGGTGTTGCGTATGAGTCAGCGAAACGGGAAAGGGAATGTGCTGCTGTTTTACAGTCTGGTCATCGGACTGTTCCTGTTCGGAACCTTTCTTGGCAACCGAACCGTTACGGTAATTTCGGAAATGGTACCTATGGAGCGGCTGCACCGCATTGTGATCGACCCAGGACATGGCGGGGAGGACGGGGGCGCGGTCTCCTGCACCGGGAAGAACGAAAGCACATTTAATCTCCAAATCGCCCTTCGGCTGGACGACCTGCTTCACCTGATGGGCTACGACACCGTAATGATCCGCACAACCGATGTATCCGTCTATACTGCCGGACAGACAATTGCCCAGAAGAAGGTGTCCGATCTGAAGCAGCGCGTGCGGATCGTGGAGCGGACATACAATCCCATCCTGGTCAGCATCCATCAGAATACATTTCCAGAGGGGAAATACAGCGGCGCGCAGGTATTCTATGCCGGCTCAGAAGGCAGCGACGAGCTGGCAAAGCTGCTGCAGGCCTCGCTGGTTTCATGCCTGAATCCGGGAAGCAGTCGCAAAGCCAAGCAGGGGAGCGGCATCTATCTTTTGGACAAGATCAATGCCCCCGGCGTGTTGGTTGAATGCGGTTTCCTGTCCAATCAGCAGGAGGAGGCAATGTTGGCTACCCCGGCGTATCAAAAAAAGCTGTGCTGTGTGATTGCTACCGGCCTGTCACAGTTTCTTGCATCCGCTTGACGCAGATGGTATAATCATTAAAAAGAGAATGGGGTGGCAATGATGGCAAAAGCAAAGACTGTTTTTTACTGCACCAGCTGCGGCAACGAAACGCCCCGGTGGCAGGGGAAGTGCCCCGCCTGCGGCGCCTGGAACACCATAGAGGAGCATATTGAGAAGCCGTCCGCGACGCTTGGCAAGGCCAAATCGGCGCCGGTAGGGCAGAGCAGACGCCCCCAGCGGCTCCAGGAGATTCCCATTGACGGCGAGACAAGATTTTCAACCGGCATGGGAGAGCTGGATCGGGTGCTGGGCGGCGGGGCAGTGGCCGGTTCACTGGTGCTGGTCAGCGGTGCACCGGGCATCGGCAAATCGACGCTGCTCCTGCAAATCTGCAACAGTCTGTGCGTCGGGCGAAAGGTGCTTTATGTCTCCGGCGAAGAAAGCGAGCGGCAGCTGAAGCTCCGGGCGGAGCGGTTGGGCGTCTCGCCTGAGGCACTTTTTGTGCTTTCCGAGACGCGCCTTTCCGATATTCTGGAGGCCGTTGCTGAAACAAAGCCGGATGTTTTGATCGTTGATTCCATCCAGACGCTTTATAATGAGGAGAACGATTCCTCGCCCGGAAGCGTGTCCCAGGTGAAGGACTGCACCATGTCCATGATGCAGCTGAGCAAATCAAATGGCATCACCGTATTTGTGGTCGGACACATCAACAAGGACGGAAATATCGCAGGCCCCAAGGTTCTGGAGCACATGGTGGACTGTGTACTGTATTTTGAGGGTGACCCCAATTCCTCCTACCGACTTTTGCGGGCGGCGAAGAACAGATTTGGCTCCACCAATGAAATCGGCGTTTTTGAAATGCGGGATGTGGGCCTTGTGGAGGTGCCGAATCCCTCGCAAATGCTGCTGGAGGGGCGCCCGGAGGGGGCCAGCGGCACCTGTGTATCCTGCGTGATGGAGGGTACCCGCCCCGTTCTGGCAGAGGTACAGGCCTTGGTGGCAAAAACGACGCTGAACGTGCCCCGCAGAGCGTCCGACGGGTTTGATTTTAACCGTGCCGTTTTGATGCTTGCCGTGATGGAAAAGCGGGCAGGAATGAAGATGAGTCTCTTTGATGCCTATATCAATGTGATTGGCGGTCTGCGTCTGGACGAGCCAGGGGCCGATCTGCCCATTGTGCTGGCGCTGGCGTCGTCCTACCGCGATCAATGCATTCCTGATGACATGGTTGCCATCGGCGAGGTGGGAATGACAGGGGAGATACGCTCTGTGTCCCATATGAATCAGCGCCTTGCAGAGGTCGCCCGTCTGGGCTTTAAAAAATGCATGATTCCCCGCAGCGGCAGTGAAAAGCTGGATACGCCCAACGGCCTGACCATCTATCGCGTTCGCAACATCCGAGAGGCTATTGAGGCTGCATTGTAAAAAATCCCCCTGAACCAAAGGCAATTACTTTGATTCAGGGGAATTTTCGGAGATTCCTTAGAACAGAAGCCCGATCATTATACCAACTGCAAGACACACCGCGCCAAGAACGGCAAATTCCATCGGATTCCGAAGGTAGCGCACCCGCACGACCCGCTTGACAACCGGCTTTTCGACCGTGCGCTCCACTGTTTGAATTACCGGCTTCTCCACATATTTGACCACCGGCTTTTCCACCGTTTTTTCCACGATCTTTTCCCGAATCTCCGGGACAGGGACATTGATATAGAGCCTTTCCACCTTTTTCTTTGGTATTTTCCCGGTGGCAAGGAATTCTACGTCGGTATTCAGCACATCCGCCAACTGAATGAGACGGATGGTATCGGGGCTGGAGGTGTCATTTTCCCATTTGCTGACTGCCTGCCTGGAAACCTCCAGCAGCGAGGCAAGCTGCCCCTGAGACAGGTCGGCCTTTTTCCGAAGATCCGTAATGCGCTCTCCAATCGACATGCGGCAGTCCTCGCTTTCAAATAATGTCAACTTTTGGTCGCGATTCCTATTATATGACATTATTTTTGCAAAATCAACTCTATTTCTCGGAGAAATCGAGTTTGGAGAGGGGATTGGCCTCAGCCGCGATTTTCAGCTCTGTGTTTTCAATGTGCGTATAAATCTGTGTGGTATTCAGGTTCTCGTGCCCCAGTACCTCCTGAACGGTTTTGACGTCGACACCGCCGGAGAGCATCATGGTCGCGGCCGTGTGTCGGAGCTTGTGCGCCGAAAACTGGGTGGAATCCAGCCCCGCTTGAAGCAGCGCCTTTTTCACCAGACGGTGCACTGCTGTCACGCTGATTCGGTTGCCGTCCCTGGAGCCGAAAAGCGCCCGGTTATCGCTCAAGACCTTTTCATTACGCTCAACCATATAGGCATCGATCGCTTTTCGGCAGGCGGAGCCAAAGTAGACGATGCGCTCTTTGTTGCCTTTGCCCACAACGCGGATTCGATCCTCATATACATCCGTCAGATTCAGCCCCACAAGCTCGCTGCGCCGGATGCCGCAGTTTAGGAACAGCATCAGTATAGCGTAGTCCCGCTTTTCGTTCGCGCCAGACACGGCTTGCAGCAGCGCAGCTGATTGCTCCATGGTCAGATACTTGGGTAGACTCTTGCGCAGCTTGGGATATTCCAAATCTGCAACAGGGTTTTCGGATAACTGCTTGGTTCGTACTGTCAGGTATTTATAAAAGGATTTGATTGCCGAGAGCTTGCGCGCTCTAGACGCGGCAGAAATGCCATGATCCGTCATCGGAACATCCGGGTTCAGCGGACGGTCATTGGCAAGGTAGGAAAGAAAATCAAATATATCACTCGTGTCAATGTCCCGAATGAAGCTCAAATCCACGTCCTTGATACTGATGGTTTCCAAATCCGTATTGATCGGCATATCATTGCGCATCAGCTTTATAAAGCGCAGGAACAGCCGTAAGTCCAAATAATACTCGGAAATCGTCAATGGAGACTGGCCCTTGATGGTTTCGTGATAGACAAGAAACTCCCGCAGAATCTGCGGGCAATCACTGTAGCGCTGCATAGAAAACGCCTCCTGATTCCGTTGATGGGTTTATTATAGCACATTTCTATTCCGAACGCAACAAAATTTTTATTTTGTTGCGTTCACTGAGTCGAAGCATACAAAGAGCTTATTATATACCCAAAGTGCTTCCCCTGTCGCTTTACGTCGAGCTTAATTCACATTCCATTCGCCAGGGGCCGATTTTTTATTACAGGTGGGCTTCTCCTAGCTCGATGTGCACAAATGCATCATATCTGCGCCAGTCCGCGCGATGTTAAAAAAACTTTTCAAATTCTTTTTTAGAGAAAAAATCTAACAATTGGTTTTATTTCGATTTGTTTTCTGCAATGCTCTACCCTCTTTTTCTGATTTATCGGATTTCTTTGATTTCAATTGGGCAAAAAATAATCTTTACTTTTGGTGTCATAAACTGTAAAATATGAGCGTCTGAAATTCTTCCTCAGGAGGCATAAGATTATGAGCATTAAAAGAATCGGTGTGCTCACCAGCGGCGGGGATGCTCCCGGTATGAATCCCTGCGTCCGTGCTGTTGTTCGTACTGCTATTTATCATGGAATTGAGTGCTATGGAATCCGGCGCGGCTGGAATGGTTTGATTACCGGCGATGTGGTTCGGCTGGACGAAAAAAGCGTCGCGCACACCATCAATCGCGGCGGCACCATTCTCTATACTGCCCGCAGCCAGGAATTCATGACGGACGAGGGCCGCCGTCGCGCCGTTTCCACCTGCAAGTTCCTGGGCCTGGACGGCATCATTGCCATTGGCGGCGACGGAACGTTCCGCGGCGCGCGGGAACTGAGCAAATATGGGATCAACGTCATCGGCATCCCCGGCACCATCGACAACGATATCAGCTGCACCAACTACTGCATCGGCTTCGATACCGCAGCCAACACTGCAATTGAGTGCATCGATAAGCTGCGCGACACCATGCAGTCCCACGAGCGCTGCTCCGTGGTGGAGGTGATGGGCCGCAATGCCGGTTACCTGGCAATGTATGTCGGCCTGGCCTGCGGCGCGACTGCCGTGCTGGTGCCGGAGGAGCCCATTGATTTTGAGCGGGACGTGATTGAAAAAATTCGTCAGGCCCGGTTCAATGGCTTTACCCATTACATGATCGTGGTCGCCGAGGGCGCCGGTTCTGCCGCAGACATTGCCGCCAGGATCAAGGATGCCATCGATCTGGATCCTCGCGTGACGGTGCTCGGCCACATTCAGCGCGGTGGCAGCCCCACAGGGCGTGACCGCGTGAATGCCACCAAAATGGGCTACCTGGCCGTGGAGCTGCTGCTGGCCGGAAAGACCAACCGCATCGTCTGCACTCATGACGGCACCTTCTCCGATGTTGACATTGATGAGGGCCTCGCCATGAAGAAAGGCATTCAGCAGATGGAAGTGGATGTTCTGGCCGCCATGACCGGCATCTAAGGAACCTCTGAATAAATCGCCTGCGGCCGGACAGCGGGTCTTTTGCCCCATGCCGCAGGGTGAAAAATGGGAAATACATATAGTATTCCTCCATTTTTCATCCTTTGCCTGGAAACAAAGCCCCTCGCTGCCAGCTCTTGCCGATTTAATCAGAGCTTGCCTAGCTTTCTGCTAAGAAGTTTTTTGACCGCTGCCATTTTGTAGGCAGCGGTCATTTTTGCAATCTGGAAAATTTAGAGGGTCTTAGAAGTGAATAACCTCATCCGGCTTTGTGAAGGAGGAAAATACGGCGGTGGCGTTCTTAAAATAGAGCACCATTGTATTTCCGTCGTCCGGGTCATAGAGTGCTTTCAGGGACGGATACGCCTCAAGCATGGATACTCTGGCCTCCCGGCGGTCGTCCTCTACCAGCTCGCCAGAGACACGGAGCCATTCTCCACCGTGCATCGCGCAAAGCTCTACGTGGGAATTTGCCGCAATCTGAGCGGCTACCTTTTTCTTTTTGCCGGTCTGAATGTACAGCTTTCCCTCAAAGATATGTGCCGTCCCGAAGGGACGAACCCGAGGCTGATTTCCCTCTTCGGTGGCCAGGAAATAGTCCCCTGCTTTTTTCAAGAACTCACACACGCGCTCCATTGATATACCTCCCTAATTACAATAGAAGTTGCCGCTTTTATTATAAAGTGCATCCCCTTGAAAATCAAGAAGATATGCAGGATAAAAACAGCCCATCGCCATATTTCATGCGATAGGCTGTTTTAAGCTTTTGGATGACATTTCTGATAAACCGCCCTGATTTTCTGGTTTACCATGTGGGCATACAGCTGGGTGGAGGAAATGTCGCTATGGCCCATCAGCTCCTGGAGAGAGCCAAGATCGGCGCCGTTCTCCAGCAGATGAACAGCAAAGCTGTGCCGCAGTGTGTGGGGGGTAATTTCTTTTTCGATGCCGGCCTTGGTCTGATAGAATTTCAATATCTTCCAGAACCCCTGGCGGCTCATGCGTGTACCGCTGACATTGACAAACAGGGATGTCTGCGCCGGGTCGATGATCAAAACAGGTCTGCCCTCTTGCAGGTAATCCGACAAAGCGTGCAGGGCCGCTGGATAGAGCGGAATCACACGGCTTTTCTTTTCTCCGCCGCACCTGACGACGCCCAGCTCCAGGTTCACATCGTCCACATTCAGATCGATCAGCTCCGACACCCGCATGCCGGTGGCATACATGACCTCGAGCATTGCTTTGTCCCGGTAGCCCTTGGAGTCCTCACATACAGGCTGGGCCAGCAGCAGCTCCACCTCTTTCCCGGTGAGAATCTGGGGGAGCTTCTTCTGCCCGCGCTCCACGTGGATATCGCTGAGCACTGGCGACGCTTTCACCGCACCGGCTGAAACTGCGTAGGCGTAAAAATTCTTTAAGCTGGCCAGCGATCTGGACGCCGTCGCCCCGGACTTCCCCTGGGATTGAATGTACGCCAAGTAATCGCTTACATCACCGCTGGTCACATCCAGGATATCTTCCTCCTCCTTCTGATGCAGCCAGTCGATGAATTGACGAATGTCACGCATATAGGAGGATACGGTATTGCCGGATGCTTGCTTTACCTTTACAAGGTAATCCTCATAAGAATGAATCAAGTCTAGCATGAACCAGTTAACCTCTACTCTATTGAATAATCTCTTTCAGCCCGCCCTGCCGGCAAGCGAAAGGAATCTGCCCCTCTCAAGCAAAATAGATTGCACTTCCCCCACTGCTTCGGGGACAAGATGCAATTTAAAATATAATCAGCTTGAGAAGCTGAAGAATCCAAATTAGAAGATAAAGAAAATCCGGCTCAAATCACTGCGCGGCAGAGCGTACCAACAATCGCTCAAGGAAATAATAAATCAACTACACCCACACAAACACCCCTGCCTCCAAGCACAGCAAAAGCAAAACCACACACGAACCGATTATGCATACAGCAGGGAAAATATGCACACTGTTTTTTGATACAGACATACTATACTCCATTTTTTACAAAAATTCAAGCTTTTTGTAAAAAACAGGATAGATTTGTAGATTATGACAAGATTTATGTTAACATTGTTATGTCAACACCCGACTTATCTGAACGTTTGTTTTTACCATTTTCGATTAAATCAACAACATCTAGCGGTCTATAGTGTGCAGAATCACTAAATATTGATTTCTGCATGTAATCCTGCATTTTTGACTTTACGCGTAAATTTAATTTACCCGTATGCGCGTTTTGTACATTTTTACGGCTATCTTCTCTTTCTTCGCCTTGTTTTCCCCTGCTGTGGCGTGCCGTGGAGTAGTCCAGCCAGCGCTGTACCACCTGCCGCAAGGAGCGCCGGAAGCCACATCGAATCCAGCCTTCCGCCAAAAAGGAGCAGCGCCGCAATTAGAAGCGTGCATAGATAAATCGTGCCAGACAGTGCACAGACCATCATCTTTCGGCGGCCTACAAGTCTGCTGGAGATCACCGCCCCCAGATAAGCGGACAGGAACAGTACAGCCATTGCTCCGCAGCCCATTGTCCCCCACCCTGCCCTTCCGTTCAGGATCAGCATCGCAAGCACCATGCACGTTATCACCGTGACCAGCATTTCCGCCAGCCACCCCATTGCAAGGCCGACGGGTATTGACTTTGTCGTACCGCTTGGCTTTCGATTCACAACCATGTTCAGCCACGCTCCTTTCCTCTCATCTATATTCCCGCAAGGGCGTGGACATTCTCAACGCAAGAGAATACATTCCCGTTTCTGTGGCATCCTTTTCCTGGGAGGGATGCTATATTTCAATTGTACGCTACGCCGCCATCGGCTTTGCTGCAGGCACGGTTACCGGCGTCCTCGGCTCCGGCGGCGGGCTTGTGCTCATTCCGCTGCTCTCTGTTTTCTGTGTCGAGGACGAGGAAACGCTGTTCCCCCGGTCGCTGAGCATCATGCTGCCCATCTGTGTTTGCTCATTGCTTGTTCAGTACCGCACGTCGCCCCCTCCCCTGCCCGGTATGGCTCCGTATCTGATTGGCGGGGCGATCGGAGGCGTACTGTCCGCGCTCATTGGCAAGCGTGTTCCGCTTACCTGGCTGCATCGTTTTTTCGGCCTTATTCTGCTATGGAGTGGATTCAGATGTCTTTTTTCCTGACGCTGCTGCTCAGCGCTGTGCTGGGCCTCCTATCCGGCCTTGGCGTCGGCGGCGGGAGCCTGCTGATCCTTTGGCTTACGCTGGTATGCAAAATCGATTATCCCGTCGCAAAGTATATGAATCTTCTGTTCTTTCTCCCACCTGCCTTCATTTCGGTCGCAACGCATTTCGTTCGGAAGAAGCTGCGCATCGGGCAAATTCTCCCGGCTGCCGTTTCCGGGTGCATTGCCGCTGCCGTGTTTACCCTGCTCAGCAGCAGCTGGGATACCGGCATTCTGCGAAAGCTGTTTGGCGTGCTTTTGCTCATCACTGCGCTGCGGGAGCTTCGATACAAAAAGCAGCAGAGCGGATCAAAAGCATGATTCGCTCTGCTGCGTTACATTATAAAAGATGGCTGGGCGGTCATCTTTTTTTGAATGCCAGATAGCCCTCCAGAATCAGAGAGGCCGCAACTGCATCCACGGTTTCCTTCCTCTTTTTGCCGTGATAATTGTGGACGGAGAGAATATTGTGCGCCTCCACCGTGGTACGGCGTTCATCCCACATTGCGACAGGCAGGCCGGTTGCGCTGCGCAGAAGCGCCGCGAAGTTCCGGCAAAGCTGCGCCCGGTTCCCTTCCGTACCATCCATATTTTTCGGCAGGCCGACCACGATCTCCCCTACCTGGTTTTCCTTCGCCAAGCGGACAATGTCGGCAATCAGCTTTTCCGTGTTCCGGCTGGGAAGCACCGTTGAGCTGCCTACAATGCTGCACAGCAGGTCTGAAATGGCGACCCCGGTTCTGGCGTCTCCGTAATCAATTCCCATGATCTTCATTTTAATATCCTCCTGCCTCGTATTAGCCGTATTGTATCGGATTTCCCCCGAAAAAACAAGGCAGTTTTCCCTATTTTCCGCAAAAAACTTATTGACTTTACTCCCCCCCTATGCTAGAATGGCCTTACCTGTGAAAAAGGGCTGTTTTTGGTGCGCCTTTTTCAGCTTCGGAACGGTTGTTTGTAGTTGACCGTATCTAAATCTTTCTAGCCGGAGTGGTACAGGGAGGCAATATTTAAGGAGGTGCCGTTATGCGCGTTAAAGTCACTTTGAGATGCTCTGAGTGCAAGCAGAGAAACTACAATTCCATGAAGAACAAGAAGAACGATCCTGACCGTCTCGAAATGAAGAAGTATTGCAGATTCTGCAAAAAGCACACCGTCCACACCGAGACGAAGTAAGGAGGCTCCGACATGGCAGATGTGAAAAAGGAAAACTGGTTCAAGAGAACCTGGGGCAAGGTCTGCAAGTATTTCCGTGAGCTTCGCAGCGAGCTGAAAAAGGTTGTCTGGCCCACCCCCAAGCAGGTCCTGAAGAATACGGCCATTGTGGTCGGCTGCGTGGTAGCGGTCGGCGTGTTCATTTGGCTGTTCGACTTTGTGGCTCAGGTTGGTATCAACGCCCTGATTGGCGCTTTCAACTAAGGTACAGGTCATGACGGAAACTGCAAAATGGTATGTTGTGCATACCTACTCCGGTTACGAAAACACGGTGAAGGCAACGATCGAAAAGACCGTTGAATCCCGCCATTTGCAGGATCAGATCCTCGCCGTTTCCATCCCGCTGGAGACCGTCACCGAGATCACCGAGTCCGGCGTCAGCAAGACGTTTGACCGCAAGGTTTATCCCGGCTATGTCCTGGTGAAGATGGTATACAGCGACGATACCTGGCACGTGATTCGGAACATTCGCGGAGTAACCGGTTTCGTAGGTTCTTCCAGCAACGACCCCACTCCCCTCACCGAAGAAGAGGTCTACGCCATGGGCGTGGAGAAGAAGGAGATCATCGTCAACTACTCCGTGGGTGATACCGTGCGGATTATGGATGGCCCCCTGACCTCGTTCACCGGCACCGTAGAGAGCATCGAGGTCGAAAACAACTCGGTCAACGTGATCGTATCCATGTTTGGCCGCGAGACCACCGTCGAGTTTGAGCTTGACCAGGTGGAGGTTATTTCCCAGTAAACGCATCGGATCGGGCTTCCCGGCCGGAACGTGGGAGGGGTGAAAGCCCCGCAAGAAATGCGCGCCGCGCATATTACCACATTTTATTCAGGAGGTGCTTATTATGGCACAGAAAGTCACTGGCATTATTAAGCTTCAGATCAACGCCGCAAAGGCGACCGCTTCCCCCCCTGTTGGCCCGGCTCTGGGTCAGCATGGCGTAAACATCGCTGCTTTCATCAAGGAATTCAACGCCCGCACCAAGGATATGGAGGGCTACAAGATTCCCGTCGTCATCACTGTATACGCAGACCGCAGCTTCACCTTTATTACCAAGACTCCTCCGACCCCCATGCTGGTTATGAAAGCCATCGGCTTGGACAAGGGTTCTGGCGTCCCCAACAAGACCAAGGTCGGCACCATCACCAAGGCGCAGGTTGCCGAGATCGCCAAGACCAAACTGCCCGATCTGAACGTCGCTTCCCTGGAAGCTGCCGAGAGCCAGGTTGCTGGCACTTGCCGCTCCATGGGCGTCGTTGTTGTTGACTGATAATTTGCTGATCCGAAATATAATTTCGGACATGTGGGAGGATTATTCCGCATCACCACTTTAAGGAGGATAATAAATTGTTTAGAGGCAAAAAGTATAAGGAGAGCGCCAAGCTGATTGACCGCTCCGTTCAGTATGATCCCACTGAGGCCCTGGATCTGGTTGTGAAGGGCGCTTCCGCCAAGTTCGACGAGACCGTCGAAATCCATATCAAGCTGGGCGTTGACTCCCGTCACGCTGACCAGCAGGTTCGTGGCGCTGTCGTCCTGCCCAACGGCACTGGCAAGACCCGCCGCGTTCTGGTGTTCGCCAAGGACGCCAAGGTTGACGAGGCCAAGGAGGCCGGCGCTGATTACGTCGGCGGCATGGAGCTGGTCGAGAAGATCACCAAGGAAAACTGGTTTGACTTCGACGTGGTTGTCGCTGCCCCTGATATGATGGGCATCGTTGGTCGTCTTGGTAAGGTTCTTGGCCCCAAGGGCCTGATGCCCTCCCCCAAGGCCGGTACCGTGACCCCCAACGTCGGCGCTGCCGTCAAGGAGATCAAAGCCGGTAAGGTTGAGTACCGTCTGGACAAGACCAACATCATCCACTGCCCCATCGGCAAGGTTTCCTTTGGCTCCGAGAAGCTGACCGAGAATATGGACACCCTGGTAAAGGCCGTTGTGAAGGCAAAGCCCGCAGCTGCCAAGGGCCAGTATATCCGTTCCTGCACCGTAGCCTCCACCATGGGGCCTGGCGTTAAGGTTTCTACCGCCAAGTATATGTAATTGATTTGCATCCCGGATACACATCGTATCCGGGATGCTTCTCAGCCTGTCAAAGAACCCCAGCTTTTCAGCAAGCGAAAGCCGGGGTTCTGTTGTAATTCGGGCAGTAATAAACAA
>CAKTIM010000011.1 GCA_934565795.1 uncultured Oscillospiraceae bacterium
TTGTTTATTACTGCCCGAATTACAACAGAACCCCGGCTTTCGCTTGCTGAAAAGCTGGGGTTCTTTGACAGGCTGAGCTTCCCTTGGAAGCTTAGAGATGTGCCCTTTAGGTTATACGCTTTTCTTTACCACTCAAAAACCGCCAGGCTGAGGGTCGGCAGATTGCCGACCCCTACGGGGGGTGGCCTTACCCGAAGCTTACCCGTTGGCCTTGTTCTACCAGGCGGCAGATGCGGGCGTAGTCGGAGGGGGACAGGGCGGATACGCTGGAACCCAGCTTGACCGCGCCGCTGCCGGTCAAGCCGTTTTCTGCCGGGCGGCCGCCGCCGGCCATACTGGCTGCCAGCTGGCCGCGGGTGTATTCGGCGGCGTAGGCCATGGCGGCGGGGAGCAGCTCCCGGAAGTGGGCGCCGCAGTAGGCGCTCTCCACATCCGCGCCGCTGCGCAGCAGACTGCAAAACAGCTTGTTTCGTGCCTCCCGGCGGATATCAAAATCCGGGAAAAGCTCCCGCAGGCCTTCCGCCTCCTGCACGATGCCGTCATAGATCTGATTGACCCGCTGCCAATGGGCCTGGGTCTGGCTCTGCGGCGCCTGCTCAGCCGCCGCGCCGGACTGCTCCGCCTCCGGCGTCCCCTCCGCCCCGCCCTCCGCCCCCTCGGCGAAGAGCTGCATCCAATTGTTGTTATCCAATCTACTTTTCTCCTTCTTTTTATAATGTTCCCCCTTGGCTCCCCAATGGGGGTGCTGGCTCACGCGGAGGCCCCCAGGTGAATGACGCCCTCCAGGGTCACGTTTCGGGGGAACGACCGGGCCAGCTCGTTCAGGCCCACCTGGGCCGTCCAGAATACCAGGGCCGCCGTGTCCCGGTGGGCGGGCAGCGGGAGCGCGTCGATCTCCGCCTCCCCCTCCCGCAGGACGATCCGGGGCGGCGCGGCCAGCAGCCCCGCCGAAGCCAGATGCTCCACCGCCCGGCCCAGGCCCCGGCACAGGGTACTCACCCCGGCGCACACCAGATCACGCCCCCGCGCCCCCGCCCCAGCATGCCCCCGCACCCGCAAATGCAGCGATTCATCCAGGGCAGTGTAAAAATGTACTGTTACCATGTGTTCTTCCTTTCGTAGTTTATAAAACGTGTGTTGAATGGGAACACCCTACCCGTGTAGGGGCGGATATCAGCCGCCCGCAGCGTCGCGGAATTGAGCTGTCAGTTGAATGGACATTGCCAAAAGCTTTTGAGTCCGTAGGGGGCGGCAATCTGTCGCCCCGCAGCGTAACGTATCAGAGCGGTGCGGTGAATGGGAGCAGGTTGCGCTACCTCCAAAGCTTCCCTTGGGGTGGTGCTCCGCGCAGCGAATCAGAATATCAATGATTGCCAGTGGCAATCATACCTTGATTCATTAGCTGGCAGCCCGTAGGGCTGACTGAAGAGGGCTACCGCAGTGGGATTTTTATTAAGGGTAGGTTGAATGGGAAGCACCTCTCCGTAGGGGCGGATACCAGCCGCCCGAAAGGTAATGTAATTGAGCTGTATAGACGAAACGCTCAATCCCGGTACTCGGCGGGTCGACAAATTGCCGACCCCTACGCAGGCGGTGGTTTTCGGCTGATGCCATTCAATGGGGTGCTATCGAAGTGGCGGGGGTTCGGGCGGCTAATATCCGCCCCTACGCACTCAAAGTGTTTAACACTGTACCTTTTTAACCCAATCTCTTTCAAAACCACAACCTGAGTGCCCTCTTCAGTCGCTGCGGCGACAGCTATTTAATTATGGTATCATTGCCACCGGCAATGATTGTTATTAAAGATTCGCTGCGCTCTGCAACACCCCTCAGGGAAGCTTGGGGATGTATCCTTTTACGGTATACGTTCATCTTTACTGCTATCGAAACCGTGGGGTTGAGGGTCGGCAGGTTGCCGACCCCTACGGGTGGGGGGGCGCACTATGTGGGGCTGGTGGAGTTGGCGACGCGTTGGCGGGCGGTGCGGGTGGCGTAGGGTTCCTGCTTTTCGCCCCGGAGGCTGGCTTTGCCGGTGGGCCGCTGCTGCGGCTCCTGCCGTTCCTCCGGCGTTTCCTCCGGCGCGGGCAGGGGGGCGGCGGCCAGGGACTGGAGGTACTGCTGGGCGCTGCGGGCGATGCGCTGCATCACCATGTCCTTGCGGTCGAAATCCATCATGTCCATGCAGGCCAGGGCCTGCTCCGCGTTGCGGGGGTCGAAGAACCCGGCGGAGTAGAATTGCAGCGCCATCTCGTTCTGGCTCATGCGGGAATAGGCGCTCTGCTTCTGGGCGCTGACGCTGATATCGAACAGGGGCACGCGGGTCAGGCCGGTCATGTCGTCGCTCTGGGCCTGCAAGCCCCGGTTGCTGTAGCGGATGAATTCCTCCGCCCCCGCCTCGCCCACGATGCGAAAGCACCGGGGCAGGCTGTAAAACTGGCGGATCAGCTCGATGACCATCAGGCAGATGCGGCGGAAGGCCCGGTAGGCGGCCTTGTTGCTGTCCCGGCTGAGCTTGCTGCCCGCCTCCTGCATGGCGGCGATGGCGCTGGCGGCGGTGACGCCGCTGCTGGTGCCGCCGGTGGAGATATCCCGGTTGCCGGTGACCTCCTTCAGTTCGTCCACCTTGCCGTTGAGCACCGCCAGATACACCTCGCTCAACCCCGTGCTCTGGATAGGCAGAATGCTGTCCTGCCCCAGGCCGCCCTCCACGTGGACAAAATCCCGGCTCAGGTCGCCGTACTCCTCCTCGTTGACGCTGCCGTCGCTGCGGATGAAGTGCCGGGGCCGGGCGTTGACCAGCATGTTCATCAGGATCGCCTGGTTGCCCCGGTCGATGTACTCCTGGGCGCTCTTGGCCACGTCGATGTAGCCGAAGCCGCAGGGCGTGCCCTCGGTGCGGAACAGCGGGTCAAAGACGAAGGGATACAGCCCATGGTCATACCAGCCCCGGCTGGCGTACTGCTCCTCATTTTCCGAGGCGAAGAGCACCGTGTCCCCCACGAATTTGCAGTAGTGCAGCACCGTCCGGCCGCCCACGGTCTTCTTGTAGTACCAGTCCACCACGGCGCTTTTTTCGGTGGTGTCCACCCGGTCGTCATACAGGTATTTGCTGCTGACCTCCTCGGGCGAGCCCAGCTTTTCCGCCAGCTGGGGGTAGCGCTCGATCAGGCTCTCGTTGCGCTGTAGCTCCACATGGAATACATTGGCCGAGGCCTGAATGTCGGTGATGCCGCTCTCCCAGAAGAGGTTCAGGATGTCCACCTTGCGGATGGCGATGTCCCCCAGACCGTTCAGGCGGCTGTCGTCCCAGAATACGCCATAGATGCCGGTGCCGGATTTGAGCTTGCAGTCGTTCACCTCGTCGTAAACCTGCTCAAATTCACTCTGCTCCAGCACCACCGGGACGACGGCGCTGAGCAGCCTGGCCTCCGCCCGGTCGCTCTCCTCCCTGGGCAGCACATTGGGGCTGGGGAAATTGTCCATCACGTCCGCGTGCTTGCTGGCGATGGCGTTGAACAGCCACCCGGAGGTAGGCTCCACCTGGCTTTTCCCCCGGCCCCGCATGCATTCCCAGTGGCGCAGCTTGTACCACTGGGCGTTCTCCACCACCCGGCGCTCCAGGTTGGCCTTGCCCTCCTTGTAGCGGTTCAGGGTGGCCCTGGCCCGGCGCACCTGCTCCTGGCCGATGGGCAGCTTTTTCACATTAGTCATTGATAATCTCCATTCCCGGCCGCTTTTCGGCCGCTGTGATCTGCTCCCTGGGAATGTCCAGGAAGAGCTTCAGGGGTGAGCGGCTGTAGCCGTCCTCCGCCCTGGGGAGCCGGGGCCGGATGGGGCGGCTCATGCAGAAATAGCGCACCTCGTCGGCCACGTGATCCTCGCCGTCGGTGTCCACATCCTCGGCGTTCACCCGGTCGTATTGCAGCAGGGGGATGGTACGGATGAAGGCCCGGCAGTTCTTAAAAATGTACATCTGGGGATACCCGTTCTCGTCCAGCTGGAGGCGGTAGTGCACCTGCATCCAGCCGGGCAGCCGCTTGTTGTCCCCCGGCTGGAAGAATACCTGGTGCCGGGCGGCGGTCTGGGCGATGCTCTCGCCGGTCTCCCCATCCCAGATGGCGGGGTCGGCAATGCCGGTGATGCGCCTGCCCCGGAGCCAGCGGTGCTCCGTCTCGATCTGATGAATCTTGGAAAACACCTGCTCCGGCGTCCAGCGCACCCCCTCGTTGGGGGTGGCGGTGCAGCCGTACAGCTCCAGGATGCGGTAGGCCACCCCGTCGTAGTCCACCGCCCACCAGCCGCAGGAGAAGGGCCGGTGATAGCCCCAGTCGAAGCTGCGGTACAGCTTCCACTCCTTCGGAATTTCAAAGGGCTCAATGACGTGGGTATACTGCCGGTCGCGGTAGTGGTCGGGCCGGTCGTAAAAATCCTCGAAGAACTGGCCCTCGTATACGTCCCAGTCCCCCTGGAGCCAGGCCTTGCGCAGCTTGGGGGGCAGCTTTTCCAGACTGCGCAGATATTGGGGCTGGCTTTTCATCAGGGCGGTGTTGTCGGTGCACAGAGCCTGAATAAAGGCGTAGTCCTCCGGGTGCTCCTGCTCCTGAAAATTGCGGTCGATGAACAGGCGCTTGAAATACCCATGGCTCGGCCCGCCGGGGTTCAGGGTGAAATAGGTGCGCTTGGGGAAATCATTGGCCCCCCGGACGCAGGCGTCGATCTGCACCAGCCAGCGCTCCTGAAACTGCCCCGCCTCGTCGGCAAACCACACATCGTACTCCGCCCCCTGATACTGCCCCAGATCCTCGTCCCCGTCGCAGTAGCCGAAGCAGATGGTGCTGCCGCCGGGGAAATAGAAAATTTTGTCGGTCTTGTTGTAGCTGGCCACCCCATTCAGCATCAGCAGCAGGGGGGCGATGTGGTTATTGTACAGTTCCCGGTAGGTGCGCCGGGTGATGAGCACCTTGATCCCCGGATAATGCAGACACAGCAGCACCGCCTTCCACCGCACAAACCAACTCTTCCCCCCGCCCCGCGCCCCGCCATACCCCACATACCGATGCCGCTCCAACAGCGCCTGCCTCTGCTTCAAATTCGGCTCCGGCATCACCAACCGTACCCCCATCACTTTTTCCCCCTCTCTCTCATACCCAAATTCTCAGTTGACCCCTCGTAGGGGCGGATACCAGCCGCCCGCAACGTCACGGAATTGAGCTGTCAATTGAATGAAAATAGCCAAAAGTTCCTGAGTCCGTAGGGGTCGGCAACCTGCCGACCCTCAACCTGACGGTTTCGATAGCACCCCGTCAAACGGCACCAGCTCCCGCCCTCCACCAAAGCTTCCCTTGGGGGAAGCTGGCAGGCCGTAGGCTTGACTGAAGAGGGCTACCGCAGTACGTCCTTTTTTAAGGGTAAGTTGAATGGCACACGCCAACCCGTAGGGGCGGATACCAGCCGCCCGCAGCGTCGCGAAATTGAGCTGTCAGTTGAATGAACGTCACCAAAAGTTTTTGAGTTCGTAGGGGGCGGCAATTTGTCGCCCCGCCGGGTGTCGGGATTGAGCGTTTCGTCTATACAGCTCACATTCGTTAGCTTTCGGGCGGCTAATATCCGCCCCTACGCACTCAAAATGTTTAACACTGTACCTTTTTAACCGAATCTCTCTCAAAACCATCACCTGAGTGCCCTCTTCAGTCGCTGCGGCGACAGCTATTTAATTATGGTATCATTGCCACCGGCAATGATTGTTATTAAAGATTCGCTGCGCTCTGCTACACCCCTCAGGGAAGCTCAGAGATGTATCCTTTGGGTTATACGTTTTTTCTTTACCACTCAAAAACCGTAAGTCTGCGGGTCGGCAAATTGCCGACCCCTACGGGGCTCAGAAGTTTTTAACCGCTCCCAAAACACCATCGTGCCCCAGACAGTTCGTATCCTCTACTCCGCATAGCTCTCCGCCGCGCCTGACAGGACTACGGTGACGCCGGTGTCGGAGCTGGCGTTCAGGCTGCGCTCGATCTGCTTCAGCTTCAGCTCCCGTTCCCGGGCGTCCATGGAATCGTCCTGGCGCAGGATGTCCTGCAAGTCCTTCAGCACCCCCGTCAGCTGCTTCAGGCCCGCCCGGTCGACCATGCCCTTTTCCCTGCACCGATGCACCTCAAAGCAGCGCTCGCCGGCATCATCCTTGCACCGCTCCCGCCGGATCTCCACCCCGCAGTCCAGCTCCCGGGCCGCCTGCTCCAGCCGCTCCAGCAGCCGCCCCGCCACCGCTCTGACCCGCGCCCCGTCCTCATGCTCCATACGCTTCCACCTCCACCATGCGCTGCCGCACGCAGTCCTCGCAGAGCGCTTCGCCGCCAGGCAGGGGGAAGCACCATGCATCGATGATATGCCTGCCGCAGTCGGCGCACACCGGCCGCCGGGCCAGACGCCGATCCGCCGCCGCGGCGCGGCGCTCAGCCTCCAGCCACGGCTCAGTCATGACCCCGGCCCTCCCATACGCTGTCCAGCACCTGCATGGCCGCGCACAGCGGGGCAGTGGTGCGCCCGTTCTGCTCCACCCGCTCGATCAGGATGAACACCCCGCCCAGCAGCCGCACGAACATCCCCGTCCGCACCACGCCCCCCGGCACCCGGGTCATCCACACCCGCCCCTTGGCATCCCGCCCGGTGCACAGATCAAAGCCCTTTTCCATGGTTCCCTCTTTCCGTCCAGCCTATTGGACACATTGTAGAATATACTTTTTGTACAACGAAGTAAAAAATAGTTGAAAATTCAGAACCCCTATGCTAAAATACACCCAGGGCGGGCAGTCCCCCCGCCCCGGATGCATTCGGATCAACGAAATCAAATCCCCCGCACCCCACCCCGTAGGGGCGGATACCAGCCGCCCGCAACCTGACGGTTTCGATAGCACCCCGTTGAATGGGAGCAGCTAAAACCATCTGAGTCCGTAGGGGTCGGCAACTTGTCGACCCCAAACGTTGCGGTTTTGACAGCAGTACGATGAATGGGAGCAGGTGACAGCCACCACCAAAGCTTCCCTTGGGGGAAGCTGGCAGGCCGTAGGCTTGACTGAAGAGGGCTACCGCAGTACGTTCTTTATTAAGGGTAAGTTGAATGGCACACGCCAATCCGTAGGGGCGGATACCAGCCGCCCGAAAGGTAACGAAAGTGAGCTGTACAGACGAACCGCTCAGTCCCGGTACCCAGCGGGGCGACAAATTGCCGCCCCCTACGAACTCAGAAGATTTTCCGGCTTCCATTCAACCGGCAGCTCAGGCCCGGTACACAGCGGGCGGCTAATATCCGCCCCTACGCACTCAAAATGTTTAACACTGTACCTTTTTAACCGAATCTCTCTCAAAACCGTTACCTGAGTGCCCTCTTCAGTCGCTGCGGCGACAGCTATTTAATTATGGTATCATTGCCACCGGCAATGATTGTAATTAAAGATTCGCTGCGCTCTGCAACACCCCACAGGGAAGCCAAGAGATGTATCCTTTTACGGTATACGCTCATCTTTACTGCTTCCTAAACCGCAAGGTTGCGGGTCGGCTGGTAGCCGACCCCTACGGGGACTCAGAAAGCCTTTACTGCTTCCCAAACCGGCAGGCTGCCGATCCACCGCGGGCTTTTGATTTCGTTACAGTTCACTTGTGTCAACCGTGAGTTCATTATAGTGCACTTATTTCAATTTGTCAAGTCCCTGTATTTCACTATTTTGAACTTTGTCTAATTTTGGTGAACCTATCCAAAGCGTGCATCCCGATTGGCCCCGTTCTTCTTGCCCTGTGGGGCAAAATCTACAAGACGGGGCGGCACAGGGGAGATGCAGTCATGTTCTATGAAAATTTCGTTGCCCTCTGCCAGGCCCGGGGGGAGTCCCCCTCCCGGGTGGCGCAGAACGCGGGGTTGAGCCGCGCCGCCGCCTCCAGCTGGAAGCAGAATCCGTCCGCCCGTCCCACCGCCGCCGCGCTGGAGAAGCTGGCCGCCTACCTCGGCGTCAGCCCCGCCGAGCTGCTGGAGGATACCCCCCATCCCGCGCCCCAGCCGTCGGGCTTCTATCCCCATTTCTGCGCGCTGTGCCGCAGCCGGGGCGTCAGCCCCTCCCGGGCGGCGGAGGACGCGGGGATCAGCAAGTCCGCCGTCTCCAAATGGAAGCGGGAGCCGGACACCGTCCCCTCCGGCACGGTGCTGGCCAAGCTGACCGCCTACTTCGGCCTGCCCACCTCCCAAATTCTGGGCGAAGCCCCCGCCGCCGCACCCACCGACGAGGCCCTCAAATTTGCCCTCTTCGGCGGCGCCCAGGACATCACCCCCGAAATGTTCGAGGAGGTACGCTCCTTCGCCCACTTCGTCCTGGAACGGGAAAAGAATAAGAAAAAATAAGCCCCCTTTTCCTCCGTAGGGGTCGGCAACCTGCCGACCCTCAACCTTGCGGTTTTTGAGCGGTAAAGAAAAACGTATAACTTAAAGGGTACATCCCCCAAACTTCCTCCATTCAATGCACTGCTATCGAAGTGGCAACGTTGAGGGGCGACAAATTGCCGCCCCCTACGAACTCAGAAGCTTTTGGTAATCTCCATTCAACCGGCAGCTCAATTCCGCAACCTCGCGGGCGGCTGGTATCCGCCCCTACGGATGGGGTGCATCCCACTCACCGCTCTGCTGCCAAAAGCCGCACCATTTTCGCGTTTTATTCGGCTCTGCCGGAAAGGATTATGTCATGGTATCGCTGCAATCTCTTTATGCCCAGGCGGAACAGCAGAATATTCCCGTGCTCCGCTTTCCCATGCCGGGGTGCGAATCCATGTCCATCCAGCTGCCGGACGGGGGGTGCGCCATCGGGCTGGACAGCGGCCCCGCCACCGAGACCGGGGAGCGGGTGCATCTGAGCCACGAGCTGGGCCACTGCCTGACGGGCAGCTTCTATAATATTTACGCCGCCGCCGACCTGCGCGCCCGCCACGAGAACCGGGCCGACAAGTGGGCCATCCGCCGCCTGATCCCCGTGGCCGCCCTGGACGACGCCATCGCCTCCGGCCACACCGACCTGTGGGAGCTGGCCGACTACTTCGGCGTCACCGAATCCTTCCTCAAAAAAGCCCTCTGCCTCTACATCCACGGCAACCTCGCCACTGAATTGTATTTTTGATTATCCCTTCGTAGGGGTCGGCAATCTGTCGACCCTCAAGCTGGCGGTTTGTGGAGCAGTATGGATGAACGTATAACCTGACGGGTAAATCCTTGAGCTTCCCTGTGGGGTGTTGCAGAGCGCAGCGAATCTTTAATTACAATCATTGCCGGTGGCAATGATACAATAATTAAATAGCTGTCGCCGCAGCGACTGAAGAGGGCACTCAGGTGATGGTTTTGAGAGAGACTCAACTAAAAAGGTACAATGTCAAATATTCTGAGTCCGTAGGGGGCGGCAATTTGTCGCCCCGCCGAGTACCGGGACTGAGCGGTTCGTCTGTACAGCTCACTTTCGTTACCTTTCGGGCGGCTAATATCCGCCCCTACGGATTGGCGCGTACCATTCAACCTACTCTTAATAAAAATCCCACTGCGGTAGCCCTTTTCAGTCAGGCCTACGGCCTGCCAGCTTCCCCAAGGGAAACTTTTGGAGGTAACCGTAGCCTGCCTCTATTCAACGAACCGCTCTGTTCCGCGACGTTGCGGGTCGGCAGGTTGCCGACCCCTACGAACTCAGAAGATTTTTCCGGCTTCCGTTCAACCGGCAGCTCACGTCCATTACCTCGCGGGCGGCTGATATCCGCCCCTACGGATTGGCGGGCACCATTCAACTTACCCTTAATAAAAAACGTACTGCGGTAGCCCTTTTCAG
This sequence comes from uncultured Oscillospiraceae bacterium, assembly GCA_934565795.1. Taxonomy (GTDB): domain Bacteria; phylum Bacillota; class Clostridia; order Oscillospirales; family Oscillospiraceae; genus Faecousia. The sequence goes on from CAKTIM010000011.1 coordinate 9,849, forward strand.
TCAGGCCTGTGGGCTGCCAGCTAATGAATCAAGGTATGATTGCCACCGGCAATCATTGATATTCTGATTCGCTGCGCGGGGCGCCACCCCAAGGGAAGCTTTGGTGGGCGCGGAAGCTGTTGCCATTCAATGCACCGCTCTGTTCCGCAACGTTTAGGGTCGGCAGGTTGCCGACCCCTACGAACTCAGAAACTTTTGGTGATGTCCATTCAATATACCGCTCAATGCCGGTATGCTGCGGGCGGCTGGTATCCGCCCCTACGGTGGGGGGCTTGCCATTCAACGTATTGCTATCGAAAACGGCAATAACCCTATTTTTATTAAAATCGTTGAAATACTATCGGTAGAAAACTATCTATTTTATGCAAAACATCTAATTTATCGTCATAAAAACTATGTAACCAACCAAATCTGTGTTTCGTGAATTGGGAAAGCCCCCGCTTGGATTGACAGCGGGGGCTTTCGGTTATATGATTCAGGGGTAGCTCTGGCGCAGATTGATTGTTTTTGTAAACCGGGAGGTTTTGGATATGAAAATTCTTGTGTGCATCAAGCAGGTTCCGGGCTCCAGCAATGTGGAGGTGGATCCGGTCAGCGGGGTGCTGAAGCGCAGCGGTGTGCCCAGCAAGTGCAATCCCTATGACCTGTACGCCATCGAGGCGGCGCTGGAGGCGGCGGAGCGGTTCGGCGGCACGGTGCAGTGCCTGACCATGGGGCCGCCCCAGGCCAAGGCGGTGATCCAGGAGGCCATCTGCATGGGCGCCTCCGGCGGCACGGTGCTGTCCGACCGCAAATTCGCCGGGGCGGACGTGCTGGCCACGGCCTACACCCTCTCCCAGGGCATCCGAAAGTGCGGGGAATTTGATCTCATTATCTGCGGCAAGCAGACCACCGACGGCGACACCGCCCAGGTGGGCGCGGAGGTGGCGGAATATCTGGGGCTGCCCAATGTGAGCAATGTACGCGCCATCGGCGCGCTGGAAGAGGGGAAGCTGACCGTCACCGCCGGGCTGGACGATCGGGTCATGGAGCTGCGCATTGCGCTGCCCTGCCTGCTGAGCATGGACGGCGACATCAACACCCCCCGGCTGCCCTCCTATAAGATCCGCAAGCAGCTGACCGAGGAGCAGGTGCGCATGCTGAGCTTTGCCGACTTCGCGGATCAGGACGCCGGCCACTACGGCCTGAGCGGCTCCGCCACCCAGGTAGAGCGCATCTTCCCCCCGGAGAAAACCGGCGGGCGGCAGACCCTGGACGGGGACGCCGGCACCCAGGCCCAGGCGCTGCTGGCGCTGCTGCGGCAGAAAAAATTCGTGTAAGGGGGCGGCCATATGGGAAAGCTCATCATCAACCATCATCTCATCACCCCGGAAAACGCGCCGGCGCTGGTGGATATCTGCCCCTTCGGCGCGATCTCCTATGAAAATGGGCGCCTGGACATCTCCTCCGGCTGCAAGCTGTGCAAAATGTGCGTCCGCAAAAGCGGCGGCCTGGTGGAATTCCAGGAGGAAGCCAAGACCGTTGACCGCGCCGCCTGGCGGGGCATCTGCGTCTACGCCGACTGCTCCGGCGGCAAAATCCACCGGGTGACCTACGAGCTGATCGGCAAGGCCCGGGAGCTGGCCGCCGTGACGGGCCACCCCGTGTGGGTGCTGGCCATCGGTCATCAGCTGGACGGCTGCGTCCAGACCCTGCGGCACTACGGGGCGGACGTCCTGTTCGTCTACGACGATCCTGCCCTGGCGGAGTTCCGCATCGAGCCCTACGCCCAGGCGTTCTATGATTTCATCCAGCGCAAGCGCCCCTCCTCCATTCTGGTGGGGGCCACCAATCTGGGGCGGCAGCTGGCCCCCCGGGTGGCCGCCCGGTGCCGCACGGGGCTGACGGCGGACTGCACCATCCTGGATATGAAGGAAAATACCGATCTTGTCCAGATTCGCCCCGCCTTCGGCGGCAACATCATGGCCCAGATCGTCACCCCCCACACCCGGCCCCAGTTCTGCACCGTGCGCTATAAGGTGTTCAACGAGCCAAAGCCCAGCGAGGCACTCACCGGCGAGGTGGTGCCCATGCCCGTCACCGAGGAAATGCGGCGCTCCGCCATCGACGTGCTCAGCACCCAGGAAAAGCCCAGGGACATTGACATTGCCGAGGCGGACGTGATCGTGGCCGTGGGCCGGGGCGCGTCGGGCAAGGCCGCCCGGGCCTGGGCAGCGGAGCTGGCTTCGCTTCTGGGCGGCGTGGTGGCCTGCTCCCGCCCATTGGTCGAGAGCAACGTGTACGACGCCAAGCACCAGATCGGCCTGTCCGGCCGCACCGTCAAGCCCAAGCTTCTCATCACCCTGGGCATCTCCGGGGCGGTGCAGTTCGCCGCGGGCATGAAGGCGGCGGAGTGCATCGTGGCCATCAATTCCGACCCCGCCGCGCCCATCTTTGATGTGGCCCACTACCGGGTGGTGGGGGACGTGAACGAAATTCTTCCCAGGCTGATTCAGCAGATCAAGGGGGTATCCTGATGTACAGCAAGGTAACACAGGCGGATATCGACGCCCTGCGGGCCATCGCCGGCCCGGAAAACGTGCTCCAGGGGGAGCAGATCAACCCCGACTACGCCCACGACGAGCTGGGCGGCGTCAGCCGCATGCCGGAGGTGCTGGTGCGGGTGAGCACCACCCAGGAGATTTCCCAGATCATGCAGCTGGCCGACCGGCGGCTCATTCCCGTCACCGTCCGGGGCAGCGGCACCGGCCTGGTGGGAGCGGCGGTGCCCATCTGCGGCGGCATCCTGCTGGAGACCACAAAAATGAATGAGATTCTGGCGCTGGACACCGAGAATCTCACCGTCACCGTCCAGCCCGGTGTGCTGCTGATGGAGCTGGCCGCCTTCGCCGAGGCCCACGATCTGCTGTATCCCCCCGATCCGGGGGAGAAGAGCGCCACCATCGGCGGCAATATCTCCACCAACGCCGGCGGGATGCGGGCGGTGAAGTACGGCGTGACCCGGGACTATGTGCGCGCCCTGACCGTGGTGCTGCCCAGCGGCGAAATCCAGACCTTCGGCGCGGCGGTGGCCAAGAACAGCTCCGGCTACAGCCTGAAGGATCTGGTCATCGGCTCCGAGGGGACACTGTGCATCATCACCGAGGCGGTGCTGAAGCTGGTGCCCCTGCCCAAGGTGTCCCTGAGCCTGCTGGTGCCCTTCCCGGATCAGAAATCCGCCATCGAGGCGGTGCCCCGCATCATCTCCTCCAAGGTCACCCCCACCGCCATTGAGTATATGTCCAGGGATACCATCCTGTTCTCCGAAAGCTACCTGGGCAAGCGCTTCCCCGATACCAAAAACGACGCCTACATCCTGCTGACCTTCGACGGCGGCAGCCAGGAGCAGGTGGAGCGGGATCTATCCACCGTGGCGGAGCTGTGCCTGAGCATCGGCGCGCTGGACGCCTACATCGTGGACACCGAGGAGCGGAAGAAATCCGTCTGGTCAGCCCGGGGCGCGTTCCTGGAGGCCATCAAGGCCTCCACCACGGAGATGGACGAATGCGACGTGGTGGTGCCCGGCAATCAGGTGGATACCTTCATCAAGTATACCCACGCCCTGGCATCCCGGTTCCGCGTCCGCATCCCCAGCTTCGGCCACGCCGGCGACGGCAACCTCCACGTCTACATCTGCCGGGATTCCCTTTCCGACGAAGCCTGGCATCAGACCCGCGACGCCATCTTCGACCTGATGTACCAGCGCGCCACCGAACTGGGCGGCCTGGTCTCCGGCGAACACGGCATCGGCTACGCCAAAAAGCCCTACCTCCGCCGCCAGTATGGCGATACCCCCCTGTCCTTAATGCAAGGCATCAAACAAGTCTTCGACCCCCACAACATCCTCAACCCCCAAAAAATCTTCTGACCCTCCCCCCCCGTAGGGGTCGGCTACCAGCCGCCCGCAACCCATCGGTTTCGATAGCAGTCCGTTGAACGGGGGCAAGCAAAACAACTGAGCCCCGTAGGGGTCGGCAATTTGTCGACCCTAAACCCCACGGTTTTTGAGTGGTAAAGAAAAAACGTATAACAGAAAGGGCACATCCCCCAAGCTTCCCTGTGGGGGAAGCTGTCGCCGCAGCGACTGAAGAGGGCACTCAGCTCATGGTTTTGAGAGAGATTTGGTTAAAAAGGTACAATCCAAAACACTTTGAGCCCGTAGGGGCGGATACCAGCCGCCCGCCAAGTACCGGGACTGAGCAGTATAAACGAACCGCTCAATCCCGGTACCCAGCGGGGCGACAAATTGCCGCCCCCTACGAACTCAGAAACTTTTGGTAATGTTCATTCAACTAACAACTCAATTCCGCGACGCTGCGGGCGGCTGGTATCCGCCCCTACGGGCCTCAAAAGCTTTCACACAGCAAAAACCCGGACGAATTTGTCCGGGTTTTATCATATGCCTTTTACTTCACCTGGGACGACGATCTCAGTGTCACGTCGTGGTAGCCGCCTTCGACGATGGAGACGGAGGAGACCAGCGTGATCTTCGCGTCGCGCTGGAGGGCGGGGATGGTGGTGACGCCTACGTTGCACATGGTGCTCTTGACCTTGTACAGCGACGCCTCCACGTTGTCGTGCAGGGGGCCGGCGTAGGTGACGTAGCTGTCCACGCCCTCCTCAAAGCTGAGCTTGGTGGCGCCGCCCAGGTCGTAGCGCTGCCAGTTCCGGGCGCGGTTGGAGCCCTCGCCCCAGTATTCCTTCATATACGCGCCGTTAACCATAATCTTGGGGGTGGGGCCCTCGTCGAACCGGGCAAAGTACCGGCCCAGCATCAGAAAATCCGCGCCCATGGCCAGCGCCAGGGTCATGTGGTAATCGTGGACGATGCCGCCGTCGGAGCAGATGGGCACATACACGCCGGTCTCCCGGAAGTATTCGTCCCGTGCGGCAGCCACCTCGATCAGAGCGGTGGCCTGGCCCCGGCCGATGCCCTTGGTCTCACGGGTGATGCAGATGGAGCCGCCGCCGATGCCCACCTTCACGAAGTCCGCCCCGGCCTCGGCCAGGAAGCGGAAGCCGTCCCGGTCGACCACGTTGCCCGCGCCGATCTTCACGGTATTGCCGTAGGTTTCCCGCACCCAGTCGATGGTCTTTTTCTGCCAGCAGGTGTAGCCCTCGGAGGAATCGATGACGAACACGTCCGCCCCCGCCTCCAGCAGGGCGGGAATGCGCTGGGCATAGTCGCGGGTGTTCACGCCCGCGCCCACCAGATACCGCTTCTTCTCGTCCAGCAGCTCCAGGGGATGATCCTTGTGGGAGGCGTAGTCCTTGCGGAATACGAAGTACATCAGGTTCCCGTCCCTGTCCACGATGGGCAGGGAATTGAGCTTGTGCTCCCAGATGATGTCGTTGGCCTCTTTCAAGGTCGTCTCCGCGGGGGCGGTGATGAGCTTTTCCAGGGGGGTCATAAAGGTGCGCACCTTGTCCTCCGGCTGCATCCGGGAGACCCGGTAGTCCCGGCTGGAGACGATGCCCAGGAGCTTGCCGTTGGGGGTGCCGTCGGCGGTGATGGCCACGGTGGAGAAGCCGTTGCTCGCCTTCAGCGCCAGCACGTCGGCCAGAGTATTGTCCGGGGTCAGGTTGGAGGCGGAGGTGACGAAGCCCGCCTTGTGGTTCTTCACCCGTGCCACCATGGCGGCCTGATTCTCGATGGTCTGGGAGCCGAAGATAAAGCTGATGCCGCCCTCCTTGGCCAGAGCGATGGCCAGGGTGTCGTTGGACACGGACTGCATCACCGCCGAGGTCAGCGGCACATTCAGCGAAATCGCCGGCTGCTCCTGCCCCTTGCGATACTTCACCAGCGGCGTCCTCAGGCTCACATTGTCAGGAATACACTCCTCGGAGGTGTACCCCGGAATCAGCAAATACTCACTGAACGTATGACTCGGCTCCTTATAATAATATGCCATGGTGTTTTTTCCTCCTTCGTTTTTTGGCATTGAATTAACAAATCTCACCCCGTAGGGGCGGATACCAGCCGCCCGCAGCGTCGCGGAATTGAGCTGTCAGTTGAGTGGAAGCCGCCAAAAGTTTTTGAGTTCGTAGGGGGCGGCAATTTGTCGCCCCGCAGCGTAACCACTTTGATAGCAGTTCGTTGAATGGCACCAGCTCCCGCCCTCCACCAAAGCTTCCCTTGGGGTGGTGCTCCGCGCAGCGAATCAGAATATCAATGATTGCCGGTGGCAATCATACCTCGATTTATTAGCTGGCAGGCCGTAGGCCTGACTGAAGAGGGCTACCGCAGTTGGTTCTTTATTAAGGGCAAGTTGAATGGTACGTACCCATCCGTAGGGGCGGATACCAGCCGCCCGAAAGCTAACGAAACTGAGCTGTATAGACGAACCGCTCAATCCCGGTACCCGGCGGGTCGACAAATTGCCGACCCCTACGGGAGGGGGGCTCACACTGTTTTTCCGTCGCCGTCGTCCAGGATGTGGGCGACGGGGGTGCCTTTTTCGGAGAGCTTTTTGAAGTTGCCCATGACGCTGCCCACCTGGCTCATCATGGCGAAGGTGTGGGGGTACTTTTCGATCACGGCGGCCAGGGCGGCGGCCTGGGTGGTGTTCACCACGCACATGACGATCCAGGTCTCCTTGCCGGTGTAGGCGCCCACGGCCTTATAGCGGGTGGCGCTGTGGTGGAGCAGGTGGATGATGTCGCCGCAGACCTCGTCGGGGTAGTCGGTGACGATCTCAAAGCGCATGGCGCTGCGGCCGCTCTTCTGGAAGCGGTCGCCCACGGTGGTGGAGGTGAAGCCGTACAGAATGCACAAAATCACCGGCTCCATCTGGTAATCATACACAAAGAAGCTGGCCACCGCCACCATGGCGTTGATAATGAAGCTCAGAGCGAACACGCTCTTGCCCGGATGGTGCTTGTGCACCACGGCGGAGATGAAGTCGGTGCCGCCGGTGTAAGCGCTGGCCTTGATGAGCACGCCGTAGCAGAAGCCCATGATGATGCCCGCCACCAGCGGCCCCAGAATGCGGCTGGTGCCGCTGTCGGTGGCGTAGGCAATGACGCTCAGGTCGATCCGATCCAGCACCAGCAGGGCCAGGGAGAAGGTGACGACATACACCATGCTCCGCACCGCCACCGCCCGGCTGACCTCCAGATAGCACCAGATAGCCAGGGGAATGTTCACCAGCAGGCTCAGATAGCCCACGCTGATCCCCGTCAGATGCTGAATCATGGTGCAAACGCCATTGATCCCCGAGGGTGCGAACTGATTGGGAAAAATAAACAGCTCATAATTCACCGCCGACAAACACGCCACCCCGGCGATCACGAAATAAGTCCAGATCTTCTTAATCGTTTCCCATCGATTCACGGCTTTTCTACCTCGATTTTGTATGTATTTTTTCTTGGCTCCCCGATGGGGGAGCTGGCAGCCCGAACGGGCTGACTGAGGGGGTGCGGTTCGTTGAACGGTAATATGTAAAATTCTTTGCCCCCCGTAGGGGTCGGCAACCTGCCGACCCTCAACCTAACGGTTTCGGAAGCAGTAAAGATGAACGTATAACCGAAAGGGTACATCCCCTAAGCTTCCCTGTGGGGTGTTGCAGAGCGCAGCGAATCTTTAATTACAATCATTGCCAGTGGCAATGATACAATAATTAATTAGCTGTCGCCGCAGCGACTGAAGAGGGCACTCAGCCTATGGTTTTGAGAGAGATTTGGTTAAAAAGGTAAACGGTTAAACACTTTGGGTGCGTAGGGGTGGTGCTCCGCGCAGCGAATCAAGATATCAATGATTGCCAGTGGCAATCATACAATTGATTCATCGGATACCAGCCGCCCGAAACCCAACGAACGTGAGCTGTACAGACAAACCGCTCAATCCCGGTACCCGGCGGGGCGACAGATTGCCGCCCCCTACGAACTCAAAAACTTTTGGCAATTTTCATTCAACTGACCGCTCAATTCCGCAACGCTGCGGGCGGCTGGTAGCCGCCCCTACGGAATCGGGGCCTTAATTGATTGTCTACTATACCATACCCCCCCTGGCGGGTCAAGAGGGAAAAGGAATTCCGGGCGGAAATACGGCTTGTAATTTACGGGAAAATGTGCTATAATTTAGGTTGAAATGCTATGCTTTAAAACGCAGAAAGGTTCCTGTTACAAACAGAGGAAAGGAGCGACAGAATGTATTCATCCGCCTATGTCTGGGCGAAGGTGCTCAGCCACATGGAAGAGCGGCTGGGGAGCGTGACGGTGTCGGCCTGGTTCGACGATGCCGAGGTGGTGGAGCTGAACGAGAATAACCTGATTCTCTATTCCCCCTCCGATTTCCGGCGGGATATCATCCGCCGCCGGTGCACCGGGTTTGTGGAGGACGCGCTGAAAGAGGTCTTCAATTCCGACGCCAAGCTCCTGGTGTTCGGCGACAAGGAGCGCGACAGCTTCCGCAACAAGGGAAAAACCGTGTCCTCCATGGACTTTAACCCCCAGTTCACCTTTGATAATTTCGTGGTCGGCCCGTCCAACCGCTTCGCCCACAGCGCCTCCATCGCCGTGTCCAAGAATCCGGGGCAGGTGTATAACCCCCTGTTCATCTACGGCCCCTCCGGCGTGGGCAAGACCCATCTGCTCTACGCCATCGCCAACGGCATCCGGCGGCAGAACCCGGAGGCCAACATCGTCTACATCAAGGGCGACGAATTCACCAATGAGCTGATCTCCGCCATTGCCAGCGGCAAAAATGTGGAATTCCGCAGCAAATACCGGGAAAGCGACCTGTTTTTGATCGACGATATTCAGTTTATCGCCGGTAAGGAATCCACCCAGGAGGAGTTCTTCCACACCTTCAATAAGCTCTACGAGGAGCACAAGCAGATCGTCATGACCTCCGACCGCAAGCCCAGCGACATGCTCACCTTGGAAGACCGGCTGCGCACCCGCTTCGAGTGGGGATTGCTTGCCGACGTGCAGCCGCCGGACTACGAGACCCGGATGGCCATTCTGAAAAACAAGGCCAAGAGCTTAGGCATCGAGCTGAGCGACGACGTGTGCAATTACATCGCCATCAACGTCACCAACAACGTCCGCCAGATCGAGGGCATCGTGAAAAAACTGCTGGCCTACCGTGACCTGGACGACATGACCCTGGATCTGCCCAACGTGACCCGGGTCATTGAGGACTCCTTCAAAACCGAGGGCAACGCCCTGCCCACCCCCAGCCTGGTCATCAGCCAGGTGTGCAAGTTCTATTCCATCGACGAGGCGGTGCTCCGGGGCACCCTGAAAAAGAAGAACATCGCCGAGGCCCGGCAGATCGCCATGTACCTGATCCGCAACCTGACGAACCTGAGCCTTCCCGACATCGGCAAGGAATTCGACCGGGATCACACCACCGTCCTCTACGCCATCCGCCGCGTCGAAGCCGCCCTCAAAGCCAAGGACGAAACCATCCAAAACAACGTCCGCGACATCACCGCCAATATCAACTCGTCGCTGTAAGCTCCCCCCTCCGTAGGGGCGGATACCAGCCGCCCGCAGGGTACCGAAATTGAGCGGTATGTTGAATGGACATTACCAAAAGCTTTTGAGTTCGTAGGGGGCGGCAATTTGTCGCCCCGCCAGGTACCGGGATTGAGCGGTTCGTCTGAACAGCTCAGTTTCATTACCTTTCGGGCGGCTAATATCCGCCCCTACGCACTCAAAACGTTGTACACTGTACCTTTTTAGTGGGGTCTCTCTCAAAACCACAAGCTGAGTGCCCTCTTCAGTCGCTGCGGCGACAGCTAATTAATTATTGTATCATTGCCACCGGCAATGATTGTAATTAAAGATTCGCTGCGCTCTGCAACACCCCACAGGGAAGCTCAGGGGATGTATACATCAGGTTATACGTTCATCTTTTTTGCTATCGAAACCGATAGGTTAAGGGTCGACAAATTGCCGACCCCTACGGACTCAGAATACCCCAAAATTTTTCCACAGGCACTGTGGAATGTGGAAACCGTCTCTGTGGAGAAGTTCACGCCGAAACACCTCGAAACATTGGCTGTGGACAAGTTGTTATTTCTTCCGTTTGCCCTGTGGATAAAAAGTCCGCGTGAAAGCTGCGCCTTCGGGACTTTTCCACATAACTTGCTACTACTACCCCTATTACTGCATAAACCTATTTATAGATAGATATATCTATCTATATTTAACAAGAAAGGAAACTGCCATGCGATTTACCTGTGAAAAAAGTCAGCTGCTTCAGGGGCTGAATATTGCCGGCCGGACGGTGGCGCAGAAGAGCGCGCTTTCCGCCATCGAGGGAATTCTGTGCCAGGCGGGCAGCGGCCTGACCCTCACCGGGTACAATATGGAAACTGCCATCACCTATCAGATCGCCGCCGACGTCAGCGACGGGGGAGAGTGCGTGTTCCCCAAGCTCTTCAGCGACATCATCCGGCGGCTGCCGGAGGGGCCGGTGACCGTGGTGGTGGATGAGCAGTACCATGTGTCCATTCGCTCGGGCTACTCCTCCTTTACCATCAGCGCCGAATCCGCCGACGAATACCCCGATCTGCCGGACGTGAGCACTGGCCACCCCATCCGCATTCCTCAGAACCGGCTCAAGGAGCTGATCTCCGGCACCATCTTCGCCGTGGCAGACAACCAGGCCCGCCCCATCCACAATGGCGTCAAATTCGAGGTGGCCTACGATTCCATTACCGCCGTGGCGGTGGACGGCTTCCGCCTGGCCCGGCGCACCTACCACCCGGAGGAATCCACCGAGCGGGAGCTGAGCTTCGTGGTTCCGGCCACGGGATTAAAGGAGCTGGAAAAAATCCTGACGGACTCCGACGAGCCTGCCAAATTCACCCTGGGCAAGAAGCACATTCTTTACCAGGTGGGCGACGCCATCCTGGTCTGCCGCCTGCTGGAGGGCGACTTCCTGGACTGGCGGCGGGTGGTGCCCACCAATTGCCCCATCAAGCTGGTGACCAGCGTCTATGACCTGGCAGCCAGCGTCGACCGGGTGGGCCTGATCGTCTCGGAAAAATATAAAAGCCCCATCCGCTGCGTGTTTGGGAATCAAGAGCTGCAAATGCGCACCTCCACCACCATCGGCTCCGCCGAGGATCGCTGCGCCTACGCCGGCGACGGCCAGGAGCTGGAGATCGGCTTCAACGTCCGCTACATGGCCGACGCCCTGCGTGCCATCCCCTCCGACGAAGTCACCATGGAACTGACCAACGGCCTAAGCCCCCTCGTCCTCACCCCCGTGGACGATAAAAACGACTTCGCATATATGATTCTGCCGGTAAGGATCAAAAATTGACCGCAGAACGTTGAGTGGGAAGCAGAAAGAACAACTGAGTCCCGTAGGGGTCGGCAATTTGTCGACCCGCAACGTAACCACTTCAATAGCAGTGCGTTGAATGGAACCAGCTTCCGCTACCACCAAAAGCTTCCCTTGGGGTGGTGCTCCGCGCAGCAAATCAGAATATCAATGATTGCCGGTGGCAATCATACCTCGATTTATTAGCTGGCAGCCCGTAGGGCTGACTGAAGAGGGCCTACCGCAGTAGGATTTTCTTAAAGGGTGTGTTGAATGGTACACGCCAATCCGTAGGGGCGGATATTAGCCGCCCACCGGGTATCGAGATTGAGTGGTATGTTGAATGGACATCACCAAAAGTTTCTGAGTTCGTAGGGGGCGGCAATTTGTCGCCCCGCCGAGTACCGGGATTGAGCGTTTCGTCTATACAGCTCAGTTCCATTACCTTTCGGGCGGCTAATATCCGCCCCTACGCACTCAAAACGTTGTACCCTGGTACCTCTTTAGTTAAGTCTCTCTCAAAACCACAAGCTGAGTGCCCTCTTCAGTCGCTGCGGCGACAGCTATTTAATTATGGTATCATTGCCACCGGCAATGATTGTTATTAAAGATTCGCTGCGCTCTGCAACACCCCACAGGGAAGCTTGGGGGATGTGCCCTTTAGGTTATACGTTCATCTTTACTGCTACCCAAACCGCAAGGTTGCGGGTCGACAAATTGCCGACCCCTACAGACTAAGGAGTCAAACATGAAAGTAACAGTCACGAAAAAGTCCTCCGTTTTACCTTTAATAATCTCCACGGAATTCATCAAGCTGGACGCCGCCCTAAAATTTGCGGCGGTGGTGGAGTCCGGGGGGGAGGCCAAGGAGGCGGTGCAGGCCGGGGCCGTTGCGGTCAACGGGGAAATCTGCACCATGCGGGGCAAGAAGCTCCACCCCGGTGATCGGTTCTCCTACGATGGGAAAACCTTTGAAATTCATGGTGATACATGAGCTTTATCTGCGCTCCTTCCGCAATTACGCCGAGGAGCGGCTGGAATTTGACCCCGGCGTGAACCTGATCGTGGGCCAGAACGCCCAGGGAAAGACCAATCTGCTGGAGGCCATCGCCTTCCTCGGCAGCGGCAGGAGCTTCCGCGCCCAGCGAAACGCCGAGATGATCGGCTTCGGGGCGGACTTCGCGGAGCTGGACGGGGGCATCACCGCCCAGGAGCGTGACCAGCGCATCCGCTGGCTGATCTTCCCCGGCTCCCGGCCAAGGCAGCTGACGGTGAACGGCGTGAAGAAAAAGACCGCCGCCAGCCTGGCGGGGCTGCTGCCCACGGTGCTGTTCTGCCCGGAGGATTTGCTGATTTTAAAGGCCGGGGCGTCTGCCCGGCGGCGGTTTGGGGATAATGTATTGTGTCAGCTGCGACCCAATTACGACGCGGCCCTGGTCGAATACACCCGCATCCTGGATCAGAAGAGCCGCATTTTAAAGGATCATCACGACCACCCTGCCGTGCTGGAAATTCTGCCGGAATACAACCAGCGCCTGTGCCGGGTGGGGGCCATCCTCATTTCCTACCGGGCCAGATTCTTCGACGCCCTGGGCAAAGCGGCAGGGGAGTACCACAGCAGCTTTTCCGGCGGCCGGGAGGACTTCCGGCTGGAATATAAAACGGTTTCCAATATTTTAGACCCCTTCGCCCCGGTTGCGGCGCTGGAGGGAAAATTGAACGAGCACCTGGAGCGCCACTACCGGGCGGAGCTGGACAGCGGCCAATGCCTGACGGGGCCGCACAAGGACGATTTTGAGATCACCCTGTCCGGGATCAACTTAAAGCTCTACGGCTCCCAGGGCCAGACCCGCACCGCGGCCATCAGCCTGAAGCTGGCCCAGCGGGAGCTGATGCGCCGGGAATGGGGCCAGGAGCCGGTGCTGCTGCTGGACGACGTCCTCAGCGAACTGGACGCCGGCCGCCAGGACTTCGTCCTCAACCAGATCGTCAAAGGCCAGGTCTTCATCACCTGCTGCGAACCGGGAAGATTCACAAAGCTGGGAAAGACCATGGAAATCAAAGAAGGCGCCCTCTCGTAGGATCGGCTACCAGCCGCCCGCAACGTCGCGGAATTGAGCTGTCAGTTGAATGAAAATAGCCAAAAGTTTCAGAGCCCGTAGGGGGCGGCAATCTGCCGCTCCGCAGCGTAACAAAACAGAGCGGTGCGTTGAATGGAACGCACCCCCTCCGTAGGGGCGGATACCAGCCGCCCGAAAGGTAACGAACGTGAGCTGTACAGACGAACCACTCAATCCCGGTACATGGCGGGTCGACAAATTGCCGACCCCTACGGACTCAGAAGTTTTTTACTGCTGCCCAAACCGCAACGCTGCGGGTTGCAATTCTCGCCAATTACTGCCCGATGGGGCATTTCTATAAATGGTTCCCAACCATGCGCTTTATGGAGGATGATTATGTCAGAAGAAACGAAGGTAACACAGGAATACGGCGCTGAGCAGATTCAGGTGCTGGAGGGGCTGGAGGCGGTGCGGAAGCGGCCGGGTATGTATATCGGGTCGACCTCCGCGTCGGGTCTGCACCATCTGGTGTATGAGATCGTGGACAACGCCATCGACGAGGCGCTGGCCGGGTACTGCAAGCACATCACCGTCACCATCAACCCCGGCAACTCCATCACCGTCACCGACGACGGGCGGGGCATCCCCGTGGACATCCAGCCCCAGACCGGCCGTCCGGCCCTGGAGGTGGTTTACACCGTGCTCCACGCCGGCGGCAAGTTCGGCGGCGGAGGCTACAAGGTCTCCGGCGGCCTGCACGGCGTGGGCGCATCCGTTGTCAACGCCCTGTCCGAGTGGCTGCGGGTGCGGGTGCACAAGAACGGGAATATCTATGAAATGAAATTCTCCCGGGGTGCCATCACCCAGGAGATGAAGATCGTCGGCTCCACCGACCACACCGGCACCGAGGTCACCTTCCAGCCCGACCCGGAGATGTTCGACACCCTGGAATACGACTATGAGGTGCTCCACGAGCGCATGCGGGAGGAGGCCTTCCTGAACGCCGGGCTGCGCATCTCCATTGCGGACAAGCGCACCGAGGATGGGCAGAGCGACACCATGTGCTTCGAGGGCGGCATCCGGGAGTTCGTCACCTGGGCCAACCGCAACAAGACCCCCATCCACGAGGATGTGATCTACATCGCCGGCAGCAAGGGGGACGCCTCCGCCGAGATCGCCTTCCAGTACAACGACGGCTACAATGAATTCATGATGAGCTTCGCCAACGACGTGCGCACCCCTGAGGGCGGCATGCACGAGACGGGCTTCAAGACCGCCCTGACAAGAGTGCTCAACGCCTACGGCGAGCGCAACGGCATCATCAAGGGCGGCGACAAGGTGTCGGGCGAGGACTGCCGGGAGGGCATCACCGCCATCATCTCCGTCAAGCTCACCGACGCCCAGTTCGAGGGCCAGACCAAGGCCAAGCTGGGCAACGCCTACATCCGGGCGCTGGTGGATCAGATCGTATCCGATCAGCTGGCCACCTACCTGGAGGAGCACCCCCAGACGGCCAAGCTCATCCTGGAAAAGGCCATGATGGCCAACCGGGCCAGAGAGGCCGCCCGCAAGGCGCGGGACACCATCCGCCGCAAGACCGGCCTGGAATCCGGCCAGATGCCGGACAAGCTCCAGGACTGCAACGAGCGCAACCCGGAGCTGTGCGAGATATACATCGTCGAGGGCGACTCCGCCGCCGGCTCCGCCATCCAGGGCCGGGACTCCCGGTTCCAGGCGATCCTGGCCATGTGGGGCAAGATGCTCAACGTGGAGAAGGCCCGGGCGGACAAAATTTACGGCAACGACAAGCTCTACCCCCTGATCGTGGCCCTGGGCGCGGGCATCGGGGACGAATTCGACCTGAACAAGCTGCGCTATCACAAGATCGTCATCATGGCCGATGCGGACGTGGACGGCGCCCACATCCGCACATTGCTTCTGACCTTCTTCTTCCGCTATATGCGCCCGCTGATCGAAAACGGCTACGTCTATTCCGCCGTGCCCCCGCTGTATAAGCTGACCCGTGGCAAGACCGTAAAGGTGGCCTACTCCGACGAGCAGCGCGACCAGGTCTCCGCCGAAATGCGCGCCGACAACCCGGGCGCCAAGGTGGATATCTCCCGCTATAAAGGCCTGGGCGAAATGGATCCCCACGAGCTGTGGGAGACCACCATGGATCCCGAACAGCGCAGCCTGCGCCGCATCACCCTGGACGACGCCATGCGCGCCGACGAAATCTTCAACGTCCTCATGGGCGAGCAGGTAGAACCCAGAAAAGAATGGATCGAACGCAACGCCAAATACGCGGTGAATATTGATATTTAATGGTAAAAAGCGCCCCGGTACGTTGAATGGCAAGCACCCACCCCGTAGGGGCGGATACCAGCCGCCTGCAACATTGCGGTTTCGATAGCAGTCCGTTGAATGGAAACAGAGAAAAATTTCTGAGTCCGTAGGGGGCGGCAACCTGCCGCTCCGCAACGTAACGAGACAGAGCGGTGCGTTGAATGGGGCAGGCCACGGCCACCACCAAAGCTTCCCTTGGGGTGGTGCTCCGCGCAGCGAATCAGAATATCAATGATTGCCGGTGGCAATCATACCTCGATTTATTAGCTGGCAGCCCGTAGGGCTGACTGAAGAGGGCTTACCGCAGTTGGTTTTTTATTAAGGGTGAGGTGAATGGCAAGCACCCCCAGTAGGGGCGGATACCAGCCGCCCGCAAGCCAACGAACGTGAGCTGTATAGACGAACCCCTCAATCCCGGTACCCAGCGGGTCGACAAATTGCCGACCCCTACGGATATGGAAATTGGCGCGGTATGAATTTGAAAGCGTTACTATAAATGGAGGTGCATATATGGCACACAACAGAAGCTATAAGCCGGAGGACATTGCGTTTCCCGACCAGGTGATCACCGAGAGTAAGCTGGTTGACGAAATGGAGAAGTCCTACATCGAGTACGCCATGAGCGTGATCGTGGGCCGCGCCCTGCCGGATGTGCGGGACGGGCTGAAGCCGGTGCATCGGAGAATTCTCTACACCATGTTTGAAAGCGGGCTGACCTCCGATAAGCCCTTTAAGAAATCCGCCACCTGCGTGGGCGACGTGCTGGGCAAATACCACCCCCACGGCGACGCCTCTGTCTACGACGCCATGGTGCGTCTGGCCCAGGATTTCTCCATGCGCTACCTGCTGGTGGACGGCCACGGCAACTTCGGCTCCGTGGATGGCGACCCCCCCGCAGCCTACCGTTACACCGAGGCCCGGCTCTCGAAGCTCAGCAATGAGATGCTCCGGGACATCGAAAAGGAGACGGTGGACTGGGACCCCAACTTCGACGAGACGAAGAAGGAGCCCCGGGTGCTGCCCAGCCGGTTTCCCAATCTGCTGGTCAATGGCTCTTCCGGCATCGCCGTGGGCATGGCCACCAACATCCCGCCCCACAACCTGACCGAGGTC
Source organism: uncultured Oscillospiraceae bacterium (assembly GCA_934565795.1). Lineage (GTDB taxonomy): Bacteria > Bacillota > Clostridia > Oscillospirales > Oscillospiraceae > Faecousia. The sequence continues at coordinate 26,688 of CAKTIM010000011.1, forward strand.
ATCAACGCCTGCGTCTGCGTGCTGGACGACCCGGAGTGCACCCTGGCCGACCTGATGGAGCACATCAGCGGCCCGGATTTCCCCACCGGCGGTATCATCATGGGCCGCAGCGGCATCCGGGCGGCCTACGCCACCGGCCGTGGCAAGGTGGTGGTGCGGGCCAGGACGGAATTTGAGGAATTCGGCAAGGATCGCCAGCGGATCATCGTCACCGAGCTTCCCTACCAGGTGAACAAGCGCCAGCTCATCAAGACCATCGCCGAGCAGGTGAAGGACAAGCGGCTGGACGGCATCAGCGACCTGCGGGACGAGACCGACCGCAACGGCATGCGCATCGTCATTGAGCTGAAAAAGGACGCCAACGGCCAGGTGGTGCTGAATAACCTCTTCAAGCAGACCGCCCTGCAATCCAATTTCAGCATCATCATGCTGGCTTTGGTTGACAACCAGAAGCAGCCCAAAATCCTGTCCCTGCGGCAAATTCTGGACGAATACCTGGCCCACCAGATCAACGTCCTGACCCGGCGCACGGAATTCGACCTGCGCAAGGCCCAGGAGCGGGCCCATTTGCTGGAGGGCCTGCTTATCGCCCAGGACAACATCGACGAGGTCATCCACATCATCCGCACCAGCTACGACAACGCCAAGCAGCGCTTAATGGAGCGCTTCAGCCTGGACGACGTGCAGGCCCAGGCCATCTGCGACATGCGCCTGATCGCCCTTCAGGGCCTGAACCGGGAGAAGCTGGAGGCGGAGTATAAAGAGCTGGAGCAGAAGATCGCCTATTATCAGGAGCTGCTGGCCGACCCGGAGAAGATGAAGGCCGTGCTGCGCACGGAGCTGACGGAAATTCGGGACAAGTTCGGCGACAAGCGGAAGACGGAAATTCAGGAGATCGAGGACGAAATTGACATTGAGGACCTGATCGAGGAGGAGGTCTGCGCCTTCACCCTGAGCAGCCAGGGCTACATCAAGCGGATGCCCGTGGACACCTACCGCACCCAGAGCCGGGGCGGCCGGGGCGTCAATGCCCAGAACCTGAAGGAGGAGGACTTCGTTAAGTCCCTGAACATCGCCTCCACCCATGACCATATCCTGTTCTTTACCGATATCGGCAAGGTGCACCACCGCAAGGGCTACCAGATTCCCGAGGCCGGACGCACCGCCAGGGGTACCGCCATGGTGAATGTGCTGCCCCTGGAGCCGGGGGAGACGGTGACGGCCATGGTGGTCACCAGAGAATTTGACGACAATGAATTCCTGGTGATGATCACAAGGAACGGCGTGGTCAAGCGCCTGCCCTTCGTGGCCCTGAAAACCAACCGCAAGACCGGCATCCGGGCCATCACCCTGGATCAGGACGACCACCTGATCAACGTGATCCGCACCACCGGCAGCGACAATATCATTCTCGCTACCGCCCAGGGCATGGCCATCTGCTTCAATGAAAACGATGTGCGCTGCATGGGCCGGGACGCCGCGGGCGTGCGGGGCATCAGCCTGGATGCCGGCGACTTCGTGGTGGGCGCCCAGAAGTGGGAGGAGGGCAAGACCCTGCTCACCGTCACCGAGAACGGCTACGGCAAGCGCACCGCCCTGCCCGAATACCTGCGCACCGGCCCCGACGGCCAGCGCATCCCCCAGAGCCGAGGCGGCAAGGGCCTGAAAAACTACAACATCACCCCCAAGACCGGCCCCGTCGCCGGGTGCGTGGTGGTGGGCGAGAGCGACGACGTGATGCTCATTGAAAACGGCGGTGTCATCATCCGGGTGCCCGCCGGGTCCATCAACGTCTACAAGCGGGACGTGCAGGGCGTGATCGTCATGCGCATTGAGGACGGCAACAAGCTGATGAGCCTGGAGTGCGTGCCCAATGTGAACACCGACGTGCCGGAATTTCCCCAGGAGGAGCACCCCACGGTTACCCTGCCGGAAAACCTGACCGAGGACACTGACGAATGAAAACCGTGACCCTGTACACCGACGGGGCCTGCTCCGGCAACCCCGGCCCCGGCGGCTGGGGCTGCATCCTGGAGTGGAACGGCCATGAGCGGGAGCTGTCCGGCGGCGAACAAAGCACCACCAACAACCGCATGGAGCTGACCGCCGTCATTATGGGCCTGTCCGCCCTGAAAGAGCCCTGCGCCGTGGAATTATACTCCGACTCCAAGTACGTCATCGACGCTCTGGAAAAGGGCTGGGCCTGGGGCTGGAAAAAGCGCGGCTGGATCAAAAGCGACAAAAAGCCCGCCCTCAACCCCGACCTCTGGGAGCAGCTCCTCACCCTCGTCTCCCAACACCAAGTCACCTACCACTGGGTCAAAGGCCACGCCCAAAACCCCAAAAACACCCGCTGCGACGAACTCGCCGTCGCAGAATGGAAAAAATTGAAATAATCCCCTATAAGGGTCGGCAATCCGCCGACCCTTAATCTATTGGTTTCAATAGCAGTAAAGATGAACAGAACCAGAAAAAAACTGCCCCCCGTAGGGGTCGGCAATTTGTCGACCCTAAACCTGACGGTTTCGATAGCAGTAAAGATGAACGTATACCGTAAAAGGATACATCCCCAAGCTTCCCTGTGGGGTGTTGCAGAGCGCGGCGAATCTTTAATAACAATCATTGCCGGTGGCAATGATACCATAATTAAATAGCTGTCGCCGCAGCGACTGAAGAGGGCACTCAGCTCATAGTTTTGAGAGAGATTTGACTAAAGAGGTAGAGTGTTAAACATTCTGAGTCCGTAGGGGTGGTGCTCCGCGCAGCGAATCAAAATATCAATGATTGCCGGGGGCAATCATACAATTGATTCATCGGATACCAGCCGCCCGAAAGCTAACGGACGTGAGCTGTACAGCCGACCCGCTCAATCCCGGTACCCGGCGGGGCGACAAATTGCCGCCCCCTACGAACTCAGTTGTTTTGCCTGCTTCCATCCAACGCACTGCTATCGAAACCGTAACGTTGCGGGCGGCTGGTATCCGCCCCTACGGATCGGCGTGTACCATTCAACGCACTGCTATCAAGGTGGCGACGTTGAGGGTCGACAGATTGTCGACCCCTACGGTGGGGAAAAGTTTTGAATTTCCCTGGTTTGATGCACTTCTCATATCGATTACATCCAAAACCAAAATGTTATGTAAGCTCCGACCCATAATCAAATAGAAAAATTCCACCACGTTTAATGGAATCGACGTGGTGGAAAATTTTTTCTTGGTCTGCCCCGAGAGCCTAAAAATTTCCTTGTGACCCCAGAAAAATCGTTCGACAAAATTCGACATTTTATGACAAATAGCTTCGCCCTCCCGGTGTGAGGGGGAGGGCGGAGCATGACGTGTTGGGCTCAAAATTGGGCGGCTTCGGCGCTTTTCAGCTGCAATTGGAGCTTGTCCGCGATCAGCGCAATGAATTCGGAATTGGTGGGCTTTCCCTTGGTGTTGCTCACCGTGTAGCCGAAGAAGCGCTGCAATGTATCCAGATCGCCCCTGTCCCAGGCGACCTCAATGGCATGGCGGATGGCTCGCTCTACCCGGCTGGGGGTGGTGCCGAAGGCCTTGGCGACCTGGGGGTAAAGCACCTTGGTAATGGCGTTGATAACGTCCATGTCGTTGACGGCGATGATAATGGCCTCCCGCAGATACTGGTAGCCCTTGATGTGGGCTGGGACGCCAATCTCATGGATAATTCCCGTGACCATGGATTCTATGCCAGTCTTATCCAGGCGGCGCGGGGCGGATGTCCGAAGGCTCTCCCCACCTCGGATTTCCTCCAGCCGCTCCACCAGGGCGGACATATCGCAGGGCTTGAGCATCAGGTACTTTACCCCCAGGCTTGCCGCCGCAGATGACACGTATTCCGTCAAGAATGCTGATGTAGCCAAGGTCACAGGCCGTCGCTCCATGCCAGCCGTTGACTTGAGCACGCTGATGCCGTCCTGCTTGCTCAGCATCAGATCCAGCACCAGGATATCCGGCTTCCGTTCCCCGATCAATCGAATGGCCTGTTCCCCGTCTCCTGCGGTTCCAACGACCTGGAACCCGTCCGATCGCGCAAGCGCAGAGGTCAGAGCGCTGCAAAACTCCTCTGCGCTGTCCGCAATCAACACGGTGGTTGCGTGTTCCATACATTCCTCTCCTGTCCAACTAGAATTCTCCCCATCCGATACGGCTTTCGTACCGCCGTGTGCGACAAATATAATTTAGCACAAGGTATTCCCATTTGCAAGGGGAATATATAATAATCGTTCGTCTGAAATGCGGAATTTACCCTAGAAAACAAGTGACTTCGACACTTTTTAATGAAATTTGACAGCTCGTAGAATAAACTGTCGAAGTCCGCCTCAGCACTTGTTTTTAAAACATTCTCTTGACTTTTTGCGAAACACAAGTATAATTGTATACATTAATACATCAATTGGAAAGGGGCCTTATAGCATGTTGGAGATTTCCAGCAAGACCAACCTTTTGGAGAAGAATTCCTACAAATATTCCCTACAGGACGTGGCCGAGCCGAATTTGCAGCGGGACATCTACTCCTACGGCACGGTGCCCAAGGTGGCCTTCAACCACCGGCGGGTGCCCCTGAACATGCCGGAGGAAATATGGATCACCGATACCTCCCTGCGGGACGGCCAGCAGTCGGTGGAGCCGTACACGGTGGAGCAGATCGTGAACATCTACAAGCTCCTCAGCCGCCTGGGCGGCCCCTACGGGATCATTCGCCAGACCGAGTTCTTCGTCTATAGCAAAAAAGACCGGCAGGCGCTGGAGAAGTGCATGGAATTGGGCCTGAAATTCCCGGAGATCACCAGCTGGATCAGAGCCAGCAAGGAGGACTTCAAGCTGGTGCGCGACCTGGGCATCCGGGAGACGGGCATCCTGGTCTCCTGCTCGGATTACCACATCTTCAAGAAGATGAAAATGACCCGCTCCCAGGTGCTGGACTACTACCTGGGCACGGTGAAGGACGCCTTCGACGCCGGGGTCATTCCCCGCTGCCACCTGGAGGACATCACCCGGGCGGATTTCTATGGCTTCGTGGTGCCCTTTGTCAATGAGCTGCAAGCCCTGTCCCGCCAGGCGGGCATCCCCGTGAAGATTCGGGCCTGCGACACCATGGGCTACGGCGTGCCCTACACCGAGGCGGCCCTGCCCCGGTCGGTGGCCGGTATCGTCTACGGCCTGCAGCACTATTCCGATGTGCCCAGCGAGTGCCTGGAGTGGCACGGGCACAACGACTTCTGCAAGGCCGTGGCCAACGCCTCCACCGCCTGGCTCTACGGCGCCTGCGCCGTCAATTGCAGCCTGCTGGGCATCGGCGAGCGCACCGGCAACATCCCCCTGGAGGCCATGGTGTTTGAGTACGCCTCCCTGCGCGGCTCCCTGGACGGCATGGATCCCACGGTGATCACCGAAATTGCCGCGTATTTCGAGAAGGACATCGGCTATAAGATTCCCCCCATGACCCCCTTCGTGGGCGGCAGCTTCAATTCCACCCGCGCCGGCGTCCACGCCGACGGGCTGATGAAGGACGCGGAAATTTATACCATCTTCGATACCGAAAAGCTGCTCAACCGCCCCGCCACCGTGGAGGTGGGCAAGACCTCCGGCGCGGCGGGCATCGCCTACTGGATCAACCAGCACTTCCGCCTGAGAGACGGCCAGAAGCTGGAAAAGCACGACCCGCTGGTAGAGCAGCTGAAGGCCTGGGTGGATAAGGAATATGAAGACGGCCGGGTGACCATGATCGCCCACAGCGAGCTGCTGGAAAAGATTCAGGAATTCGCCCCAGGGCGTTTCCCCAAGGAATAAGGAGGGCGGAACATATGGCAATGTTTAAATCCATTTCCCTGGCCGACCAGGTGTTTGAAAAGCTGGAAAGCGACATCGTCTCCGGGGTCTACCCCAGGGGCGAGGTGCTCACCGAGCTGAAGCTGGTGGAGCAGCTGAACGTCAGCCGCACCCCCATCCGCGAGGCGCTGCGCCGCCTGGAGCAGGAGCGCCTGATCCAGGATTCCGGCAAGGGCTCCGTGGTGCTGGGCATCACCCTGGAGGATCTGGTGGACATCATGGATATCCGCCTGCGCTGCGAGGGCCTGGCCGCCCGCTACGCCGCCCTGAACCGCAGCGAGGAGGACGCCGCCCGCCTGCGCCAGCTGATGGAGCTGCAGGACTTCTACGTGGAAAAGGAGGATGTAGACCACCTGCGCCAGATCGACGACGAATTCCACGACTGCATCTATGAATTCTGCGGCCGCCACGTGCTGATGGACACCCTGCGCCCCCTGCACCGCAAGAGCCAGCGCTACCGCCGGGGCTCCCTGGCCACGCGCCGCAGGATCAGCACCGACGAGCACAAGGCCATCTGCGACGCCATCTGCGCCGGGGACGGCGACCGGGCGGACGAAATGATGACCCGCCACATTGAAAACGCGAAGAAAAGCATGATTGAGAGGTTCAGTCAAAATGGGTAAGACGATCGCGCAAAAGATCATTGCAAGCCATCTGATTTCCGGGGAAATGGTGCCCGGCCGGGAGGTCGCGCTGAAGATCGACCAGACCCTGACCCAGGACGCCACCGGCACCATGGCCTATCTGGAATTTGAGACCATGGGCATCCCCCAGGTGAAAACCGAGTTCTCCATCGCCTATGTGGATCACAACACCCTGCAATGCGGCTTCATGAACGCCGACGATCACCAGTACCTGCAAACCGTGGCCGCCAAGCACGGCGTCCGCTTCTCCCGCCCCGGCAACGGCATCTGCCATCAGGTGCACCTGGAGCGGTTCGGCAAGCCCGGCAAGACCCTGATCGGCTCCGATTCCCACACCCCCACCGGCGGCGGCCTGGGCATGCTGGCCTTCGGCGCGGGGGGAATGGACGTGGCCGTGGCCATGGGCGGCGGCGCGTACTACATCACCATGCCCAAAATGTTCAAGGTGGAGCTGACCGGCCGCCTGCGGCCCTACGTCACCGCCAAGGACGTATCCCTGAAGCTGCTGCAAATTCTCTCCGTCAAGGGCGGCGTGGGGGCCATCATCGAGTGGGGCGGCGAGGGCATCCGAAGCCTGACCGTGCCGGAGCGGGCCACCATCACCAATATGGGCACCGAGCTGGGGGCCACCACCTCCATCTTCCCCTCCGATGAGCAAACCAGAGCCTTTTTGAAGGCCCAGGGCAGGGAAGAGGACTTCGCTGCCCTGGAAAGCGACCCGGACGCGGTGTATGACCGCGTTATCCCCATCGACCTGAGCACCCTGACCCCCATGATCGCCTGCCCCCACAGCCCGGATAATGTGGTGGAGGTCTCCACATTGGCGGATGTGAAGGCAGACCAGGTGTGCATCGGCTCGTGCACCAATTCCTCCCTGACCGATATGCTGAAGGTGGCCGCCATGCTGCGGGGCCGCCGGGTGGCCCCTGGGGTCGATCTGTCCGTGTCCCCCGGCTCCCGGCAGGTGCTTTCCATGCTGGCCGCCTGCGGCGCGCTGAACGATATCCTGGCCAGCGGCGCGCGGCTGCTGGAATGCGCCTGCGGCCCCTGCATCGGCCTGGGCTTCTCCCCCAATTCCGGCGGCGTGAGCCTGCGCACCTTCAACCGTAATTTCCTGGGCCGCAGCGGTACCAAGGACGCCAATGTCTACCTGGTCTCCCCGGAGACGGCGGTGGCCTCCGCCCTCACCGGCTTCATCACCGATCCGACCACCCTGCCGCCCATCCCGGCGGTGTCCATGCCGGAGCGCTTCGCCATCGACGATACCGGCGTCCTGCAGCCCCTGCCCCCGCAGCAGGCCAAGGATGCCCCGGTGCTCCGCGGCCCCAACATTCAGCCCTTCCCCAAGGGCAGACCCGTGCCCGATGAAATCGGCGCGTCCCTGGTGCTGAAGGTGGGCGACAACATCACCACCGACCACATCATGCCCGCCGGGGCAAAGGTGCTGCCCTACCGCTCCAATATCCCCAAGATGAGCGAATTCTGCTTCGAGGTCTGCGACCCCGGCTTCCCCGCCCGGGCCAAGGCGGCGGGCAGCGGCGTGATTCTGGGCGGCAGCAACTATGGCCAGGGCTCCTCCCGGGAGCACGCGGCCCTGGTGCCCATGTACCTGGGCATCCGCGCCGTGGTGGTCAAGAGCTTCGCCCGTATCCACGTGGCCAACCTGATCAACGCCGGCATCCTGCCCCTGACCTTTGAAAACGAGGCGGATTACGACCGCTTCGCCCAGGGCGACCGGCTGACCATCTCCGATATCCACGCCGGAATGGATTCCGGCTTTGTCACCATGAAAAATGAGGCGGGGGAGACTGCCCGCCTGCGCTGCGCGCTGACCGCCCGGCAAAAGGCCATTCTGCTGGCCGGCGGCCTGCTGGAATACACCAAGGAGGGTGGAAAATAATGGATGCTTCCATTGAAAAGGCGCTCAATTCCCTGGGCGACGCCGTAAAGGAGAGCCTGGGCCGGGAGGGACAGATCCTTTCCGCCGTGGATGCCTTCCGCGTCCTGCTGCGCCAGCAGCTGGAGCGCATCGATCACATGAATACCGACAAGGTGGATTTTTCCACCAAGGAGGTAGTCACCATCGGCCTGATCGACGGCGACGGCATCGGCGCGGTGATCTCCCCCCAGGCCCGCCGGGTGCTGGAGGCCCTGCTGGCCGATGAGATCAAAAGCGGCAAAATCGTCCTGAACCAGATTCAGGGCCTGACCATCGAAAACCGCCTGGCCCTGGGCCAGAGCGTGCCCCAGCAGGTGCTGGAGCATATCCGGCAGTGCGACGTGCTCCTCAAAGGCCCCACCACCACCCCCATGGGCGGCAAAATGGAGAGCGCCAACGTGACGCTGCGCCGGGAGCTTGACCTGTACGCCAACGTCCGCCCGGTGTCCATCCCCCAGGAGGGCATCGACTGGATGTTCTTCCGGGAGAATACCGAGGGCGAGTACGTGCTTGGCAGCCGGGGCGTGAGCCTGGACGGCATGGCCGTGGACTTCAAGGTGACCACCGACGCGGGCACCCGGCGCATCGCCCGTGCCGCCTTCGACTACGCAAGGCAGAACGGCAAAACAAGGGTTTCCATCGTCACCAAGGCCAATATCATGAAGAAGACCGACGGCAAATTCACCGCCATTGCCCACGAGGTGGCCCAGGATTACCCGGAGATCACCGTGGACGACTGGTACATCGATATCATGACCGCCAATCTGGTCAACCCCGCCATCCGCGCCTCCTTCCAGGTGGTGCTGCTGCCCAACCTCTACGGCGACATCATCACCGACGAAGCCGCCCAGATCCAGGGCGGCGTGGGCACCGCCGGCAGCGCCAACATCGGCGACCGCTTCGCCATGTTCGAGGCCATCCACGGCTCCGCCCCCCGCCTGATGGAGCTGGGCCTGGGCGACTACGCCAGCCCCCAGAGCATCCTCAAAGCCGAAGCCATGCTCCTGCGCCACATCTGCCGCCCCACCGCCGCCGCCCGCCTGGAGGCTGCTTTGCAATCCAACCCCCTCCCCATCACCGGCGACAAACAAGGCGTCACCTGCAAAGAATACACCGACAAACTCCTAGAACTCCTATAAAAAAAGCCTCCCACCCCCAGGGAGGCTTTTTTTTCCACCCCACCCGCCGAATAAATTGAATGGGAAGCCCCCCCTCCCGTAGGGGCGGCTACCAGCCGCCCGAACCCCAACGGTCTCGATAGCAGTCCGTTGAATAGAACCAGCAAAAAAACTACCCCCCCGTAGGGGTCGACAACCTGTCGACCCTAAACCTAACGGTTTAAGAAGCACTAAAGATGAACGTATACCGTAAAAGGATACATCCCCAAGCTTCCCTGTGGGGTGTTGCAGAGCGCAGCGAATCTTTAATAACAATCATTGCCGGTGGCAATGATACCATAATTAAATAGCTGTCGCCGCAGCGACTGAAGAGGGCACTCAGGTAATGGTTTCGAGAGAGACTTGACTAAAAAGGTAGAATGTCAAACACTTTGAGTCCGTAGGGGTGGTGCTCCGCGCAGCGAATCAGAATATCAATGATTGCCAGTGGCAATCATACAATTGATTCATCGGATACCAGCCGCCCGAAAGGTAATGAAACTGAGCTGTATAGACCAACCACTCAATCCCGGTACCCAGCGGGGCGACAAATTGCCGCCCCCTACGAACTCAGAAGCTTTTAGTGATGTCCATTTAACTGACAACTCAATCCCGGTACCCAGCGGGGCGACAAATTGCCGCCCCCTACGGCCTCAAAAACTTTTGGCACAAAAAATCGCCCTCCCGGTGAGGGGAGGGCGGGGGAGTGTACTTATTTTTCCTTCAGCAGATCCCGAATCTCGGTGAGCAGAAGCTCCTCCTTGGTGGGCTCCGGGTCGGCGGGGGGAGCGGGGGCTTCCTTGGGCGGCTCCTTGTGCTTGGCCATGTCGGCCACCTTGTTGATGCCCTTGACCAGGAAGAAAACCACCAGGGCCAGAATGAGAAAATTGATCACCGCCGCCAGGAAGTTGCCGTAATTCAGGGTGTTGGCGATGGGCTTGCCCGCCTCGTCCAGAGGCGCTTCGCCAAAGAGGCGGGGGAGGGTGAGCTTCATCTCGGAGAAGTCGATGCCTCCCATGAAGATGGCCACGATGGGCATGATGATATCATCCGTGATGGACTTGGTGATGGTGGAGAAGGCTGCGCCAATGATGGTACCCACAGCCAGCGCCATGGCGTTCCCCTTGATGGCAAAGGCCACAAATTCATCCCACCAGCCGGGCTTCTTCGGTGTTTTCATAATCGTACCCCTCTTTTTTGTAATTACTTCTTGATCTTCTCAATAACCTCAATGCCGCCCAGGTATTTGCGCAGAACCTGGGGCACCACCACCGAGCCGTCGGCGCGCTGGTTCTGCTCCACCATGGCGGGGAAGATGCGGGAGGTGGCCAGGCCGGAGCCGTTGAGGGTGTGCACGAATTCGGGCTTGCCCGTGGCCTCCCGGCGGAAGCGGATGTTGCCCCGGCGGGCCTGGTAATCCCGGGCGTTGGACACGGAGGAGACCTCCTTGTAGCCGTTCATGGAGGGAATCTGAATTTCGATGTCATAGGTGCGGGCCATGGAGGCGGAGCAGTCGCCCGCGGCCAGCTTGACGGTGCGGAAGTGGAAGCCCAGGCCCTTCACCAGATCCTCGGCCTTGCGCACCAGCTCGTCAAAGGCGGCGTCGGAATCCTCCGGGCGGGTGTACTGGAACATCTCCACCTTGTTGAACTGGTGGCCGCGCACCATGCCCCGCTCGTCGGCCCGGTGAGAGCCGGCCTCCCGGCGGAAGCAGGGGGTGTAGGAGAAGAACTTCTTGGGCAGATCGGCCTCGCTGAGAATTTCATCCCGATACACGGAGGCCAGCGCCGCCTCGGCAGTGGGCAGCATGTAGTGGATGCGGTCGTCCGTGGGGTTGGCGATCTTGTAGACCTCGTCGGCAAACTTGGGGAACTGACCGGCGGTCTCGCCGCACTGGTACTCCAGCATGTGGGGCGGCAGGATGAACTCGTAGCCGTCGGCAATGTGGGTGTCGATGAAGTAGTTCAGCAGCGCCCACTCCAGCCGGGCGCCCATGCCGGTGTACATCCAGTTGCCCGCGCCTGCCAGCTTGACGCCCCGCTCATAGTCGATCAGCCCCAGATCCTGGCACAGATCAACGTGATGCTTGGGGGTGAAGTCAAACTTGTGCGGCTCGCCGAAGTAGCGCAGCGGCTCGTTGTTCTCCTTGCCGCCGGGCTTCAGGTCGGGGTCGGGCAGATTGGGCAGCGAGAGCATGCAGGTGCGGTACTCAGCCAGCACGGCGTCCAGCTTCACGGCATCCTCCGCCAGCTCCGCCTTCAGCTGCGCCATCTCGGCGAACAGGGGAGCCACATCCTTTCCCTGCTTCTTCATCTGGGGGATCTCCTTGGAGACCTTGTTCTGCATGGCCTTGCGCTGCTCCGTGGAGGCGATCAGCGCCCGGCGCTGCTCATCCAGCTCCAGGATCCGATCCACCGTGGCATCACAATCCACTTCCTTCGCCCGCAGCCCAGCCTTCACCGCCTCGGGATTTTCTTTGATTTTCTTAATGTCCAGCATTGTTTCTAACTCCTTTTTGGAATATTAAATGTATTTTGTTTGCCCCCCCGTAGGGCCAGATACCAGCTGCCCGAACCCATGCGGTTTCGACAGCAGTAAGTTGAACAGAACCAGTCAAACCACCTGCCCCCGTAGGGGTCGGCAACCTGCCGACCCTCACCCCCACGGTTTCGATAGCACCAAAGATGAACGTATAACCTACCGTATACATCCCCCAAGCTTCCCTGTGGGGTGTTGCAGAGCGCAGCGAATCTTTAATAACAATCATTGCCAGTGGCAATGATACAATAATTAACTAGCTGTCGCCTCAGCGACTGAAGAGGGCACTCAGCTCATGGTTTCGAGAGAGATTTGGTTAAAAAGGTAGAAGGTTAAACACTTTGAGTCCGTAGGGGCGGTGCTCCGCGCAGCGAATCAAAATATCAATGATTGCCGGGGGCAATCATACAATTGATTCATCGGATACCAGCCGTCCGAAAGCTAACGAACGTGAGCTGTACAGTCAAACCGCTCAATCCCGGTACCCGGCGGGGCGACAAATTGCCGCCCCCTACGAACTCAGTTGCTTTGCCTGCTTCCATTCAACGCACTGCTATTGAAACCGTGACGTTGCGGGCGGCTAATATCCGCCCCTACGAAGAGCCGCTCCCATTCACCGCACCGCTCTGTTCCATCACACGGCGGGGCGACAAATTGCCGCCCCCTACGGGCTCAGAAATGCTTTACTTCTCCACCTTCATCAGCGCATCCAACAGCGTCTGCAGATCGTCCTGCCCATAAAACTCCAGCTCGAAGCGGCCCTTGCGTTTGCCGTTGATGATCTTGACCCCCCGGCCCAGGTGCTTGCTCAGGGACTTTTCGCATTCCTTGACGTAATCCACCTGGAAGGTGGCAGGCTCCTTTTTGGGCACCTGCTCCTTGGACATGTTCTTGCACAGCAGCTCCGCCTGACGGACGGACAGGCCCAGATTTGCAATTTTCTGAGCGGCCTCCAGCTGCTTTTTGCCGGATTTCAGCATCAAAATCGCCTTGGCGTGACCGGCGGTGAGGCTTCCGGCCCGCAGCATGTCCAGCACCTTTTCGTCCAGCGTCAGCAGACGCAGTGCGTTGGCCACGGCGGGGCGGGATTTGCCCACCCGTTGGGCGGCCTCCTCCTGGGTCAGGCCGAATTCCTCCATCAGGGACTGATAGCCCAGCGCTTCTTCCACGCTGTTCAAGTCCTGACGCTGCAAATTCTCGATCAGGGCCAGCTCCTTGGCCTTCTTGTCGTCGGCCTCCACCACCACGGCGGGTACCTCCGTCAGCCCTGCCATGCGGCTGGCCCGCCAGCGGCGCTCTCCGGCGATGATCTGATAGTAGCCGCCGCCGGTGTCCCGCACGGTGAGGGGCTGAATGACGCCGTGGGTGCGGATGGAATCGGCCAGCGCGGCCAGCTCCTCCTCGTCAAAATCCTGACGGGGCTGCTCCGGGTTTGGCTCCACCCGGTGCAGGGGCAGCAGCTTATAGGCGCTGTCCTCGGCGGCGTCCTGGTCGAAGTCGCCCAGCAGCGCGCCCAGGCCCCGGCCCAGTCCTTTCTGTGATGCCATTTCTCCTCCTCCTTATCGTTTCAGCTTCTTTGCCACTTCCTGGGCAAGCTCCCGATAGGCGCTCGCGCCCCGGCAGCTGCGGTCGTAGGCCGTGATGGGCAGACCGTGGCTGGGCGCCTCCGCCAGTCGGACGTTGCGGGGAATGGAGGCGGTAAAGACCTTGCCGGGGAAGTGACGGCGCACCTCCTGGGCAACCTGGGTTGAAAAATTGATGCGCCCGTCAAACATGGTCAGCACCACGCCGAAGATTTCCAGCGTGGGATTGAGCTTTCGCTTGACGCTGCGCAGCGTGGCCATGAGATCGCTCAGCCCCTCCAGGGCGTAGTATTCGCACTGGACGGGAATCAGGATCCCGTCGGCGGCGATCAGACCGTTCAGTGTGAGCATTTCCAGGGAAGGGGGGCAGTCGATGAAGATCACGTCGTAATCCTCCCGCACCGCCTCCAGCATTTTGCGCAGCTGGCGCTCCCGGTGCTCCATATCGATCAGCTCCACGCCCGCCCCGGCCAGGTCGGCAGAGGAGGGGATCACGTCGGCATATTCGGTTTTCACAATGGCCTGCCGGGCGGTGGCCTCCTCGATGAGCATGGAGTAGCTGGTGTGCTTCACCCGCCGCTTGTCGATGCCGAAGCCGGAGGTGGCGTTGGCCTGGGGGTCGAAGTCGCAAACCAGCACCCGCAGCCCCAGCTCCGTCAGCGCCGCCGCCAGGTTGACGGCGGTGGTGGTCTTGCCCACGCCGCCCTTTTGGTTTACGACGGCAATAATTGTGCCCATTTCCTCTCTCCCTCTTTATGTTTCACGTGGAACATTTTATTCCGTGGGTTCCGTGACCGGCCCGGTGTGGGCGGCCTGATACAGGGATTCCTCCTCGCTCTCCTCCTGAGAGAAGATGTAATCCTCCAGCTCGGCGGGGGCGATCACCTCGTCCTCTGCCTGGGTATCCGTGGCCTGGGTCTCCGCCGCGGCGGTGGTTTCCTCCGATGGCTTGGTGACGGTGCTGTAGTTCTGCCCCACGGGACGCTGGCCGGAATCCTGCACCAGCCGGACAATGGCGATGCCCATCAGCACCGTCAGCACCAGCAGCGCTGCAAAGGCCCGGCTCAGGCGACGGATGGTTCTGCGCTGATTCTCCACCACTTCCTCCGGCTCCAGGGGCGGATGCCAGACCTGGGGCTTCTTATTGGAGGCACGCTCCTTGGGCAGCAGCACGATCGTCCCCGGCTTGATGGGGTATTTCTCCATCTCCGCCCTGCATTTCTCACAAAACGTCTGCTCCGTCTCCCGCCCACACTTCAAGCAACGCACACCCGCACCCCCTCTTTGTCGGTTTATCAAATATTCTACTACAATTTTACCCATTCGTAAAGAGGCAAACACCCCATTCAAAAGATTTTTTGAACCCCCAATCCCACCCGCCTGAACTCTGGCAGTTTGGGTAGCAGAACGGTGAACGTAAAAAGAAAAAAACTGAGCCCGTAGGGGTCGGCAATTTGTCGACCCTCAACCTTACGGTTTAGGAAGCAGTAACGATGAACGTATAACCTCAAGGGTACATCTCTAAGCTTCCCTGTGGGGTGTTGCAGAGCGCAGCGAATCTTTAATAACAATCATTGCCGGTGGCAATGATACCATAATTATATAGCTGTCGCCGCAGCGACTGAAGAGGGCACTCAGCGAATGGTTTTGATAGAGATTTGATTAAAAAGGTACAGTGTACAACGTTTTGAGTGCGTAGGGGTGGTGCTCCGCGCAGCGAATCAAGATATCCATGATTGCCGGTGGCAATCATACAATTGATTCATCGGATACCAGCCGCCCGAAAGGTAATGAAACTGAGCTGTACAGACGAACCGCTCAATCCCGGTACCCAGCGGGGCGACAAATTGCCGCCCCCTACGAACTCAGAAGTTTTTGGTAATGTCCATTCAACTGACAACTCAATCCCGGTACCTGGCGAGCGGCTGATATCCGCCCCTACGGGTGGGCAGCCCCATTCACCGCACCACAATTAAAATCCTTACACTCTAAAAAACCAGGCGCACCGTGTTTTATAACGCGGTGCGCCTGGGGCTATTCACCTGTCATTGGAAGTCCATTACTCTCCTATGCCCATCAGTATCTTTGCCAGTGCCGAATTGCCGTCCAGGATTACGGTTTTTTCGGTGCCGTCCAGGCTCTTTTTCAGGGCGTCCAGGGCCAGGGTGAATTCGTAGAAATCCTTCTTGTCCTGGGTGTCGTAAGCGGCGGCCAGCATGCGCATGTATTCGCCCTCGCCCTCGGCCACCAGGGCGGCGGCCTGGGCCTCGGCGTCGGAGACGATGATGTTCACCTGCTTGTCCACGTTGTTGCGGATGATGGAGGCCTCATAGTTGCCGTCGGCGGTGTACTTTTCCGCCATCTGGTTCCGCTCGGAGATCATGCGGCTGTACACCGCGTTCAGGTTGGATTCTGGCAGGTCAAACTGCTTGATCTTCACATCCTCCACCCGGATGCCGTAGGCTCTGGCCAGCTGATCCACGTCGGAGGCGATGCTGGCGTAGATTTCATTGCGCAGCGCGCCGTCCTCCATGTTGATCACGTCCGCCTGGGCCAGGGTGCCCATGACGGTTTTCAGCTCGTTGTAGGTCAGGGCGTCCAACCGCTCCTCGGCGTTGCTGCGGGTGCCCAGCCGGCGGTAAAATTCCTTGGGGTCGTCGATCGACCAGAGGATGTAGCAGTCCACGGTCATGTTCTGCTTGTCAGAGGTGAGCACCTCGGAGGGCGGAATGTCATACAGCTGGGTTGCCTTGGTGAAATAGGACACGCTGTCCACAAAGGGGAGCTTGAAGTGCAGCCCCGCCTCGCCGGTGACGTTGACGATCTTGGAGAAGCGGAAGGTGCAGGCGTATTCGTCCTCGGCCACGGTATAGAAGCAGCCGGAGACCAGGATCACTGCCAGCAGGGCAATGACCGCGATGGGGATCCATTTTTTAGTTTTCATTGTCAGCTTCGCCTCCTGACTGGTTCATCAGCTGCTCCAGCGGCAGCAGCATCTGCACGTCGCTGGCCGCGCCCGTGTTGATATAGAGCTTGACGCCGGGCAGAATCTCGGAGATCGCCTCATAGTACATCCGGGAGCGGGTGATCTGGGGATCATTGGCGTACTCCTGATACCGGGCGGTGAACATGGCGACCTGCTCGGTGGCCTCGTTGATCCGCTTCTGCTTCAGATATTCCGCGTTTTGCACCAGCTGATCCGCCTGGGCCTGCGCCTTGGGCAGCTGGGCATTCTGATAGGCCTTGGCGTCATTGATGACCGTCTCCGCCTTCTGCTTGGCCGTCTCCACCGCCTTGAAGGCCTCAATGACCTCCTGGGTGGGCGGCTCGGCATCCTGAATCTTCACATCCACCAGGCTCAGACCGATCTGATACTGGCTGAGAATCTCCGCCACCAGCTCCCGCACCTGCATCTGGATGTTCTCCTTGCCGGTGGTGAGCACCGCGTCCACCGTGGAGGAGCCCACCACATTGCGCACCTGGCTCTGAATCAGATTGCGCAGGATCAGCTCCGGCTCGTTGGAGGCGTACAGATACTGCACCGGGTCGGAAATCTTGTATTCCACAAAGAAATCCACGTTGACGATGTTGTAGTCGCCGGTAATCATGGCGCTTTCGCCCTCGTCCACCACATAGTTATTCTGCTTGGGGGTGCTGTAGCCCAGCTGAATCTTCTGATAGACGTTCACATCCACCTTCTGCACCCGCTGAATCCCAAAGGGCAGCCGGAAGTGAACCCCCGCGTCCGTGACCCCCGTGACCTTGCCAAAGGTGGTCACCACCGCCTGCTGCTTGTCGTCCACGGTGTACACACAGCTCTCCACCGCCACTACCGCCAGCAGCACCAGCGCAATAATGGGAATCCATTTCAGATTCCACTTTTTCTTCCCCTTCCGCGGCTCTTCCCCGCCAGAATAATGATAGCTTCCATCCTGATCCATAAATTATCTCTCCTTATTATAAAATATAAATGTGTTCCACGTGAAACATCCTCCCCCGCCCCCCGCCAGCATCACGTTGAATGGGAAGCCCCCCCGTAGGGGTCGGCTATCAGTCGACCCTTAACCCAACGGTTTCGATAGCAGTCCATTGAATGGGAACAGGAAAAAACTTTTGAGTCCGTAGGGGTCGGCAACCTGCCGACCCTCAACCTCACGGTTTTGATAGCAAAAAAGATGAACGTATACCGTAAAAGGATACATCCCCCCAAGCTTCCCTGGGGGGGAAGCTGTCGCCGCAGCGACTGAAGAGGGCACTCAGCTAATGGTTTCGAGAGAGATTTGGTTAAAAAGGTACAGCGTACAACGTTTTGAGTGCGTAGGGGCGGATACCAGCCGCCCGAAAGCCAACGAACGTGAGCTGTATAGACCAACCGCTCAATCCCGGTTCCCAGCGGGGCGACAAATTGCCGCCCCCTACGAACTCAGAAAATTTTTGTGCATTCCACTCACCGCACTGCTATCGAAACCGTAACGTTGCGGGCGGCTGGTATCCGCCCCTACGGATTGGCGTGTACCATTCACCGTACCCTTAATAAAGAACGTACTGCGGTGGCCCTCTTCAGTCAGCCCTACGGGCTGCCAGCTAATGAATCAAGGTATGATTGCCACTGGCAATCATTGATATTTTGATTCGCTGCGCGGAGCACCACCCCAAGGGAAGCTTTTGGAGGGGGCCGCAACCTGCTCCCATTCACTGCACCGCTCTGTTTCGTCGCGCTGCGGGGCGACAAATTGCCGCCCCCTACGGGTGGGGTGCGTCCCATTCAGCGTCCTGTGATCAAAACAACAACACCATCGTACCTCATGTCAGTGACATTTCTCCCAGGAGCTGTTCGGCTTCCTGCTTCATGCGGGAGGCGATGTAGCCGATGACCATTACCCGCAGCACCTGGGCGATGCGCTGCTTTGCGCCGGGGGTCGGCTCCTGGTAATTGGCCAGCACCTGGTCGATGGCGCTGTCCCATTCGCCGGTGCGATCCAGCTCCCTGGCCTGGACGGCCAGACGGACAAACATAAAATAGAGCGCGGAATCGTCGATCAGGTCGTCGGACTCATCGTCCAGCGCGCCGTTGATATAGCCCAGCATCCCGCAGATGCGCTCCATGGGCAGCACGCCCTTGAGCATATTGATATTGAGAATGCGGCACAGCTGGCGCAGGGTGTAGCGCTTGTTCTGCGGCGGCGCGAGAAAGCCCCGCTTGACCCAGTTCTGAATGATGTACGGCTCCAGCCCCGTAATGCTGGAAACCTGACTGAGCACCATCCCCCCAGCCAAAAACATGGGCTGCAACAGCCCCTGCACATGCTCCGCCTCGCCCGTATCCATCTCCAGCACCGTCCCAGGTAAAATCCACTGCATTGGATATTTCCTCCTTTTAACTCTGTGAGATGATAATATCATATGGTCACATGATTGTCAATAGCTAAGCAATAATATTTTCCAAGGAGATTGGATTAGCGCCACCCCGTAGGGGCGGATATTAGCCGCCCGCAACGTTGCGGTTTGGGTAGCAGTAAAATCCTTCTGAGTCCGTAGGGGTCGGCAATTTGTCGACCCGCCGGGTACCGGGATTGAGCGCTTCGTCCATACAGTTCACTTTCATTACCTTTCGGGCGGCTGGTATCCGCCCCTACGGATCGGTGCGTCCCATTCAACCTACCCTTAATAAAAATCCCACTGCGGCGGCCCTCTTCAGTCAGGCCTACGGCCTGCCAGCTAATGAATTAAGGTATGATTGCCACCGGCAATCATTGATATTCTGATTCGCTGCGCGGAGCACCACCCCAAGGGAAGCTTTTGGTGGGCGCGGAAGCTGTCCCCATTCACCGCACCGTTATGTTCCGCAACGTTGAGGGTCGACAAATTGCCGACCCCTACGGACTCAGGTGTTTTGCCTGCTTCCATTCAACGCACTGCTATCAAAACCGTCAGGTTTCGGGCGGCTGGTATCCGCCCCTGCAAAGGGATGCGCAAAAAAGGAAGCACCCCGTTATTCACGGGGTGCTGGGGGTGTTTGCCAGCCAGGTGTCCAGCTGGGATTGGAGGTCTTGCTGGAGGGTGTCCAGGCCGGCGGCTTGCAGTTCCTGGGCCATTTGGGGGACGTAGATGTCCGGGTCGACGGTGCCGGTGATGAGGGCGGAGTAGTATTTGCCGTAGATGCGGGTGATCTCCTCCACAATGTCCGGGTGGGCGGAGTAGTCGGGCATGAAGCCGAGGATGGCGGACTCCTGGGCGGCGTCGTTGAATTTCTGGAAGGCCTGCCAGCGATCCGGGCTTTCGCCCTGGCGGGTGCGCAGGATGAACCAGTTGCCCTGGGTGTAGCTCACGCCCTGGTAGCCGTCGGAGATGCTGCGCACCTGTCCCGCCTCGGTCAGCTCATAGTGGACGCCCTGGATGCCGAAATTCAGCAGATTGCGGATCTCCGGGTCGGTGTTCAGAGCGTTGAGGAAGATCACCGCCTCCCTGGGATGCTCGCTGCGGGCGCTGACGGCCATCACCGCCGCCCGGGCGGAGGCCGTGGTGGCCACGCTCTTGGCCGCCTGCACGGCAATCACCCCGTAGCCGAAGGATTCGCTCAGGCTGGCGTCGATGTCCGGCCCGCCGCTGGCCAGGCGGAGGAATACCTTCTCGTCGCTGAACCGGGAGAAGGTGGTGCGGATGCAGGCGTCGGCGTTGATGTAGCCCGCCTGATAATACCGGCGCATGGTGCGAAGCAGGGATCGCACCTCCGGCTGCTGGAGGCCGCACACCAGCTGGCAGCTGTCGCTGTCGGAGCGCAGCACCAGCGGCAGGGTCTCGGTGATGTACTCATAGCCCAGGGTGGACATCAGATCGTAGTGGGAGGAATCCATAAACAGCGGGATATACTCCGGCTCGTTCTCCGCGATCATCTTCAGCAGGGGCAGCAGGGAGTGGAAGGTGTGGTAATTGGATACGTCGATGCCGTATTTTTCCACCAGCTCCCGGTTGAATACGAATTGCAGGGGCACCGCCAGCTCCTTGTTGGTGGGCACGCCCCAGATTTTGCCGCCGATCTGCACGCCCTTCCAGAGCTTTTCGTCGATGGCCTGATACATCTGCGCCCCCTCCGCCTGTAGATAGGGGGTCAGATCCAGCCAGGCCCCGGCCTGGGCGTTGGTCTGATAGTTGTCCGTCCAGGTGAAGGCAATGTCAAAGGGCTGGTTGGTGTTGACCATGGCGGTGAGATAATTCTCGTAGTCGTTCCAGCCGATCTTGTAATAGTTGACGGCAAAGCCGTATTTTTCCAGCAGAATATCGTTCAGCGCCTGGTTCACCAGGGACAGATCCCGATCCGGCTCGCCGATGGTGTAGTAGTTCAGCACCACCGCCGCCTGGGGCCGGCCGCCCCCCTCGGGCTGGGGCGCGCAGCCGGTGAGCAGCAGCGCCGCCAGCGCCAGCGCCAGCAGCCGCCTCATACCGTGGCCTCCGGGGTGCGCTCGTCCGGGACGTCCGGCTCGTCGATGCCCTGAATGCGCCGCAGGTCGCCGGGGGAGATGCCGAAGAGCCGCTTGAAGTGGACGTAGAAATTATTCTGCTGGGAGTAGCCCACGCTGGAAATGATGTAGGAAATCTTCTCCCTGGTGTTCTCCACCAGATACCGGGCGGTTTGCAGCCGGAACACCATCAGATATTCCGAGAATTTCAGCCCCGTGTCGTTGAGGAACACCCGCCCGATGTACTTGCTGCTCATGTTGAATTTCTCCGAAATGGAGGTCAGCGACAGGTTGGAGCCGTAGTCGTTCTTTACGATCAGGATCATCTTGTTGGTGATGTTGGAAAAGCTCTTGTAGGGCCGGTTGGCCACCGGGTCAAGCTGGGCGTCGGCGGGCTGCTTCTGCCGGACGGCGCCGCCCAGCTCCCGCACCACGGTGCGCTCCAGATATTCCTCCAGCTCCCGGACGCTGATGGGCTTGAGCAGATAGTCCCTGGCCCCGGCCTTCATGGAGTTCTGGACGTGCACAAAGTCGTCGTACCCGGAGATCATGCAGAAGCAGGTGTCGAACCCCCGCTCCCGCAGCACGGAAACCAGCTCGTAGCCATAGTGATCCCCCAGGTTCACGTCCACCAGGGCAATGTGGGGCCGGAAATCCACCGCCAGATCCACCGCCTGTTCAAAGGAATCCGCCGTGAGCACGGCGGTGATGCCGTATCTGTCCCAGTCGATCAGCAGCCGCAGGTTTTCCCGGATGTCCTTTTCGTCATCCACGATCAGAAGCCGATACATCTTTCTCCTCCTCGTCCCGAATTTGAATGCGTATCCGCACGCCGGTGGGCTGATTGTTCATCAGCTCCATGGTCACCCGGTCGCCGTAGTACAGATACAGCCGCAGGTATACGTTTTTCAGCCCGATCTCCTTGTCCGACCGCTCGGCGTATTCCCGAATCTGCGCCGGGGTCAGCACCCGGTTCAGCTCCCGGCACTTTTCCTCCGGGATGGAGCCCAGGTTGTCAAAGAAATCCAGCACCAGTCCGCCGCTCCGGCGGCGGGCCTCCACCACCACCACCTTGATCTGGTCGTCCTCCCGGAAATTGTGCTTGAAGAAGTTCTCCAGAATGGGCTGCATCCAGATTTTCGGCGTGGGCACGTCATACAGGCTCTCGTCCACGTCGATGTGATAGAGCATCTGGTCGCCGTACAGGAAGCACATCAGCTCCAGATATTGCTCGGTGATCTCCAGCTCCTGCTTCAATGGGATCACGGGGTCGGTCTTGACGATGTTGCGGTACAGCTGACCCAGGCTGGCCGCCGCCTCCGCCGCCGTGGGCGCGCCCTCCCGCATGGCCCGCAGGCGGATGCGCTCCAGGGTGTTGTAGAGGAAGTGGGGATTGAGCTGGGCGCTGAGCATCTTCATCTCCGTGCGCTGCTGGTTGATGGTCAGCACATATTTTTGCTGGATCAGCATGTCCAGGTGGCGGTACAGGCCGTTCAGATTCTCGGCGATCTGGCCGTATTCGTCGTTGCGGCCCCCCAGATCCATGGGGGTAAAGTCGCCGGACTGCACCCGGCCCATGCTGTCCAGCATCCGCTGTAGATAGCGGGTGTCCTCGGTGAATTGGCGGCTGTAGAGAATGACGGTGAAGATGAAGGCCACAATGACCAGCAGACAGATGCCCGCCACCACATACAGCGACGGAAACAGATACGGCTGCCGGTGGGATACCGCCGCCACCGCGAAGCCCTCCGGCGCGGCCTTCGTCCAAAAGAACAGCCGCTGCCCGTCCAGCCGGGCGGTGCCGCTGCCGTCGCCCCCGGCGGCCAGCTGAAGCCAGGCGTCCTGGGATAATTCCAGCTGCCCGGCGGGCACCGTCGTCCTGCCCGCAAAGTAGCACATCCCCCCGTTTTCCGTGGGGATCACCCCGGCGGCATAGTCCGAAAGGTCGATGAGAAAGACGATCTGTCCCCCCGGCCCGGCCTGCCCCGCCAGATCCTTGGTGTATACCAGCATGCCCTCCTGTAGGGCGTCCGCCTCCCGGCGGGTGACGAAACGATAGCGGGAATAGCCCGCGTCGCTGAACTGGGCGGCAAGAATCCGCTCCCCGTCGTCGTGGAGCACATAGCGGATGGTGTAGTCCGACGCCGTCACCACGGAGCCAAGGGCCTCCGGGTAGGTCTCCGACCCGGCGTCGCCGCGGCCCAGACGGTAGCGCATGTATTCCTCCGGCGTAGCGCCGAAGAAGCGGGTAAAATCCTGTTCCAGCGTCCGGGAGGCATAAATGCGGAAAAACAGCCGGTCGATCCCCGCCAGCACACTCTGCCGCTTCACCTCCAGCAGGGAAAACCCCGCACTGGCCCCGGAGGAAAAGCGGTCAAGCCCCGTGGCATTGGCATTGAGCAGCAGCACCCCGGGGACAACACCGATCACCACCAGCATAATCGCCACATACTGAAAAAAGGTTCGCCGGTAGATCCTGTACCTCAAAAACGGAAACAACCCCCTGCCCCACACAGCCATCCCCTCCTCCGAAAAAAATTTTTTTCCCACCAATCCGCCGTCTTTTAAACCAATTATACATCCTTTCCCCCACCCCGTCTATCCCCTCCAAAAAATTTCCCCCACCCCCTTACGGCTTTGATAGCAGTAAATTGAATGGGAACAGGCAAAAATTTCTGAGTCCGTAGGGGTCGGCAATTTGTCGACCCTAAACCTCACGGCTTTTGAGTGGTAAAGAAAAAACGTATAACCTAAAGGGTACATCCCCCAAGCTTCCCTGTGGGGTGTTGCAGAGCGCAGCGAATCTTTAATCACAATCATTGCCGGTGGCAATGATACCATAATTAAATAGCTGTCGCCGCAGCGACTGAAGAGGGCACTCAGCCCATGGCTTTGAGAGAGACCCAACTAAAAAGGTAGAATGTCCAACATTTTGCCATTCAACGCACTACTACCCAAATGGCAACATTGCGGGGCGACAAATTGCCGCCCCCTACGAACTCAGAAACTTTTGGCTATTTTCATTCAACCAACAGCTCAATTCCGGGACGTTGCGGGCGGCTAATATCCGCCCCTACGGGGCGGCATATCCCATCACCCCCGCAAAAAAAGGGATCGGCGGGTGCCGATCCCTTAATTGGGTGCGCAGTGATATCATTCTCCCAGCTGGCAGCTGATAACCTGGCCGGTTTTTTCGTCGATGACCACCGTGGCGGTGCCGATCTCCTCCAGCGCTCCGGCCTCGGCGGCCTTCCCCGCGGGGGTTTTGGACATGGCCCGGATGGCTTCCAGCTTCTGCTCGTCCGTTTCGCAGCCCGACAGGCTGTAGGCGGCCAGCCCCTCCGGGTTCACCCGGTAGCAGATGGCGGTGTAGTGCATCTGGCTGTCCAGGAATTTCTTGCTGGACTTGGTGACGATGGCCACCAGCGTCTCGTCCGCATAGGCGGGGTCGCTGTCGGCCACGGCCTGGGCCACGGCGGTGTTGGCGTCGTAGCGGTATTCGTCGCTGGAGCCGACGATCAGGTTGGTGGTGTTGTAGTAATACTGCATGTAGCCGAAGGCGCAGCCGCAGCCCACCACCAGCAGCACCACCAGAGTGGCGATCTGCTTGCCGGTGAATTTCAGCGCGTCCTTGGCATCGGAGCCGGTGTAGGTCAGCCCCATGCGGTTGGTCACCGGCACCATCACCCGCAGAAACAGGGTCAGCACCACGGATTCAATGGGGAAGAACGCCAGATTCTTTAAAATCCGCGCCATGCCCATAATGCCCAGAATCTGATTCTTCGCCTTCTCCGGGCTGCCGATGTATACATACCACCAGGCAAAGATCAGCTGCTGCAAAACGATGTTCACAAACAGGCAGATGAAAAACCGGCTGAGCATCACTCGCGTGGGGGTCACCTTGCAGCGGTACAGGCACAGGGCATAAATCATGGTGCTGGCGATCTCCGTCAGCATAAAGGGCAGGAAATAATCCCCGGTGGGATAGAGGAAGAAGCCGATGGTGTCCGAGATCATGGCGGCGGGAATGGCCACCACCGGCCCGAAGATCATCGCGCCCAGCGCCGTCGCCAGCATGGCCGTCTGGATGCTCAGCTGGGGGGCCAGAGGAATGGCCAGGGGCTTCATGGCGATGCGCAGCGCCGTCAGCAGCGCGGTGACCACCAGCATTTTGGTGTCCTTCAGTTCACTGGCCGCGTCGCGCCAGTAGGCCCTGGAGAAGGGATGGGGATAGAGTGCTCTTGATTTCTGCATAAAAAATCTCCTTTCATGTAGGAGCGTTCGGAACCGGGAGGGATGCTGCCCTGAGGCCGCTCAAAATAAAAAATCCCCCAACGGGCATAGGCCCACCGGGGAGTAATGATCCATTTCGAGTGACCCGAGGGGAAAGGACAGGAAGCGCCCCGTACCGTTCGCCCAACCGAGTATCGTTGCTACATAAAAGGAGGCAAAGCCCCAATTATGGCGCAGCGGGTGCGGGAACCCCATCGCGGATGCGAAACCCTTCGTCTGCCACACAACTCCCCATTCTGGCAGCACTTCACGCAGGATCCCCTACTCTGTTCGACAACAATATACATGATTGCGCCCCAAATGTAAAGGGAAATTTTGGACTTTCAGAAAATATATTTTCAACCCCACCCGCAAAGCTACGTTGAATGGTGATATATAAAACTCTCTGAGTCCGTAGGGGTCGGCAACCTGCCGACCCTCAACCTTGCAAGGGAAGCTTTTGGAGGTCACCGTCACCTGCCTCCATTCACCGCACCGCTCAATTCCGCCACATTGCGGGTCGGCAAATTGCCGACCCCTACGAACTCAAAAAATTTCAACTTACCCCCATCAAAACCGCCCGCCCGTCATAACTTTCCTGTGGGGCTTTCCACGTTGCGACTGCATCTTTTGTTTGCCGGTGATAGAATGCAGGAAAAAGCTCCGGCGGGGCTGTGTAAATGCGGGAAATGGTGGGAATAATCCTGAATTTCACCTTCCAAAAGTTGCGTTTTAACGCTATTTTGAGATGTGAAAAATGCTGCTTTCACCGCGGGCAGAGCTGCTGGGGGCCGGAAATTCACGAATGAAAGGCAGGACTTGCGAATGTTGGGACCGATGGAGACGGTGCTGCTGCGGGTGAAACGACGGGGGGAGCGCGTCTGGGAGAATCCGACGCTGCGGGCATTTTCGGCGGGGGCGGCCTGCTTTGGGGGCGGGCTGGCCCTCAGCGGAATGCAGCTGTGGGGCCGGATGCAGCCGGCGGCGGTGGGACTGGTGACCCGGTTCCGGGGCTGGCGGTGCTGCGCGGCGGCGGCGGGCTGCGCGGCGGGGTATCTGCTCTTCTGGGGCCAGGGGGGCTGGCAGGGGGCAGCCTGGGTGCTGGGGGCCTTCGCCCTGGCGCTGCTCACCCCCGCCCGGCAATCCCGGCTGTGGCTGGCGGCGCTGTGCGTGTGCATGGTGGCGGGGATCAGCCTGATCTTCGGCGGCAGCGGCCTGCCCCTGGGCGGACGGGTGCTGGTGGCGGCGCTGAGCGCCCTGCTGGCCGCCTGGGAAAGTCCGCTGGCCAAGTACCTCACCTGGGGGGCGGGGGTCATGGCCCTGGGGTGCCGCAGTCCCAATTTGGCCGCCCTGGCGGGGGGCTTCGGCGCGGCGGCGCTGCCGCTGCCGGGGGCGCTGGCCGTCTCGCTGGGGGCCGATCTGGGCAGCGGCTGGTATTTTCTGACCCTGGGTACATCCTTGAATTTTTATCTGAGCCGCATTTTCCCCGGAAAGGAGTATTATCGGGGGGTATCGCTGGCTTCATCTTTGATTTTATTGATGCTCATCACCCAGAATCAGCGCTGGCCGCTTCTGCTGCTGGCCGTGCTGGGGGGCTGGGCGGGGGCATTGGTGCCGCTGCCTGCGCCCCGGCGGGGGAGAGTGGGAGCGGCCCAGGTGCAGCTGGAGGGCGCGGCGCGGGTGCTGACCCGGCTCCAGCGGCAGCTGCTGGACTGGGTATCGCCGCCGCCGGACGTGGCGGGGCTGACCGAGGAGCTGCGCCGGAGCACCTGCGGCGTCTGCCCCTGCCGCACCGGATGCATGGAGCAGAAGGCCATGACGGCGGAAATGTTGGAGGGGGACGCCCCTTTTCTGTGCCGCAAGTCCGCTGCGGTGACGGCGGAGCTGAGCACCACCCGGAAGATGCTGAAGCGGATGCACCTGTTCCGGGCCAAGCAGGAGGAGTACCGGCTGGCCCTGGTGCAGCAGTATGGCTTTCTTGCGGACGCCCTGCGGGAGCTGGCCGACCGGCTGCCGGGCCTGCACCCCGCCCGCCCCCGCTACCGGGTGCAGGTATCCGCCCGCTCCCGCAGCAAGCAGGAGTCCGACGGGGATTGGGTCTCCGCCTTCGCCGCCCCAGGGGGGAAATTTTATGTACTGCTGTGCGACGGCATGGGCACCGGCAGCGAGGCGGCAGCGGAGAGCCGGGAGGCGGCCAGTCTGATGACGCAGATGCTGCGCTCCGGCCTGTCCCCCGGCGCGGCCCTGGGCAGCGTAAACAGTCAGCTCACCCTCACGGGCCGGGGCGGCGCGGTGACCGTGGATCTGGCGGAGCTGCACCCGGATACCGGGCGGGTGTGGCTGTATAAGTGGGGGGCGCAGCCCAGCTGGCTGATCCGCCGCCGCCGGGGCGTGGAGGTGGGTTCCTCCGGCCCGCCGCCGGGACTGGGGGTAAGCCAGGGCCGGGAGTCGGTGAGCCGCGTCCACCTGCTCCCCGGTGATACCCTGCTGCTGCTCAGCGACGGCATCGGCACCGCCAACGCCTCCGCCTGGGCCAGGATCGCCTGCGACACCCCACCCGGCGACCTGGCCGCCCAGATCCTGCGCACCAGCGCCCAACCCGACGACGCCACCGCCGTCGTCATCCGCATGAAACGCAAGGAAGCATAGCATCCCGCCCCCGTAGGGGCGGATACCAGCCACCCGCAACGTTACCACCTCGATAGCAGTCCGTTGAATGGAACCAGGCAAAACAACTGAGTCCCGTAGGGGGCGGCAACCTGCCGCTCCGCAACGTAACGAGCCAGAGCGGTGCGTTGAATGGCACCAGCTGACGGCCCCCTCCAAAGCTTCCCTCGGGGTGGTGCTCCGCGCAGCGAATCAGAATATCAATGATTGCCGGTGGCAATCATACCTTAATTCATTAGCTGGCAGCCCGCAGGGCTGACTGAAGAGGGCCTGCCGCAGTACGTCCTTTATTAAGGGTAAGTTGAATGGTATGCACCCCTCCGTAGGGGCGGATACCAGCCGCCCGAAAGGTGACGAACGTGAGCTGTATAGACGAACCGCTCAATCCCGGTACATGGCGGGTCGGCAAATTGCCGACCCCTACGGACTCAGAAGGATTTTACTGCTATCGAAACCGTCACACTGCGGGGCGACAAATTGCCGCCCCCTACGAACTCAGAATGTTTAACCGTCTACCTTTTTAGTCAAATCTCTCTCAAAACCATACGCTGAGTGCCCTCTTCAGTCGCTGCGGCGACAGCTTCCCCCTCAGGGGATTATACGCTCATCCCCACTGCTTCCCAAACCGCCAGCTTGCCGACCCCTACTTAAACAAATCCGAAATGGGTGCGAAGCGGTAGCCCAGGGATTCCCATTTGGTCAGCAGCTCGTCCAGAATTTCGGCGTTGGTCTGGCTGGTGGAGTGCAGCAGCACCACCGCGCCGGGGTGGATGCGGGGGATGAGCTTGCCGAAGGCCGCCTCGTGGCTGGGCTGGGAATCCTGCTTCCAGTCCACATAGGCCAGGCTCCAGAATACCGTCCTGTACCCCAGCGCCTGGGCCTGCTTTAAATTCTCCTCGCTGTAAATCCCCTGGGGCGGACGGTAGAATTTTTCCATGGGCTTGCCCACAACTTCCTGATAAATGGCCTCCAGATCCTCCAGCTCCTTCCGAAAGGCGCCGGGATCAGAGATCTTGCTCATGTCGTAATGGTGCATGGTGTGATTGCCCACCGTGTGCCCCTCGGCCTCCATGCGGCGCACCAGATCGGGGTGCTGGCGGATGTAGGAGCCAACCAGGAAAAAGGCGGCAGGCACCTGATGCTTTTTCAGCACGTCCAGAATCTTTTCCGTGCAGCCGTTTTCGTAGCCCGCGTCAAAGGTCAGATATATCACCTTGTCGCCGGTGTTCCCCAGATACGCCGCGTCCAGCGCCCGCAGCTGATCCACCCCGGCGTTGCCGATGGGGGCCACCCCCGGCTCCCGGAAGGACAGCCCCCAGGAGCCGGTTTGCAGCACCGCCCCCCGCATGACCCCAAAGGCCGCCGCCCCGGCCACCAGCAGCGCCAGCGCCAAAATCACCCAATCCCGTCTGCGCATATGCATTCCTCCATTCCCCACCAGCCTATGAGGGCCGCCTGCGGGATATTCCGCCCGAAAATGGGAATGCTTTTGCGAGGTGAACAAGGTGATTTTATCCTATTTGCGCACGCTGGTGCTGTATCTGGTGCTGATCCTGGTCATTCGGCTCATGGGCAAGCGGCAGATCGGGCAGATGGAGCCGGCGGAATTCGTGGTGACCATGCTGGTGGCCAATCTGGCCTCCATTCCCATGCAGGATGGAGGCATCCCCCTGTTTTCCGGCCTGGTGCCCATCCTGACGGTGCTGGGCGTGGAGCTGGTGCTCTCCTGGGGCACCCTGCGCAGCACCGTATTCCGGCAGCTTTTGTGCGGAAAGCCCGTCATTCTGATCGATAATGGCCGCATTGTGCAGAATCGCCTGCGGCAGACCAGGATCACCCTGGATGAGCTGATGGGTCATTTGCGCGCCAAGGATGTGCTGGACGTGCGCCAGGTGCAGTATGCCATCCTGGAAACCGACGGCACCCTCTCTGTCTTCCCCTATCCCCAGGAGCGCCCCGCCTCCGCTAAGGACGCAGGGCAACAGGTGTCGCCCCAGAAAATGCCCGTCACCCTGATCGAGGACGGGGTGCTCCTGCGGCAGAACCTGACCCTCAGCGGCCGGGACGAGCCATGGGTGCGCCAGACCCTGCGCCAGCACAACGCCGCCCAGGAGGATACCTTCCTGCTGGCCGTGATGGGCGCGCAGGTGATTTTTATACCCAAGGAGGAAGGCTGAATGGGACGATTTAAGATCGGCGTGGGCCTGCTGGCGGTGCTGCTGGCCCTGGCCGTGGGGGCGCAGCTGGGCATGAAGGCCGCCCAGCAGCCGGTGTCCGAATTGCTGACGGCGGCGCTGGAGCAGGTGCAGCAGGCCCGCTTCCCGGAGGCGCAGGCCCTGGTCGACCAGGCCCGGCAGCAGTGGGAGCGCACCCGCACCTTCCGCGCCGCCCTGGCCGACCATCAATGCCTGGAGGATATCGAAAGCCAGCTGGCCATGCTGTCCGTCTGGGCCGCGGAGCACGAGCCCGCCGACTTCGCCGTCCTCTGCGCCGACACCCTCCTCCGCCTCAAAGCCGTCGCCGACGCCCACGCCCTGAACCTCTCCACATTCTTCTAACCCCAGCCCCCACCGCGTAATGGGCCTGATCCGCCAGTTGAATGGGAAGCACCCCATCCGTAGGGGCGGATACCAGCCGCCCGCAACCTACCGGGCCTGAGCTGTCAATTGAGTGGAAGCAGCCAAAAGTCTTTGAGTTCGTAGGGGGCGGCAACCTGTCGCCCCGCAACGTCGCCACTTCGATAGCAGTACGTTGAGTGGCGACAGCTTCTGCAACCTCCAAAGCTTCCCTCGGGGGAAGCTGGCAGCCCGTAGGGCTGACTGAAGAGGGCTACCACAGTGGGATTTTCTTAAAGGGTGCGGTGAATGGGGCCGCTCACCCGTAGGGGCGGCTACCAGCCGCCCGCAGCGTTGCCATATCGAT
Source organism: uncultured Oscillospiraceae bacterium (assembly GCA_934565795.1). GTDB lineage: Bacteria > Bacillota > Clostridia > Oscillospirales > Oscillospiraceae > Faecousia. Next base: position 57,716 of record CAKTIM010000011.1, read on the forward strand.
AGCAGTTCGTTGAGTGGCACCAACCAAAAGCCTCTGAGTTCGTAGGGGGCGGCAATCTGCCGCCCCGCCGGGTACCGGGATTGAGCGATTCGGCTGTATAGCTCACGTTCGTTGGCTTTCAGGCGGCTAATATCCGCCCCTACGCACTCAGAACGTTGTACACTGTACCTTTTTGGTTGGGTCTCTCTCGAAACCATACGCTGAGTGCCCTCTTCAGTCGCTGCGGCGGCAGCTAATTTATTATTGTATCATTGCCACCGGCAATGATTGTTATTAAAGATTCGCTGCGCTCTGCAACACCCCGCAGGGAAGCTTGGGGATGTGCCCTTTCGGTTATACGTTTTTTCTTTACCACTCAAAAACCGTAACGTTGAGGGTCGGCAGATTGCCGACCCCTACGGGGGTGCTCCCATTTACCCCCGTGAATAAGCCGCTTCCAAATTGGGTATGCTCCAACCTGGAGGTGCGATTGTATGAAATTGCGGGAAATTATGACCCCCGACCCGGTGCGGGTTGAGCCGGATACCACCGTGGATGTGGCGGCCCGGCTGCTGACACAATATAATATAGGAATGCTCCCGGTGTGTACCCCGGACGGCGCGCTGCGCGGGCTGGTGACCGACCGGGATATCGTCACCCGCTGCCTGGCCGCCGGACGCAGCCCGGCCCACACCGGCGTCCGGGAGGTGATGACCCAGCGGGTCGTCTCCGCCCCGCCCCATATGGAGACCTCTGCCGCCGCGCACCTGATGGGCCGGGAGCAGATTCGCCGCCTGCCCATTCTGGAGGACGGCCGCCTCCGGGGCATCGTCAGCCTGGGCGACCTGGCCGAGTGGGAGGAATCCAGCCTGGACGCCTCCGACGCCCTCACCGAGATCAGCACCAACCTGTCCAGAAGATAGCGTTGTCCGCCTGCCGCGCACAGATGCCCACATAAAAAATAATCTCAAAAAATGGCCTCAAAAGTCGAAAAAAGGGTTGACAAAGGGGTTAGGGCGTGGTAATATGTGTAGGCTTTCCGATGAACGCCTCTTGCAGGGGCGGGAGGTTGGTGAAAATCACGAGAAATTCCATGAAAAAGAGAAA
>CAKTIM010000012.1 GCA_934565795.1 uncultured Oscillospiraceae bacterium
TTTCAGATATCGCTGCTCTTCTTCGCTCAGATATATTTCCTTGTTCTTCATTGTGGTGCACTCCTTTTTTCTTGGCTTCTTATTATATACCACATGAAGAGATGGTTGTAAAGTATTAATAGATATGGGCTACTAGGCTAATCCCCTGCCGCACAACCGTCTGCTCCTTCACCACCCGGTAGCCCCGCTGTAAGAAGAACGGCTTTGCCGTAACGGATGCGTGGGTTGCAATCGACTTTCCCGGCACGGAAGCTTCCAGCGCATCGCAGATTGCGGAGGCGATCCCCCGCCGCTGGTAATTCTTGTGAACATAGAGCCTGTCCAGATAGCCGGAGCTGTCCATATCTTCAAAGCCTAAGGAAGCTCTGATTAAATCGGCAAGAGCTGGCAGCGAGGAATTTTGTTTCCAGGCAAGGGCTGAAAAGTGGCGGAATACTGTATGTATTTCCCACTTTTCAGCCCGCAATATGGGAGCAAAAGGCCCGCTGTCCAGCCGCAGACGATTTATTCAGAGGTTCCCTAACTATCCTTTTTCAAAGTTTCCCGTACACCATGCCATAGACTCTTGCAGTTCCTGGCTAAAATCGCCCAAATCTCCCAGTGTAATCACACCATATTGCAATAAATATAAAATATCATTCCGCATCTGACTGCGGCGCATATCAATAATAACTCCTGGATTGTGCTTATCTTTGGCTATCCGTTTCTCCAATGTCCAAAACTTTTCGGACGCATTTTCTTTGGAACACAGGATCGTTTGATACTCCTCCACAAGCCTCTCCATATAAGTCTCCTGCCAAACGGGGACTTTTTTGCGAAACTGCTTCCAATCCGATTCAAGGCAATCACTGTACATCAATTCATACATCCCCCTTTATTCTTCAAAGAAGCTTGTCTGTCCATCAATGGGTCTATTCTTTTCTTTTGACAAAATCTCATGCATTTCTACAGGCGTGTATCCCCGATTGGAATGCTTATGTGTATGGTTGTTCAAATCCTGAATCAGTTGCGCAAATTCAACAGCATCCCACTTCTCACAATCCACTATTTTGGTCTCGTCGAAATACTTGAGAAGATTCTTCAATGGACAGTCCTTCACAATGAGCTGCTGCAAATCCACACAGCAATCCTTCACATCCCCTTGCGGCAAATTTGTTGTGGCGTGCAAATATTGCAGCATTGCAGCCTTCTGCGGAGTATCGGGGAAATACGTTTCATCTGCAAACCTGAGAAACTCCTCTTTGGGAAAAATCTTCAGCGGCTTTCCATTCTGCTGTCGGCCCAGCTGCCGAATGCCTTGCTCCAGATTATCAAGCAGCATTATGGTCGCAACCTGGCAGCATTTTGCCGGATGGCTTTTGTCAAATTTCACACCCGGTATATCCACAATGAGGAAATTGTCCCCCGCCTGCATGTCCATATCAATGACCGCCAGCACCAGCATAAAGGACTGCTCTTCCATTGGCGGATTCTGGCTGTTATAAATCTCAAGTAATTCTTCAACGGGAAGTAACCCATATAGGGATGCCGCCGCATTCAGATATTTTCGTATTTCATCAACTGTTTCCCGCTTTATTGGAAGACTTGAATACAGATTTTCCCGCTCTTCTTCTGTAAGCGGTGCGTCCTCCTCTTCCAGTCCCATTTCTTCATCATCGTCTTCTTCATATTCCTCTTCCTGATCCGGGTACTGCGCCGGTGCTTCCCCCACCGTGCGAACCACTCCGGGAATGTCTGTTCTCTCCTCCAGTTCCCGCAGCACCTTGCATTGGAACCGCCATTCGTCCCCAAAATCAAACAGGAATTTGAATTTATCTCCCTTTTCCAGCCGCAGCTGACGGAGCGTAACATCACTGGAGTATTTTTCAACATCGTCCACGTAATCGGAGTAATATGCCCGTACGCTGCTCCAATACCGATCATCCAGAAAGAATGCATGGGCATGGTCATCGTCAAAATCGAACGCATCCAGAATCGCTTCATGCAGTCTGTCAAGCGTTTCCTGTTCTCCTATGCGAATATGGCGATAGCACCCTGCTCCCAGGGAGGCACTGATTACATAGCTTTTCATGACGGAACATCCCCTTTTTGTTTTCATCATACCACAAGCCAGCAAGCAACGCAATGAGGATTCTTCCAGTCAAAACACCATTGCCGTCCTAATCCACAGGTGTCCGCTTTTTTTCAAACCGTTCCAACACCGCCCGCAGATCTTCCGGCAGCCTGCGCCGTGCCTCCCGCTTTAGATTCTCTGGGATCCCGTAAAAAGCCTCTGCCATAGAACCTGCGATACAGGTCAAAGTATCGCTGTCGCCGCCCAGGGAGACGGCGGTGCGGATCACGTCCTCAAAATCCCCACCCTCCAGAAACGCTGTGACAGCCTCCGGCACTGTTTTCTGGCAGGTCTCCACATGACGGTAATCGGGGCGTATCTCGTCGCAGGTTCGGCTTAGGTCGTAGCCAAACTGCGTTATTACGTAGTCTTTTATCTCAGCTTTGCCGCTGCCGGTTCTTGCCAGATAAATAACCGCCGTCACAGCTTCCGCACCCTTGATGCCCTCCGGGTGATCGTGGGTGACGCTGGCGGTCAGCCTGGCCATCCACCGGGTGGTTTCCAGATCACCGTACAGCCAGCCCGCCGCGGATACCCGCATAGCCGAACCGTTGCCACAGCTGCCGTAGGGCTGGGGATTTTTCTCCCGCAGCCAGTGCTGGAATATACAGCCATATCCTGCACCGGGATACCTTCTTCCAAAGCACTGCATAGACTTTACAATTCGGGCACATATCTTCTGTTCCTCCTCTCCCGGGGTGCTGTCCATCAACGCATCCGCCACAGCCAATGTCATTATGCTGTCATCTGTAAATTGGGAATGTCGGGAAAACAGGGGAAATTTCTTCGTTTTGTCCCCCATGTCGAATTCATAGGGACTGCCGATGATATCGCCCAGAATTGCGCCATACATATTACTTGTTCCTCCCCTTGAAATCCCGCTCAATTTTCCGCTTCCAATCCGCCTGCAGCGGCGCCGCGCTGCTGCGTACCTGGTGAACTGCCTCGCAAACGGACGCATAGATCACTTCCGTGCCCCGGCTGTCGGCATGGTAGCTGGCCGCGCACTCGGGACGAATACCAAAACGTCCTGCTTCCCCTGCGGCATCAATGTTCGCTCCCAGGAACAGGAACTCCCAGCCGTATTTCTTCTGCTGGCGCTGGATCATGGTTTTGACCCGGTCATAGCTGTAAAGGCGGCTGGCGTTTTCCATGCCATCGGTCGTAATGACGAAGAGGGTCTTTTCCGGCCGATCCTCCTCTCTGGCATACTTGTGGACGTTGCCGATGTGGTGAATGGCGCCGCCCACCGCGTCCAGCAGGGCCGTGCAGCCCCGGACAAAGTATTCCTTCTCCGTCAGCGGCTCCATTCGTTCCAGCGGCACCCGGTCATGGATCACCTGGGTGCTGTTGTCAAAGAGCACCGTGGAAATAAGTGCCTGGCCCGGCTCCTTCTTCTGCTTTTCGATCATAGCATTGAAGCCGCCGATGGTGTCCTTTTCCAGCCCCGCCATGGAGCCGCTGCGATCGAGAATAAATACGATCTCCGTTACGTTCTGTTTCATTTCAAATTCCTCCATACATAAATAATGAGGCCGCAGGTGTTTTGCAACCTTGTGGCCTCATTATACCGTATCCATTCTCTGCTTTGGTCTCCTGACGGGAGACCTTAGGGAAGCTCTGATTAAATCGGTAAGAGCTGACAGCGAGAGATTTTTCACCAGATGAAAGTATCAAAAGTGGAGGAATACTGTATGTACCCGCAAGGGGTATGCCGCATCCGTAAGCCAGCTTACGCTGGCAACGGCTGCGCAATATTTCCCGCTTTTGATGCTGCACAGCTGGGGAAAAAGATCCGCTGCTCAGCCGCAGACGATTTATTCAGAGGTTCCCTTAGCAGCCTAAGCATACCTGGTCAAATTGGTAGAGGGCAGCGTTGATCTCGTAAATATCATAGATGCCCTGCCGGATGTAGAATTCGATTATCATATCGAAGGTACTGCTGTGGGACAGAGAAAAACCAACCGTCCGCAGCAAATCCTCCGTTTCCTTCAGCGGCAGCTCCAGCGCAATGGCAAAGGCAAGCACGGTGGGCTTGCTGGGCTTGTACTTGGGATCGTTGTTGATTTTCCAAAACGTTTTCTTGCTGACATTTGCCCGCTTGTAGCATTGAACCTCCGTCATGTGCTTTCGGTCAATGAGCTTCAGAAGCGTCACCGCAAAGCTATCGTCCTGACGCTTCAGCCAATCATTCAGACTTTGTGGCGCTCCGCAGGGCATGGATTCATAGCAGACAGGCGCTGCCCTTTCTGGCATTGCAGCCTCTTTGAATCGGCGGTTTGCCGGGGCCGGGGCAGTCAGTGGTATCTCCCGTGCGGAGCACAGGAACCGTTCCAGTTCCACCCGGCGACCGATCTCATAGGCATTTCTGTCATAAACGCAGAGGAATACCCGCAGCTCCCCGTCCGTTGCCGTCAGGTAATCCCGGATTGCCGCCGCGGCGATGGAAAGCACATGGTTCTTGGGAAAGCCAAAGGTTCCGGAAGAAATCAGAGGAAAGGCAATAGAGGATAGCCCCATTTCTCCCGCCTTCAGCAGGGCGTTCAGATAGCATGCACGCAGCAGCATCCCTTCATTTTTCCTTCCACCCGTCCAAACCGGCCCCATGGTATGAAACACATAGCGGCAGGGCAGATCATACCCATCTGTTACCACAATTTCAATCTGGCACAGTGTCCCCAGACTCCTGCATGCCTGTCCTAAACGAGGCCCCGCCGCTTTGTGAATGGCGCGATCCGTCCCACCAAAGCCGGAAAAGCGGCCGTCCGTAGGATTCACAATGGCATCCGCCTGAATCTTCGTGATGTCGCTGTGGATAATTTCAAAGGGCATATTGCTCTCTCCCCCCACTCTCTTCCTCGCTTACACACAACTGTCTGCTTCTTCACCACCCGGTAGCCCCGTTGTAGGAAGAACGGCTTTGCCGTAATGGAAGCGTGGGTTGTAATCGGCTTTCCCGGCACGGAGGCTTCCAGCGCATCGCAGATTGCGGAGGCGATCCCCCGCCGCTGGTAGTCCTTGTGAACGTAGAGCCTGTCCAGGTAGCCGGAGCTGTCCATATCTCCAAATGTTTACGGTTTTTCACAGCAAGCCAGTGTATATCTACACTTTCACATTTGGATTTACAAACTGTCCATGATTTTTCGTTCTGTTCCCGTACTGGATGGCAAATTTGGGGCAGCGGTGCAGGCAGCCGAGGCACATGACGCACTTTTCCTTGACCCAAACGGGCTTTTTCTCCTGCATTTCGATGGCCTGCACCGGGCATTTTCTGGCACACAGGCCGCAGCCGACACAGCTGTCCTCTACATGGAGGTTCGAGGTGCGCCGCACCTTGTTATTATAGATTGGCTAAGCAATCAGCTTCGTGAGAATCAATGGGGTACTGTGGGGCATATGGCGGTTTGTGCGGCGTTCTTCCACGCTGCGGATGATGCCGCTGATTTCTTTTTCCGTGGTTTTTGTGTACCTGGCAACCTTTTCCGGGGTAGAAAGGTCAAAGATGGGCGTCCATGTGTCTACCATCCGAACAGAATAAAAGACATCGATCTTCCGTCCCTGGATGATCTCGTTGGCCAATGCGCCGGACGCGCCGGGGGTTGTCCCATAGGTGGCCACAAAATACAGGTACTCTGTCTGGAAAGTCGCCTGCTTCAGGAATTCTTTGACAATGCTCGGCAGGCCCCAATCGTATGTTGGGGAAATAATCCCGATTTTTTCATCCGCAAAAGCATCGCGTTTTTCCCGGATACAGTCCACAATCGAGAGCACTTCCCCGTCACCCGCCAGGCGCTCCGCCACATATTTACAGTTTCCCGTTGCCGAAAAATATAAGTTCAATCCGCCGCACCTCCTGTACTCCGACGTTTTTCTTCCAACTGCGGTTATTTGGAATTTCCGAACAGCTGACCTTTCGCAGGGTTTACCTTACCTGTTTATTTTTTCTCCTGCCAGACTATCGGGCAAACACATCCTATTTGCATTCACGGCTCTTCCGTCGGGGGGAAATGCGCTGTTTGCCATGTCAGGAATGCCTCAGTGGGATTTTTTGCCCGTTTTTTGAGCTGGAACAGATGAAGCTCGTACAGCTCCCATTCTCTGCCGGCCATGTCTGATTCCAGCTTTTCCACCACCTCCCAGCAGTCCTGGCAGAGCTTAACTTCCCCAGCGCCATCTCCAACCGAGTAAAATATGTCAAACAACCTTTTCTTTGCACCACAGAAGCTACAAACCATAAAAATCCCCTTCCGTTATCTGTTTTTTAGGGAACCTCTGATTAAATCAGCAAGAGCTGGCAGCGCGGAATTTTGCTTCCAGGCAAGGGCTGGAATGTGGCGGAATACTTTGTGTACCCGCAAGGGGTATGCCGCATCCGTAAGCCAGCTTACGCTGGCAACGGCTGCGCAATATTTCCCACTTTTCAGCCCGCAGTATGGGAGCAAAAGGCCCGCTGTCCAGCCGCAGGCGATTTATTCAGCACTCCTTTGTATCAGAAAGCGGGAAACTACCACTGCCTCATATTCTTCTCAAACTTTTCAGTGTATGCATGCCTCAACTCATCGGCGGTGATGCCGTAGCAGAGCATGACATCGTTGTAATACATCAGCACGTCCGCCATCTCCTCGACCAGGTGCGACCGCAGCGCTGTGTTTTCTTTTGCGTTGACGCTGCCGTTCTTTTTCACGATGTCGATCACCTCGCCTATTTCGCCAATCATCCACAGCAGCTTATTCTGCCCGGCCTCCGGGCAGATCGGTTCCCATTTGCCCTTGTACTTATCCTGCAAGGCCTTTTGCATTTCCTGCATTTCGCTGATGCCAAAATCAGCCATTGTATCCGCCTCCCTCACATCTCGATCGTTCTGCGCCCTCCATATGCGCGCCACCAGTGAAAAGCATCCGCTGGTATTTTATCCTAAAAGCGCTCCAAAATCAACCAAAATTCCCATGCTACGCAGGCGGGAGACGTTGGCGCATGCAATGTCAAAAAAGTTTTGTGAGATACCTTGACAGGCGAGGTACTTCGTGATATCATAAGGGCCGCAAAGGAGGAATGTCCATGTCCATTGCCGGTGATTTAATCAGAGGGCACACGGATGCCGTCATATTGGCCCGGCTCCTGCACGGGGACAGCTACGGCTACGAAATCAACAAGGTCATTTCCGGCCTTTCCTCCGGGCGCTTTGAGCTGAAGGAGGCCACGCTCTACACCGCCTTCAAGCGGCTGGAGGAGCAGGGCTATATCACCTCCTACTGGGGTGACAGCGGCGCAGGCGCGCGGCGGCGGTACTATGCCATTACCCCCGCCGGACGCATTGCCAGCAGAAAACTGCGCCTGGAATGGGAGGAAACAAAAGAAATTATGGATAAGCTTATGGAAGCGGAGGAAGAAACATGAGAGAGCAACTTGTGCAATACGTCAATCTCCTGTTCGCCGGGAGCGACGGCACGGAGGAGATCAAGCAGGAAATCCTGCAAAATACCCTGGATCGGTTCGACGATCTGGTGGCCCGGGGAAGCACGGAGGAGGCAGCCTATCGCCAGGCCATCGCGGGCATCGGCGACGTGGGCGAGATCCTCGGCGGCACCCGGCCCGCGGCTCAGGCCGATGTGCCCCAGGAGGAGGGCGGCAGTCCCCTGCCGGGCTTTGAGGGCACGGGGCCTGCCGTGGCCCGGATGATGCGGGCGGTGGCCATTTTTCTGTACATCGTCAGCCCGGTGCCCCTGCTGTTGCTGGACGCCTTGGGCTGGGACAATATCGGCCTGTGCCTGACGTTGGTGATCGTCGCCATTGCCACGCTGCTGCTTCTGACCTTCAAAGCGCCCGCCGGGAAAAAGGGCGCACAGGCAGCGCAGGAGCAGTCGGAGCAGCATCCTTCGGAGCGTTCCCCCGAGGGCCAGCGGAATCTGGAATCCAGCGTCAAAAAGCTGATGCGCACCCTGGGCGTGGTGCTCTACTTCGTCATCAGCTTTTCCACCGGCGCATGGCTGATAACGTGGCTGATTTTCCCCATTGAGCGGGCGCTGGAGGGCGTCATCTGTGCCAGCCTCGACCTGCGGGAGGGAAAATAATATGAATAAAAAGCACAGCGCCGTGGTGCGGCTCATTCTGTTCTCCGTCATTGCCGTCGTTCTGGTCGGCGTTCTGGCATGGGGCATCGGAGGGAAGCCGCTCCTGCGCCATATCAAGACCTCCATCGTCAGTCAGAACAGCGTAACCCTCGCCGAGGGGACGCCCATCCGTGCCTCGGATGTGGATGAATTGGAAATTTCCTGGGTGGCCGGTGACGTGCGCATTGTCCCCGGTACGCAGGAGGAAATCACGGTCACCGAGGAGCTTCTGAACAGCGATCACCCCATGATCCTGCGCCAGGACGGTTCCCGGCTGGTGGTGGATTTCTGTGAAAGCAGCTGGTACACCAGCCTCTCCGTCCCCAAAAAGAACCTGACGGTAACACTCCCCGCCGGGTGGAGCGGCAAGCGGCTGAAGGTAAACCTGGTTTCCGCCGGGCTGACATGCAACGATGCGGCCTTTGAGCAGCTGGAGCTGTCCACCGTCAGCGGCGCATATACCTTCCAGCGCTGCGGCGCGGGAGACATGAAGGTGGAGAGCGTCTCCGGCAACCTGAACTTCGCCGGCACCCTGCGGCAGCTGAAATTTGACGGCGTTTCCGCCAGAGTCAATCTGACAGCGCAGGAAGCGCCGGAGCGCATTCAGATGAATTCCATCTCCGGCGACCTGGAGCTGACGCTGCCCGCCGGCTACGGCTTCACGCTGAATAACTCCAGCCTCAACGGCCGCCTGGATACGGATTTCCCCACCACCGAACAGGGCGGCAGCACCATTAGCGGCGACGGCGCCTGCCAGATAGAACTGAACGGCGTATCCGCCGGTGTCCATATCCGCCAGGGGGAGCAGTAAATTTACAAAAAACGGAGATGCCCGATCACACAGGGCATCTCCGTTTTTATTATTGCTCGTCCCAAGCTCAGGTCATGGCATTCACGATCAGGACAACAGCGCCCAGGAGGATCAGGATTATGCCGGTGGCGCGGTTGAGGAAGGCCGGTTCGGCCTTGTTTGCGATCCGGGCGGCAATTCTGGCCCACAGGAGGGTGAACAGGACGCACAGCGCCAGCACCGGCAGGTTCGGCGCGCCGCCGATGACGAAATGGCTGACCGCGCCGGTAAAAGCGGTGAAGGTCATAATGAACACGCTGGTGCCCACAGCGGTTTTCAGCTCATAGCCCAGCACAGAGGTGAGGATCAGCAGCATCATCATGCCGCCGCCCGCGCCGATGAAGCCGCAGATGAAGCCGATCAGGATGCCGCAGACAATGCTCTGGACAAGGCGCTTTTGCGCGGAGACCTGGGCCATCGCCTCCTTGGTGGTCATTACCGGCTTGATGATGAATTTGACGCCCAGCAGCATGGTCATAAACACGGAAAAGCTTCCCATGGTGCTGCTGGAAACCAGACTGGAGACCCAGCTGCCCACCATGGTGAATATCAGCACGGTGACCATCATCACCAGACCGTTTTTGATATCCAGATTTTTGTTTTTCCCATATGTATAGGCGCTGACGGCGCTGGCCAGCACGTCAGAGGCCAGGGCGATGCCCACCGCCTCGTAGGTGTCCATTTTCAGAAAGGTCACCAGCATGGGGGTGATCACTGCCGCCGCGCTCATGCCGGCAAAGCCGGTGCCCAATCCCGCGCCCATGCCCGCGAAGAAGCAGACGGCGACAATTGCTAAAGCATTCATTTTTGTTTCTCCTGTTCCGTTTTGAATTTGTTGACATTGTGATAGATTTGCTCTAATTTACGGTCGATCTCCGAGCAGCCGTGGGCGCATTCCAGCAGCGCCTGGCTGTCCTCCGGGGAGACGTAAATGTCCTTTTTATAGCGGATTTTGTGCTCCGTGCTGGCCCACAGATCCATGGCCAGGGTGCGCAGCTGCACCTCCACCTTCATGGACTTTTTCTCATTGTGCAGGAAAATCGGCACCGAGACGATCAGGTGCAGGCTGCGGTAGCCATTGGGCTTTGGGTTCTGAAAATAGTCCTTGCGCTGGATCAGGGTCACATCATCCTGGTTCAGGAAGCTCTCGGCAAGCATGTAAATATCCGATTGAAAGGTGCACACCACCCGTACCCCGGCGATGTCGTGGATATTCTCCTCAATACTCTCGATGGACAAAGGGATCTCCCGGCGGATGAGCTTATTCATAATGCTCTCCGGGCTTTTCAGGCGGGTGTGGATGGTCTCAATGGGATTGCGCTCAAAGGAGAAGGACAAATCCTCACTGAGCACCCGGAATTTCGTCTCCACCTCCATGATGGCGCAGGTATAGAAGGACATCATCTCCCGGTAGGGAGTCGCGTAGCTCTTCATCCACTGGTTGAATGTCTGCGCGTTGTTCAGATTGATAGAGTCCCCCTTATCCAGGATCAGCGTGCGCACCTGATTTGTTTCCATAATGAACCTCGCTTGCCGTATTTCAGCCGCGCCAAAATACTTCATTTTTGATGTATTTATTATACCCCGCACCGCCCCGTATTTCAAGAGGAATTCCTGCGAAATTTGTTAATATTCTGTGGCGGGGCGAAGGGCTACCCGCACGGGTATGTCCGGCGTAGCCCCGGCCGCAGTGTGAATTGGGTTACATAATTCTGAAAAGCCAGAAAAACCTGTGAAAAATCCAGGGATTATTTATTGAAATTTTATTAAATCTTTTAATCAAGCCCGGTTTTCGACGCATTAGCATTGACTTTATGGGCGAAATGTGTTACAATTCGGTTACATTGCGGTCAAAGAGCCTTTCTGCGACCAATTTTTATTGGAGATAGATGCAAAATGATTGAATTTACCGATGTCGTCAAAGCCTACGGTCACGGTTCCCCTGCGCTGAACGGGGTGAGCATGCAGATCGAGGACGGTGAATTTTGCTTCCTGGTCGGCCCCTCCGGCTCCGGCAAGTCCACCATCATTAAGCTGATCAGTGGCGAGCTTCGCCCCACCTCCGGCACCGTCCATGTCAACGGCTATAATCTTGAGCGCATCCGCAAGCGTGAAATCCCCTACCTGCGCCGCACCACCGGCGTGGTGTTCCAGGATTTCCGGCTGATTGCAAAAATGAGCGTATATGACAACGTGGCCTTCGCCATGCGCGTCATTGGCGCAAAGGAAAAGGAGATCCGCGACCGGGTGCCCTACGTGCTGGAGCTGGTCGGCCTGGAAAACAAGGCGAAGCGCCTGCCCCGGGAGATGTCTGGCGGCGAGCAGCAGCGTCTGGCCATCGCCCGCGCCCTGGTGAACAACCCCTCCACCATCATCGCCGACGAGCCTACCGGCAACCTGGATCCGGCCCGTTCCTTTGAAATCATGTCCCTGCTGCAGGAGATCAACAATCTGGGCACCACCATTCTGGTGGTCACCCATGAGAAAGACCTGGTTCAGCTGTTCTCCAAGCGAGTCATTGTCATCGACGACGGCATCATTGTCAGTGACGGAGAGGGGTATTACGATGAAGATTAATAACTTAGGCTACCTGATTAAGGAAGGCTTCCGGGGCATCTTCCTGCATGGCTTTATGTCCTTCGCCGCCATCTGTGTCACAGTGGCCTGCCTGCTGATCGTGGGCAGCTTCTCCATTCTGGCCTACAACCTGGACGTGATGGTACAGAAGCTGAACCAGACCAGTGAGATCATGGTGTACATCGACAGCAACTATTCCGGCGCCGAGGCGCGGAGCGTGGGCACCCGGATCAATGCCCTGGACAATGTCCAGAAGGCGGAATACATCTCCCGGGAAGAGGCGCTGCAAAGCTTCGTCAGCGACCACGACAACAACGCCGCCTTCAACGGCGTCCAGGCCGAGGATCTGCGCGACCGCTATGTGGTCACCCTGGAGGACAACAATCTGATGAAGCAGACCGACCAGCAGCTCCAGCAGATTCCCGGCGTGGTCAAGACCAACGCCGCCTACGAGCTGGCCGAGGGCTTCACCACCATTCAGAACGTGCTGAACATTGTGTCCGTGGCCCTGATCGCCATGCTGCTGGTAATCTCCCTGCTGATTATCTCCAACACCATCAAGTTGGCCATGTACGACCGCAAGGACGAGATCGCCATTATGAAAATGGTGGGCGCGACCAACAGCTTCATCCGCCTGCCCTTCGTGGTGGAGGGCTTCACCCTGGGCATGATCGGCGCTGTGCTGGCCTTCGGCCTGGAGTGGGTGCTCTATGATACCCTGGTGGAGCGGCTGGCCTCGGTGGACGCGCTGCGGCTGTTCTCCTTCGTCCCCTTCGTGGGCGACCTGCTGATCCCCATGGTGATCGTCTTTGGCGGCGCAGGACTGTTCGTCGGCATCGTCGGCAGCTGGACTTCCATCCGTAAATTCATGGATGTGTAAGCAACCAAATCAAACAAGGAGGCGGCCTCCACGGGAGACAGCCTTCAAGGAGAGACTATGAAGAAAGCACGAATTCTTCGGTCTGCTGCCGCTGTCCTCGTCTCAGCAATAACGGTTTTCTGCTCCCTCCTCCGCCCGGCCTATGCCGCGACCACCTCTGAAATCAAAGACCAGATCACCGAGCTGAAAGTAGAAAACGCCGTCATACAGGCGCAGATCGATTCCGTTCGATCCCAATATAACGCCAACGCCACGGAAATTCAGGCGCTGGTGGACAAGAAAAATGCCGTCGATCAGGAGATTGCCCTGCTCCACGGCCAGATTCTGAACATCAACGAGCAGCTTCGCATCTATGGTCAGATGATCGCCGACGCCCAGGAGCGGCTGGACGACGCCAACCTGCGTCTGGCGCAGCTGAACCGGCAGTACAAAGAGCGCATCCGGGCCATGGAGGAAGAGGGCGAGATCACCTACTGGCAGGTCATCTTTGAATCCAGCAGCTTCACGGACATGCTGGATCGGATGAACATGGTGGATGAGATCGCCGCCGCGGATACCCAGCGGCTGGTAGATCTGCAAGTCGCCTCCGCCACGGTGGAGGAAAATCAGCGCATCCTCAACGAAGAAATGCTCGACCTACAGGAGACCCGGCAGCAGCTTTCCGACAGCGAGGAAATGCTGAAGGTCAAGCGCACCGAGTCCGACGATATCCTGCGGGATCTGATTGCCAAGCAGAGCGAATTCCAGACGCTGCTGGATGAATCCGAGGCGCTGCAGAACGACCTGATGAACGAGATTGCCCAGAAGCAGAAGGAGCTTCAGGCGGCGCAGTATAAAGAAGAGCTGGTAAAGATGGCGCTGAAGGGTGAAAATCCCCCCTCCAACGCCACCTGGATCGAGCCGGTCTCCGGCTATACCATTTCCAGTCCCTTTGGCAACCGCAAGTCCCCCACGGCAGGGGCTTCCAGCAACCACAAGGGCGTGGACATGGCCTGCCCCTCCGGCACACCCATTTACGCCACCCGGGCGGGCACCGTCACCATTGCCTCCTATCAGGCAGGCGGCGCGGGGTACTACGTATCCATCAATCACGGAGATGGCTTTGCTTCCATCTATATGCACATGACCCGTTACGTGGTCAGCAAGGGGCAGTCCGTCGCCCAAGGCGAGCTGATCGGCTATGTGGGCAGCACCGGCATTTCCACCGGCCCGCATCTGCACTTCGGCGTTTCCTACGGCGGAACCTACGTCAACCCCATGGCCTACCTGTAACACGCAAAGGAGAACGCATATGAAAAACCGCAAACGTCTTGTTTCCATCCTCGCCGGAATAATGGCAGCCATCATGCTTCTGACGCTTCTGATCAGCATTCTTCCGACGAAGGCCTCCGCCGCCTCCTCCAGTGAAATCCGCAAGCAGATCAACTCCCTGCAGGACGACCGCAAGGAGATCAAGAATCAGATTTCCGAGCTTCAGGTGCAGTACCAGGCGACCTCGGATGAAATTTCCGACATTGTGGCCCGCAAAAATGTAATCGACCAGGAGATCGGCCTGCTTCACTCCGAAATCATCAACATCAACGAGCAGATCGGTGCCTACAGTGTACTGATCGCCGATCAGCAGGAGGAGCTGGATGCCGCTGAGGCCCGATTCGACCAGCTGAACGAGGACTGCAAGACCCGCATTCAGGCCATGGAGGAGGAGGGAACCGTCAGCTACTGGGCGGTGCTCTTCAAGGCCAACAGCTTTTCCGATCTGCTTGACCGGCTGAACATGGTGGAGGAGATCGCCTCCTCCGATACCCGTCGCCTGCAGGAGCTGAGCGACGCGGCGCAGCGGGTAGAGGATGCCCAGGCCGAGCTGGCCGGGGAAAAGGCCGAGCTGGAGGTCACCCGCGCCGAGCTGGATGGCACCCAGAAAGAGCTGGATGCCAAGCGCCAGGAGGCGGATGATCTAATCGTTCAGCTGATCGCCAAGAGCGAGGAACTGAAGCTCCAGCAGGAGGATCTGGAGGCCGAGGACGAAGAGCTTCTGGCCCAGATCGCTCTGAAGGAACAGGAATACAACGAAGCCAAGCTGGAGGAATGGCTTGCCTACATGGCGACCTACGTTCCCCCCACCACCGTGGCTCCCTCCGTCCCCATCAGCGACCCCAACGGGAGCAATTCCGGCAATAGCGGCAATTCCAACAGCGGCGTCACCGTGGGCAGCTCCTGGCTGGTGCCTTGCAGCTACAAGATGATCTCCAGCCCCTTTGGCTTCCGTGAATCCCCCACCACCGGTGCGTCCCGCTACCATCAGGGCGTTGACCTGGCGGCCAACGCGGGCACGCCCATCGTCGCCTCCCGCGGCGGCACGGTGACCATTGCCAGCTACTCCAATTCCGCCGGCTACTACGTCACCATCAACCACGGTGACGGCTTCTCTTCCATCTACATGCACATGACGAACTATGTGGTCAGCAGCGGCCAGAAGGTAAACCAGGGCCAGACCATCGGCTACGTGGGCAGCACCGGCATTTCCACCGGCAACCACCTGCACTTCGGCATTGCCCAGAACGGTGCCTACGTCAACCCGTGCAGCTACGTCAGCCTGTACTAACCTCTCCCACACCAGGGGACTGCCTCACACCGTTGGGCAGTCCCCTTTGGCATCAAAAAAGCGCGGCCCTACAGGCAGGAAAAAGCCTACCCCCGTAGGGGTCGGCAACCTGCCGACCCTCAACCTCGCGGTTTGGGAAGCACTAAAGATGAACGTATAACAAAAAAGGATACATCCCCAAGCTTCCCTAAGGGGTGTTGCAGAGCGCAGCGAATCTTTAATAACAATCATTGCCGGTGGCAATGATACCATAATTAAATAGCTGTCGCCGCAGCGACTGAAGAGGGCACTCAGCCTATGGTTTTGAGAGTGATTTGGTTAAAAAGGTGGAATGTTCAACACTTTGAGTGCGTAGGGGCGGATACCAGCCGCCCGAAAGCTAACGAAACTGAGCTGTACGGACGAACCACTCAATCCCGGTACCCGGGCGGGGCGACAAATTGCCGCCCCCTACGGAAGTTCTTTAAAAATGTTCTGAAAAAGGTGAATGATATGAAAAAACTGACCACATTCTTTTCCTATGCTGTGACCGCTCTGGCGGCGTGTGTGGTGACGCTGCTGGTAGTTTCCGGGGGGATGCCCGGAAGCTCCAAGCTGGATCAGATCGAAGCGCTGATCGAGAGCCGCTTTATCGAGGACGCGGATATGGACAAGGCGGAGGATGCTGCGGCCAGCGCCATGATCGCCTCGCTGGGGGATCGGTGGAGCTACTATCTGAACGCCCAGGAATACGCCGCCCACAAAGAGCAGGTGGAAAACGCCTACGTGGGCATCGGCATCACCATCACCCCGGCGGAGGATGGCAGCGGCTATCTGATCATCGGTGTTCAGAATGGCAGCGGCGCGCAGGAGGCAGGGCTTTTGACGGGGGATATCGTGATATCTGCCGATGGGCAAGATGCCCAGGAGCTGACCAGCTCTGCGCTGCGGGAGATCATCCGGGGCAAGGAGGGTACCCAGGTGACCCTGGAGGTAAAACGGGGCGAGGATACCCTCTCCTTCCCGGTGACCCGGACAAAAATTCTCACAGAGGTCGTTACCTCTCAGATGCTGGACGGAGACATCGGCCTGATTGCCATTCACAATTTTGACGAGCGCTGTGCCCAGGAGACCATTGCCGCCATCGAGGCCCTGCGGGAGCAGGGGGCGGTCGCGCTGATCTTTGACGTGCGCAACAACCCCGGCGGCTATGCCTCGGAGCTGGTGAAGGTGCTGGACTATCTGCTGCCGGAGGGGCCGCTGTTCCGCACGGTGGATTACGCCGGACGGGAGAGCGTGGACGAATCCGACGCCAGCTACCTGGATTTGCCCATTGCGGTTTTGTGCAATGAGGATTCCTATTCCGCCGCCGAGTTCTTCCCCGCTGCCATTCAGGAATACGGCGCCGGTACCGTGGTGGGCATGCCCACCTGCGGCAAGGGCTATTTCCAGTATACCTATGTACTCAAGGACGGCTCCGCCATCGGCCTTTCCGTGGGCAAGTATTTCACGCCTCAGGGAAAAAGCCTGATCGGCACCGGCATCCAGCCGGACGTCCAGGTGGAGGTGGACGACGCCACCCGCACCGCCATCGCCTACGGCAATCTGGAGCCGTCGGAGGATCCGCAGGTTCAGGCCGCAGTGGAAATTCTGACAAAATAAGGGAAGCTCTGATTAAATCGGCAAGAGCTGTGAGCGAGAGATTTTTCGGCCAATCGAGGTATCGGAAGCGGCGGAATACTGTATGTATTTCCCGTTTTCGGTGCCGAAGAGTGGGCGAAAAAGATCCGCTCACAGCCGCAGAAGATTTATTCAGAGATTCCTAAGCCCATCCCATTGTAAACCGGGAAATAATTTGCTATAATAGGTGCAATTTACGCAAATGGAGGCTGCTTATGAAGATCATCATTGCCGGAGACGGCAAGGTCGGAGTTGCGCTGACCAGGCAGTTCACTGCCGAGGGTCACGATGTCACGGTCATCGACTACAACTCCGCCATCCTGGACTCCAGCGTGGAGCGGTTCGACGTAATCTCGGTGGAGGGCAACTGCGCCTCTATGGCAGTGCTGAGTCAGGCCGGGGTGAAGGAGGCGGAGCTGCTGATTGCCGTGACCAATCACGACGAGATCAATCTGCTGTGCTGCACCACCGCCCACTCTATGAATCCCAAGCTGCACACCATCGCCCGCATCCGCAACCCGGAATACAACGACCAGGCCTACCGCATGCGGGATGTGTTCGGCCTTTCCATGGTCATCAATCCCGAAAACCAGGCAGCCACCGAAATTCACCGGCTGCTGAAATACCCCGGCTTTCTGCGGCGGGATACCTTCGCCAAGGGGCGGATGGAGATCGTGGAGCTGCGGGTAGACGCAGGGAGCAAGCTGTGCAACGTCAAGCTCGTCGACCTGCGCAGCATCATCAAATGTAAGGTGCTGGTGTGCGCCGTGCTGCGCAACGGCGCGGCCATTGCCCCCGGCGGCGACTTCACCCTGCGGGAGGGCGACCGCATTTTCGTCACCGCTCTTTCCGAAAACCTGACCACGCTGCTGAACAGTCTGGGCATCCTCTCCCATCGGGTGCGCCGGGTGCTGATCTGCGGCGGCGGCACGGTGGGCTACTACCTGGCCACCCGGCTGAAAAAGGAGGGCATGGATGTCAAGATCGTGGAATCCAGCCTCCCGCGCTGCCAGGAGCTGAGCGCCCTGCTGCCCGGCACGGACATCATCCACGGCGATGTCAGCGACCAGGACCTGCTCCTCAGCGAGGGCCTGGCCCAGTACGACGCCCTGGTCAGCTGCACCGGGCTGGACGAGATGAACATGATCGTCTCGCTGTACGCGGCCAGCTGCGGGGTGCCCCAGGTGATCACCCGCCTGGGCAACGCCGACAACCGCAGCCTGATCGACAGTCTGTCCCTGGGCAGCGTGATATGCCCGAAGGATCTTTGCAGCAGCATCATTGCCCGCTACGTCCGGGCCATGAAGAATCAGACCGGCGCGGCCCTGACCGTTCACTCCATTGCCGACGGGCAGGCGGAGGCCATGGAATTCCAGGTGGACGAGCATACCCGCCACTGCGGCGAGCCGCTGAAGCAGATCAAGCTGAAGCCCAATGTGCTGCTGGTGTCCATTTCTCACGGCGCGGCTCCCGCGCTGGTCAACGGCGACTCCGTGTTCCAGCCCGGAGACATTGTGCTGGTGGTCACCAACGGGCGCGAGGTGCTGTACCAGCTGAACGACATCTTCGCGTGATCGGGAGGCTCCATGAACTACAAAATGATGGGGCGGCTCACCGCCCAGCTGCTCCTGATCGAGGGGCTGTTTCTGATTCCCGCCATGCTCATCAGCCTGGGCTATGGCGAAGGGGCCGCCGTCCACGGCTTCGTGGTGACGCTGGCGCTGATTGCGGCGCTGGCGGTACCGCTGTATTTTCTCTGCCGCAATGCCCGCAGCGCCTTCTATGCCACCGACGGCATGGTGTGCGTGGCGCTGAGCTGGTTTGTGCTCAGCCTGGTGGGGGCGCTGCCCTTCCGCGTCTCCGGCGCGATCCCCCGCTATATCGACGCACTGTTTGAAACCGTGTCCGGCTTCACCACCACCGGCGCTTCCATTCTGCCGGAGGTGGAGAACCTGGCAAAGGGACTGCTGTACTGGCGCAGCTTTACCCACTGGGTCGGCGGCATGGGCGTGCTGGTGTTTCTGCTGGCTGTAGCCCCCAGCCGGGGCGGCGGCCAGGGCTTTACCATGCACCTGCTGCGAGCGGAAAGTCCGGGGCCCAGCGTTGGCAAGCTGGTGCCGAAAATGCGGGAAACGGCGGCAATTCTGTACCTGCTGTACATTGCCCTGACGATTCTGAATTTTCTGTTCCTGCTGGCCGGAAAAATGCCGGTGCTGGATGCCCTTTGCACCGCCTTCGGTACGGCGGGCACCGGCGGCTTCGGCATCAAGAACGACTCCATGGCCAGCTACAGCCCCTATATTCAGAACGTGACCACGGTATTCATGCTGCTGTTCGGCGTGAATTTCAGCTGCTACTACCTGCTGACCCTGCGGCAGATCAAGAGCGTGCTCAAGGACGAGGAGCTGCGGCTGTATGTGGGTATTGTGCTGGGCAGCATTGCCCTGATTGCCTGGAATATCCGGGGCTTCTATGTCACCCTGGGCGAGACGGTGCGTCACGCGGCCTTCCAGGTGGGCAGCATCATTACCACCACCGGCTTTGCCACCACGGATTTTGACCTGTGGCCCAGCTTTTCCAAGACCATTCTGCTGTGCCTGATGGTGGTAGGTGCCTGCGCCGGCTCCACCGGCGGCGGCATCAAGGTAGCGCGGGTGCTGCTTCTGTTCAAGAGCCTGCGGCGCAGCATCGCCCAGATGCTCCACCCCCGTAAGGTGCAGGTCATCCGCAACAACGGCGCGGTGGTCAGCGAGCGGGTGGTTGCCAACACCAACGCATACCTGTGCGCCTACGTGATCATCCTCTTTGCCAGCTTCGTGATCGTTTCGCTGGACGGCTTCTCCATCGGCACCAATCTGTCCGCCGTGCTGTCCTGCCTGAATAACATCGGCCCCGGCCTGGAGCTGGTGGGGCCGACCTGCAACTTTGGCGTGTACGGAGATCTCAGCAAGATCGTGCTGATTCTGGACATGCTGCTGGGGCGGCTGGAGATATTCCCGATTCTGGTTCTGTTCTCATTCCAGGCGTGGAAGAACGCCTGAATGGCTAGGAGAAAGCAATGACAAGATTTTTTATACCGGGTCAGGCGCTGGATGTCCCCACACTGCACCTGACGGATGAAAATTTTCAGCATGCCCGGGTACTTCGGCTGAAGCCCGGCGAGCAGCTGCTGGTCTGCGACGGCGCGGGCCGGGAGGCGCTGTGCACCGTGGCAGCGGTGGGGGCTGCGGATATGACGCTGGAGGTAGCGCAGTGCCGCCAAAGCGAAACGGAGGCGGCGGCGCGGGTCAGCGTCTACATGGCCTTTCCCAAGGCGGACAAGCTGGAGCACGTGATCCAGAAAGCCACGGAGCTGGGGGCCTTTGAGATCGTGGCCTTTCCCTCCGCTCGGTGCGTCTCCCGGCCGGACGAAAAAAGCCTGAAAAAGAAGCTGGAGCGCTGGCAGAAGATCGCCGCCTCCGCCGCCGAGCAGTCCGGCCGGGGCCGCATCCCCCAGGTGCTCACCCTGGGCAGCTATCGGGAGGCGCTGGAGCGGGCGGCAAAGGCGGACAAGGCGCTGCTGTTTTATGAAAACGAGCACGCCACTACCCTGCGCATGGCACTGTCTGCCCCGCCCTTTGGCACCGTCAGCCTGCTCACCGGCCCGGAGGGCGGCCTGGAGGAAAGCGAGGTCGCCCAGGCCCGCAGCGCGGGAATGCAGATCTGCACCCTGGGCCGCCGCATCCTTCGCTGCGAAACCGCCCCCCTGTGCGCCCTCTCCGCCGTCATGTACGCCGCGGGGGAATTCTGACGACAAAAGCCGCATGTGGACTTTCTGGTTCACATGCGGCTTTCAATTTGGGAAGCTCTGATTTGCGGTCACGCAGACAGGAGCGCGTCTACCAGGTGGAAGCATTTATAGCCGTTTTCCTCGTACAG
This sequence comes from uncultured Oscillospiraceae bacterium, assembly GCA_934565795.1. Classification (GTDB taxonomy): domain Bacteria; phylum Bacillota; class Clostridia; order Oscillospirales; family Oscillospiraceae; genus Faecousia. The sequence continues at coordinate 20,710 of CAKTIM010000012.1, forward strand.
GGCAAAGGTGCCGGTGACGGTGATGCTGGTGTCCAGCTCCGGGTATACCTCCCCGTCGGTTAAAACATATTCCAGGCCCTGGGCGCAGCAGCCGGTGGCATCGGCAATGATGCAGGCATAGTAAAGCTGATTGGTTTGGGGGTTCGCAAAGCAGGCAGCAACGCCGTTCATTTTCACGACCCTGCCCACATACCGATCCGGGTCTGAGAGCATGTTAAACACCTCAGCGTAAACCATGGTACTGCTGAGCTTTGTCAGGTCGAGCACCTCGCCGGATGGGGCTGGGGCTGTCTCCAGCTCCGCGACGGCTTGGGACGTCTGGGCCGTCGCCGTCTGGACGGGTTCATCGACGCTCTTGCCGCAGCCGGAGAGCAGCAGCGCCGCCGTCAAAAGGATAACAATTTTTCTTTTCATTTACGAATACCTCCAAGAATTGCGCCTGCCAGGCAGGAAAGTCCAAACGCAGCGACCTGAACCGCCACAATGGTGGAGCCCACCGGGGTTCCCACCAGAATGGCGGTCAATATCCCCGCCAGAGCACACAGGACGGACAGCGCAGCAGAGAAAAGCGTTACGCCTCGGAAGCTTTTGAACAGCCGCATGGCGGAGAGCGCAGGGAAAATAATCAGGGCGGAAATCAGCAAAGAGCCAACCAGGTTCATTGCCAGCACAATAATGACGGCGACCACCACGGCAATCAGCAGATTATACATCCCCACCCTGGTACCGGCAGCTCTGGCAAAGCTTTCATCAAAGGTCAGGGCAAAGATTTTGTTGTAAAACAGGATATACGTCGCCACAACAAGAATAGACAGTACGACACACAGCCAGACCTCCGCCCGGGAGAGGGTCAGAATGGAGGTAGAACCAAAGAGTGTACTGCACACGTCCCCGGACAAATTAGAGGACGCGGAAAACAAATTCATCAGCAGATAGCCAATGGCCAGCGCTCCCACCGAGATCATGGCAACAGCGGCGTCCCCCCTGATTTTGGTGTTCTGGCCCGTGCGCAGCAGCAGGATAGCGCTCAGGATGGTGATCGCCATCACCAAGGGCATTTTATTGCTGATTTGCAGCACGGCGGCAATGGACATGGCTCCAAAGGCCACATGGGACAGCCCATCCCCAATGAAGGAGAAGCGCTTCAGCACCAGCGTCACACCCAGCAGCGAGGAGCACAGCGCAATCAGCACCCCCACCACCAGCGCATAGCGGACAAAGGGATACGCCCAATAAAGCGTCAGCTTTTCTATAATCTGGCTCACTGCTCCTCACCGCCTTTCTGTGCCGCAAAGAGCTTCCCCTGAGGGCTTTGCAGGTATTCTTCCTTTGTTCCGAAGAAAACCGTTTTCCCAATGTGCAGAATGTGGCTGGCATATTTGACTGCGGCTGCAATATCGTGAGAGATCATAATAACGGTGATACCGTCACAATGATTCAATTTTTCAATCAGGCGGTACATTTCGGCTGTCACCTTGGGATCAAGCCCGGAAACAGGCTCGTCCAAAAGCAGCATTTTCTGAGTGGCACACAGCGCACGGGCAAGCAATACCCGCTGCTGCTGGCCGCCAGAAAGCTCCCGATAGCAGCGTTTTGCAAGGATCGTAAGCTGCATCTTATCCATTGCTTCCTCCGCGAGCTGCTTTTCTTTTTTGCTGTAAAAGGGCCGGCTGCCGCAGCGTCCCTGGCACCCGGAGAGAACGATCTCTCTCACGGATGCCGGGAAATCCTTTTGTACCTGCGTTTGCTGCGGCAGATAGCCGATTTCATTTTTTCTCAGCCCATCGCCCGTCAAAATCCTACCGCCGATGGGCATTTGTAAGCCGAGAATCGTTTTCATAAGGGTACTTTTGCCGGAACCGTTCTCCCCTACGATGCACAGGTAGTTTCCCGTGCAGACCTCAAAATTAAGGTCTTGCAAAACAGGCCTCCCATCGTAGCCGACGCAGAGATTTTGACAGGTGAGCTGAGCCATATGTCTACCTCCTTAACCCAGAGCCTGCTTCAGCACGGAAAGATTCTGTTCCATGATGGAGAGATAGGTCGCACCCTTTTCCACATTCTTGGAGGTGGTGGACTGCATGGAATTCATGGCCAGCACCTCTTGATTTTTCGCGGTGGTGTTCTCCACGATGGTCTGGGCAATCCTGTGCTGTGCACCCTCAATGGTCAGAACACAGGGCAGGTTCAGCTCGTCCATTTTCCCAGCCAGGAATGTAATCGTTTCAAAGCTGGCCTCGGTTTCAGCGGAGCAGCCCACAAAAGCGGCATAGTAGCTCAGGCCGTAATCGTCCGCCAGATAGCGAAACGGGAAGCGGTCGCCAAACAGAACGGTTTGATAGGCCGCAGCATCCACAGCTGTCTGGTAATCCGCGTCAAGCGCAGCCAGTCTTTCAGCATAGGCGGCAGTATTGGCAGCGTAGGCATCCTTATTGTCAGGGTCGATCTGCTGCAACGCATCGGAAATTGCCTCACAAAGCGTTTCGGCATTTCTCAGAGAAAGCCAAACATGCTCATCATATTCCGCTTCTTCATGGTCGTGTTCATCGGCATCTTCGTGATCGTGGTCGTTTTCTTCCTCCTGCATACCTTCAACGGTTTCCTCCGCCTTTACGGAATCGCCCAGCACCTCCAGCAGGTTAATGACCTTCATATCCTTGTTGACCGCATTTTTCAGCGCATTTTCGACCCAGCCGTCGGACTCGCCGCCGACATAGATAAACAGGTCGCAGTTTGCGATCCTCACCATATCGTCCACGGTGGGCTGGTAGCTGTGCAGGTCAACGCCGTTGTCCAGCAGCATCGTGACATCGGCATCAGAAAATTTGTCGCCGAGAATCTGCCGTACCCAGTCGTATTCCGGGAAGATGGTGGTAACGACGCTTAACCTTTTTGCATCCGCTGCCTTCGCAGAAATCCCATTCCAGCACAGCGCAGCAGCTGCGATCATAACGGCAAGAAATACCGAAAAAATTCTTTTCACAATAAAAACCTCCAGATTCATTTTCTGTTTTTGCCAAGGAGCCTCTGAAGCGAATCGGCAAGACCCGCTGTCCAGCCGCAGACGATTGGTTCAGAGATTCCCCTAAAAAGGGCGCAAAAAAGCAAGGATGGCGGCAGCACCGCAAGGCCCGCCCCAAAATGGCAGACCAACATCCTTGTTTATCAGAAAATTAATCCGAAAGCTTCACCTTGAGAGAAACCAGCGTATAGCCGCGCGCCTGCTCCTGCCATGCGGCAAAATCACAGCGGAGGACGGCACAGGCCACCGCAGCCAGAGCAGCGGCAATTACAGCCAGCGCCAGCCCACGCAGCACGGCGCGGCAGGCATTGACCTGACAGCAGATTTCACAGCCGTCGCCAATACAGTCGTGTCCCGCCTCTGCGGCAATGAAGAACGCGGAGGTGAGCATGACGAAAAGAACGACCGCCGCCGTTACCAAGGCCAAAATACGGTTGCGCTTTGCCATCATTGTTCACCATCCCTTCCAAGCCGCAGCATCACAGCGCGGGTTTCTCATTTGCGGGCCATTATAATACAGCGGAGCGGAAATGTCAATATGAGAATTGCTTTCAAATTTTAACAAACAGAAAAAAGAATGTAAACGAAGCCGCAGGCCTCCGTTTTGGGGAGGTCTGCGGCTTTTGCGGCAGGTATCAGTAGGTAGCGGACATGTCCCTGTAGAACTGGTCAAGCTCCTCCTGGGTGTCGAAGGTGCAGACGTACATCTGGTTGGCCATTGCGCCGGACAGGGCGTCGGGGATGCGGCCCCACATTTTCAGGTGGTCGCGGTATTTCAGAGTGATCTCGTAGTCGTCCAGGCGGTAGGTGCGGCCATCCCGGCGGCCATAGAAGGCGCAGAAGTGGTGGTTGCCGATGGGCTTGGTGTTGGTATCGTAGACCACCATATCCGCCCAGATCTTATACACATCGGTCTCCTGGCTGTAGTTGTACATCTCCGGGGTATAGCCGCCGGCGGGGCGCATATTGACCTCCAGGCCCAGGATATCGCCCTTTTTCCCCAGCCCCTCCTGATCCTCGTTCAGCACGAAGAATTCCAGGTGCACAAACCGGCTGGACACACCGAAAGCCTTTACCGTCCGCAGCCCTGCGTCCCGAATTCGGTCGGGCAGCTCCTTGACCAGGTAATAGCGGGAATCGCCGCCCTCGTTGACAATATCCATGATGGAAAGAGGGGTGATATTGCCGCTTTCAAACAGGGGATTGCCATGGGAATCGAGGATGGCGTCATAGGTCTGCACGAAGCCGTTGACGTATTCCTCCATGATGTAAACCGTGTCGTCCTTGGTGCTGATAAACCAGCGCACGTCGTCGTCATTGCGCAGCTTATAGGTGTTGTTCGCCCCCACGCCGTCGTCGGGCTTGACCACCACGGGGTAGCCCACGTAGTTGGCGAACTCCAGCGCGTCGTCCAGCCCCTCTACCAGATGGTAGCGGGCGGTGGGCAGTCCGGCCTTGGCGTAGTAGCCCTTCATGGCGGATTTAAACTTGATCTTGGCCATGTCCGGCAGCTTGGGGCCGGTGGTGATGTTGAACTCGGTGCGAAGCCGGGCATCCCGCATCAGCCAGTATTCATTGTTGGATTCCAGCCAGTCGATCTTGCCGTACTTGTAGGTGAAGAAGGCCACGGCCTTGAATACCTCGTCGTAGTTTTCCAGGGAGGAAACCTTGTAGTATTCGTCCAGGGAATCCTTCAGCTCCTTCAGAAGCTCATCGTAGGGACTGTCGCCGATGCCCAGCACCCGCATGCCGTTGTTCTTCAGCTCCCGGCAGAAGCGCCAGTAGGTCGCAGGGAAATTGGGGGAGATAAAAATAAAGTTCTTCATATCGATCTCTCTTTCACAGAAAGTGATAAATTACTAAGGAACCTCTGAATAAATTGTCTGCGGCTGAGCAGCGGATCTTTTTCCCCAGCTGTGCAGTATCAAAAGTGGGAAATACATACAGTATTCCTCCGCTTTTGATACTTTCATCTGGCGAAAAATCTCTCGCTGTCAGCTCTTGCCGATTTAATCAGAGCTTCCCTAAAGGTTCCCTAAAAACCACGGTAAATAGGTTTCCACCATTTTGAACCACCAGGGCCAGTCGTGGTTCACATCAAAGCCCCAGTATTCAAACCGGGTGTGGATGCCCTTTTGGGCGCACACGGTATCCAGGCGGCGGGTGCTCTCCACCAGCACATCCTCCCACGCGCCCTGGCCGCAGACGATCAGGGATTTCTGATGGTTGTACATATCCATCCAGGGGTGGTCGGGGGCCATGTTTGCCAGGTAGTACACCGGGCAGTTGTTATACACCAGGTCGTCGCAATAGTCGCCGAAGAATTCCCCGCTGTCATACAGGCCGGAGATGGCAAAGCAGCTGTCGAATAGGTCGGGGCGGCGGTAATAGAGGTTGGCCGCATGCATCGCGCCCATGGACGCGCCGAAGGTCATAATGCCCTGGTCGTAGCCGTTGCGCTCCCCGCTGAGGTGGCGGATATAGGGAACCAGCTCCTCCATGATGTAGTGCACCCAGCGCTCGTGATTCTCGATGCGCCGGCGGTTATCCGCTCCCACGGCCGCCCAGGACTCATTGTCGATGCAGTCACAGGCGTACACGGTACAGCGCCCAGCCTCGATCCAGGGTGCCCAATGGTCGATCATGCCGAAGTTTTCAAAGTCGAAGAACCGCCCGCCCTGGCAGGGAATGAAGAGCACGGGCTTTCCGGCGTGGCCGTAGACCTTGAATTCCATATCCCGGTTCAGGTGGCTGCTGTAGTGCTTAAAATAACGAATTTCCATATTCTCTCTCCTACAGGCTCAGGCATTCCATAAAGACGGGAATCTGCTTTTCCCAGGATGCCTCGCAATGGGTACCCCCCGGTGCAATCCGAAGCGTCACATTCACGCCCTTTACCATCAGCAGCTGGGCGGTGGAGATCAGCGCGGCGGCGGTGCCGGGGTGGTTATCAAGCTCCTTCTCGCCATAATCCATATAGATACAGGAATCGCGGCCGATGCGGGCCTTAGCGATCAGCTCCAGCATTTTTCCCGGCGCGACCCACAGGCTCGGGCTGAGGCAGGCGGCGCGCTGGAACACGTCGTTATAGGCCGCTGCCGCGTACAGCGCCATCAGGCCGCCCATGGAGGAGCCGGCCACAATGGTGTGGAGACGGTCGGGAAGCGTGCGGTAGTGCTCGTCAATATATGGCTTCAGCTCCCGCACCAGCCAGTTCATATAGGTGCGGCCCTTGCCGCTGACCCTGCCCAGCGCAGCATCGGCAAAGCTGACCGGGGCATATTCTGCCAGACGGCGGGAGCCCTGGTGGTTGCATTCCACGGCGACGACGATCAGCTCCTTTTGCGTCCCGTCCAGGTAATCCCCCAGCCCCCAGGACTTTCCATAGGTGGCATCCTCATCGAAAAATACGTTGTGCCCGTCGAACATGTACATCACGCTGTAGCGGCGCTCAGCAGCCTCTTGATAGGATTGGGGCAGGTAAATATATGCCCTGCGCGGCGTGTCGCCGGACAGCTGCGGGATCGTTAGCTCCCATTTGCGAACCATGGAATCCGCTTCCCTCTTCCTTTGTTCAATCTGATAAATTTCTAGAGTACAGTATATCGAATTTACCCACGATTGTCAACTAAAAAGCGAGATTTGTACATCTATAAAAATCATCCGCCCACAAGGGGCGGACAGTTTGTTCAGAGTGTATAAACGAAATAAATGAAATATGTGAAATCTTCCGATTCACTTTCCGAAAACTGGATTTGGCAGAATACACAAATTGGAGGCAGCCCCGCCTCACCCGGTCTCCCGGTGAAAAATCGGCTCCCGGCCCTGGAAGGTGCACACATAGCCGAAAATATCCATGAGCACCCGGCAGCCCTCCCGGCAGTATTGCCCCACCCGGTCGGTGGTGTGGGCATCGGAGCCGACGGTGACGATCTTGCCTCCCAGCTCCCGGAAGCGGCGGAAATAATCGGCGGTGGGCAGATAGCCGCCGCAGCGATCCACGCCGCTGGTGTTCAGCTCCAGGCCCTTTCCCTTGACGGCCAGGGTGCGCAGAATCTCATCGATGATCTGGCTGTGGTCGGCGTAGGCAAGAGGCGCTTTCACCGGGCTGCCCTTTCCCTTGTGCAGATAGGTCATGTGGGCAAGCACGTCAAAATCATCGTTTGCCTGCACGCAAGCAAGCATTCCTTCAAAATAGCGCCGCTGGGCCTGATAAACCGTCTTGCCCTGCCAGTAGGGGGCGAAATAAACGTCCACATCGTCCACAAAATGCACGGAGCCCAGGATAAAATCATAGTTCCGGCGGGCGATATCCTGCCGCATCCGGGCTTGGTTGTCGGGATAAAGGCCATATTCCATTCCCCGGCGAATCTTCAGGCAGCTGCTTTCCAGGCCGTCATATTCCGCGCCGTAAGCCTCTTCGGTGAATATCATCGTCTGCTCCTGCGCGCCGCGGACATAGTCCATGTGGTCGGTAAAGCAGATTTCCCGCAGCCCGGCGCGCTCCGCCGCCTGCACCAGCGCCGCGCCGGTATCGTGGCCGTCGAAAGAGACGCGGGAGTGCATATGGTAGTCAAACATGGTCGATTTCCTCCCAGAATTGGCGGAACGCCGTGGGCAGCGCCGCCTGTGCATTGATTTCTTCTTTTGTAAACCACTGAAAGCCGCCGGTGCAGTCCGCTATTTCCAGATAAAAGCCCCGCAGGTTCCACTGAATGTGGGTGAAGATGTGCTTTCGCTCCACCTGGCGGCCCAGTTCCCTGGGGGTGACACCCATCCCCTCCAGCGCCTTCAGCGCCTGGGGCAGCTCCAGCTTGCCAGGGACATTGGGAAATTCCCACAACCCCGCCAGAAGTCCTTTGTCATCCCGCTTGTGCAGCGCGTAGCGGCCGCCGCAGGAGAGGATGAATACCGTTCTGTCCTCCTGGCGCTTCTCCCGCTTGGGGGAGCGGACGGGCAGGGTCTCCGCCGTCCCGCTCTGGCAGCCGGTACAGATCATCCGGCAGGGGCATGCGTCGCACTGGGGCTTCCAATTGGGGCCGCACAGGGTCGCGCCCAGCTCCATCAGGCTTTGGGTAAACTCCCCGGCGTTTTTTGGATAAATGGCAGCCAGAGCAGAACGCACCCTTTTCTTCGTCTCCGGCAGGTCGATGGAGGCCCCGTCGCCGGTAAGCCGGGCGCACACCCGCAGCACATTCCCGTCCACCGCCGGAGTGGGCAGGTCGTAGGCGATGGAGCAAATCGCCCCCGCCGTATATTCCCCGATGCCCGGCAGGGCCAGGATTTCATCATGGGTCTTGGGGAATGCCCCGCCGTATTTCTCCACGATTACCTGGGCCGCCTTTTTCAGGTTGCGCACCCGGCTGTAGTAGCCCAGGCCCTCCCACAGCTTGTGGAGCCGCTCGTCGTCACAGGCGGCCAGGGCGCGGATATCTGGAAGTTCTGTCAAAAACCGGGCATAATACCCCTTGACGGCCTCCACGCGGGTCTGCTGAAGCATAATTTCGGAAACCCAGATGTGATAGGCGTCCCGATCCTCCCGCCAGGGGAGACTGCGCCGGTTGGCCCGGTACCAGGGCGGCAGCAGCCGCGCCAGAGCGGCGGGAACGGCATATTCCTGCATATTTTTTATCCCTTTCGACAATTCTGGTGCTATTATACAGACAGAATACCCCCTTGTCAAGGACGGGGCACGGAGGAAATATTTTAATGTTTTCAGCTGGCTTTTTCAGGATTTTTCGTGCGGAGGAAGAAAAATGAAGAGATTTTTATTTCCGCTTCTTATGCTGCTCCTCATGGCAGGGACGGCGGCGGCCGAGGACGTATCGTCGGTGGAATGTATCATTACCGCCACAGGCATCCAGCGCCGGGAGGCGCTGTTTGACATGGAGCTGGAGGCCTCTCAGGACGTACGGGCGGACGCCTGCCTCACCCTGAGCGCGCAGGACGGGATCTCCGGCCTCTACCTGGTGTTCGACCTGCCCTATGGGGCCGTCACGCTGACCGAGGACGAGCGTACCGTCCAGGTGGATACCGGCGGGGTGCTCCACTATTATCTGGACGTGGAGCACGCCCTGGGGCGGCTGCCCCAGAGCGTCAGCCTGACCTTTTCCTCCGGCGAAGCCAGGCTCAACGAGCTTCGCGTCCTTACGCCCGGGGCGCTTCCCGACTGGGTGCAGCAGTGGCAGACCATCCCGGCAGGCGGGGCCGACCTGCTTCTGCTCTCCACCCACGGGGACGACGAACAGCTCTTTTTTGCCGGGCTGCTCCCCTGGTACGCAGCGGAGAAAGGCATGCGGGTGCAGGTGGTGTATTTCACCGACCACCGCAATATGGTGCCCTATCGGGTGCACGAGATGCTCAATGGCCTGTGGGCCGTGGGCGTGCGGGACTATCCCGTGTTCGGCGCGTTCCCGGATTATTACACCTTCGACATGGAGGACGCCTATGGATTTTATGAATCCGAGGGCTATTCCAGGCAGGCACTTCTGGGCTTCGTGGTGGAGAACCTGCGCTACTACCGCCCCCTGGTGGCGGTGGGACACGACGAGCGCGGGGAATACGGCCACGGGATGCACCAGCTCACGTCGGATCTTCTGAAGCAGGCGGCAAAATGCAGCGCCGATCCCGCCCAGTTCCCGGAATCGGCGGAAGAATATGGTGCCTACCAGGTACCAAAGACCTACCTGCATCTGTATGGAGAAAATCCGATCACCATGAACTGGGACATCCCTATGGAATCCTTCGGCGGAAAAACCGCCTATGAGGTGAGCCGCGACCTGGGCTTCCCCGCCCACGCCAGCCAGCAGGCGGATTTTGCCTGGTACTTCCGCGGCGCAGATCGTGCGGCGGAGGTGGAGCGCTACAGCCCCTGCAATTTTGGCCTCTACTACTCCACCGTAGGAGCGGACACCGGCGAGGGAGATTTCTTTGAAAATCTGGAGCCGTTCCTCCACCCGGAAGAGCCAGAGCCGACCCAGCCCGCCCCGCTGCCCACCCAGCAGCCGGATCCCTCCCCTGCCCCCCGCGCCGCCGCGCCAGTCTCCGCTGCGGACACAAATTGGCTCGCCATCCCCGCCACCGGCACCGCCGCCCTGGCCCTGCTGGCCGCCAGCTTCTCCTGCTCCCGCCGCAAAGAAAAAAATTAAGGCTTTTTTCAAAAAAGCCCTTGCATTTTCCCCTCCGATATGCTATTATATCTCAGCACTCAGCGATGCAGTGTATGCGCCAGTAGCTCAGCTGGATAGAGTGACTGACTACGAATCAGTAGGTCGGGGGTTCGAGTCCCTTCTGGCGTACCATGACGAGTGTTCTTATAGGATCTGATCCTTTGAGAACACTCGTCATTTTTATTGCCCATTTTGTGCCGGTTCGTAACTGACATAGACACCTCTGCGGGTGTTGACGGTTACATCAGGCACGGGCATGGACGGGGTATCCGGGATAAACAGGGCACCGACACAGTTGTAGTAGATGGTCAATTTCTGGACCCATTCGCCGTTGATTTTCTCGGCTTGGTGAACCTCAATGTGGTTGACCAATTCGTTCAGCATCCGGGGTGTCAGCTTCTTGGCACGGGTATACTTGCAGACGGTAGCCAGAAACATATCCGTAGAAACGGAATCACCGCTGAGCTTGTCCAGCTCTTTGCGGAGAGCTTTGATTTTTTCGGATAGCTCCGCCTGTTCTTCTTCGTAACGCTGGGACATTTTTGCGAAGCGTTCGTCTGACAGCTTCCCGGAAATGTTATCCTCGTAGATTCGTTCAAACAACCCATCCAGTTCACTGTCACGGGCTTGCGCTGTCGCAAGCTCTTTTTGCTTAAGCTTGCGTTCCAGCTCTACCGCCTTTTGGGTGCTGCCCATAATAGCCTGTTGAAATTCGTCCTCGTAATGTACGGCATACTTTGTAAGCCGCCTGATCTCACCCAAAACCACCTGTTCCAGGAAATCCACACGGATATAATGGGTAGAAGTGCAGCTGCCCCGGCCACTGTTGTAGTTGGAGCAGTTGAAATACTTGATATCGTGATTGCCCTGGTTGAAATGGTAGTTCAGATTATGACCGCAATCCGCACATACCAACAGGCCGCAAAACATATTCCGTTCCCCGTCTTTGGGTTTCCGTCTGCGGATTTTCCCACGCTTTTCCTGAACCTGTTCCCAAATGGCACGGTCAACCACTGGCTCATGGACATTCTCGAAAATGGCCCAGTTCTCACGGTCATTGGGAATCCGCTTTTTGTTCTTGTAAGACTTGGAATAGGTCTTGAAGTTCAAAACGTCTCCGCAATACTCCTGCAATGACAGAATATTGACGATGGTAGAAGGGTTCCACTTTGTGGATGGCTGCTGCGTTTCCTTTCCAGGCTTTCGGATGCCTTTTTTCAGCCAGTAGGCACGGGGCGTGAGGATACCTTCTGATTCAAACATGGAGGCGATTTGCTCCGTCCCATATCCTTCCAGAATCAGATTATAGGTCCTGCGGACAATGAGGGCGGCTTCCTCGTCTACGATCCAGTGCTTCGGATTATCCGGGTCCTTGATGTACCCGTAAGGAGGCGGCCCCATTGGTTCCCCGGCATTGCCCTTGATCTTATTGCTGATACGGCGCTTCTTGCTGATATCCCGGGCGTACCACTCATTGAACAGGTTGCGGATAGGGGCTAACTCATTTTCACCCTCTGCTGTATCGATATTGTCTGAAACAGCCACCAAGCGGATATCGTGTTCCGGGAAGAACTCCTCCATGAGCCGCCCTACCTCAATGTAGTTACGGCCCAGCCGAGAAAGATCTTTGACAAACAGAGCAGAGGCCTTGCCTTCTTCCAGCTGACGCATCATTTCATTGAAGCCGGGACGATCCATGGTAACGCCGGAAACGCCGTCATCCACAAAGGTGACGATATTGGTGTATCCCATGTCCTTTGCCATCTTGGTTAACAGCTTTTTTTGATTGCTGATACTGTAGCTTTCCCCTTCCAGATTATCGTCACGAGACAGGCGGGGATAGATGAACGCGGTAACGTCGCGTGTTTTCTTGTTGTTCGACTTTTTCATAAGTCCTCCTTTTAACAGTCGAGCAACGAATTGTGTTTTCTTCTTCACGCAACAATTATACCGCGCTTAACTGTTATTGTCAGCTGATATTCTGAAAATCACAAACTTTTTTCGCAGTCCGCCTGCATGAGGCGCAGGAGAACTTCACCAAGGGTATTGCTGTTTTCGGGCTTGAATACCGGCTGAACGACAAACGACCTGCCAGAAATGTGGTAGGTCGTTTGTGCGTCAAGAGGATTTTGTTTGGATGGAGCAGTCTGTTTTTTCGATATATTTTCTTGCTTCATAATTCCCTCTCAAATGATTGTTTTTGCGATTGGACAGCGAACAAACGGCTGCTTGGCCTGTGGGTAGCCCCACAGCAGCTCCACGGGAATCTCACCCCCCAGCATCCCGCTGGACCCTACCCATTGCCTGCGACGCTCTGAACGCTCGGACTATGGCTGTAAGGGAGTACCTGACCCTCTGTGTGTCGTCGCCCATGCGCTGCCAGGCGCATTTTGCGGTGCGGGTGGGTATCGCTCACTTCACAGAAGGTCACAGCGCACCCGCCGTCCGGCTTGGCACAGAAGGGATGTATTTGTCTGCCTTTATGCTGCGCCGGCGTTGTCTGCCGGGCTTTCTTTTTCAAAGTGCAGGAGCTTCAATGCCAGACCGCTGGGGCAAGGAAGGGAGGGAAACTTGCCCCGTAGGTCTTAAACAGGCAGCACCTTAAAGCCCGTCACGATGCTGTGGATCAGCTTCGTTTCCAGCCGGAGACACATATCTTTATCTACATACCAGTATGTATTTCCGTATTCGTCATTCAGGACCCTGGTGGAGAGTCCCCGGATGTACCGCCTGAAATGGGCGGCTACAGCGACCAGAGAATTTTCGTCCCCATCTACCGCCGCCAGAATCACAGGCACCGGGAGGACACCTACCTGTCCGGCCATTCAAATCCCTCCTTCATCAAATAGTCATGCAGTTCTTTCAGGGTCGTAAGCCGCCGTTTGGATACGGTTTGACGAAGAAGATTCAGCTTCTCGCCGATCTCCCGATCATTCAGATCCAGGAAATAGGACAGAAGGATCACATTCCGCTTTCCTTCCGGTAGCTTCGCCAGAGCGTCCGCCAGAAGGTCGCCAGTCACCACCACCGGGAGGCCCTGCACTTCAAAGACATGCTCGTCTGTGAAATACCGGTCTGCCACAGCAGTCTGCTCCTGTTCGGAAGGGGTCAGATCCTCCAGAGATTTTTCCAGTTCCCTGCGGCGGGTATATTCCCGCTGAATACGCCTGGCCTCGTTTTTCAAAACCGTCACGCAAAATGCGTGAAACTGATTTTGAATACGCCTCTTTTCGGAGTCATTCATTTTTCTCACCTCCCTTCGCAACCGCGAAGGCGGGTGGATGATTTCTCCCTTTGTCTTAGTAATCCAGGAAGCCTTAAATCAGCAACCGGAATCTGGAAATTCTTTCAAAAATTTTTTAGGCGCAAATAAAACGAGTAGGTTACCTGCTATCTGTGGAATTGGGATACTAGGAAAGGGAAAAGCCTGCTTCCCTTTTGCTTTAAGGGAAGCAGGCTCTACGCTTTAGCGACTGGTTCATAACTCGATTCCATTTTCAGTTATATTATATCAACCATGTATTCTTTTTTGCATGTGGGACAGTATAACGGGAATTTGACCATAACAGTTCGGCGGATTTGGAAGAACCTTTGGGTTAAGTGGGGTCGGTAGATGGCTCGCTGTCATTGAGTTGCACTAAATCCATAAGAATCCATCCCTGATCGATACGTCCCCATTCGTTACCATCAGCGATGGTAACGACTTCATACACCGTAATTTCGGTCCCCACTTTGAGCTGCGTGACCACCTTATAGTTTCCACCAGCATTCTCACGGACGTTTACGGCTTCAGCCTTTGGGATTTTTCTGATCACACCAGGAGTCCCTGCCGCCTCAGAAGGCTCAGACTCCGTGGGCACTTCTGCTGTAGGCACTGTAATGGCTTCCTCAGCCACTTCAGTGGTTGCAATGGTAGACATCAGGGTAGATTCATGGTGGTCCTTGCGGCATCCTGAGAGTACCCCAAGTATCATACAGATGGTAAGCAGTAAGCAGACAAACTTCTTCATAGAAAATTAGACTCCTTTCATGTAAACCACAGTGCGGATTACTTTCTTGCTGCGCAACGCAATCATGAATCCAGACAAAATCCTTTTACTGATCTGAGGTAATCCGGCCATCGCTGATCGTAATCTTTCGGGGACACAAATCCGCAAACCCCTCGTTGTGCGTTACTAGAATGATGGTATGGCCTGCCCGGTTCAAATCCAGCAGCAACTCCATGATCTCCTGTGCGGAGGCCTTGTCCAGATTTCCTGTAGGCTCGTCCGCAAGAAGAATTGAGGGCTGATTGATGAGTGCTCTGGCAATGGCGACCCGCTGCCGCTGTCCGCCAGAAAGCTGTGATGGCAGATGATTCAGGCGGTTGCCGATGCCAAGCCGGTCTGCCAACGGGCGAACCTGAGGCATGGGGAGTTTTCCTCCATCCAGCATAGCGGGAACCAGGATGTTCTCCTTTGCCGTTAGGATCGGCAGCAGCTTGAAATCCTGATAGATGTACCCGATTTTCTGTCTGCGCAGTTTTGCCGATTCCTTATCGGAAAGACTGTGGATATCCTGTCCATCCAATAGAACCTTCCCTGCGCTGGGTTTATCGACACACCCGAGTAGATTCAGAAGGGTCGTCTTTCCTGAACCGGACTGACCCACGATGGCAAGCATGTCTCCCTGTTCCACAGAAAAACATACGTGATCCACGGCGTGAATCTCCGTATCACCCTGCCGGAAGGCACGGCATAGGTCTTTCACTTCTAACAAAGGCATAGGGGGTCCTCCTTCTCCTATTTCGTGTTTTCAAGAATCTTATGAAGTGTGTATTTCACCGGCAGCCAAAAAATAATGACTGTAAACACAGCAATCACGGCGTAGATACAAAGCACTGGGCCTGAGACAATGAAGTGCCGATTTTCTTGCATCCTGATCCAGGGAATCGCAATCAGATACGGCAGTATCACCGCAGAAGCGGCCCCAAGCCAAACCGGGATCAGTTTTAATAGTTGTCTGCGTGACCCCCCCACCTGAAACAGAATCTTTAGCATTGGCGCGCAGCTCTGTACATATGCCGCCAGACGAACCCAGATGATTTGCATTGCTACCAACATCAGAATAGAGAAGATCCAGCTCATAAGGAGCAAGCGCCCTTCCTGCCGTTTAGCGTTGACATCAATACCATTTTGGAAGTTATTCACACGGTAGGCACTGGGCATATGCTCCCGAAGGGCGTTTTCCAATGCTTTTGCACTTTCGGCACTGGAATAGACATACAGTATGTTTACCGGCGCATCTGCCATCAGTTTTTGCATCAACGCATCACTGATATAGACATTCACCTTCCAGGGGTCCTGATTTCCTGTTTCAACAATTCTCGTCAGAGTGACTTCGATTTGCTCCCCAAGATGATTTGATCTCTCCAGGTGGTAAACGCCCAATGCTGTTTCCCCTTCTGGCAGATCTGCCGCAATCTCATATTCCTCCAGCGGTGGCGATTGGGGCGCAAAATCGCTATAGGAGTGAATATAAACCATAAACGAGTTCCCATCGGGCGGGACCAGCAAGTACGATTCTGTGATATCCTTAATCTGTTCTACCCTCCCTGCTCCGGCCAGTTCATCTGCAATTCGCAGCTCTTCCGGGGAGAAGCCCGAATCGCCGGACATGACAACGATGAGTCCTTCTACAATACTGTGCGTATTTTGCGCATTGACGTTCAAGTATCCGTTAAACAGCAGGATAAAGGCAGTCACCAGAGGAACGAGAATCAGAAGGCAGCGAACAATCGGCGGTTTTGTCCGGCGAACCCACAGGTAAGGCAACGAAGTGGATTGTGTCCGAGGCTGCTTGTACTTTCTGCTGCGGGGGCGATGCATCAGAGAAACCGCCAGTGCACAAAGGCACACCAAGAAGTAGAATAGAATCTCCAATGCGGTGGTCCTTGGATTCATATAGAAAACTTCCCACATTGTTGCAGAATCCGCAGTGTTCCCAAGGAAATGCTCATACAGATACCGCATGACAACCCCGGATAAACCGATTGCGCCTAAGGCAGCGAGCGGAAAGATAACTCCGAACTCCGCCAAAAACAACTGGACAACCTGTCCTTCTGTTGCGCCAAGGGCACGCAAATCTGCTGTTTCCTGGGAAAATCCTGTGATGTGATTTCCGTAAGCACTGTAGACGATCAAGCCCGAAAAGAGCACCAATGCGATATTTAAGTACAAAACCTTCCGCATATAGGCTACCGTGTCGGGCGAATATTTTATAGCTTCGCCCCACATATCGTAGGCATACCCCACGATCTCAAGATTGCGGCTGCTTTTATCCATTGCAGAATGAAGGGCAGCCATGATCCGCTGATCTTCGGCGAAATAGTCGTTAAATTCCTCGTCGGACATGGAGTTTAACAGTTCCAGATCTGAAGATGTTTTCCAGAATTCCTCAGACTCATAGCTCAGGTAGATTGTGCCATCCTCATAAAATGGTTCTGTCAGACCATCAATATTGCGAAACAAGTCCAGATCCTCTGGTGATGCTTCCAAAATATGTATGGCACATCCTCTGCTGATGCTATTGAGTTGTAGCCGTGCGCCGTACTCCAGGCTGTCCAGATAGGTAGATACCACAAGTGGCAGCAGGAACGCGCACAGCATGATCCAGAACAGGGAAAAATGACGTAGGAACCTTCGCTGGAAGGAACGACGGAGATATTGGCAAATCATAGACTGCCCTCCTTTTATGACCTAATGCTTAATGGTTTTCTTTTGATAGATCTGTGTGAGTCCTATTTGATATGTGATTATCTTCCGGGGTTCATGCATCCGTGGCCAAACTCATGACGAGTTGTAGTCTTATTGGTGTTATGCCCGTAGGCGCAAACATCCGCCTCGGTGACGGTGTAATAAGAATAGTCGCACCGAGCATTGCCTCCCAAGGACTCGCTGTAGTAGTAATGTACTCCGTGTTGCGTCGCAGAAGTGCTGATTGTTTTTCTGGTTGTATCCTTTCCGCATACAACACCATTGCTAAACCGATAGCTACAAGAGCCAGCGGCAAACGCAGTTACCGATAACAGCGTTGCTGCCATCACGATGCAAAGCATACACGCAATAATCTTACGGGTGTGAGTGTTCTTTTGATGTTTCATTTGGTTCTCCTTTCCTTTTGAATAGACTGAAGCTGTCAACCATTGCCTATACCACTGACAGCATATGGCAGTATTACTACAGGTTGTTAGCTGTGCACTTTCACTACCAACCTAAGGCGAATATGAACTGCTGATCAGGCAGATTCATATGAATAGATTTGTGCAGGTGACGCTTACACTTCTTCCCCT
Organism: uncultured Oscillospiraceae bacterium; assembly: GCA_934565795.1. Lineage (GTDB taxonomy): Bacteria > Bacillota > Clostridia > Oscillospirales > Oscillospiraceae > Faecousia. The sequence continues at coordinate 38,231 of CAKTIM010000012.1, forward strand.
GGCTTCACCTGATATGCCTTTGCTGCCCCTCAAAAAATAGGCTTTCGGATAGGGCAGCGGCCAAAGCCATGAACGTGAAAGATGTGTCACTCGGTGAACAGCAGTACCAGGATTACAACTAATATCTGGTCACGCCCCACCATAATTCAAATGCTTTTCCATTGGACGCTGCATAAATTATCTCTGCATGGGACTCACCCCTCTCAAAATTTTTATGCAACGAGAATATCCCTCGTTTCTGCATATGAGGAAATGTACAAAACGCTTGCTTACTTGAGTTCTTCCGGCACATCCGGCTGGTAAAGCATAAACCCGCAGGTACTGCTTACGCTTAAAACTGCCAGGAACATGGCAGCACTGGCAAGCAGAGCTCCTAACTTTACCATAGTATGATCAACCATTGTTTTCATCGAGCTTCCTCCTCCCACGCTTATTTATCACAGCCAGCAACATTGAAAACCCTGCCATGCTGCTACCTGCAAAATACATATTGATCCATTGATTTTGAAATGTGAACAGGGAAAACAGCAAAATACATCCGATTAAATTACCTATACCTAGGGTTATGCTATTCTGACGGCTTGTCCTGTGTTGGCATTCCTTCAATGGCTTGTTGGGTGCAGTTACCGGTGAGAATATCAGAATAATAACAAGGGTTACCGTACAGACAATCGGCAATACTATCATTGGAAGTACACATGCTCTTACTATCAGCAGCACAAGGGAATAGAGAAGGGAAAATTCAAAAACACAGTGAAAATGTGTTTTCGCATGGTATCCGCCCCCGGACAGCCGAAGCGGCACAAATCCCGCAAGATATGGCACCCATAGGAACGGCTTCTTACCCACTGCGGAAATGATAATCAATGCCAAGACACCGGCCAATGAAGAATACAGTAGCTCCAGACCATACGCAAAAATATGAATTTTTTGAGGATCAATTACGGCCTGATCTGCCATTTTATTAGCTGTTTTTCTTGCCATTTCCTGAACCATTTGCATCCCCTCCGTTTCTTGTTAAAGCCAATGTAATTCATTGAGGGCAACATTTCAAGGGGGTAGGCACGAACGACGTTTCAGGCGACACAAACGACACGTTTCGCTCTTGAAATAGTAGCTTTACTATTATATAATAATAGTAATAGTAGCTTAATTTCTCGCAGCAAAATAGATATAATATCTGTAGAATGGTGAGGATTGCGAGGGGCTACTGTGAGTTCAATAAGGGAAAAGATCGGCACGATGACCCGAGAAAAGCGAAACAGCAAGAACCTCACGCAAGAGGAACTGGCTGAGAAAGTGAATCTTTCAACTGGTATGATTGGACAAATCGAGCGTGGGGAAACCATGCCCAGCGTTGAAAGTCTGGATGCAATCATTAAGGAATTGGGTATTGATCCTAGGTCTTTGTTTGGAAATATACCTCCGTCAAACACAGAATTAGCGGAATTATACATGATCGCTTGCCGAATGAACCCGGATCAGCAGCATCTTTTACTCAAGATTGCTAGGGCGATTCGGGATGACTGATGCTGAGTCTTTTGTGGTTCTGGCGCAAATGACACTTAAAGCTGCACAAACGGCAAAAACACCACCTTGAATGGACTTCTGAAATCTGTTAAAATAGATTCAGATACTATCCATTCTAAGGTGGTGTTTTTGTGGATAAGCTTCGATTGGGAATTTGTGATGATGAAACACAGGACTTGGCGCAAATCTTGGAAATGGTAAAGCGGTATGATGAAGACTGCTTGCTTCAAACTACTACCTTTCTCCATGCCAAAGACCTGCTATATGCAGCAAAGGCATCCGGCTTCGATATTACGATTTTGGATATCGAGATGGAACCACCTACTGGATTTGATGTGGCAAAGGAGCTGATTGCGATGCCCAATCCCCCTATTGTCATTTTTGCCACCAAAAGCAATGCCTACGCACTGAAGGGGTATGGGGTCGCAATACGGTATCTTCAAAAACCTGTTGCACAGGGAGATTTCTTTGAAGCAATGGATGCGGCCATTGCCGACGCAACAGCCCACCGCCTAACATTCCAAATTGATACAGCACTTGTCTCCGTACCTCTGCGGAACATCCAGTATATTGAAACATTCGGGCATTATGCCGTAGTGCATACAACAGATAAGGCGTATCGTTTTCGCAGTACCTTGAAGGAAGTGATATCTCGCCTCCCAAAAGGGTATTTTGCATCTCCTCACAAGAGCTATGTTGTAAACCTGGAACACATTCGTTCCGCAACTGCGTCAGAAATTATGTTGGATTGTGGTGCAGTGGTTCCCATTGGTAGAAAACGGATGCAGGAATTTAATGACGCACTGTACCGTTTCCTTGGGAGGTAGCCATGTATATTATTGCAGAACTTACCGGGGTCGTGACAGAAATGCTCCTTGCCCATATATATTTCAACGGATTTTTCACCAAAAGATCCCGTCCTTGGTGGGCAATGGGAAGTGCCTATATTGTTAGTGGAATCATTCTTGCGTTACTGTCCTTCGTGCCAAATGCTTCTTTTCTTCGATTGGCGTTCTATGCGATTGCACTCTTGCTGATTGCATATTCTTTTTTTAGTGCAAGCATCATTCAAGCAATATATGCAAGTATCAGTTACTGCTGCCTCTATGTATTAAATGAAATGCTGATTTTTGGCTTGTTTTCCTTATTCCATATTGATGCACAGACAATCATATCTTACGGTCAGACTCGTGCTATTTGCATTATTATCTCACATATGCTGCTATGGCTTTGCGTATTGATCGTGCTGGCAATTACGAAACGCAAGAGGACAGCGATTACCTTACCATTTCTGCTCACCTTGACTCCCGGATATATTGCTGGAATTATTTTAGGTTTGTCTTTTTGCCAGCAGGTTCTTTCCGGAGATGAACGAATGTCTGTGCCTGTTTTGGTGTCCGCAATTGGTTTACTCTACTTAAATATTGTCATTATCCTGTATGCGGAGCGCGCCAAAAGTGCTTCTGACCAAAAACTGCAAGCAGAACTGGCTGAGCATCATTATGCCATGCAGGAACAGTATTATACCCAACTCCGAAGCGAGCAGGAAGAAACCCGTGCTATGTTCCATGACATCAATAAATACATGCAGGCAATGCGTACCTTGGCGGCAGAAGGGAACGCAGTGGAAGTCAATCAGATGATGGCTGAGACTCAGGAGCTATTTGACAGCCTTACTACGGTTGTTGATGTAGGAAACAGTGTTGTGAGTGTCATTCTGAATGAGTACCGGGAAATAACAGAAGATGCCGATATTCCTTTTAACTTTGATGTTAGTGTTCCCCCAAACCTGGGGATTTCTGCGGTAGATCTTTATGTTTTATTGGGAAACACTTTGGATAATGCCATAGAAGCCTGTCAGTCGCTGCCCATAGAGGAACGATACATACGCATTCAAATGCGGATCTATCACAATATTCTCTTTTACCAGATCGAGAATCCATACGCAGAAGGATATCTTCAGTGCAGCCGTGGGAAAAACCATGGTTACGGACTTCAAAATGTCCGAAAATGTGTTGAAAAGCATGATGGGCATATGTCCGTTTCTCAGAATGATAATAAGTTTATTTTGTCCATGAGGTTGAATGGCTGCGTTCCTATTGACTGTCAGCTTCTAGAAAATACTCACCTATCGGTATAATGGAATTTCAAATGAGGTAGCATCAACACGATTGCCCGTTTTGATGCTACCTCTAAATTTTGTGGTATGAAAAACATCTTTCTTCAAGTCTAAAAGTTGCCAAAACCATAGTTTTGGGATTATATAAGTAAGGAAAAGATACGATAGCAAGCACAGCAAGTGAGTACCCACTTGCGAAATTTGTTATTGGGCAAATCCCAAACCCTTGAATGAAAACGGAGGCGGCACATGGCTAACCGAAAGCGAAACATTCAGATGAAATTCTATGTCACGGAGGACGAAAAACGGCTCATAGATGAACGAATGAAGCTGCTGCCAACACAGCGGTACGGTGCCTACCTTCGCAAAATGGCAATCAACGGGTATATCATCTATACGGACACCGCAGATATCAAGGCGTTCACCAAAGAACTGTCCGCCATCGGCCGGAACATCAACCAGATCGCCAAGCGTGTCAACGCCGGAGGCCCTGCGTATCAGACCGACATGGACGAGATACGGGAAAGGTTGGACGAGATATGGGAGTTACAAAGACGCATCCTATCAAGTCAACACTGAAAGCGGCCATCGACTATATCTGCAACCCGGAAAAGACGGATGGAAGGTTGCTTGTTTCTTCCTATGGCTGCTCCGCTGAAACCGCCGACATTGAATTTGCCTGGACGAGGCGGCACGCCATTGACAAGGGCGAGAATCTGGGCCGACACTTGATCCAAGCATTCGCTCCCGGAGAGGTAACGCCGGAGGAAGCCCATCAGATTGGGCTGGAACTTGCAAAGGAAATTCTGGGTGGGAAATATGAGTTTGTCCTGACTACCCACATTGACCGTGGGCACATCCATAATCATGTGATTTGGAATGCTGTCAGCTTCACAGATCACAAGCACTATCACTCCAACAAGCGCAGCTACTATGAGATTCGCCGTACCTCTGACCGGCTCTGCAAGGAGCATGGCCTGTCCGTCATCGTTCCCGGGCAGGAGAAGGGCAAGAGCTACGTTGAGCATCAGGCCATACGGAACGGCACCAGCTATAAGGCAAAGCTGAAAGCCGCCATTGATCGGCTGCTCCCGGCCTGTGCAGACCTGGAAGATCTCCTCCGTAGATTGCAGGAGGAAGGGTACGAAATCCGGCGTGGGAAATACATCTCCTGTCGGGCCTCCAATCAGGAGCGGTTTACACGGCTGAAAACCCTGGGCGTTGATTACACGGAAGAAGCGCTCGCAGCCAGAATCGCGGGCCGCGCCCGTCCATCGAAGTGTCCCAAAGTGCGGGATAGCAGCATTCAGCGGATCGCCGTCATCCAGGGCAATCAAAGTCCTGGGCTGCAACACTGGGCGAGGCTCCAAAAGCTGAAAGAAGGTGCCAAAACCCTAAACTACCTGGCAGAGCATGGCATTGACAGCTATGAGGAGTTGGACAATAAACTTGCGGAACTGAACGCCGCCGTGGATGCTTCGCTTGCCGCCATCAAGACGGTAGAGGCGAGAATTGCGGAGCTGAATCTAATCGCCAAATACGCCGCCACCTACCGGAAGTGCCGCCCCATCTATACCAGCTACCGGAAGTCGGATGATAAGGAAAAATTCCTTCGTGGGCATGAGAGTGAGATCATCCTTTTTGAGGCTGCTGCTCGGGAACTGAAACGGTTGGAGGCTGTCCCCCTGCCTGTTGCTGAAAATCTGGAAGCGGAGCTGTCGGAGCTGACTGCGCGGAAAGGTACTTTGTACGCGCAGTACACCGCCGCCAAACAGCAAGCGAAAGAGTATGATACCATCAAACGAAATCTGGACATTTTGCTCCCGCCGGAGCAGAGTATTACGCAAGAATTAGAATAAACATAGGAGGATGCAATATGAACGAAAAGCCAGTCATCATCGTCACCGGGAAGGTGCCCAATATGCAGAGCTGGTATGAGGAAAAATGCAAACGTGCCCTGGAAGAACTGGCCCATTTGGCCGATACCCTCCACCGTCCGGGGGATACCCCTAACCGAGGCTGGGCAACCAAAGAGGAGGAAATCAAAACGCACCTATTCAACGCTGTTCGCCTGGTGCTGATCCTGGCGAACGTCTCCTGCGGCCAGCGGAAAAGCGTAGGCAGCGAGGACGTTGGGCGCATCGTGGATGAAGGATTCACTGGGTACGAAAAGATCTGGGAAAAGTTTGCGGAATAGTCATCGTTCGCAGATTATTAGCGCCTCTTAAATCCACAGCTGTTATAATGGATTCCGGGAGGCGATATACCATGACAAGAAAAGAAGCGGTCTTTCAGTTTTTCAGAAAAAGTATAGTACCTGTGGCCGGGGCGGCCCTGCTGGTCTGCATCTTCAAGTCTGCCTGTGTGAAGGATGGGGCGGTTGACTATCTGTGGCTCTGGATACTCTGCGGGCTGCCCTTCGGCCTCCATCGGATGTGGCTTTGGATTGCGCCGGGCGGCGGCTCTATGGGCGGCGGGGTTGCCATGTTTGCGCTGAACTTCATTATCGGCGGCATCATCGGCGGGGCTATCCTGGTCTGGCGGCTGATTGTTGCAATATGGTATGTACCGCTGACCGTATACCGGCTGATTGCAGGATAATTTCCGCATTATGGAAATGTGGAAAACTGCCGCTCATGCAGATGGAAAAGGGATTTACTGGCCTATGGAAATGGCAAGCCCTTCCCACAGGCCAGCAAACACCTTTCCCACAGCTTCGCTATTCTGGCAGTTTACGCACATTCCCACAACGCCTACTGCGGCTACCTATCCCTATCCGATCCTATCCCAAAGAATATGAAAAAAGCGGGCGTACAGCCAATCGGACAAACCGAAAGGCTGTACGCCCATTTTATATGTGACAGGAAATGTGTAAAATAGGGCCTTTTCCTCCTGCGTACCAGTAGTCAGGCACACACATAAGGAATCATAAAGGCCCTTCTTGAAAATACGGGTATAGAAGATTATTCAGACGTTTTTCCACTCATATCCATACAGTTTTTTGCCCGCCTGGAACTGTAATGCGGGCAGGACAGTTGTTCCACCCGGAAGCTCTGCTTGCAGCCGTGGGAACAGTTCCTACACAGGCTATGATACTGCCGTCTCCCGTTCCCGCCCAGGAAGAACGCCCATTCCAGATGCCATTTCTTACTTCGGCTCATCGTTCCTCCCGTTCCGGTGCGTCCCGGCTGGGACCGTTTACCTTCGGCTGCTTGGCGCACTCCTGCCGGGCCGTTTCCAATCTGTTCCGAATAGATGGCCGTTCCAAATCTCTGGGGTCAGCGGCCACCGCAAAGGCGCGGGTGCCGTTGCCCATGATAAGGAAACGCTGGTCATCGGAACGGTGATGGACACCGTAGCCCAAGGTCTCCATCTGCTTCTGGCTCAGAGCTGTTACACAGAAATATCCCCTGGGTGTCTGCACATGGCCTCCGGTCTCAAATTTGTCTGGGAGGTAAGCTTTCTCCTGGGCCTGCTCCGGCACAGGCAGCACCACCAGCTTGCCATTCCTGGGGACAAACAGCTCCGGCGTTCGGAATTGCTCCGTGTATTTCTGGATCAGTTCCGGGGGCAGAGAGGCAAAGTCCTCCTCGCCCAGGCCGACCACCAGAAATGTGCCGGCTACAATATCATAAAGACTGCCGGTATCGTCCCGCAGACCACGGTTCAGGTCCATGCACATCAGCTTTCCCTCGTCATTGCAGACCAGGGCCACAGGGTCATCATAGGGATAAATGGCCTGGACCGTTCCATCGACTTCCGCCTGCATGGATTTGTAGCCGGGGTCGATTTGTTTTACATAGGGCTCCTTCAGCGGCTCCACCACTAGGACAGCCATTTTCTCCGGCTCTCCGCAGACAGCCTGGGCCTGTTCCGCAATATCCGCTGGGGTCTGCTCGTAGACTGCCGCCGCGGCGGCATATTCCCGTTCTGCCTTTTCCGCAAAGGCCAGCATTTCATCAATGTGGGATTTGTCAGGGTTTTCAAGCCCTTCCCGGACAGTATCTGGGTCAAAATCCAGCCATTCCTCGTAGCCGGTAGCCTCCTTGAATTTCTCCAATTCAGAGAGAAGATAATCAGTGGCTTTCTGTCCCAGAGCTTCCAGCTTTTCGCTGTAATCCACAATTCGTCCCGCAAGAAGTTTCTCTTGGATATCCGCCAATGCGTTTTGCGCGTCGGGGAAGGCGGCGGCGTACTGGGCATCTTCCCGCCGAAAAAGAGCGTCCATGTCATAGGCAATGTCAGCGGCCCACGCCTCAATTTCCTCCTTGGAAAGATCTTCTTCGGGAACAGACATGACCCGGTACTCCTCTGGGATGTTTTCCGGGTTGCCATCGTAAACCTCCATGAAAGAATCCCCGGTATCCCGGACATAGCCGTAATCGGTGAACTGACCATCTTCGTCCAACGCCACATCTCGCCCATAGGCTTCATAATCGATGTAGTTTTCCAGATGGTCCGGTATCTGCATGACATCCAGTTCATTGATATAATACCTGCCCAGATCGTCATAGTCGGTGATGTTCGGATTCACCTCATAGCAGTCCAGATTCTCTGTCAGGTTTATCATATCCTGCAGGCTGCCGCCGTGGTCACCCACCGACATTGCCGCCTGGAACTGTTCATATTCACGCTGGCTCATTTCATCCAGCTTGGAAGCAAGATAGTTCAGTTCATCCAGATTGACGTATTCACCCAGCTTGTCATACAGACCGTCCACATAGCAGTCGTAGTCTGTAATGAACCATTCCTCATAGGCGTATCCAAAATCATCTTTCTGGCCGATGCCGATACTGTCCATGGCGGCCTTGATTTCTTCCGTTGTGGTGGGGAACTTCACCCATTCGCCTATCAGTTCGCCCTCATTGTATTTGCCGAGGTTCGTAATGAAAGCGGCAAAGGGATAATCCCGGTTATACTCATATGTAGGCATCCTGCCGCCTCCTTACCGCTCCGGCCCGGTGTGGCTGAGATTCCTCTCCGGGGCCGTCTGGGCGGCGCATTCCTCCTTGGCGGCGTTGAGCCGATCCCGGAGGGATGGCCGCTTTTCCAGTTTCGCCCGAAGGATGCTGTCCAGATCCCGGTCAGAAAAATCCGAGAGGTTGTCCTGGGGCACCTGGAACATAACGGTGCGGTCCCCAACCTGGGCGTAGACCTCAATGGTCTGGAACCTACGATTATACTTATTTGCCAGGTCGTCAGGCAGAGAAGTGATTTTGTCCCCATCCATGCCGGCAACCAGGAAGGTGCCGGCAATCACATCATAAACCTGGCCCCGGCCATTGTATAAGGCTCGGTTCCATTCCAGACCGGATTCTCTGCCACCCTCCCGACATAGCACGGCTACCTCCGGCCCGAAGGGGTGGGTAACGGAGTAGTCGCCGCCCAGGATACTATGGAAATCACTTTCCTCCACTTCCCACAGGCAGGGGGCTTTCCGTGGCTCCACCACAAGGACCTGGATGGTATTGGGCAGGTCATCCAGGGCAGGGTCGTAGGCGGTGAGCTTTTTGTAGTCCTGCAGGTCAGAGTAGAGGGCATCCTGTTCCGTCTGGCCCAGGTCCTTCAGCCTGGATTCCAGAAAAGCGACCTTGCCATCTATCAGCCAGTCATAGAAGGCTGCCACCTGGGACCGTTTCTCTGGGTACTTTTCGGCATAGCCCCTGTCAAAATCCCGGAAAAAGCTGTCACACTGAATCGCCAGATCCTCCGCCCAATCTTTCTTTTCCTCGGCAGTCAGAAGAAGCAGCTCCGGGGTGAACACGACGTAGCCTGCCGGGATCGTCTCCGGGTTGCCGTCGTAAAACTCCGCAAAGGGGGAGCTGGTGGGAGAAATATAGCAATCGTCCTCAATGGAGCCGCCCTCGGATTCCGCAACGTCCCGCCCAAAGGCCTCATAGTCAATGTAGTCCTCCAAGGCCCGGAGGGTGGAATAGTCGTAGGTGTCCCGCTCATGGAGGACGTACTGGGCCAGATCCTCATAGTCCTGGATGTTTGGCGCAATATCATAGCAATCCAGATTCTCCGTCAGGTTGATCAGATCCTGGATGGTGTCACAATGTCTGTCCGTATCCACAATGACCTGATAGGAGCCAAATTCCGCGTCCGTCAGAGCTTCCAGGCCAGCGGCCAGATAGTTTAGCTCGTTGATATCCGTGCAGTCCTCCACAGCGGCGGCGTTGTAAAAGTGGCAGTCCACCTCACCCAGATACCAGCCCTGCCGGTCCCCGCCGATATTTTGCAGCAGCTCCCGAAGCGCCTGCTGTGTGGTGGGCAGCTCCAACCACTGTTCCCGCTCCGGCTCCTCTTTGTTGACAATGCGGACAGAAATGGGGAAAAGAGACCCATCATACCGTTTTTCCAAATCGTGACCTCCTTACTTTTTCTTTTGAAATTCCAGCTTGTAGTGAACGTATTTTTCGCCGGTGTCATCCAGCAGCACAGTGGCATCGTAAGTGACGCCTTTCTTTTCAGACCACATACCCTTAACGAGAATCCGCCCCTTTTTCAGAAGGTCAGCCGTCATTTTGGCGGTCAGTACCTTTTTCCGGGAAGTCCAGAACCGGTCATCCTTCCAGAGAACAAAGCCACAGCCACGGTCTGAACAGGCAAAGTTCTTTTTGCCCTCATAGACAGGTTTTCCACAGCGGGGACAGGCACCAATGCTTTCCCTCTCCGGGGCAAACAGCGTCCGGCCTTCCTCGGATACCTGAGTATGGTCAGAAACAAGAGCCTGAACCATCTCCCGGATGCCGTCCAGGAAAGTGTCCGGGGAGGCGGCACCTTTGGCGATCTCCGTAAGCTGCTGCTCCCATTCTGCGGTGAGCATGGGAGAGGTCAACGGCTCCGGGAGAATGGAGATCAGATTGATGCCATCCTGGGTGGGAATCAAATTCTTGCCCTTGCGCTCCACAAAACCTGCGGCTACCAGTTTTTCAATGATGGCCGCCCTGGTAGCGGGGGTGCCCAACCCCCTCCGCTCGGCATCCTCCGGGATATCCTCTTTTCCGGCGTTCTCCATGGCTGATAGGAGGGTATCTTCGGTGTATGCTTTGGGCGGCTGGGTGAAGCGTTCTACCACAGCTGGTGCAGCTGTTTCGTAGGTGCGGCCCTCTGAAAAGTCAGGAAATACTTCTGCTTTCTCCGGTGCCTCTTTCAAGAAGGTGCGGAAAGTCTGGTCAATATCCTGCCAGCCCTCGGAGAGAATCCGTTTGCCCTTTACAGTAAAAAGTTGCCCGCCGCAATCAAAGGTGGTCGTGACCGCCTCATACACGTAAGGTTCTGCTGCCGCGCACAATAGTTTGCAGCAGACCAGAAGCAGAAGATTCCGTCCTCCCACGGGCAGGGCGTGAAGATCAGCCTTTTCTATCTCCATTGTGGGGATGATGGCATGGTGGTCAGATACATCCTTGTCGGAGATCATGGCCTCCACCAGCGGGAAGAAATTGCCGCAGCTATCGAACGGCGGTACACTGGCCGCCAGATGCAGGACACAGGAGGTCGTTTCCGCCATATCGGAGGTCAGATACCGGCTATCCGTCCGAGGGTAAGTCAGCAGTTTCTTCTCATAGAGGCTCTGGGCGTAGTCTAAGGTCTGCTTTGCAGTGTATCGCCTGTCGTACACCGTGTTTTCCCAATTGCAGCCCGCGCTCCGCCAACTCCTCGCCCTTATGTCCGGCCTCCACACCCACATTTTCCTGTTCGACCTTGTGAACCTCGCTGTGGATTTCCTGCTCCAACCGCCGCAAGGGCATACGGAGCGGGTCGTGGCGCAGTTTCGTATTGGGCGGCCTGTCCACCTCCTGATAAACAAGGACGGTTTTCGCCCTTCCGGCGGCCTCGTCATAAATCCGCTGCCGCACCTTGCGCCGTTGCTTTGGGATGTTCTCTTTGGAAGCGTCCAGTCTGTCCGCCGCAACATTGGAGTGGTGAATGGAATCCGCCAGCGCCGGATTTTCCAAATCCTCCTGGGAAAATTGGAGCCGGGAGGATTGGTGCTTTTCGCTGCCAACGTCCGTTTCCGGCGTTCTGCCGCTGATATGTTCCACTTCTCCTGTGGACAGATTTTCGGCTACCGCGCCGTCCTTGGTCATCTTCTGGACCACCTTTGCCCGGGCTTTTCGCTGGTCTATAGCTGTTCACCTGCCTTTTCATAAGGGCACTCGTCGCCGCACAGCCCTTGTTCGATTTTGGAAATATAGTGGAAAATGGGATACGCCTGGGGTGGACAGACGGCATTGCCCAGGGTTTTCAGCCGCAGCACGCGATTCTCCATGCGATCGGTCATGCGGGGGATTCCCTCCGGCTCTTTGGCCCAGAGGATACGTCCGTCCATCCGATGGGGAAGCCCATAAGCCATTCCACCCAATCCGGGTTCAGGGCCGCGTCCGGTCTGGCGTTGGGGGTCAGGTAGTACACCGCCGCCGACAGGCTCAAGCTCCAGATGGCCCCGCTCCTGTTCCGCTTGTGGAAGATCCCGCCCTCCGACAGAAACACATCCAGGTTTTGCGCGTCCCGGTTGGTCGCTGAATCGGAGGCAAGGGGCGTGGGAAACATCAGCCGCGAGGATAAAAGTTCGCTGGCGCTCATGCCACGCGCCGACACCGCAAGCCGGAAATACGAATGGGAGAACAGCGTATCCCGCTTTTGCCAGGTCAAAAATCGTTTTGTCGAGGCCCATATTGAGGAAACCAGCAACATTTTCCCCAAGCACCCAATGGGGCCGCAGTTCGGCAATGACCCGGCACATTTCCGGCCACAGGTAGCGGGTATCCGCAAAGCCCTTTCGCCGTCCGGCTGTGGAGAAGGGCTGGCAGGGAAAGCCCCCGGAGATAACGGTAACGGTTTCAAGTCCAGTTCGTTCAAAGAACGCCTCCTTCGTGAAAGTAGTAATGTCCCGGAACCGGGGCACATCGGGCCACCTGGTTTCCAGGACAGAATAGGGAAAGTCCGCCCATTCGCATTGGCAGACGGTTTCAAACCCGGCGGCCTCCGCCGCCAGGTCCAGCCCGCCGATGCCGGAGAACAGGCTGACGTGAGTTAGTTTTGATTCAGTCGTAGGGCACCTCCATAATGTCGTATTCCGGGATTCTCTGGCAGTAGACCAGATACCGCTGCTTGCCGCCGGAAGCGTAGGGATGGCAGGTGAGCAGCGTCACCATATCCAGCCCCGGCTGAATAAGGATGTTTTCAATCTCATGGGGTTCAATGATTTTTGTCCCCACCACCCGATACCGCAAACGCTCCCACAGGTTGGTGATGACCACCTCGTCCCCAATAGACAGCTCCGTTATGTAGCGGAAATAGGCCGCACCGCCCCAGCCCCGGTGGCCGGCAATGACAGCGTTGGTGTTGCTGCCTCCAATGGGAACGCTGGAGCCGGAGAGAACGGCGGCCCCCTTTGCCATATTTTCGTCTGTAGCCCCCAGGTATAGGGGCATTTTCAAATCCAGCTTGGGAATAGAAATGACACCAAAGGTTTCATCCGGCAGGCCGTAGTCCGTTAGGGAAAACAGGGTCGCTTGGTATGTACCAGCTTCCGAAAGTGTAGACTGTCCATCTGCGTAAATCTGGTGGTTATAGGCTGTCATAGAATCCCACAGCTCTGGGTATTGCCGGGATTCTTCCGGCTCTGTTGAAGGTACAATAACGGTGGGAATATCTTTATCCGGGTTCTCCTCCAAGCGGGCCAGAAAGTCTTTTGCGGTAGTGGCAATGGAAATATCCACAGCGGCACCCCAAACATAGGGATACAGTACAGATGCCAGTCCAGCGAGGAACACCAGGAGCATTAGGGTAATCACCGCCCCGCGTAATTCAAGTTTTCGCATAGTGGCCTCCTTTGTGGTGCCGGGAACGCTTTTTGATTTGCATTACCAGGAACGCAACCACAGACACGCCTCCGGCAGCAGCGCAGCCAAGCAGTACCCCTTGCAGATACTTGGCTTCCCAGGTGGATGCAGCCGGTTCCACACTAGCAGTTTCTTCTTCCATTACCGCCGCTTCCTCATAGGGAATCCGGGAGCCACGCACCAGTAGTCGGTGGGTGTTGACACCGTAGGGAGTGCAGGTGACGAGGGTACACAGGTCCTCGCCGGGAACAATGCCTAAGAGGTCTGTTTCATAGGGCAGAACTGTATTGATCTCTGTTACTTGGTACGCCAGCGTTTCACCCAGAACATTCAGGTAGAAAACATCTCCCTGGGCCAGCTGTTCTAAGTCGGTAAACATCTTCTGGCTTGCCATGCCGCTGTGACCTGAAAGGATGGTATGGGTGTTTTCGCCGCCTACCGGCAGAGAGCTTCCCAGCAAGTGCCCCACGCCACGGTCCAATACCTCCGCATCCGTGCCGTGGTAAATTGGCAAATTCACTTGGATTTTGGGAACTTCCACATATCCCATGATCCCGTTTCCGGCAATGTCCAGCTGGTCATCGTAATCCTCGGCGGCAGATAACAGAGATTCTTCGCTGTAGGCATCCGCCGTGCCGGGAGTAATGGCCAGATTGTAGGCGATGGCTCGCTGCTTTGTCTCCTGTAAAACGGAATCATCTGTCTGCTGAATAAGCTCCTGATATGCCGTCTGGATTTCAGAGGCATACTTTTGGTTGACATAATTTGAAATAAGTGGGTACAGTGTCAGCCCCAGAGCCGTGAGAAACAGCACCGCAGCGCAAATGGTGATGACTTTCTTTTTCAATACATCCTCCATCTTCCCACCCGGAGCGGGAAGCTCCGGGTGGAGGATAAAATCAGGCAGACTTCTTATTGGATACCAGGTACAGCACAGCCGCCGCGCCAACCATGAGCAGAATGCCCACAATGGTAAACATCATAGTGCCATTGTCACCGGTCTTGGGAAGGTCAAAGCCACGGGTGTTGACCACGGTCAGAGGAGCCTCGGCATTGGCGCTGCCGTTGTCCTCGGTCATATTGACATTCTTGCCGCTTACAGTAGCGGAGGCAGTCAGCAGCTTATGTTCTAAATGCTTCTGGGGGATGTTTTTCAGGTCCGCGTCACTCTGAATGATCTTGGCATAGCGGGGATCATTCTGAATCAGGCCCAGAGCGTCGGAAGAATAGACGGTGCAGCTATCAGCACTTTCCTTCTGGGAGATGACCACCTCAATATCCTGTTTCAGCAGCACATAGCCGTTGTCAGTGCGGACTTCGGTCATGGTATAGGTATCGTCCTCCAACCCCTTAATGAGGATTCGGCCCTTGGTATCGCCGGTTTTCACGGGGACAAAGTGGGTAGCATCTTCCTTGTTGGGGGTATGTCCGGTCACATAATACACGCCCTCGTCCTGGTTCAACTTCGCCTGGACATAGTAGTTGTCGGTTTTGTTCTGTACCAGGAATTCCACCTTGGAGAAATCGCCCTTGCCGTCAGAGAACAGCTTGGCAAGGTCAATACCGTAGGTATAAATGTGGGCATCATCCACCAGAGTATCGTAGAAAGTCTCGCTGGTACGCTTCCAGGTCAGCACCACCTTGTTGTCGTTGCCCTCGTCGCCTACCACCAGAGAATTGTCACTGTCCACCTTGGCAGTATAGGCCAGGCGCATAGTGCAGTCGGAGAAGCCGGAATTGACCATACTTGCATCGGCATAGACAGCCTGGGAGTTGTTGATCTCTGCCAGGCCCTTGGCTGTCATTTCCACAGTCATGGCAGTCTTGCCGTCCTGGGCATCGTTATAGGAAACGGTGAAATAGCCGTCTGCTTCCTTCCAGGTAGTCACCGCATTCTTGCAGGCGGCATCGGAGAAGATTTCTAAGGTCACATCCCCCTTGGTATAGGTCAGACCAGCGGACAGGGTGTCAATGAAGGTGTAGCAGGACAGGTAGGTTGCCTCGGAGGTAATGCTGGGCAGGGTGGAAATGATCTGGTAGTCGATGTTATCACCAGCGGAGGCGGTGCCGGTGTGGGCGTAAACATCGGTCTTGCCGGTGTCGTTCTTATTCTCCCGCAGTGTCTTTTCCAGAGAGGGAATGCCGGTCAGGTTCTTAGGGTACAGGGTAATGTCATAAATCCAATGGGTGCCGCCGTCATTGGCGTTGGTGCCGTTCACGGAGGTCATGGGCACAGATACAAGGAAGGGATCGGTGGTGGAAACAACCATTTCAGGGACTTTTGTTTCCGCAACCAGATACAGACCCAGGGGCAGGTTTTCAGCTTTGGTCTTGCCGTAGGAATCCGTCAGGGGCATGGCTGTACCGTTGGTGGCAGCGTAACGCTCCATTGCGTTCTTCACGGTGGTGGCGTTGGCAGTCAGGCCGGAGGACAGGGCGGAGATCAGCACATCAGACTGGTAGAAATACTTGGATGCATCCAGAGCATCCGCTTTTTCGTACCGATTCTTTCCCTCCGCCAGACCCAGGGCTTTCAGGAAGTCCGCACCCTTGGCCTTGTCCACGGCGTACAGGATTTCCACATGACCGTCGGTGGTTTCGGTTTCGCCGTACTGGAAAATGTCGGCCACCTTTACATAGGTAAACTCGACACCCTTAATGGCATATCCGTAGCCGGTTTCACCGTTGCCCAGAGTGGAGGAAGTGCCGCCGCCCAGGACGTTGTTTACACCGGCTTCGTCATAAACGCCGGTAGACACATAGCTGGAATCCCATACGCCGTCCTTTTCGGCGTTGGTCAGATCGTACTTGTAGATGGTCAGAGAGCCGGTTCGGGATTCGTCAATGGTGGGCACATTGGTTAACTCCGCAGCGGAGGCAGCCACCGGGAAAGACAGGAGCAGGGTCAGAGCGAGAAAAAGGGAAAGAATTTTTGTGATGCTTTTCATAGAGCAGTTTCCTTTCTTGAATGTAATTTTGAGGTTGGATTTTGAATTTTGAACATGAAAAAACCAGGGCTTATCCCTGGCGTGGTATGGAAAGTGGGTCAAATCAGGACTCCTTTTTTCGGTAGATAAGAGCAACCAGGCAGCCAATGGCAGCCGTCAGCCCAAGTACCCGGACAACGGCCCCGGATACTGCACCAGTTTCCGGCATGGTAAAGGTCCGGGCGTTGACCACGGTCAGCTCTACGGACAAGGTATCAGTGGGAATTGTCCCCGTAAATGCCGCCTCCGTGAGCAGCTTAAAGCCCTCCGGGGCCTTGACTTCCGTCAGGCGATAGTGGAGGCCGGGGTGCAGCCCCGTCCATTGGAGGACACCATCCTCACCGCTGGTCAGGCAGCCATCCGTCAGGCCCTCCGCAGAGCAGCCGCCCTTTGTCACAGCCTCGGAATACTGGACAGGCTGCCAGGTATCCCCGTCCTCGCTCCATTCCAGCAGAAAGGCAGCTCCGGCCAGCGGGCTTCCAGTGGTATCCACCTTTTTGACAGTAATGGTGCCGGGACGCAGAGCATTGACGAAGGACACCTCCGCTGTCTGACCTTGGGCCACTGTAATTTTCTGCGGATTTTCGCTTTTACACTGGTACAGACTATCCTCCGACAGCAGCTCCTCCACGGTATATTCCCCAGGCAGCAGATTGGCGGTCAGAATCAGGCCGTCCTCACCAGAGGTAAAGGGGGAACTCTCCACCACATTCCCGTAGGCATCTGTCACCCGGAATACCCAGCCAGAAACAGGCCCGTCACCCTCCACGGTTTTCTGGATTTTCAGCTTGCCATATTGAACATTGGTAAAAGTGATTTCCGTATCCTGATGGGGCAAAATCTCGATTTTCTGAACAGTTTCATCCACCATCCAGTATTCATCCTCAAACCGCCCCAGCTCATCCCCGGTTTCCTTGGCGTAATAGGTGCCGGGGCTAAAGTAATGCCCAGCCTTGCCCTCGGCGTTGGTAATAACCGTTCCAACCTCCTGGGTGCAGTCCGCATCCGAATAGATGGTGATGTGCCAACCCTCCACGGATTCACCGGTATTGGTCTTTTTGTAAATCCAGACAAGACCCTGCTCCCGATTCAGCCAGGTATCCACAGCATCCTTGCCGCCTGTGACCAAAACTGTGTGGAAGCCCAACTCCCCGGCCCAATAGGCATCCTCCGTGGGCAGCTCCACCACCGTATAGCGGCCCAGGGGCAGATTTCCGGTAATGGCATAGCCGTTTTCATCTGTGGTGTAATCTCCAACGGTCTTTCCATTGGCATCTCGGACCCGGAACGTCCAGCCGCCCAGGTTATTGCCGGTGTTGGTGGTTTTCACGATCTGAATGCGCCCATAGTGGGTGTTCGTAAAGGTGACGCTGGCCGTCTGGTTTGCCTGGATCACAACGGTTTTCACCGCCGTATCGAAGCCCCAATAGGAATCGTCCGTGGGAATTTCTTTGGCGTACAGCGTTCCGGGTTGCAAACCAGATACGGTTACAGTTCCGTCGCTTCCGGTAGTAAAGGGAGACCCAGAAACAGGTTTAGTACAGGCAGAATCTGTGTACAGGCCAATCTTCCAACCACCCAGATTTTCGCCCGTATTGGTTTTCTTTACCAGCTGGACACTTCCAGTATTCCGCTTGTTGTAAAAGCTCACAGAAGCCGTCTGTCCAGAGGTAATCGTGACCCGCTGGGGACTGGTGCTGGCACAGCTGTACAAAGCATCTATACCGGAATCCGTATTGCCCAATTCTTTGACATAATAGGTTCCGGCATTTAGCCCCGTTACAGACAGCTTGCCACTGGAATTGGTAGTGTACGGCCCGGATACCAGGTTGGTGCAGGCAGCGTCACTGTAAATCCCGAACTTCCAGCCAGACAGGTTTTGACCGCCCTCTGTAGTTTTTGTCAGGCTGATATTCCCCAGAGAAGGTGCCTTAATTTTGAAATAGGCGTTCAATCCGCTGCTTCCGGCGTTATACAGGGAGATGGTCGTCTGATAACTTGACCCCGACATATACCAGATATTATAGCTGGAATTGGATGCCGAGGGCAGATACCGGGTTGCAGTAAACACCGTGGATTCGGAAATATCCCCGGTTTTCATGATATTCAGCGTATTGCCGCTCTTAGAAAAGCGGGCACCATTTCCATTGGAAAAGCTGAAATTGGGCAGAACCCCGTTGGAATCATAAGCGCTTCCGGTATCCCCGGAGAGCTGAATCGTAGGTGCGCTGCCGCTGGAACAGCCGCAAAAGCTGGGAATTTTCTTCGCCGACTGAATCGCGGATACCAGATTGTTATAGCAGGTGGTGAAGCCGGACAGCGAGGCCGCCCCGGCGTTGTAGAACACATCCCCGGAGGTGCCGCACTCGTTGGTGCTGTTGCGGTTGAAGCTGTAGGGGTCCCGCAGGCCGCAGACGATTTCATAAATCAGCATCTGAGTTGCCACCCGCAGGGGCACATTGGGGTTGCTGTCCCGTTTGGTGGTGGTGACGCTGACGGAATGGTTCCACTGCTGGTTGCTGTAGAGCAGAATCAGGCCAATGGCCTCCCGCCGTGCCGAGGGCAGCGCATACCAGACGTTGCTGCCGGTGGAGTTGCCGCTGCCGTACAGGGTCACATCCCGGTCAACAGAGTTGCCGGAGGTGCTGGCCCCGTAGTTTCGCCAGGGCTCAATGCAGTACAGCGGCTCATCCGCATGGGCAACCCCGCCATACCGGGCAAAGTGCCAGCCCATATTTTTAATATAAGCCGTCCGGGTCGTGCCGCTGCCGTTGGGCTGATAGGTGCAGGACACCTGATAATTCAGCCGGGTGGTGTAGTCGCCGTTGTCCGCAAAATCGAAAAGCATGATACTTTTTTGCGTAGAGGCGTAGGCTTCGGCACCCAGATTACGGTCATC
>CAKTIM010000013.1 GCA_934565795.1 uncultured Oscillospiraceae bacterium
GCTTTGCTATGCACTAAAATAGAAATTTGGGAATCAGCTCATCATTTTGGTCTCAAGATGGAATGCTCCGAACGCAAAAATGGGGCTGCTGCAAAAACGATTTTTGCAACAGCCCCGTTTTCTTGTATTATATCGCAATAAACGCAGATTTGCAAGCGCCGCTTTGAAATAATTCCACCGAAGTATGTGATATTCAACACAAAAAAACGGAGCAGCTCTACCAGAACTGCTCCATCTTGGTCCGAGTGACTGGATTCGAACCAGCGGCCTCTTGAACCCCATTCAAGCGCGATACCAAACTTCGCCACACCCGGATATTCACTCTTTCAGTGCCGTCTCTCAACTGCCTGAGTATATTACCACACCTTGCCGGAAAATGCAAGTGGTTTTTTCAAAAACGGCAAAAATTTTTAAGGTGACGGGGCTGCGGCCCCGTCACTGTATATGCTTCACGTAGAATATGCCTGTAGCGCTGGCGCAGAGCGTCTGCGGCTCCTGCTCGTTGCTGGCTTCGGCGCGGAGATGGAGCATGGTGCGGGTGACCGCATTTACGTGGAGGCGTACCATTGTTCGCTGGGTGGAAAGCAGCGGGTGATGGAATGTCACATTCAGCTGCACCGTGGGTGTAAGTGCTTTCCCCTCCGTCAGGCAGGTGGCCAGTGTGCCCATCGCCTGATCCATGATCGTACTGATGATTCCACCGTGAAGTGTTCCGTAGGGATTGCACATCCAAGGCTCCGTTTGGGCGAACAGAACGTAATCCCTGGATGCTTCATCGCAGCTGCCTGCCTGAAAATGCAGCATGTCGCCGATGGAACCTGGTGCTCTTTTATGGAGGAGGGCAATACACGCATCCAGCGCCTGCGCCGCCTTATTCTCCGCGCTCACTGCTGACCACCTTGCCGATATTCCACAGGTGCGCGACGGTTCGCTCCGCCTGTTCCTTCTCTGCCTCGTTGCTGTATTCCACGTACACGGTGTGGGCGCTGCAATCGGCGCACTCCACCTGCACATTCCAGCCGCCCTCGTGCATCAGCATTCCGGCTCCCCGGCACAGGGGGCATTCCTCCAGCATAATGTATTCTTTCATCTTGTAATCTCCTATCTGAAAATGTTTTCCTGAATATCGTAAATTTCTTCCCTGCGGCACGTCACATAGTCAGGGGCGGCATCTGGAAGGTATTTTTCAATCGCGACTGAAATCTGCATGGGATTCAGTGTCGGATTCTGGCAGCAGATACGCGCGGCGATCTCCAACGTGTGGGTGTTCGCTTCCCGGATTTGCAGAGTGCGGATCATGGGGATAATATTTTGCTCGGTATTGCCGGTTTTACTCTTCTTGGTAACCGTGACCTCCGGCTGGGAGAAAAGCGCCCCCATTGCCTTTGCTGCTCCCTGGGGGATTCCGGCGTCGTACTCCAGGGAAAGAATGCAGTCCAGGTAGGCAAGATACTTGATCTTCTGGCCGCCTGTGTATACCTCCCGGACGCGGATTCCCTCAACCAGCGCGTCATTCAGGCGGCGTCGGATATCCTCACAGGGGACGCCTTCGCCGTCCAGATCGAAATCCAGCAGTTCACAGCAGCTTTCGATGCCCACAGAAAGGGGCAGCGCGATTGACACGGATGGCCTGGGGTTGAAGCCCTGGGTGTGGGTCAGCGGAAGTCCTGCCCGCTTGAAGGAGCGCTGGAACACCCGCATCAGATCCAGGTGAGAAATCCAGATGGCGTTTCCTTTCTTTTCAAACAGCAGCCTAGGCATCGCAGGCCACCTCCTTCAGCAGTCCGTTTGCGCCGCAGCCCGCGCAGCCATGCCGGCAGTCCGGGGTCACCTGACTGTTGTAGGCGCGCCGCCGCTCCCGCAAAAGGAATCGTTTGCTGACGCCCACATCGATGGCGTCCCAGGGAAGCAGCTCCTCTTCGCCATAGCCGCGGGTGGTATAGAATTCCTCTGGGATGCCGCAGCGGACGAATGCGTCGTGCCAGATATCGTAGCGGAAGTATTCATCCCACCCGTCCAGCTTCGCGCCGTGGGCCACCGCATCCTCAATTACGGCGCAGAGTCGACGGTCACCCCGGGCAAACACAGCCTCCAGGCGGCTCAGTTCGGTGCTGTGATAATCGTACTCCACGGATTTGGAATAGAAATGCTCTTTCAGGAGCATGCAGCGCCGCAGGTACTCCTGGGGCGTGATCTGCGCCTCCCACTGAAACGGTGTGTGGGGCTTGGGAACAAAATACGCAGTGGCCACATGGACACGCAGGCCGCGCTTCTTGTTCACCGCATTCTCCCGCCAGGCCAGGATCACCTTATGCACCAGCTCGGCGATGCCCAGCACATCCTCATCCGTCTCGGTGGGCAGGCCAAGCATAAAATAGAGCTTTACATTATTCCACCCCCCCGCGAAGGCCTGGGCACAGGTGGAGAGAATTTCCTCCTCTTTCAAATTCTTGTTGATCACATCCCGCAGGCGCTGGGTTCCTGCCTCCGGGGCAAAGGTCAGTCCGCTTTTGCGGACGGCCTGTAGCTTTTCCATCAGTTCACGGGAAAAGTTGTCCGCCCGGAGGGAGGGCACCGACAGGCTGACGTGATTTGCCTCGCAGTATGGCAGCAGTTCGTCCGTCAGCTCCTTCAGTCCCCGGTAATCCGAGGTGGAGAGGCTGGACAGAGTGATCTCGTTGTTGCCAGAGTTTTCCAGCATCTCCACTGCCTGCCGGTACAGCACCGGGGCGCTTTTGCGGCGCACCGGGCGGCAGCTGAAGCCCGCCTGGCAGAAGCGGCAGCCACGGATGCAGCTCCGGAAGATTTCCAGATTGGCCCGGTCGTGGACAATTTCCGTGGATGGGACGATCATCTCCGTGGGGAAATGCGCCTCGTCCAGATTTTCCACGATTCGCTTGGTAATCACCTCCGGCGCGCCCTCTTGGGGGATAACTGCCCGCAGCGTTCCATCAGGGTTATACTCGTGCACATAGAAGCTGGGCACATATACGCCCTGAATTTTGGAAACCTCCCGCAGGAATGTATCCTTGCTCCAGCCCTCCCGCTTTGCCCTCTGGTAGAGGGAAACGATTTCCACCGTGCTGTCCTCTCCCTCGCCGATGGAGAAGAAGTCGATGAAATCCGCCAGCGGCTCCGGGTTGAAGGCGCATACGCCTCCGGCAAATACGATGTTTTTCAGCTCATGCCGGTCTCTGCTGTGGATGGGAACCCCGGCCAGGCCCAGCATATTCACAATGTTGGAATAGGACATTTCGTAGCCAATGGTAAACGCGATCATATCAAAATCGCGGACGGCATCCTGGCTCTCCAGCGCCCACAGGGGCAAGTTGTATTTGCGCATCTGGGCCTCCATATCCCCCCAGGGGGCGAAAACCCGCTCGCACCACACACCGTCCATGCGGTTCATCACGCCGTAGAGAATCCGCATTCCCACATTGGACATGCCGATCTCATAGGTGTCCGGGAAGCAAAACGCCACCCGCACATCCATCGCGTCCTTATCCTTCTTGATCTCTCCCCACTCGCCGCCGGTATAGCGGGCTGGCTTTTGCACCGTGGGGAGGATTCTCTTTTTCAGATCGGTCATAGGTTTACCTCTTAGAATATAGTGCACCTATTGTACTATTTGTTTTCCCGCTTTGCAAGGAATTTTTCCGCGTCTGCCACAAAAAGCGGATACAGCTCAATGCTCTGCCTCCGTCCAGCTTTCCCAGGGGGAGCAGGTTGTACATCCCCTGAACGAGGCCGCACAGGGCAAGCTGAGGGTATACCCTGGCAAACGCCAGCACGGAAAGGCTTGCCCCAGGCCCCGCCAGCAGGCAGACCAGCCGCTTGCCGGCAGGCAGCGCCGACGCATGCATTTTCGCTCCACGCAGCGAGAATTCCAGGCAGGAGATTTCTCCCCCCAGCAGTCGGACGGCCAGATAATGTCCCATTTCGTGAAATATGGCCGCCAGGAAATACGCCGCCACCCACCGCAGCGGAAGCATCAGCAGCAGAATGGCCGCCAGAAAGCAGAAACCATAGTCAAAATAAATCCGCTTCTGCAATGCAAAGCACCTCATGCAGAAAATAACCTACCGCTTGATACAGGTTCTCTGACCGCCTCACCTGATTCCAATGCCCATCCAGCGCTGCGGCAGCCCGATAAAACGCCGGAAAGGACGTTGCCTCTGCGCAGTAATACTTCCACCCGTAATACGCAAACAGCGCAAAAAATGCCGCCGCCAGGACAAGCGCTGCCGTCTCCCTGCGCCCATCGATAGACCGTTCCCTCATTCCTATCACCTCATACATTCCTATGAAGTTGGTAAGCGCTAAAATACCATGTCAGGAAAATGGCTGCGAAGCACTTGACATTTGCCATTTCTTTCATTATAATGGGTACCGCTAACGGGGTGTGGCGAAGTTTGGTATCGCGCATGGTTCGGGACCATGAGGCCGCGGGTTCAAGTCCCGCCACTCCGACCAAGGGTTCTCTGAAACGACAGTTTCGGAGAGCCTTTTTTGTTTATGTATGTTGACGTGACTGAATTGTATGGACGGATTAATTCTGTTCCCATTGAAACAAAAGAAAGCCATATTTCTTTTGCAGCTCTGAAATAATTCCGCCCCTGTGATTGAGAAAGGGATTGTCCTTTGGCTTTGGAATGTGGTATAATACAAAAAAGGATGTGACAGATATGAGAATCAGAGGGAGCGTTACGTCGGTTGACAGGTGCAATTGGGCGGTAAGAGCTGGGGAAATTGTTGCAGTTTTGGCTGTACTGAGTTTATTCCTGTGTGCCTGTGCTGCGCCTGGGGTGGGGGAGGAGCAGAGCATTCGGAGAAGGTGCCGGGAGATTGTTTCTCTTTACCGCGACCTTTATGACGGGGCGCAAAAGCAGCAGCCTGCGGACAGGTGGGAGGAGCAGACCCTGTCCCAGCAGAGCATTGATGCCATTGAGAATCGTCTGCTGGAAAAGGGGCTGGATATGATTGATTCCAGCGCGGATTGCCCAAGTTATTTTGTAAATTCTGACCATTTTTATCAGTTCTGGGAGGCGATGCAGCGGGGTGAGAATGCCAGCCAGGAGATCATTGCGATCCGCGCCTCCGGCGCACTGTCCTACCGTCTGCTTCGCCACCAGGATGGGGTCACCTATATATACAGCTTAATCAGCTCTTTGGATGGAACAGAGGATGCGGATTATGAAATGCACCAGGTTTACGGCGCGGAATTGACGGAGCAGGGGAACTTCTATTATCGAATCAACCCGGAGGATGATCCGCACTATGCAAACTACGCCCGTATCCGTCTAAAAAAGCCGGATCAGGCGCTGTGGGAGCTGTATTCCAAATACATTTTGGCAGGCGGGTATACGGCGACCAACATTTTCCTGACGGATTGGACGGAGGCGGATTTTACAAAGCTCTGCTTTAACGATGTCTGGGAATACCTATACCGCTATCGCAGCGGGACGCAGTTCTGGCCGGACGGCTGTGACTACGATAAGAGCCGTAACTGCTACTTGATCCCGGCAACCGAATTTGAATCGGCGGTGCTTCCGTTCTTTAAGCTGGACGTCCAAGCCCTGCGGGAGCTGGCGGACTATGACGCACAGACGGATTGCTACCCCTGGCGGCAGGTTGAGAGCAACGACTATGCGTTTTACCTGACCTACTATACCATCGAGCCGGAGGTCACGTCCTGCCAAACCAACGCGGATGGGACGCTGGCGCTGACGGTTCAGGCGCGCTGCACCGACCTGGGCATCGACTGCCTGTTCTCCCATGAGGTGACGGTGCGTCCCCTGGCGGACGCCGGCTTCCAGTTCGTCGGAAACAGGGTTCTCACCCAGACCGAGAAGGGGCTGCCCTATTGTGAACCGAGATTGACCTGGGATATCGCAGGTTAAAAAATGTAAAGGAGAAGAACGATGCAAGACTTTTTGAAACTGGCGCAGGAGCGCTACTCTGTCCGAAAGTATCAGTCCACCCCGGTGGAGCAGGAGAAGATCGACAGCATCCTTGCCGCCGCCAGCCTTGCCCCCACCGCATGCAACAATCAGCCGCAGAAGATCTACGTGGTCACCAGCGAGGCTGCCCGCAAGGCGCTGGCAGAGGTGACGCCCTGCACCTTCGGCGCGCCGGTGGTTTTTGTAATCGGCTATGACAAATCCCGCAGCGCAAAAGGGATGATTTACGAGGGCTATGATTTTGGCAATACCGACGCGGCCATCGTCTGCACCCACATGATGCTGGAGGCGACGGCCCTGGGCCTGGGCACCTGCTGGGTGGGATATTTCAACGAGGAAAAGGTGAAGGCCGCCCTGGGCCTGCCGGAGGATGTTTGCATCCGCAATCTGCTGCCCACCGGCTATGCGGCGGAGAATTCCGTCCCGGCCAAGGGCCACACCAGCTGCCGGGAGGCAGGGGAGATGGTGGCGTATCTGTGACGAATCCGCCAAAATAGAAACCGATTGTTTGGAAGAAATGTGAATTGAAACCCGGCGCTTCGTGCTGTAATATGGAATCAGCTTCCGAAAACCTTTTCGGAGTATTTATTCTATGGAAAACAGGAGAAAAATGATGAAGCAGACCCGGTTGATCATGTTGGCGGCTGCCCTGGTTGTTATTGCGGCCCTATCCCTTGCTGCACCGCGTGAGCGGATGGCGAGTGCACAGCCCGTCTGCCTGTCGTCAATGGAGGAGCAGGAGGAGAGTATGAGCGCACTGGAATTTGCTGCGGCAATGAAAATCGGCTGGAACCTGGGCAATACCTTCGATGCCCCCGGCGGGGAAACGGCATGGGGGAACCCGGTAACGACAAAGGAGCTGCTTCAGCTCGTCAAGGAGCTGGGCTTTGAAACCATTCGGATTCCGATCTCCTGGGGAAAGCATGTTTCCGCCGCCCCGGATTACAAAATCGATCCTGATTTTCTGGAACGGGTGGATACCGTGGTGAATCAGGCGCTGGAGGCCGGGCTGTACGTGGTTATCAATTCCCACCACGACAACGAGCTGTATATGCCGACCCCAGAAAATGCGGACAACGCCCGGCAGTATCTCGACGCGATCTGGACGCAGGTAGCAACCAACTTTGCCGACCGGGATCATAAGCTGGTATTTGAAACCATGAATGAGCCCCGGGTGACAGGCGTGCCCTATGAATGGAACATCGACACCCAGAACCCGGCATGCATGGCGGCGATCGAGGTCGTGAACCAGCTAAATCAGGCGGCGCTGGATGCCATCCGCCGGACGGGCGGGAGGAATGCGGATCGGTTTGTGATCGTGTCCGTGTATGCGGGCAGCCCAAATTCCGCCATGATCGGCGCGTTCCACCTGCCGGAGGACAGCGTGGATGACCGCCTGATCCTTTCCCTGCACGCCTATACGCCCTACGCCTTCGCGCTGGACATCCATTCCGGCGATGATGACTTTGGAAAGACGGACGAAAGCGAGATCAGGAACCTGATCCGAAACGTAAGCTATCGGTATGTGAGAAAGGGCATCCCCGTGATTTTTGACGAAATGGGCTGCCTGGATAAGAACAACCCGGACGACCGCTATGCCTGGTGCGTCACCTTTGTTTCGGCGGCCAGGGAGAATGGGATCCCCTGCCTGTGGTGGGACAACGGCTATATCAGCGGCAGCGGAGAGAAATTTGCGCTGATCGACCGAAGGAATCTGCGCGTCTATGAGCAGTCGCAGAGCGTCCTTCAGGGCCTGATGGACGGAATCACGGGATAAATTATAGATCGCCCCGGCAGCGTCCGGGGCGATTATCGAATGGAGAGAATTATGAGCATACGATATGACGCGGAGAAAAAGCTGTTTCAGCTGGATACGCCCAACACCAGCTACGTCCTGGGGGTGAAGGATTCCTTTGGTTATCTGCTGCATTACTATTATGGCAAGCGGCTGAACCCTGGGGATGTTTCCTATTTGGCGAGGACGGAGGAGCCTCCCTATACGCCGGATCGGAACGCACGGGATAAGCTGAGCTTTCTGGACTGCGCACCCTTTGAATATCCCACCGGGGGAATCGGCGACTTCCGGGAGCACTGCCTGGAGGTAAGAACCCAGTCCGGGCACAACGCGGTGGAGCTGCAATACTGCGGTCACCGCATCCTGGCGGGCAAGCCGGCGCTTGCGGGCCTTCCGGCTACCTTTGGCACGGAGCAGGAATGCGACAGCCTGGAGATCACCCTCCTTGACCCCATCCTGGATTTGGAGGTTAAGCTGCTGTATACCGCATTCCGTGATGTGGATGTGATTACCCGCAGCCTCCGGGTGACCAACCGGGGCGGCAGGGAGGGAGCCATCTACCTGACCAAGGTGCTGTCCGCCTGCCTGGATATGGACAACGCGGATTATTCTCTGCTTACGCTTCATGGCAGCTGGGCGCGGGAGCGGCGGATGCAGTACCGCAAAATCGGCTATGGGAAGCAGGGAAGCTTCTCCGAGCGGGGCGAAACCAGCCATCAGGAGCATCCCTTTGCGGCCCTCACCAGCCCCAATGTGACCCAGACCTGCGGCGAGGTCTACGCCATGCACTTCGTCTATTCCGGCAATTTTGAATTGCAGGCAGGGCTGGATCAGTTTGACCAGGTGCGGCTGGTGATGGGCATCAACCCCTATCATTTCACCTGGAAGCTGGGGGCAGGGGAGACGTTCCAGACCCCTGAGGTGGTGATGGTGTATTCCGACGCCGGTCTGGGCCGCATGACCAGGACATTCCACGACCTGTACCGCAGCCATCTGATCCGCAGCGCCTGGCGGGACAGAAAGCGCCCCATCCTCATTAACAACTGGGAGGGCACCTACTTCAACTTCAATACCGAAAAGCTTCTGGCCATCGCGGCAGGAGCGGCGAAGCTGGGCATTGAGATGCTGGTGATGGACGACGGCTGGTTCGGGAACCGCTATGACGACAACCGCGCCCTGGGGGACTGGTTCGTCAACGAGGAAAAGCTTCCCGGCGGCCTGGCGCACCTGGCCGGAGAGGTCAACAAGCTGGGCATGAAATTCGGCATCTGGATGGAGCCGGAGATGATTTCCCCGGATTCCGACCTGTACCGTGGGCACCCGGACTGGGCGATCCAGGTGCCGGGCCGTGTGCCCGGTCTGGCGCGCAATCAGCTGGTGCTTGACCTGACCCGGCAGGAGGTGCTGGAATATGTCTGGGGCCGGATGCAGGCGATCCTGGACAGCGCCAATATCGCGTACATAAAGTGGGATATGAACCGCCAGCTGTCAGACATCGGCAGTGTTCGCCTTGCCAGCGACGCCCAGGGCGAGCTGTACCACCGCTATGTCCTGGCCGTATATGAGCTGCAGGAGCGGCTGCATACCCATTACCCCGATCTGCTGATTGAAAACTGCTCCGGCGGCGGCGCAAGATTCGATCCGGGCATGCTCTATTACAGCCCCCAGATCTGGTGCTCGGACGACACCGATGCCATCGAGCGCCTGTCCATTCAGGAGGGAACGGCGCTGATTTATCCCCTGTCCACCATGGGCGCGCACGTGTCCGACTGCCCCAATCACACCGTCGGCCGGGTCACCCCGTTCCAGACCAGAGGACATGTAGCCCTGGCGGGCACATTCGGCTATGAGCTGGACATTACCCGACTGTCCGAACAGGAGCGGGAGCAGATTCCGCAGCAGGTGGCCATGTATCATCGCTATAATGATCTGGTTCGCACCGGCGACTACTACCGCCTGGCCTCCTATGGCGAAAACCACCAGTTTGACTGCTGGCAGGTAAATTCCAAGGATGGAAAGCAGGCGCTGGTCACCTTCGTGCAGGTCATGAGCCGGGCCAACTGCCATTCCAGAAGAGTCCGGCTGCAGGGGCTGAACCCGCAGGCGAGCTACCGGGACGAGCAAACCAATGCCGTGTACGGCGGTGACGCGCTGATGTACGCCGGACTTCCAATTCCAAACTTATGG
Source organism: uncultured Oscillospiraceae bacterium (assembly GCA_934565795.1). Taxonomy (GTDB): domain Bacteria; phylum Bacillota; class Clostridia; order Oscillospirales; family Oscillospiraceae; genus Faecousia. The sequence continues at coordinate 9,943 of CAKTIM010000013.1, forward strand.
GGAGATTTTCAATCCGTACTGATTTCCCTGAAACAGGTAGAAGAGTAGACGATTGATTTGTGAAAAGCCTTGGTTCACCTCTGATTTTTCAGGGATTGCGCCAAGGCTTTCATTTATTGCGAAATTGTGAAATTCCCTTGGGAACATTTACTAAAACGTTATCGTAAATTTTGTGCAATCAACTGAAAAAGCATTTGACGGATTGTATTCTGCATTTTCATTATGTAAAATACAAAGTATTAAGAATTTATTAATTCCTGAAAAGGGGAGCCGCGTATGAGAAACAGACGGATTGCCGCAGCGTTGGTTATCGCTTGCCTTGCGGGGATACTGGCTGCCCCGGCCCGGGGAGAGGATGCCTGGCAGCCCCAGACCGTCGCCGTGTGCGAGGCCGAGGACGGCACCTTTACCGGCAATGTCCGTATGGAGCGCAAGGGCAGCGTGACCGGCTTCCAGAATGACGGGGATTCCTGCACCGTCACTGTGCAGATTGATGAAACCGGCTTTTATGACCTGGAGTTTATGGTCAAATCCCAGGGCGGCTATAAGGAGAACTACGTCAGCGTGGACGGGAGCCGTTTGGGCACCATTTACGCTGACGGTGATAAATTCATGCGCGATACCCTCCGCCGGGTCTACCTGGAGGCGGGGGAGCACACCATCACCGTGTCGAAATACTGGGGCTACATTTTCTGGGACAAGGTAAATGTGCTCACCAGCGAGCCGCTGGATGAATCGATTTTTAACGTCAGCGCCAGGCTGGTCAACGATAACGCCGACGAAAATGCAAGGCGTCTGTTCAGCTACCTGTGCGACCAGTATGGCAAGGCCATTCTTTCCGGCCAATATTGCGACACGGGGATGAACGGCTGGGAGAATCTTCAGATTTCCCAGAACAACGGCGGGAAATTCCCGGCCATTCTGGGCCTGGACATGGGTTACTATTCTCAGACCGGCGTTGACCACAATGTGGCCATCCACACCACCCAGCAGGCCATTGCCTGCTGGCAGAAGGGCGGCATCGTGACGCTGTGCTGGCACTGGCTTGCGCCGGAATCATACATCACCGGCACCTGGTATAGCGCCTTCCGCCCGGAGGAGACAAAGAAGCTGAACCTGACCGCCATTATGAACGGCGAGGACGAGGCGGGGCTTCAGCTCCTGCGCAAGGATATTGACAATATCGCCCAGCAGCTGCTGCAAATGCAGGAGGCGGGCGTGCCGATCCTCTGGCGGCCCCTGCACGAGGCCAGCGGCGGCTGGTTCTGGTGGGGCGCAGAGGGAGCGGAGCCTTATCTGAAGCTGTACCGCTACTTATATCATACTCTGACCGATGAATACGGCCTGAATAATCTGATCTGGATATGGAACGGCCAAGACCCGGACTGGTATCCGGGAGATGAATATGTGGACATCATCGGCGTGGATATCTATGCGGGGGAGCATGAATACAGCTCCCAGGCGGATGCGTTCCTGGAGGCCCTGCACTGCGCCCAGGGAAACAAGATGGTGGTGCTCAGCGAGAACGGCACCATGATCGACCCGGAGCTTTCCGTGCGGGATCGGGCCATGTTTGGCTTCTTCTGCACATGGAGCGGGGAGTTCGTCATGCACGATGGCCTGCGGAAAAAGTATTCCGAGCAATATACGGAATTGGACATGCTGGAAAAGGTATATGGCAGCGAGTATGTAATCACCCGTGACGAGCTGCCGGAGCTTTCAACTTACCCCATCCGGGAGGATGCACAGTGAGAAAGCTTCTGGACATAGAGGGGCCGGTGATCGGGTTCCTTGAAAAGGGCGGCCAGCTCATTGTGCTGAGCGTCCTGTGGCTGCTGGGCTGTATCCCGGTAATCACCGCCTGCGCCTCCACTGCGGCGCTGTATGAAGCGGTGCGGCTGACTGTGCGCGAGGAGCAGGGCAGCGCCGCGAAGAATTTCTGGGCGGCGTTCAAGCGCTGCCTCCCGTCTGGAATTCTGCTGACACTGCTTCTGCTGGCCGGGTTTGCCATCCCGGAGGGGATCTGCATACTGGTGCTGCGCAGCACTTACCCAGGCGGCCTGCTGGGCGGGGTGATGGTGCTCAATGCATTTGTCTGCCTGTACGCGCCCGCTGTGCTGGTCACGTTCGGGCAGGGAGCGGCGGCGACCTGGAAGCGCGCCTTTGTGCTGTCGCTGCAATTTGCGCACTATACACTGCTGCTTCTGCTGGGGACGGTGTCGCTGGCGCTGCTGCAGATTTACGTATTTCCCATGGGCTTGTGCCTGGTGCTTCCCGGTGCGTGGTGCTGGTGCAGTTCTTTCCTGCTGGAGCGGGCAACGGGCCGCGGCGCGGGGAAAAGAAATGAGACGAAATAATGCCGGTATCCGTGCGAGGCTTCGGCTTTGCACTTGGTGCCGGTGCAGGACGAAGGAAGAGGGCGAAACACATGGCAAACAGAACAAAGGCAGCCAGGCGGCTGTGCAAGCTCCTGGCATTCGCCACGGCGCTGTCCATGCTGGCGCCGGCCGGGCTACGGGCGGGGGCCGAAACCGATTTGACCCAGAGCGACTTTGACGACCTGGTCAGCCAGTACACCATTTCCAATCAGGCCCTGAGCTATCAGGACTACCTGACCGCCCGCGAGCAGCATCGCCCGCAGGCGGAGCTGGAGGTGGACGGAGCGGATTTCGTGCGCTATGAGCAGCAGGATCAGCCCGTTTCCCCGGAGCTGCTGCAGGACTATCAGGGGATGGCCGGAACCAGCGTGCTCACCACCGAGGATTCCCTGATTGAGTATGAATTTACGGTGGAGTCCGAGGGCCTTTACGACCTGTCGCTGCTCTATTACCCTGTGGAGGGGAAGAACTCCGCCATTCAGCGCAGCATTTTTCTGGACGGTACGCTTCCCTATGAGGAGCTTTCCTTAGTGGAGTTCCAGCGCGTCTGGACGGTGGAGGATGTGGAGTCCTACGTCAACGAGGACGGCGTTACCGTCCGCCGCTGGAGCAAGGATAATCAGGGCAATGACCTGAAGCCCGGCTGCGTGGAGGCCCCGGAGTGGATCGAGAGCTTCCTCTATGACAGCGAGGGATATGTGACGACCCAGCTGGCGCTGCATCTGACCGCCGGAACCCATACCGTTTCCCTGGTGGGCCTGCGGGAGCCGATGCTGATCCGCCGCCTGCGCCTTTCCAACCGGGTGTCCACCCAGGATTATGAAGCGGTGAAGGCAGCCTGGGACGAAGCAGGCGCGCAGGATACCTCCGGCCACGTAATCCGTATCGAGGCGGAGAACGCCACCAAGACCTCCTCCCAGATGCTCTATGCCAAGCAGGATCAAAGCTCCCCGGCGGTATATCCCGCCAGCGCAAAGGAGCTGCTGAACAATACCATCGGCGGCGATTCCTGGCGGCTGAACGGCCAGTGGATCGAGTGGGATTTCGAGGTGCCGGAAACCGGCTACTATCACATCGCGCTGATGGACAAGCAGAACTTCGTCAAGGGCATCTATGTTTCCCGCCGGATCACCATCGACGGCGAGGCCCCCTTTGCGGAAATGCTCAACTATGGCTTTGTCTATTCCTCTAATTGGCGCAAGGATGTGCTGTGTGACAGCGAGGCGGAGCCTTACCGCTTTTATCTGGAGGCGGGCAAGCATACCATCCGCATGGAGGTCGTGCTGGGTGAGTTTGCCGAGATCATCAGCGACGTGCAGGACTGCGTTACCCAGCTCAACAGCATCTACCGCAGCGTGATCCGCATCACCGGCGTCGCGCCGGATCAATACCGGGACTATGAAATCGAGCGCAATCTGCCGGAGCTGGAGGGCCAGCTGATCCAGGTGCGGCAGGAGCTGGACGGCGCCATCTCCAATCTGCTGGCGCTGATCGGCGACAACAGCGATAAGGAAGCGGTGCTCATCACCATGCGCGACCAGCTGGACGAGCTGATCTACGATCAGGAGCGCTTTACCGAGGTGCTGGCCTCCTACAAGGTCAATGTCCGCGCCACCGCAAGCTGGATCACCCAGGTGATTGCCCAGCCCCTGCAGCTGGACAGGCTGTATGTCTACTCCCCGGACAGCGAAATCAAGGTGGAGAAGCTGGGCTTCTGGGCAGGCCTGTGGCACGAGATTTGCCGCCTGTTCTATTCCTTTGTAATTGACTATAACCAGATCGGCAACGTGAGCAAGGACGATTCCTCTGCCATCACCCTGTGGATCGGCACCGGCCGCGATCAGGCCAATGTGATCAAATCCATGATCGACGCCACGTTTACGCCGTACACCGGCATCAATGTCAACGTTCAGCTGGTGGATATGAATACCCTGCTGCGGGCAACCCTGGCAGGGCAGGGGCCGGATGTGGCCATCCAGGTTCCCAATACCAACGGCGCTGCCGGTGCGGTGCTTACCACCGGCAATGACTCCGCCGTCAACTACGGCATCCGTAATGCGGTGGTGGATCTGACCCAGTTCCCGGACTATGAGCAGGTGGTGCAGCGCTTCTCCCAGAGCGCCCTGGTGCAGCTGGGCTTCAACGGTGCATCCTACGGCCTGCCGGAGACGCAGACCTTCCCCATGATGTTCTACCGTAAGGACATCCTGTCCGAGCTGGGGCTGGAGCTGCCCCAGACCTGGGACGATGTGAAGGTCGCCATGACCGTCCTTGCCAAAAACCAGATGGAGTTCGGCATGCTCCCCAGTGAGCAGGTGTTCGCCATGCTGCTCTATCAGAACGGAGGCGCGTATTACAACGAGGACGGCAGCCGCTCCGCACTGGATTCCGACGAGGCCATCAACAGCTTCAAGCAATACTGCGAGTATTACACGGACTACAAGCTGGATAAGGAAACCAGCGTAGACCAGCGCTTCCGTACCGGCGAGTGCCCCATCATCATTGCGGACTATACGCTTTACAACAATCTGCAGGTGTCTGCCCCGGATATCGATGGGCTGTGGAGCATTGCGCCCGTCCCCGGCACCCGTCAGGCGGACGGCACCATCGACCGCAGCGTCGGCTCCACCGGCCTGACCAGCCTGATGATGTCGGCCACCACGCAGAAGGAGGCCTGCTGGGAATTCCTGAAATGGTGGACTTCCGACGAGGTGCAGACCGACTTCGGCTATGAGATGGAGAGCCTCCAGGGCAAGGCCGGGCGTGTGCCCACCGCCAATCTGCAGGCATTCCAGAAGCTGGCGTGGAAGGCCTCGGACATGGAGGCCCTGCTGGAGCAGTACCAGTGGGTGCGGGGGATCCCCCAGGTGCCCGGCGGCTATTACTCCTGGCGAAATGTAAACAATGCGTTCTATACCGTTACCACCGATACGGACTTTGCCTCCCCCCGGGAGGAGCTGATGGACAAGGTGGTGCTGATCAACGAAGAGCTGCATTATAAATGGGAAGAGTTTGAATTGACAACCACGGAAAAGGATGGTGAATGACATGGGGCGCAAAGCAGATAAGGCGATCCGCCTTTCCCCACAGCTGAAAAAGAGCATGCCATCCTATCTGATGATCGCGCCCTATTTCATCCTGTTTACCCTGTTCACCATCCTGCCGGTGGCGGCCTCCATCGTGCTCAGCTTTACGGATTTCAACATGCTGGAGTGGCCGGAATTTGTGGGCTGGACGAACTACATCCGCCTGCTGGTCAATGACGATCTGTTTGTGGTGGCACTGAAAAACACCCTGATTTTCGCTGTGATCACCGGCCCAGTCAGCTACCTGATGTGCCTGCTGTTCGCGTGGATCATCAATGAATTCTCCGGCAAGCTTCGGGCGTTCCTGACGCTGATCTTCTACGCCCCCTCCATCTGCGGCAACGCCTTTATGATCTGGCAGATCATCCTCACCGGCGACCGCTATGGCTTCCTCAATGGTATCCTGCTGAAGTGGGACATCATCAACGAAGCGATCATCTGGATGAAAACCGAAAAGTACGTCATGCCCATGCTGATCGTGGTGCAGCTTTGGCTGAGCCTGGGCACCGGCTTCCTGTCCTTTATCGCGGGCCTGCAAACCGTGGATAAGTCCATGTATGAGGCGGGTGTGCTGGATGGCATCAAGAACCGCTGGCAGGAGCTGTGGTACATCACCCTGCCCGCCATGAAGCCCCAGCTGATGTTTGGTGCGGTGATGCAGATCACCCAGTCCTTTGCCATTGCGGATATTTCCATTCAGCTGGCGGGCAATCCGTCCGTGAACTATGCCGGCTCCACGGTGGTCACACATTTGCTGGACTACGGCACGGTGCGCTTTGAAATGGGCTATGCCTCTGCTATTGCCACCATTTTGTTCCTGTTAATGGTGGGCACCAACAAGGTCGTCCAGAAGGTACTGAGGAGGGTTGGCGAATGAGAAAACCGCGTTTTCTGAAATCTCACCAGCTCAATCGCTCGGTGGCGGGCAACGGCCTGCTGTTCTTCCTGATGGGCATCTTCGGCATTCTGATGGCACTGCCCCTGGTGATGATCATCAACAATGCCCTGAAGCCGCTGGACGAGCTGTTCCAGTATCCGCCCCGGCTGTTTGTCCGCAATCCCACCCTGGATAACTTCGTGGATCTGTTTGTTGCCATGAATGCCTCCTGGGTCCCATTTTCCCGGTACCTGCTGAATACGGTCATCATTACCGTGGGCGGTACGGCGGGGCATGTGATCCTGGCGTCCCTGGCGGCCTATCCGCTTTCCAAGCATCGCTTCAAGGGGCGCGATACCCTGTTTAACCTGGTGGTGCTGTCCATGATGTTCTCCTGGACGGTAACCCAGATTCCCAACTACATGATTATCTCCTGGCTGGGCATCAACAATACTTACCTGGCGCTGATCCTGCCCGCCTGCTCCTATGGCATGGGTCTTTATCTGATGAAGCAGTTTATGGATCAGCTGCCCAATTCCCTGATGGAGTCCGCGCGGCTGGATGGGGCAGGGGAGTTCCGGGTTTATATGACCATCGTCATGCCCAACGTGAAGCCTGCCTGGCTGACCCTGGCCATCTTCCAGTTCCAGCAGATGTGGGGCAATACCGGCTCCATGTTCCTGCGGGACGAGGAGCTGAAGCCGCTGCAATTTGCCTTGCAGCAGATCGCTGCCGGTGGCACGGCCCGCGCCGGTGCCAGCGCCGCCGTGACCTTTATCATTGCGGCCATTCCCATTACGTTCTTCCTGATCTGCCAGAGCAACGTCCTGGAAACCATGACCACCTCCGGCATGAAGGAATAAGGAGGCGCAGAATATGAAAAAAATCAAACGGCTTGCCTCCTTCGTCCTGGCGCTGGTGGTGCTGGCGTGCGCCTTCCCGCTGCCTGCGGGCGCGGTGCCCTATGATACCTACAATTATGACTACTGGAAGAACGTGGTGCATACCCCGGCTGCCTATGTGCCGGACGGCGCCATCTCCGCAGTCACACTGGGGCTGGAGAAGAATTTCTCCAATCCGCAGGATATCTGCGTCGCCCCTGACGGCAATCTCTATATCGCCGATACCGGCAACAACCGGGTGATCATCGTCAGCGGCAAAACGCATCAGGTCGAGCGGATCATCACCCATTTTGACAACAACGGCACGGAGGATTCCTTCAATGCGCCCTCCGGCGTATGCGTCTCCCAGAAGGAGCAGCTGTACATCGCCGACCGGGAAAACAAGCGCATTGTCGTCCTGGACAGCAGCGACAGAGTGGTTCGAATCGTCAGCAATCCCCAGTCCGATGTTCTGGGCGCGGACTTCGTGTTCAAGCCGCTGAAGCTGACCGTGGACTATGCCGACCGTATTTACTGCATCGCTCAGAATATGTTTCAGGGCATCATGGTGTTTGAGACGGACGGATCCTTTTCCGGCTTTTTCGGCACCATCAACGTGACGCTCTCGCTGTGGGCGAAGTTCTGGAAAAAGGTGGCCACCAAGGAGGAGCGCAGCAATCAGACCCTTTACATCGCCACCGAGTTTACCGGCATCGATATTGACGAGGACGGCTTCGTCTACGCCACCAACATCGATAATGCCGGAGAGCAGGGCGTGCGCCGCCTGAACCCCCGCGGTGAGGACGTGATCAAAAAGGGGAAGAACGCCCATGTAGGCGGCGACCTTTGGGTCGGCAGCGCCGGCGCTTACGCAGGCCCCAACCAGATCAACGATGTGGTATACCGCGGGCACGGAATTTATTCCCTGCTGGATCGCAAGCGCGGGCGCATTTTCACCTATGACCACGAGGGTAACCTTTTGTATATCTTCGGCGGCCTGGGCACCCAGCAGGGCACCTTCAATACCCCCACGGCCATTGAGCAGTGGGAGAACGGCCTGCTGGTTCTGGATGCCAGCCGGGGCGAAATCTACAAATTCGCCCCCACGGAATACGGCACGCTGATCAATGAGGCAGTGGCCCTGCGTCACGACGGCGACGAGTCCCAGGCGGTGAGCCTGTGGGCCAGAGTGCTGGAGCTGGACGAAAACAACGAGCTTGCCAACTCCGGCATCGGCAAGGCGTATCTTTCCGCCGGAGATAACGAGCAGGCGATGAAATATCTGAAGATCGGTATGAATCGGGATTACTATTCCATTGCCTTTAAGCGCTATCGCAGCGAGATTCTGCGGGCCTACATGGCCCCGGCGCTGACGGGCCTGATGGCGCTGCTGACCGCCTGGTGGATTTTCCGCAAGCTGAAGGATGCCGGGCTGTTTCGCAGGAAAGGGGGCACGGGCGAATGAAAAAAGCATTTTCCAAGGAAAAATGGGCCTATCTTCGCTATACCATCGGGCATCCCATGGATGGCTTCTACTGGATTCGCCACCAGGATCGAGGCAGCGTGCCCATTGCCATTTTGATGGTGATCCTCTTTTCGCTGTGCTTCTCTCTGAACCGCATCAGCGCGAACTTTATCGTGAATGACGTGGAGCCTGCGTCGGTGGATTCGCTGGAGGAGCTTTCCGGCGTCCTGCTGCTGTATGTGCTGATTTGCGTGGCAAACTGGTCGATCACCTGCCTGATGAATGGTGAGGGGCGGATGAAGGACATTGCCATTGCGGTGGGGTACAGCTGCGCGCCGCTGATCCCGGCGTTCCTGCTGGCCACGGCCATGAGCCATGTGATCACCGTGGAGGAGGGCGCGTTTTACACCATCGTCATTGGCGCCGGGGTGTGCTACGGCGTGATCATGGCGCTGATCGGGATTATGCAGGTGCACAATTACACCCTGGGTAAGACCCTGCAAACGCTGCTGCTGACCTTTGTGGCAATCCTGGTCATCATTTTCCTGTGCCTGCTGCTGGCTGACCTGATCGGACAGGTGGTCAATTTCTTCCGTTCGCTGTACATCGAGATCATATTCAGGGCGTAGGAGGTGCTTGTGATGAAGAAAACGAAAAGACCTCTTACCGTTGGAAAGAAAATCCTGTACATCCTCCTGACGGCGGCGGTGGTGGCCGGGCTGTGCTACCTGGCGTATTACCTGATCCACTTTACCTTTTACGACCGATATCAGCAGTATTTAAGCGGCTACGAATTCCACGAAGGCGCGGAGCTGGTGCTGGAAAAGAAGAAGCTGGCAGGCTACAAGGATTATAAGCTTGCCGCCAGCAGCGACGAGCTGGAGCTGTACCTGAATCAGAAAACCTCGGACGTGGCCGTCCTGGATAAGCGCACCGGCGAGGTGACCTTTGCCGCACCGCCCCAGGCGGACGATGACCCAGTGGCCAACGCCTCCAACCGAAACTATCTGAAATCCCATGTGATCGTAAACTACTTCAACGCCTCCCGGAAGGAGGGCGTCTACGATTCCTTTTCCATGGCGGTTGACCGGGATCAGGTGGATTATGAGAGCATCCCCGGCGGCATTCGCGTCACTTATCGCATGGGCGACTTCTCCAATTCCCTGGGCCTGGTTCCCACCTACATCTCTGACGAGAAATTTGAGGAGGTTTTTGCCGCCCTGCCGGAGGAGGACGCCCAGGCGTTTGCCCGCTACTATACCACCAATTCCAGCGTTTCCGGCATGCGGGAGCTGCTGAAGGCGGCCAGAAACAACCGCAACGCCAAGAGAAAGCTCACCGCCATGTTTGATTCCGTGGGCTTTACCGAGGACGACTGCATCGAGCAGATGGGCCTGGCCGGGGACGTGGTGCTCGTTCCTATCTCCTTTACCGTCCCGGTGGAATACCGGCTGGAGGGGGATCACCTGGAGGTATCCGTCCCCGTATGCGGCATTGAGGAAAAGGGCGGCGCTGCCATTTACCGCATTCAGCTGCTGCGCAACTTCGGCGCACAGGACAGCGCCGGCAGCGGCTATATGGTGGTACCCAACGGCGACGGCTCCATTATCAACTTCAATAACGGAAAAAGCGGCGTGGGCAACTATTCCCAGTTCGTCTATGGGATTGACCCGCTGGCGGCGGACTATACCGTTCTGGAAAAGTCCAACGACTGCACCATGGGCCTGTTCGGCCTGTGCAAGGAAAGCGCCACCATCCTTGCCACCATCGAGGATGGAGCCGCTCTTGCCTCCATTACCGCAGGCGTCGCAGGCAGCGTGAACAACTACAATTATGTCTATTCCAGCTTTGTCGTTCGCGGTAGCGAGACGCTGGAGATGTCCGGCACCACGGGCAATGAGGCAAGTCTGCCCATCATCGAGCCGGATGCCTACGACCATTTGCTCACGGTGCGCTATACCTTCCTGGACGAGGCCCATCAGGGCTATACGGGCATTGCCAATTACATGCGCCAGCGCCTGATCGATGAAGGGGTGCTGACGCCCAAGCAGGAGAACGGTGACATCAAGCTCTATTACGATGTACTGGCCGGTGCGGAAATGACCGAGTTCTTCCTGGGCAAGCAGTACCGCGGCATGACCGCCATGACCACCTTTGAGCAGGCGGGCCAGATGTTTGATGCCCTTGCGCAGCTGGGCGTTGCCCGGCAGGTGATGAATTTACAGGGCTGGTTCAACCGCGGCTATTACCACGATGTAGCGGACAAAATTCAGATTCCCCGGAAGCTGGGCGGCAAAAGTGGCCTGGAGACCCTGGGCCGGAAGCTTCAGGAAAACGACGGCAGCCTCTTTGTGGATGTTGCTTTCCAGAAGGTTCCCTATACCAGCAAGCGCTATAATTACCAGGCGGAAAGCTCCAAGTATTACGGGAGCGGCTATGTGGCCGGCTTCGGTCAGGTAAACCCGGTCACCCTGCGCCAGACCTCGTCTCTGGGCTATCGGGAGACGATGTTTGACCTGATCAGCCCCAAATTCCTGGTGCGCAATGTCACCGCCTTTGCCGAGAGGATCACCCCGTATGAGGTGGACGGCATCTGCCTGCGCGACCTGGGCAGCACCCTCCACTCCGACAAGAAGCGTACCGAGCAGATCGACCGGGAGAATGCGCTGGACGTGGTCAGCGCCATGCTGGATACCATGCAGCAGACCGGCAAGCAGCTCATGGTCAGCCGGGCCAACGACTATGCCTGGCAGACGGCAGGGGATATCACCAATCTTCCCCTGGACGACAACGATTATATCCTGGTGGATGCCAATATTCCGCTGTATGAGATGATTGTCCACGGCTGCATCGATTACTGCGGCGGCGGTTACAACCTGACGGACGCCAGGAACGACCGGGAGCAGGTGCTGACCATGCTGGAATACGGCGCAGCGCCCCACTTCCTGTTCACCTGGCAGGATACCTCCGCCATGAAGTATTCTTCCATGCACAGCGACTATTCCACTGCCTTCACCACCTGGTCTGAGAAGGCGGCGGAGGTCTACGGCGAGGTAAACGCCGTGCTCCGCCAGGTCTCCGGCGAGCAGATGGTGGCCCATGAGATCATGGCCAACGGCATCCGCAAGGTGACCTATGGCAGCGGCGTGACAATTTACATCAATTACACCCAGCAGGCTCTGGAGGCGGACGGCCTTACGGTTCCCGCGCTGGGCTACACGGTCGGATAAGGGGGCGGGAACGTGAAGAAAAAGCATTCGCTAACGCTGACACAGAAGCGAACCGTCAGCGGCTATCTCTTTATCCTCCCCTGGCTGGTGGGCTTCGCGGCGTTTTATATCCGCAGCCTGTTTATGACCATCCAGTTCTCCCTGTCCAATCTGACGGTGGGCGTCAGCGGCTATTCCCTGAGCTGGGTGGGGCTGAAGAATTATATCTACGCCTTTACGGTGCACGGCAGCTTCAAGCAGATCCTCACCACCTCTGTGATCAATATGGTGGTGGATGTGCCGCTGATTATCTTCTTCAGCCTGTTCATGGCCCTGATGCTGAACCGAAAGATGAAGGGCAGAACCCTGATTCGCGCCATCTTCTTCCTGCCGGTGATCCTGAATGCCGAGGCCATTGTGGACGCCATCGAGACGGCTGCTGCCATGGTCGCCACCGGCGTCAGCTCCTCCAGCCAGGAGATGTCCCAGGAGGCGGCGGGAAGCATGGGGATCGGCTATTACATCGACCTGTTTGGCAATCTGCTGATTTCCAGGCAGATGCTGGAGTACATTGTGGGTGCAGTCAGCCGGATCACCAGCATCGTGTCCTCCTCCGGCGTCCAGATCGTGATTTTCATCGCCGCGCTGCAATCCATTCCCACCTCCATGTATGAGGTGGCCAAGATCGAGGGCGCGACGGCCTATGAGACCTTCTGGAAGGTGACCTTCCCCATGGTGATGCCCCACATTATCACCAATGTGGTCTATACCGTGGTGGATAGCTTTATCAGCAGCGACGTGGTCACCCTGGCCTATGAGACGGCCTTTACGGAATTCAACTATGGCCTCAGCTCGGTATTCAGCCTGGTCAGTACGGTGGTTACCTGCCTAATCCTGGTGCTGGTGTGCGGCTTCATCTCCAAGCGGACATTCTATTATAACTAAGGGAAGGAGGACTTTGCATGTTTGCCACTGTCAAGCAGTTTTTTATCAAGCATTTCTCCGCGCTGAACGACGAGACCACGGCGCTCAATGAGCGTCAGGCGATCACCAGCGGCATCAAGGGCTTTTTGCTGCTGCTGTTCCGTCTTACCATCATCATCGGCGTGTGCTATGTGATCATGGGGCCGGTGTTCGGTATTGTCGCAAATTCCTTCTTCTCCAATAAGGATGCCTACAATCCCATGGTGTATCTGATTCCCCAGAATCCCACCCTGGAGCGCTACCAGCTGGCCATCAAGATCATGGATTATCTGCCCACGATGCTGAAGTCGCTGGCCTATTCCTTTGTGCTGATGCTGCTTCAGATTCTGACCTGCTCCATGGTCGGCTATGGCTTTGCGCGCTACAAGTTCCCGCTGAAGAATCTGCTGTTCGGCTGCGTGGTGGTGATGATCGTCATTCCGGCGCACACCATCATGCTCCCGCTGTACATGACCTTCCGAACCTTTGACCCGCTGGGGATCGTCTCAGCCATTACAGGCAGCTCCATCAATCTGATGGGCACGCCGGTGCCCATGATTGTGATGACGGCTTTGGGTTGCGGCCTGCGCTCCGGCCTGTATATCTACATTTTCAATCAGTTCTTCCGGGGCCTGCCTAAGGAGATCGAGGAGGCCGCCCTGGTGGACGGAGCCGGAACCTGGTATACCTATTTCTTCATCATGCTGCGCAACGCCATGCCCTCGGTGATCACCGTTGCGGTGTTTTCCCTGGTGTGGCAGTACAACGATACGTTCTATGCCAAGCTGTTCCACCTGCCCCAGTCCATGTCCATCGGCACCCGCATCTCTTCTCTGGTTGCCAACATTGCCAACCAGTACAAGATCATGGATAAGACCATCCAGACCCTTTACCTGGATGCGGGCATTGTGCTGATGATGATCCCGGTGGTGCTGATTTACATCATTCTGCAAAAGCAATTCATTGAAGGTGTGGAGCGAAGCGGCATCGTTGGATGATCCGCGTTCAGCTCATTTATCAATGCCTGAAGAGAGGAGGCGGGGAGTAGAATTTCCTGTGTCAACATTTTCGCGCATCCCCAATGAATCAAACATTTTTAAGGAGGAAACGAAAAGTGAAGATGAACAAACTTCTGGCTCTGGTTCTGGCCGCCGTCATGGTGATGGCGCTGCTGCCCGCCGCAATGGCGGAGGGCGACGTCAGCCTGGACTTTGAGGACGGAAACGCCGCTTTCGTAAGCGTTTACGAGGGCATGGCCAACGCTGCATCCGCTACCATCGAGGTGGCCGATTACAATGGCAGCAAGGCACTGAAGATCACCAACAACAATGGCAAGGTTCCCTACATCGCCTTTGACGTGCTCAGCTTGCTGGGCGAGAAGGCAGCGGATGTGTTCAGCGTCGAAATGACCATGGGCGTTGAGAATCCCGATGGGAAGTTCTATGCCTGCTCCGGCGATATGAAGCTCTTTGTCTCCGGCGAGCTGAGCAAGATGGCCCGCCCCTGGTCTGTTTACATGGAGAAGAAGAACCCCAAGGTTGCGCCCTTCTTCATGGTGGGCGAGCAGTTCTCCGAGGATGCCCCTCTGATGGTGGTCACCCTGTCCGTGGACAATGGCGCTGCCAAGGGTGCAACTCCCGCCGTCCTTTACATTGACGACATTCGCTTCTTGGATGCCGACGGCAATGTGATCCCGGCGGACTCCACTGCCGCGTTTGTTGAGCCGGAGGGCTTTGGCGGTGGCGCGGATATGTCCAACCTCCAGTACCTGGGCGCTGACGCCGTAGAGCTGGAAGGCATGGCTGGCCTTGCTGCCGGTGCCTGGAGCCAGGACGGCGTGGAAATGACCGAGGATTTCAAGGCAGCTCTGGTTCCTGGCGCTGTGATTGAGATCAGCTACTCCTCCGAAAGCGGCGACATGTGGATCGTCCTGCCCGACGCAGCCGCTGGCTGGACTCGTATCGAGCAGCAGACCGCCATCACCAACCTGAGCCACAGCACCGCTCAGATCAGCTACGAGCAGATCGCTGCCGTGCTGGGCGATGATATCTCCGCCTGGGGCGCCAGACTGCAGTGCGAGGCCAGCGGCGCTTGGGAGGTTTACGGCGTGAAGGTTGGCCAGCCCACCGGCCTGAAGAACCTGGCCAACAAGGTCAGCATCGACGGCTTTGAAAAGTCCGGCGCTGCCTGGGCACAGGACGGCGTGGAGCTGACCGAGGAGCAGTGGGCCATGATGAAGCCCGGTGCTGTCATTGAAATCAACTATTCCTCCGAGTCCGGCGATATGTGGATTGTTCTGCCCTGGGCAGAAGCCGGCTGGACGCGCATTGAGCAGCAGACCGCTGCCTGCAATGGCTCCATCTGCCAGATCAGCTATGAGCAGATCGCTGCCGTTCTGGGCGACGATGTCTCCAAGTGGGGCACCATGCTCCAGTGCGAGGCCAGCGGCGCTTGGGAGGTCTATGGTGTCTCCATCGCCTCTGCGGAATTTATCCCCACCAAGGGCAATGTCCTGATGGATGGCTTCGCCCCCTCCGGCGACGCCTGGGCCCAGGACGGCCTGGAGCTGACCGAGGAGCAGATCGCAATGCTGGTTCCCGGCGCGGTGATCACCATTCAGTATGAGTCCGAAAACGGCGACATGTGGATCGTGATGCCCGACGCAGCCGCTGGCTGGAGCCGGATCCAGCAGCAGACCGCCGCCTGCGACGGCTCCGTCTGCCAGATCACCTATGAGCAGATCGCCGAGGTCTGCGGCGATGATGTGTCTGCCTGGGGCGCCAGAATGCAGTGTGAGGCCAGCGGCGCATGGACTGTGTTTGCTGCCTACATCGGCACTGCGGCCAACTGATAGATACAGCTTATACTCAATCGACAGGAGGATAAATAATTATGATGAAAAGATTTTTTGCTGCGATCCTGGCCGTTGCCATGGTCTTCGGACTGATGGTCTGCGGTCTGCCCTCCGCCTCTGCGGATGCCGAGCCGCGCACCATCACCATCGGCGTGTGGTGGGACTTCTACTATGATTCCACCCACGAGTCGGAAGAGGACGACCCCGCCTACGGCGGCAGCATCTCCGACCAGATGCGCTTTGAGAACGTCAAGTACGTGGAAGAGAAGTACAATGTTCGCTTTGAGTACGTGAACATGACCTACGCGGGTGTGAAGGAGTCCATCAACACCTCCATCCTGGCAGGCACCCCCGACTGCGACGTTTACCTGTGCGAGCTGGCCTTCGGCATCCCCGCCGCCATCAGCGGCCTGGCTCTGGATCTGAAGACCGTCCTGCCCGAGGATGCGGACGTCCTGAGCGACCAGGAGATCCTGAGCTATCTGGATCTGGGCGACGGCAAGGCTTCCCTGATGAAGCAGGTCAAGGCTGAGAATGCCGTTGAGGCCACCTATCCTCTGGCCTTCAACGTGGAAATGCTGGAAGACAACAACCTGGAGGATCCCCGTGAGCTGTATGCCCGCGGCGAGTGGACTTGGGACAAGTTCGTTGAGTACTGCCAGGTGCTGACCCAGGATACCGACGGCGACGGCGTCACCGATCAGTACGGCTTCGACGGCTTTGCCAAGGATGCATTCGGCCAGCTGATGCTGTCCAACGGCGCTTCCATTGCCTCCGGCACCACCGAGACCCTCAGCTCCGCCGCCACCGGCGAAGCGCTGCAGTTCTTCTCTGACCTGTACAACACCTATAATGTGGCCGCTCCCTATGAGTTCGGCGACAGCGGCGACGTGATGCGCTTCCGTTACAGAGACGGCAACGTGGGCTTCTGGCCCTGCGCCGCATGGATCGCAGCCACCAATGCCGATTACGACTGGGACGGCTCCGTCGGCTCCACTCTGGAGTTTGAGACCGCCTATGTCCAGTGGCCCGTCGGCCCCAGCGGCAATCAGGAGACCAATAAGGGTAAGTTCACCTCCGGCGCTTTCTGGATGATTCCCAACGGCGTTGAGGATCCCGAGTTCGTTTACAACGTGTTCGAGGCCGTTTCCAACTGGTACCACGACGATGTCTCCATCCGTGACGACAAGGAGACCATGTGGTGGTGGTACGCCGTTACCGCCGGTGACGAGGATCTGCAGGAGGAGAACTTCGATGTGATGTTCGACGTCGGCTCCCGTGAGCAGTTCGACCTGTGGGACAGCGTGAACGTGGAAATGGATCTGGAGAGCCTGATCCGTGGCGACATGACCGCCGCCCAGATGCAGGAGACCTACCGTCAGGAATACCAGGCGGGTTTGGATGCCTATTTCTTCTAAGCGTGTACCCATTCGATTGATTGCATCATAACTCATTTCGGCCCGCACCCCAATCGGGTGCGGGCCATTTTAAGGAAACGAATCTATGTTTGAGAATCTATTCTCCCCGGACGGCGTGTATGCCAGGGTGATGAACTGGCTTTGGAATATCCTGGTGCTGAGCGTGCTTTGGCTGGTGTGCTGCCTGCCCATTGTCACCATCGGCGCAGCCAGCACGGCGGCGTACTATGCCGCTGCCAAATCCATCCGCCATAAAACCGGGGAGCTGCATTCAGAGTTCTTCCGCTCCTTTCGCGCCAATCTCCGCCAGAGCATCCCGCTGACGCTGCTGGTGCTGCTTTTGATCGCGGTTTTGGCGGTGGAGTGCCTTTATTTCTATTCCGATCCCCGCGTCCCGGCGGGGGTGCTGTATTTATTTGCCGCCATGCTTTTGGCGGTGTGCGCGCTGGCCTGCTACCTGTGGGCCTGTCTGTCCAGATTTTCACTGGGTGGCTTTCGGCTGTTCCGAATGTCGCTGGTGCTGACCTTCCGTCATTTTCTTACGACCATTCTGCTGCTGGCGCTTCTATGCGGCTGCCTGGCCGGGATTTATCTGATGCCCTGGGGCATTCTGGTGTTTCCGGGGCTGGCGCTGCTGCTTTCCACCTATCCCATGGAGAGAATATTGCTGAAGTATTCTCCCAGAGTTTCGGAGGATGACCCAGAGGCGCAAAAGTGGTATTATCAATAAAAAGGGGCGATTAAAATGTCCGCTGAATTTACCCTGCGGGTGCAGCCAAACGATCCCATGCTGCAATACATGGGCCGAATCGACGATTCCAACCCCGCCGCGCCGGTTTTCGTATATCCCTGCTCCCATGTCAAAATCCGTTTCCGTGGGACGGCGATTGGACTGGACGTGACCAACCTGCACAGCTTTTATGAAAATTCTCTGGGACTTATCCTGGACGGTGTGCAGAGCAAGGTCATTTTGCCGGATTCCGGCAGGGCCGTCATTCCTCTGGCAGAGGACTTGCCGGAGGGAGAGCATGAGTTGATGCTCTTTAAGCGAATGGACGGCTGCCATTATTTTATTTTCCATGGCTTCCTGCTGCCACAGAGCGCCCAGGTACTGCCGCTGCCGGAAAAGCCCAAGCGAAAAATGGAATTCTACGGCGACAGCGTCACCGCCGGTGAGGTCAGCGAGCTGGTCTCTCACTGCGGCATGGCAGACCCCGCCCACAATGGGGAGTATTCCAATAGTTTTTATTCCTATGCCTGGTGCACCGCCCGGGCACTAAACGCACAGCTGCACGATGTGGCCCAGGGCGGCATTGCGCTGCTGCCCGGCACCGGCTACTACTGCGCGCCGCAGTTGATCGGGATGGAGCAGATGTATGATAAAATTCAGTGCAATCCCTACCTGACTCCCACGGAGCCGTGGGACTTTTCCGGGTATACGCCGCATGTGGTGGTGGTTGCCATCGGGCAGAACGACAGCCACCCGGAGGATTACATGGCCCAGGGGATCGACAATCCAATGGCAATGAACTGGCGGGCGCACTATGCCGCATTCATCCGCCGCCTGCGCGCCCTGTATCCCAGTGCAACCATCATCCTGGCAACGACCATCCTGAACCACGATGCCAACTGGGATCGGGCAATCGACGCCGTGTGCCGGGAGCTGGCGGATGATAAAATTCACCATTTCCTGTACTCCAACAACGGCAGCGGAACGCCCGGCCATATCCGCCGCCCGGAGGCGGAGAAGATGGCGGAGGAACTGAGCGCCTATATTGAATCGCTGGGCGAAGAAATCTGGGAGGATGAAGCATGATCGACTTTGAAAAGGGAATCGTCAACCGGGGCAACTGGTATGCAGTTCAGCAGGTGCTTGAAAAGGCGGGCAGGGGAGAGCCGGTGACCATCGGCTTCCTGGGCGGCTCCATCACCCAGGGCAGCCTTGCATCCTGCCAGGAGAACTGCTATGCCTCCCTGGTATTCCAGTGGTGGCAGAAGTATTTTCCCAACGCTCGGTTCATCAACGCGGGCATCGGCGGCACCACCTCACAGTTTGGCGTGGCGCGGGTGGAGGCCGACCTGCTGCAATACCGGCCCGACATGATCTTTGTAGAGTTCAGCGTCAACGACGATTGCAGCGCGTTCTTTATGGAGACCTACGAGGGCCTGGTGCGCAGGATCCTCTCCGCCGGAGTAGCGGTGATGCTGATCCACAATGTCCGCTACGACAATATGGAAAGCGCCGAGGATGTCCACCTGAAAATCGGGCGGCACTATGCGCTGCCCTGCGTCAGCATGAGGAGCACCATCTATCCGCTGGTGGCCTCCGGCCAGCTCCCCAACCGGCAGATCACCCCGGACGACCTGCACCCCAACGACGAGGGGCACCGTCTGGTTGCTTCGGTGATTACCTATTTCCTGGAAATCATCCGTGCCGCCAAAACGCCGGATTGCCCGCCGGAGGCGCTTCCCGCGCCGCTGACGGAAAACCAGTATCAAAACAGCGCCCGCTACCAGAATTATAATTCCCAGCCGATTCTGGAGGGCTTCCAGCCGGACGATACCCCTCAGGAGCATATTACCCAGATGTTCCGCCATGGCTTTACAGCTTGGCATGCAGGTGACCGCATCACCTTTTGGGTGGAGGGAACGGGGATCGCGGTGCAGTACCGCAAATCCGTCCGTAAGCCCGCCCCCATTGCACGGGTGGTGGTGGACGACCAGGAGGAAAGCGCTGTCCTCCTGGATGCCAACTTCCAGGAGGACTGGGGCGACTGCCTGTATATCGATAATGTTCTGGTGCACGGAGAGCAGAAGCGCCACAAGGTGGAAATAACCGTCGTGGGAGCCCACAGCCAGGACGCCGTCCCATTCTATCTGGTATCCGTTATTGGCTCGCGGTAGTATCGGCTTGGCAGCGCTTCTAATGGTGCTGCTTGTGACGCTCTCCGGCTGTACAAAAACAAATGAATTGGAGGCACTTCCAATGGTAACCTACGTCCTTTCCAACCCCAATGCGGATGAAATGACCCAAAAGGTCTATGCCTATCTTTGCTCCCTGGGTGGCGCGCATACCCTCAGCGCCCAGCAGGAATCCACCTGGATGGGCTCGGCGGATTATGAAATGGATTATATCCGGGAAAAGACCGGCAGGCTTCCCGCCATCCGGGGCTTGGATTACATGCACGACGACTTTGACGGCGCAAATAAAAGAGCCGCCCAGTGGTGGCAGCAGGGTGGATTGGTAACCATCTGCTGGCACACCGGGGCGGACTTCACCGGCGAGTGGAAGGACTGCATGGAGTCCACCATCCCGGATTGGGACGCGGTCCTCACCCCCGGCACGGCGGAGCATGACTCATTCCTTGCCGGAATGGACAAGGCGGGCCATGCGCTGCTGGAATTGCAGGAGCAGGGCGTGACGGTACTGTGGCGGCCCTTTCACGAATTTGACGGGAAATGGTTCTGGTGGGGCAAGGGCGGCCCGGAGCGCTTTGTCAGGCTCTGGCGGCTGATGTATACCCACTTTACCAACGAACTGGGACTGAACAATCTGATTTGGGTGCTGGGCTATTCCCACCTGTACCCGGATTACGACGGCTGGTATCCGGGGGATGAATATGTAGACGTGATCGGCGCGGACAGCTACGAGGGCGGTGTGCAGAATAAGCTCTACTGGGCACTGTGTGAGATCACCACCGCAAAGCCCTTTGCATTCCACGAGTGCGGCACCAATCCCACAGCCGAGGAGCTGGCGACGACCCCCTGGGCCTGGTTTATGACCTGGCATACCAGCTTTGTGACGGAGGGAAATACCCCGGAGGCCTTTTCTGCGCTTTATAACAGCAAACAGGTCATCACCATGGACGAGCTGCCCAGGCTCCATCAGTGATAGCTGGCGATCTCCAGAATCCCGTTTGCCTGATAGCGCAGCAGGGAAGTGCCCCTCAGCGTGGTGGCGGTGGGATAGACGGCGTTGGAAACCAGGGCGATGGATTGATCGTTCAAAATAAACTGGGCCTGGAACAGAATGCTTGCCCAGGGAATGTGATAGTCGCTGCTGACCAGGGCAGCCTGCATGATCTCCGGGTGCTGCTCCTTTAAAAGCTCGCCGCAATAGAGCGCGTTCTCCGTGGTGGTCAGGGAGCGGGACTCGGTGAGCACCCTGTCTGCATCGATCCCGTTTTCCACGAGCCAGGCAGCCATGGCCTGCGCCTCGGTAACGGTGGAGGCCGCCGCTGTCCCGCCGCCGGTGCAGAGAATATAGGCGTCGGGGTATTTTTCGGCACTTTTCTTTGCCGTCTCCAGCCGACCAATCAGCTCCTCCTTCATGGAGCCGTCCGGGTTCAGCTGGTAGCCCAGCACGATGATGCAGAGCTTGCCGGTATCCTCCAGCCCATCGGGCAGGACATTCGGATACAGGGTCATGTCGCTGCCAGAGGAATCCCAGCAGTCCATGATTTTCTCCCATCGGGCGGCAGATGCTTCATTTACCGCTGTCAGCTCCTCCAGCAGCCCCGCCCTGGATTTCCCCAGAGCGGGGCTTACCTGGCTGGTCACAAGATCGTGTACAATGGCCATTTCCGCCCGCGGCGGCACATCCTCCCGTACCGTTGCCCCCCGGATACCCAAAACCACAGCTACCCCAACCAGCAAAATGACAACCGCCCAAATCCACTTCTTCATCCCGTTCACCCCATCAATTTGATGGTGCTATTATACAGCACACCATGCCAGCTTGTCCACGAAAAAATGCCAGACGCCACGGTAAAAATGGCGTCTGGCTGTTTCTTTGCCTACTGAACCCGGTAGCCGGATTGCATCAGGGAGATGATCCGTTTCCAGAATACCGGCTCATCTGCGAGGAAATTATCTGCCTCCGGCAGCTGCGTGAAGGAGATGATCCGTTTTCCCTCGTCGATCCAGGCAGATTTTATTGTTCTGCTTTCACTTTCTCTACCCATGTCTTAATCTCACTTTCCGGCGTATCCGTGACCACGTAGCGGCTTGCCGTGCCGATCTGACCGTCATAGTAGCGATAGTCTACGTCAATCTCACACAGAGAACCCGTTTCGTCAAACAGGTAGGTGTAGACCTCCAGCGTACTATATGCGTTGGACTGGGAGAAGGAATGGGCAAATCGAATCTCCCGGTCGCTGATGACGCTGTAATCCTTGGAGAAATAATAGCTGTCATAGGGTTCATTCCAATAGCTGCGTTTTGCCCAGGATTCAAACATCACGTCCGAATCCGCGACGCTGTGCTTGTAGCCCTGGGAGCCGTAGAAGTCGTATACCTCGCTCCCGTCATAGCGCCAGATGACCTTGACCAAATCTTCATTGGAGAAATAGCTGTTTCCGCTGCACTGATATTTCTCCATGCGGAAGCCCTTCTGCTTCAGTGCTTCAATGGCGGCGTCCACTCGGGCCAGCGCTTCCTCGCCGCCTTCGCCGTGAATCCCACCGGCGAGGGGGATGGAGAACTCCGCGTACTGGATAATGGAGTCGCCCTCCTGGTAGAAGTGCTTGCCCATGCGGTAAATACCGGCCTCCAGCGTCCCATAGGTATCCGACCAATCCACATTGATCACTGTCGTCTGCCCCATGACCTTGATGGTGTCCGTGCCCCAGCTGCCCTCCTGGTTGGGGTCTCCCAGCCGCTGCCAGCGGTCGTTCTCCCACTTTTCGATCCAGTAATTGCAGTCGGTGGTGATTTTGGAAACGCCGGTCAGATTGGTAGCAAGCCAGACCTCGCCGCCGTAGCCCTTCAGCAGATCGTCGTCCACCCGGAAGAAGATGCTCCAGGGGGAGCGCTGCATCGCTACAAAGGAATCCTGCGGCTCATAGGTGCTGACCGATCCAACCAGGTAGTTGGATGCCTTCACAACCTCCATGCGGTTCCGCACGTGCCCGGAAACACTGCCGTCCTCGCCGATGGTCTCATCCAGCCGCTCAATGGAATCCAGCGTTCCGTCGGCTTTAAAGCGGAAGGTATCGGTGCCGTGATGTACCTTGCCGGAGAAGTCCGCCCACACGGAGAGAAAGGTGATCTCCTCCTGACTGATCTTGGATTTTCCATCCGGGAAGAGGAATTTGCGATTCTGGTCAAGCCTGTATGTACTTTCCCACTGGGAGAACAGCGGATCCTCGGAGGAGGTTTCGCCCTGGGATACCTGGAATTCTCCGTAAAAGTGGGTAATGCTGCTGCCCGTGCCGTTGCGCAGCAGGTGCATGACGGGCTGGAGATTCCCGTCAGGGCTTTCCTCAGAGAGCAGGACGGAGTAGTAGCTGTTGGAGGTGAGTGTGCTGAGTGCGTTGGCGCAGCGGGTCAGCGCGTTCTCCTCCTCGTCGGGGAGCTTTTCCCGGTAGATGTGGAAGCTCGTCTGGAAGGTGGCGGAATCCGTATCGCTGCCGACGGTCATTACAGCGCGGTAATCCCCGGCGGGAAGCGCCCCGTAATTCAGTGACCAGTCGACATCCTGCCCATAGTCACTGACGGTGCAGTCCCGGCTTGCAGCAAAACCGATTCGTATTTTTGCCAGACTGTAATAGGGATCGGGGCCTGGTACGCGCTCCCATTCGATGCCGTCCCAGCGCTCTAAGTATACGTTGTCGACCGCTATATTTTCGGAGCTTTGGATAAACCGCTCCTCCACGATGCAGGCCAGGTAGCCGCCGGTGGGGGAGGTGGCGTCCAGATACATGGTGACGCCCCAGTCCGGGTTTGGCTCCAGCTCCGGCATGGTGGGCAGCGCAACGGACTCTGGGGTCTGGCTGCTGCTGCGCTGCAATTCGGCCTGATCATTGGAAGCAGCCTGAGCGGGATTGGTGAGCAGGCAAAGCGTTACGAACGCCACCGCCATTACCCCCAGCAGGCTCATCCAGAAGGCGGGCTTGCGGTAGTGCAGGGCGGACTGAATGCGGTATTTCACGCTGACCTCGCCAAAAGCCACGGGGCAGGCGGCGTAGTACACCTGATTGGTGCTGCATTGCAGCAGGGCAGAGGCATAGGCCTTCCGCTCGCCCAGCTCCATAAACTGCACCACCCGCTCGTCGCAGGCGATCTCAATGTCCTTGCACAGCATCAGGTAGGCAACCCACACCAGGGGATTGAACCAGTGCAGCGCCAGGGCGATAAAGGCGATCATCTTGATCCAGTGGTCGCCCTTCTCCAGGTGAGTGCGCTCATGGGCGAGGATCTGCTTGCGGGCGGACTGGCTCATACCGCTGGGAATGTAGATTTTCGGCTTGATAAAGCCCAGCACAAAGGCCGTCTCAATTTTATCCGATTCATAGCCGCCGGGCACCTCTACCGCGTCCTTGACCTGCTTTTGCAGGCGCAGATAGGCGGCCATGCTGACCAGCACAATGACGGCGGCAGCGCATGCCCACAGGATCCAGACAAGCTTGGAGGAAATGGCAGGCAGCGTTACATTGCTGGGCTGCAAGCTGAAGGCGCTCTGCACGGAAATGGGCATCAGCAGCCGGATCCCGGCCAGCATCCACAGGAAGCAGATGTACTTTCGGGGCGTCCGTTTTAATACAAGCCGCAGGAGCATCACGGCGAGGATGACAATGCTGCCGTGAATGCTGGCGGTGAGCAGATTCTGGCAAAAGGTATTCATGATTCGTCCTCCTGATAGCTGTCGATGAAGGCCTGCAGCTGCTCCACCTCGTCTCTGGTCAGCCGCTTTGTGCGGGAAAAGGCAGCCAGGAAGGCGGGCATGGAGCCTTCAAAGGTGTCCTGCATCATTTCGTCCAGACGGGATTTCTGGGCATCCTCCTTGGATACCAGGCTGGTGACGGTGGCGTTCTCGTTTTTGACCACGCCCCGCTCCTCCAGCCGCCGGATCACGGTGTAGGTGGTGGCCTTTGACCAGCCCAGCTGCTCCTTGCACAGGGCTACGAGACTGGTGGAGTTCACCGGCTCATGCTCCCACAGCAGCAGGCAGAAGCGGTATTCGCTTTCAAAGATCTTGGGGGCTGCCATTGCGCAATCCTCCTTTAGTTGCCGATGTAACTGTTGGGCATTTTTTCGCCGTTGATGGTGATGTTCTTCGTGTCATGGAGCATGAAGGGAGTGCCCTCGTTCCATGTGCCCATAAATTCCTCGCCCAAGTCGCGGATGGTGTTTCCGTTGAAGGTCACGTCCAGGCATGTGACCATGTAGATGCCGCCCCAGCTGCATTCGTAAATATCGCAGTTGGTGACCTGGATTTCCTTGCTGTTTTCAGCCCACACACCGACCACGCCGCAGCCATACAGGCCGCAGTTGTTCACCAGGGTGTTCTCGCAGTTGTAGAAGCCGATGACACCGCCGCAGCAGGAGCCGGGCTCGATGGTGTGTCCGGCGGTGAAGCCCTCAATCATGATGTCGCTGCAATTTTCAAAGTTGAGCACGTGGGCATAGCGGGGGGTGGCGGATACGGTGTGCTCCTTCACATCGTCGCCCTCGGCGCGGATGGTCAGGTTGCTCAGATCGTGAATGGTGAGCTGTACGCCATCGAATACTTCCTGCCAGCGGTAGTATTCGCCGTCGGTTTCGCCATAGCCGGTGGCGGTGCTCAGGTCGTAGAATTCGGCATCCAGGATGATCTCCGTATCCGGCTTCAGCGCGGCCAGGAGCTCGTCAACAGTGGAAACGTGCACCTGCTCCTGCACGCCGATGATCACCGGCGTGTATTCCACAGGCTCAGTGGGTGCTGCCGTTTCCTCCGGTGCCTCTGCCAGCGCCATGGGAGCAAAGGCCAGGAAGCAGGCGAACAGTGCGGCAAACAGTGCAATCGTAACAGTGGTGGAAATTGTCTTTTTCATGATGTTGTCTCCTTTAATTTAAAAATTGGTTTAGCGCGTTAAACCTCATACGCGAAGTTTAACACGTTAAACCGATCTTGTCAAGCCATATTAAGAAATCTTAAGAATTGGAATCAAACATCCCGGTACATGCTGATATCCGCCTTGCCCTCCTGGCTGGTTCCCTTGTAGCCCTCGGTGTCCAGCCCGCCGATGCGGAAGCCGACCTTCAAATAAAACAGGCAGGCGGACAGATTGTTGTCCTGCACCTGTAAGGATACGCCCTGCATCTGATTATCCCGGGCGATCTCCATGCATTTTTCAATCAGCAGCTTCCCGATCCCCAGCTTCCGGCAGGAGGCCGACACCTTCAGGTCGGAGATATACAGATACTTGAAAAATCCCCGCTCCAAAATCGCCAGCCCCACGCAGACGCCGTTCTGATATGCCCCGACGAAATAGGTGCTCTCCGCCATCTTGTCATAATCATAAGCCTCATCCGGGAAGCACATTTCGCTGCACTGCTCCGCCGGAAAGCGTTCAATGGTATATCCCCACTTTTGGTCAATATAGCTGGGAATCATCCGCCCATAAAGAGGGAAAGGATCATTTTTCAGCAAAATATCCCCCTTATGCGCCGCGTCGATCAATCGAATCTCAATCATATATCTGCTCCCTTCGGCATGATACGGCTATTATAGCACGGCCATGCGGGATGTAAAGCGCGGATTTGCCCCGTGCGGCAAAGCCAGAATGTGATCCGAGGCGGCGGAGGGGACTTTTTGCCCAGAAAAATACAAGGATTCTGTGCAATCTGCTATATTTTTCCTGGTGGGTTGAAATGTGCCTACAAACGTATTACAATAACGCTGGTGGGAGGATTTACCATGGAAAAACCTGTTTTGAGAATTTCACCCAAGAAATATTCCGGCGAAACCACCATTGTTTCCATGCGGATGTCAAAGGAAATGCTGCGCGATATTGATTCCGTGGCGGCTCTGGTTGGGCGCACCCGCAATGAGATCATGGCGATGAGCCTGGAATTTGCCCTGGAGCATATGGAAATTGTTATGAAGGAAAGAGAGAAAAATAACAGTGGCAGTGATTAAGTGCAAAATGTGCGGCGGCGATCTGGTGATCGAGCCGGGTGCGACCGTGGCCGAATGCGAATACTGCGGCACCAGGCAGACCATTCCCAACCAGGACGACGAGAAAAAGCTGACGCTCTTTGCCCGTGCCAACCGGCTGCGCATGGGCTGCGAATTTGATAAAGCGGCGGGCATTTACGAGGCCATCGTCGCCGATTTCCCCCAGGAGGCGGAGGCCTACTGGGGCTTGGTGCTGTGCAAGTACGGCATCGAGTATGTGGACGACCCCGCCACCGGCAAGATAATTCCCACCTGCCACCGCTCCAGCTTTGAGAGCATCATGGAGGATTCCGACTTTGAGCAGGCCCAGGAGAACGCCGATGTGGTCGCCCGCAAGGTCTACCGGGAGGAGGCCAAGCAGATCGAGGAGATCCGCAAGGGCATCATCGAGGTTTCCGGCAAGGAGGAGCCTTATGACATTTTCATCTGCTATAAGGAGACGGACGAAAACGGCGAACGCACCGTGGACAGCGTCATTGCCCAGGATGTCTATGACGCCCTGACGGAAAAGGGCTACCGGGTATTCTTCTCCCGCATCACTCTGGAGGAGAAACTGGGCCAGGAATACGAGCCTTACATCTTCGCCGCCCTGAACAGCGCGAAGATCATGCTGGCCTTTGGCACGGATTACGAATACTATAACGCCGTGTGGGTCAAAAACGAATGGAGCCGGTACCTGAAACTGATGGCCTCCGACAAGAGTAAGCACCTGATCCCCTGCTACAAGGGCATCGACGCCTATGACATGCCCAAGGAATTCGCCAAGCTCCAGGCCCAGGATATGGGCAAGGTGGGAGCCATGCAGGATTTGATGAGGGGCATTGAGAAGCTTTTGCCGAGAATGCAAGGGGGAGATTCTGCTCCGACTATTGTATATCAGTCGCAGCCAGTAACGGGCGGCGTTCAAACTGATGCTATGATTAAGCGGGGCTTTATGAGCCTGGAAGATGGTGCATTTGAGGAAGCAAAGAAGTTCTTTAATGATGCGCTGAACACCACTCCGGAATGTGCAGATGCCTACCTGGGACTGTATATGGTGGAAATTCGTGCAAGGGATAAATGCACGGCAGAGCATGAACATATTGAGGAAGATGAAGTCGTGAGCCGTTACTGGAACCGGGCAATACAATTTGCGGTGCCTCCCCTTAAGACAGAGTTGGAAGGATGGGAACGACAGAGAATTGAGCGTGTTATGAGAGCTAAACGGGAAGCTCAACAGAAGGAGAGCGCCAGGAAGGAAAAGTTAGCAAAGTTAGCGAAGATCCGAGGGAAAAGTAAATACCTTGCTTCATTTTTGACTGCACATGATTTGATTTTTGGCCTGAAATCTGACGGTACTGTGGTCGCGGTGGGAGATAGCTACTGTGGCCGGTGTGATGTTGGCGGTTGGAAAGACATTGTTGCAGTTATTAGTGCAGGAGGATCGCATACAGTAGGCCTGAAATCTAATGGCACTGTAGTTGCGGTAGGAGACAATGAATGGGGGCAGTGTGATGTTGGTAGTTGGAAAGACATTGTTGCAGTTAGTGGAGGAACATATTATACCGTGGGCTTGAAATCTGACGGCACTGTAGTTGCAGTGGGAAGTAACAGATTTGGCCAGTGTGATGTTGGCGGTTGGAAAGACATTGTTGCAGTCAGTGTAGGGGCATGTTATACCGTGGGCTTGAAATCTGACGGCACTGTAGTTGCAGTGGGAAGTAACAGATTTGGCCAGTGTGACGTTGGCGGTTGGAAAGACATTGTTGCAGTTAGTACAGGAGCGAGTTATACCGTGGGCTTGAAATCTGACGGTACCGTAACTGCGGTTGGAGAGAATGAAGATGGTCAGTGCGATGTTGCAGACTGGAATGATATTGTGGCTGTTTTTGCAGATTGCCGTTATACCATGGGCCTGAAATCTGATGGCACTGTAGTTGCGGTAGGAGACAATGAATGGGGCCAGTGTGATGTTGGCAGTTGGAAAGACATTGTTGCAGTTAGTATAGGCGGCGATGACTGTCACAATTATACCATAGGCCTGAAATCTGACGGCACTGTAGTTGCGGTAGGTTGCAATGAAAATGGTCAGTGTGATGTTACCGACTGGGATGATATTGTGGCAGTTAGTGCAGGAATTGAGCAAACTGTTGGCCTAAAATCTGACGGTACGGTAGTTGCAGTAGGATGTAATGGAAAAGGACAATGTAGTGTAGACGGGTGGAAGCTTTTTGGGAGCCTGGAAACTTTGGAACAGGAGAGAACAGAAGCTAGAAAGTGTGCAGAGAAAGCTAGAAAACGTGAAAAAGAGGAGTATGCCCGCCGCTTGGCGGAGAAAAAGGCTGCAATAGAGCGCACTCTTATGTCATTGCAACAGGAAAAGGAATCTTTGCAAATAGAGCTTGCCAATTTGAGAGGACTATTTACTGGTAAACGCCGCAGACAAATTGAGGAACGGATAGGACTAATTGATGCTAAACAGAAAGCGTTGGAAAGGGAAAATAAATAATGGCAACTAAAAATGTCACACTCTATAAATACATGCCTTTAGAACATGCAGCAACGATTATCCGAGATGGCCACATAAGAATGAGTGATGGTGAAAATTTTAATGATCCATTTGAACTGCTGTTGGTAGATAAAAAGGAGCAAAATTCGCGGCTCATTGAAGGTGTTCGGATTTTGTGTTTAACGAATAGTTTTAGAAATAAACTCATGTGGTCTCATTATGCTGATAAACATCGGGGGATATGTTTGGCAGTAAGCATACCGAATGAGTTGACATTTCCAATTTGTTATACTAAAACCCGCCTGCGTACTTCTACAAATATTTTAGCTTTGCTGTCAGGAAACAAAAAAGGTGGAAAACGTAATATTTACAAATCTTTTGACAACCTTTCGTATGAGCAAAAGGCTGCACTTATAAAAGGGAAAAGCTGGGCGTACGAGAAGGAATACCGTATTACTTGCACAACAGGACAAGGTGACTATTTAGCCGAAGATGGGCAATTTTATTTTCCTGTGAAAGTTGTCCGTGTTTACCTCGGCTGTAGGTTTGATAGAAATCCGCAGGAGAAAAAAGAAGAGCTATTTTGTGAATGCAAAAAAAAGAACATCGAGATTAAACAGATAGGCTTATCCAATACTGCATATGCGCTTTCAGTATATAATTTGGAAAGTGGAAAAGTTGGAGGCAAAAAGGGTGAAGCTAAACGTGTGAAGGAATCAGAAGCGGTTGCCCCACTATAGGATATGTGGTAGCTTTCCTTTTCTAAATTCAAGAGCGAAGCGGTATAATCAGAATGGAGAATACATATGTCCAAATTTGTAATCGAATGCCCCTCCTGTGGGCGCTATGCGGAAGCCAAGACCGGCTTCTTTGCACGCAAGAAGATTGACTGCGCCTGTGGCTACACCATCGATGTCCGCACGGACAAGCTCAGCAGCCGTACCTGTCCCCACTGCGGCAACAACGTGGTGTTTGACCAGAGCAAGGGGGAGAATGCCAAGTGCCCTGTCTGTGGGGAGTCCATCAACACCATGGCGGAGCAGGACAAAACCGTTGAATTTTCCTGCGCCCAGTGCGGTGTGCGGCTGCGGACAGCCAAGGGGGCAAGCAGCTATATTTGCCCGGTGTGCGACCATGTCAACGATGTGGCGGAACGGCTGAAATCCGAGGAAATCCGGCGGGACGGCCTTGCCAGCATCATTAAGTACGAGGGCGACAACGAAACCCTGGTGTGGAAGCACCCTATCGAGGATTTTAATCTCGGCTCCCAGCTTATCGTCCACGAAAGCCAGGAGGCCATCTTCTTCCGGGACGGTCAGGCGCTGGATTTGTTCGGCCCCGGCCGCTACACCCTGGAAACCCAGCAGCTGCCCATCCTGGAAAAGCTCTACAAGCTGCCAACAGATACCGAGGGCACCTTCCACAGCGAGGTGTATTTCGTCAACCGTACTACCCAGATGGGCATCAAGTGGGGCACGGATTCCAAAGTCCGCCTCTTTGACCCCATGACCGGGATGCACATCGAGCTGGGCGCTTCCGGCGAATTTTCCATCCGGGTTACCAATTCCCGCAAGCTGCTGCTCAAGCTCATCGGTACCACCGGCGAGCTGAAGCAGGATGCCATCCTGGGCGCAAACGGCAAGGGGCTGTTTCGCAGCCTGGTGATGACCCAGGTGAAAAGCTATCTGGCCGCCGCCATCCGGGAAAACAGCATTAACGTTCTGGAAATTGACGAGCGGCTTTTGGAGCTGTCCGATGCCCTGCGGGAGCGGATTAACAGCCGCCTGGCGGAGTACGGGCTGGAAATGCCGGAGTTCTTCGTCTCCCGGGTGGTCACCCCGGACGATGACCCCAATTTCCGGAAGATGAAGGAGCAGTTCGCCGAGCAATATCTGGGCGTTCGCCAGGAGCAGATTTGCAAGAATATCGCCGCCGCCGAGGCAGAGCGCAAGGCCGTAGAGGCCCAGACTGCCGCCCAGATGAAGATCATCGGCGCGCAGGGCGACGCGGAGGCGCTGAAAATCAAGAAGCAGGCCGAGGCGGAAGCCTACCGCATGCAGGCCGCCGCCGAGGCGGAGGAAATGCGCATGAAGGGCTACACCTACCAGCAGGAGACCGCCCGCAAGGTAGGGCTGGAGGCCATGCAGAACGGCATCACCGGCACCGGCACCGCCGGCGGCCTGGGCGAGCTGGCAGGCCTGGGGGTGACCCTGGGAGCCATGGGCAGCGTGGTTGGCATGACCAAGGATGCATTGAACCCGGTAATTGACACCGCCAGGCAGATGGGTCAGTCCGCAGGCGCTGCCGCAAACCCCGGCTGGGACTGCGCCTGCGGCGCAAGGAATATCCAAACGAGATTCTGCCCGGAGTGCGGTGCCAAAAAGCCGGAGGAAAACCGGGGCTGGACGTGCCCCAACTGCGGCATGCAGAATATTATGAGTAAATTCTGCCCCGAATGCGGCTGCAAGCAGCCCAGCGCTGCCTGGGATTGCCCGGAATGTGGCACAACGGGAATTACATCCAAATTCTGCCCGGAATGCGGCCATAAGAGGGAGGGGTAAGCAATGAAGAGGGATACCATTCGTTTCGGTTTAACCGTGACCATTCTCCTTGTCCTGTATCTGCTGGTGGTGTTTTTGATTCCCTTTGCCAAAACGCCGGTGTTCTGGCTGAGCTTTGGCTATACGCTTGCGGCGTTCGCAGTGGCGGCAGCGGCGTTCTGCATTGCGTTCCTCCGCCACCCTGGGGCAAAGAGCCGCTTTTATGGGTTCCCCATTGCCAGAATCGGCGGCGTCTACTGGCTGGCGCAGTTGGCCGCCGGTCTGCTCGTCATGGCGCTGGGCAAATGGATCCCGGTATGGCTGGCGGTACTGGTGTACACGGCTGCCCTGGGCGCTGCGGTGATTGGCCTGATCGCCGCCGAGGCGGTGGCCGATGGAATCCACAGCCAGGATGCCGGGCTGAAGCGCAGCGTTGCCGCCATGCGTTCCCTGCAATCCCAGGTGAACCAGATGGCCGCCCAGTGCGCCAACCCTGACGCAGCAGCAGCCGTCAGGAAGCTTGCCGAGGAGCTGCGCTATTCCGACCCTGTCAGCAGCCCCGCCCTGGAGGAGGCCGAGCGCGACCTGTCCGCCGCCGTTGCCGACCTGCAATCCGCCGTGGCGGACGAGGATTCGGAGGCCGTCAAGCAGCTCTGCCGGAAAGCCGCCGCCCTCCTGGCCGAGCGCAACCGTCTGTGCAAGCTGCACAAGGCCTGAGTAAAATTTCAATACTTGAAGCGCCGCCCGGAAGGAAAAAGCACTCCTTCCGGGCGATGTTTTAATCCTTAAATTTTCCTTAGCATCATTGACATTTCTTCCTCAGATGGATATAATTGGGGTCACGCTCTGGAAACAATGTTGTGTAACGATGTGGTAAAAATATGAAGGAGATATGAATATGAAGTTTCAGAAATATCAAATGATCGGAACCGCCGCCCTCCTGGCGCTGTCCCTCTCCGCCTGCGCGCCGCAGCTGGGGGCGGCGGCTCCCACAGAGCCGGAGACGCAAATCATCCAGTCCACCCAGGCGGCGACCGCCGCCGCGACCGCAGCCACTCAGGGGTGGGACGATGTGGTGGAGCTGGTCAGCATGGCAGGGGACAGCACCACGGTGTATCTTCTGGCGGATGGCCGCTACCTGGATCGGCAGGATCGGTTCTTCTCCTATGACGGCGCGGAAACCTGGACATGCGACGACGGAAGCATCTGGAACCGCAAGACGGATTCCGCGCCCGCCGATGTGACGACCGTCCCGTCCGCGACCAATGTCTATGCCGAATTTGCCATTGAGCGCCTGCTTGCCCAGCGGCCCGACCAGATTTTCTTCAGCGAGGGCGGCAGCAGCAAGATCGTGCTGACCTTCGACACAGCAGTGACCGAATTTCGCTTCCTGGAGCTGCAGGGAACGGTGGATGACAGCGGCAACTTCTCCTGCACCGGCACCCGCGAGCTATATACCTGCGACCTGATTCTTTCCAACGACCTGATGGTATTGGAAACCTCCCTGGAAGGCCTGATCCCCACCCGGGGCATCAGCTTCAAGGATGACGCGGGCAATGTCCAGTATTATTACCTCGCCCTCAGCGGCGAAGACAACGTGCCCCTGCTGGTTCCGTTCAATTTCTATGGTTGATATTTTTTGCCAATCGTAGTATAATTACCCCGATTGACGTGCATTCAGCATGATTATATGTCGAACCGACGAGGAGGAAATCAACATGATTGCCTGGAAAAATTTGGATACCCTGGCTGCCCATCAGAAGCTGCAGGCGGCGAAACGGGTGAACCTGCCGGAGGCGATGTCCGGCGAGAGCGGCGCGGAGCGGGTGAAACGCTATTCTGTCCCCATGGGCGCGGGAATGGCCTTTCATTATGGCGCAAGAGCGGTGGATGACGCCATCCTGTCCGCCCTGGGTGAATTTGCCAAGGAGGCGCAACTGACGGAAAAGTTCGCTGCGCTGTACAACGGCGAGGTGATCAACACCGGCGAGAAGCGCCGCGTCCTGCACCACCTGTGCCGCGGTCAACTGGGCAATGATGTGATTGCCGACGGCGTGAACAAGCGGGAATTCTATCTGGGCGAGCAGAAGCGCATTGCCGACTTCGCCGACAAGGTGCACTCCGGCCAGATCGCCAACGCTGCCGGGGAGAAATTCACTACCGTCTGCCAGATCGGTATCGGCGGCTCCGACCTGGGCCCCCGCGCCATCTATCTGGCCCTGGAGAACTGGGCAAAGGTCAACAACACCCTGAAAATGAAGGCCGCCTTTATTTCCAACGTGGATCCCGACGACGCGGCGGGCGTCCTGCGCAATTTGGATCTGGCCCACTCGCTGTTCATCCTGGTGTCCAAATCCGGCACCACGCTGGAAACGCTGACCAACGAGTCCTTCGTCAAGGACGCGCTGGTGAAGGCCGGGCTGAACCCCTCCAAGCATATGATCGCCGTGACCAGTGAGACCTCTCCCTTGGCCAAGAGCAGCGATTATCTGACGGCCTTCTTCATGGATGACTATATCGGCGGCCGCTATTCCTCCTCCTCCGGCGTGGGCGGCGCGGTGCTGTCCCTGGCCTTTGGCCCGGAGGTATTTGCCCAGTTCCTGGAGGGTGCTGCCGAGGCGGACAAGCTGGCAAAGAACGAAGAGCTGCTGGAAAACCCCGCCATGCTGGACGCACTGATCGGTGTGTATGAGCGCAATGTCCTGGGCTACCCCAGCACCGCCGTGCTGCCCTATTCCCAGGCGCTGAGCCGCTTCCCGGCCCACCTGCAGCAGCTGGACATGGAGTCCAACGGCAAGTCTGTCAACCGTTTTGGCGAGCCTGTCCACTATGCCACCGGCCCCGTGATCTTTGGCGAGCCGGGCACCAATGGTCAGCATTCCTTCTATCAGCTGCTGCACCAGGGCACGGACATTATCCCGCTGCAATTTGTGGGATTCCGCAGCAGCCAGATGGGCACCGACGTGGTCATTCAGGGCAGCACCAGCCAGCAGAAGCTCTGCGCCAATGTGGCCGCGCAGATCGTAGCCTTTGCCTGCGGCAAGGACGACGAGAACCTGAACAAGAAGTTCCAGGGCGGCCGTCCCTCCAGCATCATCATCGGCGAAAAGCTCACCCCCAAGGCTGTGGGTGCACTGCTGGCCCATTTTGAGAACAAGGTCATGTTCCAGGGCTTCGCCTGGAATCTGAACTCCTTCGACCAGGAGGGCGTCCAGCTGGGTAAGGTTCTGGCCAAGAAGGTCCTGGCCCACGACACCGACGGCGCGCTGAAGGTTTACAGCGACCTGCTGAATATTTGACGATGATTACTCCCTCCCGCAAAAACGGGAGGGAGCTTTTCTCATTATTACAGAAGCAGTACAACGGTGGTCAATTCAATTCCGTCGAACTCCGCAACACCGAAATGCTGAAACCCCAGCTTTTCCAGCAGTCGCTGGGAGGGGAGGTTGGAGCGGAGATATTCTCCGTCAAGGTAATCCAGCTCTCCGGCATCCCGCAAATGCTGGCAGAGGGCCACCAGAGCCTCGTGCATGAAGCCCTTGCGCCGCTCCCAGGCTGCCAGTGCGTAGGAGAGGGAAGCGCCGAGTTTATTGCAAAAGGGCTCGGCTCCTGCAATGGCATCCAGCGGCGGGTGTATGCAGATATGCCCGATTGCTCTGTTGTCTTCCTTTTTACACACCGCGATAAACTTGCGGTTCTCCATCAGCCAGTTAAAATTTGCCAGCGCCGATGGTCGGTCAAATACGTTCCCCAGCCCCAGCATTTTTCGCAGATGGTCATCCAGAATGTACGCAAGGTAATCTTCAAAATCCGCATCCTGAAATTCCCGCAGAATGAGACGGTCAGTTCTCAAATCCATTTGCACATGCTCCCTTGGCTCATTTTTCGATTGACAAAATATGTAGGACATGCTATCCTGAAGCCAGGAAAGCGAGGTGGACAAAATGACAAGTCGTAGACTGATAAAATCAAAAGCCGTTTTGTCCGTTGCTTAAAACTCCTTTACATGAGTAATGGGTGCTCTTGATTTTATCAAGGGCACTTTAGCTTTTTAAAGGAGTAATCGAATGATAATTGAGGAATTGAATAATTTTTACGATGCAGAATTTATGCAATGCTTCCGGGCATATTTCCTTGAAATCGGGATAGACCTCAAGGGAAGCGCGGCTGTTTTTGGCGACATCGCCGAATCTTACGAAAAAGAGGAAATGCGCACCTTTGTGATTCGGAAAGAGGATGATATTGCGGGCTTTATTATGATCCAGCCGGAATGCCTGAAGAGCGGCTTCTTTGAGGAGCATGCAGGGTTTATCCGGGAACTGTGGATTAGCCCACCGTTTCGACGGTTGGGTTATGGAAAGCAGCTGATTGAAAAAGCGGAGGAATATTTCTGGGAAAAGGGAATTTCAAAGCTTATTTTGACCTATGAGGAAAATGCACTCCCATTTTACAAAAGAATTGGATTTGATTTAGACTGCTCTTACAGCGCCAGGAATGGTGGAAATGTTGTCATAAAGCGCTTTTAGACAATTCAGGAGCGTTACCTGCGCGCACAGGGCGATTTGTGAAAAACTTCCAAAAAGTTAGAAGCAAATTCTCGCATGTATACACGATTCCTGGCAGACGACGGATAAAAACATTATACACGATTATGCGCTTTTCGTGAAAAATCCACAAAAGACAAAAAATTCGGGAAACAACCTCAAAATCGTTGTTTCCCGAACTTTTTATTGGCGGAGAAGGAGGGATTTGAACCCTCGATACCCTTTTGGGGTATACACGATTTCCAATCGTGCGCGCTCGGCCAGCTACGCGACTTCTCCATGCGCATTGCTCGCTTCATGCTGCCTCGCTGACAGCTTTTGTATGATACAACAGGATGTGCCATTTGTCAAGTGGGAAATTCATTTTTATTCGCGCGTACTGGATTTTTCATAAGGCAATTTAGAAAAGAGTTGACAATTTGTTCATTTGTGGTAAAATGTACCCGATATGCAAAGACAATACGGAAACCAAGCAGTTTTGGCCAGCTTAGCGAGAAGAGGACGGTGGGAGCTCTTTGTGTGCCGGTGCTGCCAGCCACTTTCGTTGTTGCCTGGGATGACCGGGACGGGCGCTCCCGTTACAGAGCATCTGAGATATCCTGCTTCGGCGGGATAATTAGGGTGGTACCGCGATTAATCCTCGCCCCTATGTTTGGGGGCGGGGTTTATATTTTGTATTCAATTTTGGAGGTCATACAATGAGCCAGAAACCTTATGGCGTCAACGAGCTGCGGGAGATGTTTCTCTCCTTTTTTGAGAGCAAGGGGCACCTGCGGCTGCCCAGCTTTTCGCTGATTCCGCAGAACGATGCATCCCTGCTGCTGATCAATTCCGGCATGGCGCCCATGAAGCCCTATTTCACGGGCGAGGTGGAGCCGCCCCGTCACCGGGTGTGCACCTGCCAGAAGTGCATCCGCACCGGCGACATCGAAAACATCGGCAAAACCGCCCGCCACGGCACCTATTTTGAGATGCTGGGCAACTTCTCCTTCGGCGACTATTTTAAGCGGGAGGCGATCCACTGGAGCTGGGAGTTCCTGACGGAGGTGGTCGGCCTGGACAAGGAGCGCCTGTACCCCTCCATCTATGAAAATGACGACGAGGCCTTTGATATCTGGAACAAGGAGATCGGAATCGCCCCGGAGCGTATCTTCCGCTTCGGCAAGGAGGACAATTTCTGGGAGCATGGCTCCGGCCCCTGCGGCCCCTGCTCCGAAATCTATTACGACCGGGGAGAGAAGTACGGCTGCGGCAAGCCCGGCTGCACCGTCGGCTGCGATTGCGACCGCTATATGGAGGTTTGGAACAACGTATTCTCCCAGTTCAATAACGACGGCCAGGGCAATTATACCGAGCTGTCTCAGAAGAACATCGATACCGGCATGGGCCTGGAGCGTCTGGCGGTGGTCTGCCAGGATGTGAACAGCCTGTTCGATGTGGACACCGTGATGAACATCACCAATAAGGTGACGGAGCTGACCGGCGCGTCCTATGGCCAGAGCGTCAAGATGGACGTATCCCTGCGCGTCATCACCGATCACATCCGCGCCTCCACCTTTATGATTGCCGACGGCGTGCTGCCCAGCAACGAGGGCAGAGGCTATGTGCTGCGCCGTCTGCTGCGCCGGGCAGCCCGGCATGGAAAGCTCCTGGGCGTCAATCACCCGTTCCTTTACCAGGTGGTGGAGACTGTGGTGCATGAAAATGAAGGCCACTATGGCTATCTGCGGGAGCGCGCTGCCTATATCACCAAGGTTGTTAAGGTAGAGGAGGAGAACTTTGCTCGCACCATCGACGGTGGCATGCGGATTTTCTCCGAAATGCTGGCGGATCACAAGGCGAAGGGCGAGACGGAATTCTCCGGCGCGGATGCATTCAAGCTCTATGATACCTACGGCTTCCCCATCGACCTGACCCTGGAAATGGTCGCCGATGAGGATATGACCCTGGATCAGAAGGCCTTTGCACGGCTGATGCAGGAGCAGAAGGTGCGCGCCCGTGAGGCCCGCAAGGCGCTGGGCGATCTGGCCTGGGCGGGTATTGACCTGGGGCTGGACAACACGCCCACCCATTTTGTCGGCTATGAGCAGAATGAATGCCAGGCCAAGGTGCTGGCTGTCTGCGTGGGCGACGAGGTCTCCGGCTCCATTGCCGGCGGCGAGGACGGCATTATCGTGCTGGATCAGACGCCTTTCTATGCGGAAATGGGCGGCCAGGTGGCAGATCATGGCGTGATTTCCGTGGGCGACTGCTGCTTCCAGGTGAACAATGTGCAGAAGGATAAGGGCAGCAAATACCTGCACCACGGCAAGATGGTGAAGGGCTCGCTGAAGGTGGACGATGTGGTGACGGCCTCCATTGACGTGGAGCGCCGGAAGGCAATTATGCGCGCCCATTCCGCTACCCACCTGCTGCAAAAGGCGCTGACCACCGTCCTGGGCGACCATGTGCATCAGGCCGGTTCTCTGGTGGAGCCGGATTACCTGCGCTTTGACTTTACGCATTATTCCGCCCTGACTCAGGAGGAGCTGGCCAAAGTCAATGCCATTGTTCAGGACTCCATCCTGGAGGGCTACGCAATTGATATTCAGGAGATGCCCATTGAGGACGCCAAGAAGCTGGGCGCAACCGCGCTGTTCAGCGAGAAATACGGCTCGGTCGTCCGCGTGGTTAATATGGGCGGCTACTCCATCGAGTTCTGCGGCGGTACCCATCTGGACAATACCGCAAAGGTCGGCGCGTTTGAGCTGATCAGCGAGGGCAGCGTTGCCTCCGGCGTTCGCCGCATTGAGGCTGTGACCGGCAAGGCATGCATGGCCCGGATGGAGGCCGGACAGGCGGCGCTGACGGAGGCAGCCTCCAAGCTGAAGGTCAAGCCCGAGGAGCTGGCGGCTAAGATTCAGACGAATCTGGACGAGATCAAGGAGCTGAAGCGCCAGATCGAGCAGTACAAGGCCAAGGATGCTGCCGGTGAGGTGGATCGGCTGCTGCTGACAGCCAAGGAGATCGGCGGCATCAAGGTTCTGACAGCAAAGGTCCCCGGCGCAGATGCAAATAAGCTGCGCCAGATGGGCGATATGCTGCGGGATAAGGAATCCAAGATCGTCGGCGTGCTTTCCACGGTCAACGGTGATAAGCCCTCGTTCCTGGCCATCTGCGGCAAGGATGCGGTGGCAAAGAGCATCAAAGCAGGTGAGCTGGTGAAGCTGGTGTGCAGCACCTGCGGCGGCTCCGGCGGCGGCAAGCCCGATTCCGCCATGGGCGGCGGCAAGGACGTTGGCAAGCTGGAAGAGGCTCTGGCACGGGTTGCAGAATTTGTGAGCTCCAAGCTCTAAGGCTAAACCGTAAAATCTTCAAATGGCGCAGCTGTCTATGGCTGCGCCATTTTTGAAAAGCGGAGAGGGGGATGTTTATGCGGCGGCTTATGCGCTTTACCATCGGTTTTGCCGCGGCCTGCGCCTTGGGTACGGTACTGCTTTGGCAAAGAAACCTATTTCCGCTGATTTTGTATGCGCTGTGCGCGGCGATACTGTGCGTCGTTTTGCAGCGCCGCAATCCTCTTTTTCGTACGCCCGCGCTGATCCTGCTGGGACTTGGATTGGGCTTTGCCTGGTTTTTGCTGTATCGGGCGGTTTACCTATCGCCGCTTGAAGGGCTGGATGGGAAAACGGTTCCGCTCTCTGTTACGGCTACAAATTTCAGTGAAAAGACGGATTACGGATATACGGTGGATGCCGTGGCTGAGCTGGAGGGAAAGCCCTACGTTCTGCGGGTATTTCAAAGCGAGGATCGGATGCTTTCGCCCGGCACGGTGATAAATGGGGATTTTAAGCTCCGCATGACGACGCCGGCAGGGCAAAAGGACTCTGCTTATTACCGGGGCAGCGGCTGCTTTGTGGTCGCCACGCAAAAATCGGAGATCGCCCTTACGCAGTCAGAGCGAGGTGATGTCTGGTTCCTGCCTGCCCGGGCGGGCAGGGCGGCCCTGGAGCATATTCGGCAATTCTTTCCAGCGGACACCGCGCCGTTTGCACAGGCGCTTTTGCTGGGAAATACCTCAGATTTGAACTACGCAGTGGACACCTCTCTTAAGGTCAGCGGAATTCGGCATGTGGTGGCTGTATCTGGGCTGCATGTGTCGGCGCTTTTCGGGGCGATCTATTTCCTGCTTCGCCGCCGGCGGGTGCTTGCGTTCCTGATCAGTCTACCCACGCTGCTGTTCTTTGCGGCGGTCACCGGCTTTTCCCCGTCCGTGGTTCGGGCTTCCCTGATGGCGGGCTTGATGGCGCTGGGAGCCGCCATCAATGAGGAATACGATGGGCTGACCAGCCTGTCCTTCGCGTCGCTTGTCATGCTGGTGGTCAATCCGTTTGTGATTCTTTCGGTCAGCTTCCAACTTTCCGTGGCCAGTGTGGCTGGAATCCTCCTGTTTGCCTCGCCGATCTCCTCGCGGATGATCGCTCTTTTACCGAAGCAAAAGGCGAAGAGCGCCGGGGGCCGCGCCCTGCGGTGGGTAGCCGGAGCCGTTTCCGTCTCGGTCAGTGCGCTTGTGTTCTCCGCACCGCTCAGCGCGTATTATTTTGGTGCGGTCAGTCTGATTGGCATTCTTGCGAATCTGCTGATTATCTGGATGATTCCGCCGCTTTTCTGTGGGATTGCGGTGGTTGCCGCATTGGGCGGCCATGTTTCGTGGCTGTGCAGCGCGCTGGCGTGGCTTCTGTCCTGGGTCATCCGTCTGATTTTGTGGGCGGCGCATGTGCTGTCCCAAATTCCGTTCGCGGCGGTGTATACACAGAGCGGCTTTATCGCTGCATGGCTGGTGCTGGCCTATTGCCTGGTTGCCCTGTTTCTATGGAGGCGAAAGCATTTCCTCCCGCTTTTTCTGGTAGGTGCTGTAAGCTTGGCAGCTGCAATTGCGGCGTCCATTGTCGTGCCGCGGATGGATAACCTGCGCCTGACAGCGCTGGATGTAGGGGAGGGGCAGGCGATTTTGCTGCAAAGCGCAGGGAAAAGCTACCTGATCGACTGCGGCGGCGACAGTGACAGCGCAGCTGCCGATGAAATTGCCCAAACCCTTCTGAGCCAGGGAATTTTCCGGCTGGACGGCCTGCTGCTGACGCATTATGACCGGGATCATACAAACGCGGTGGAGAATCTGCTTACCCGGATTGAGATCGATCGGTTTTACCTGCCAAACCAGGGGCAGACGGAATTGGCGCTGCGCCTGGAGGAGCGGTTCCCGGAGCGGATTGTATGGGTGGATGCAGATATGCAGCTTTCGCTTCCGTCCGGGGTATTGACGCTCCTTGCACCGGGAAAAACCGAAACAGACAACGAAAACTGCATGTGCGTCTTGTTTGCCTCGCCGGATTGTGTTATACTGATAACCGGCGACAGAAGCCGCTCCGGGGAGCGGGAGCTGCTGCGCCAGTATGCGCTCCCGGATGTGGATGTGCTGATTGCGGGGCATCATGGCTCCAGGAATTCCACGTCAGAGGAGCTGCTGTATGCCGTCCGCCCGGAGATCGTAGTGATCTCTGCGGGGCGGAATAATCATTACGGCCACCCGGCCCAGGCGCTTTTGGAGCGCCTGACGGCATTCGGCTGCACTGTTTATCGGACTGATTTACAGGGATCGGTGCTGATCAGGAGGTAGCAATGGCAAAAAAGGGAACCGCGGATGGGGCGTTTCAGACGCTGAAAGCCTCCGTCCGAAATAAGAATATTGACCGGCTGTATTTTTTCTATGGCGAGGAAACCTTCCTCATGGCCTATTACCTGGAGGCGATTAAAAAGCAGCTGCTTGACCCGCTGACGGAATCGTTTAATTTTCACCGCTTTCACAGTGAAAATTTTGATCTGGCGGAATTTCTGGAGGCGGTTGAAAATCTGCCCATGATGGCGGAGCACACCCTGATCCAGGTGGATGATATTGATATATTCAAGCTGGGTGAGACGGAGCGGGAGAAGCTTGCGCAGACGCTTGCGGATATCCCGGACTACTGCACCGTCATCTTCACCTATCTGACGGTGGCATGGAAGCCGGACAAGCGGCTCAAAAAGCTGTGGGAGGCTGTAGAGCGCAGCGGCCTTGCGGTGGAATTCCAGCGGCAGGATCAAAAAGAGCTAGTCCCGTGGGTCTCCAGGCATTTTGCGGCACAGAAAAAGAGAATTTCCAACGAGCTGTGCACCTATCTGATCGACATCACCGGCGGCACCATGACGGCGCTGAACGGTGAAATTGAAAAAATCTGCGCCTATTCCGGGGCGGATGAGATCAAAAAAAGCGATATTGACGCGGTCACGGAGCCGGTGCTTGACGCGGTGGTGTTTCAAATGACGGATCGCATCAGCGAGGGTGCCTACGAAAAGGCGTTTCAGTGCCTTCAGCAGCTTCTGAAAATGCAGCAGGAGCCGCTGGCCATCCTGGGCGCCGTGGGCAGTCACTTCCGCCGCCTGGGCGCGGCCAAATGCCTACAGGAAAGCGGGAAAGGCTCCTATGAGCTGCAAAAGCTCTGCGGCATCCCGGACTACCCTGCCAGGAAGCTGATGGATGCCTCACGCCGCCTGGATAAGCTCTTCTGCGCCGATGCCTGCACCATGATTATGGAGACGGATTACCAGATGAAAACGTCCTACGACGACAGCCAGCGCCTGTTGGAGCTTTTGATCCTGCGCCTGGCGGTGGAGGCACGGCATGGTTAGAATTCGGGAGGCGATCGTGGTGGAGGGACGCTACGATCGCAATGTCCTCAGCCAGATCGTTGACGCGCCGATTTTTGAGACCCACGGTTTTGGCATCTTCAAGGACAAGGAGCAGATGGCGCTGCTTCGCACGGTGGCCGCCCGGCGGGGCTTGATCGTCCTGACGGATTCCGACGGGGCGGGCTTTGTGATCCGTAACCACATCAAAAGCGCCATTCCGGGCCGGTATTTGAAGCATGCCTATATCCCGGACATTCCGGGAAAGGAAAAGCGCAAGGCTTCCCCTGGCAAAGAGGGAAAGCTGGGCGTGGAGGGAATGCGGCCGGAAGTGATCCTGGAGGCGCTGCGCCTTTGCGGCGCGACAATTGAAAATGAGACAGAGAAGAAAATACCGTCCCAGGGTATATCCAAGCAGCTCCTGGTGGAGCTGGGGCTTTCCGGCGGCGCTGACAGCAGCCGGAAGCGCAGGCAGCTCCAGATGCAGCTGCACCTGCCGGAGCATATGAGCGCAAATGCCCTGCTGCAGGCGCTGAATCTGCTCCTGACCGAGGAGGAGCTGCGGGAGGCGGTACGCACAATGGAGACAGCAAATGGTTGATATCTCAGTAAATAATCTGACAAAGTTTTTTGTGATCGGTGAAAACCTCCTGCAGGGGCTATCCTTTGAAATTCAGGAGGGGGAGTGCGTTGCCATTCTGGGCCGCAACGGCTGCGGCAAGACGACGCTGTTCCGCATCCTCACCAGGGAAATCGATTTTGACGAGGGCGAGGTATACGTCAATCCCAATAAGCGCCTGGGCCTGATTTCCCAGATACCCGTCTTCCCGGAGGGCTACAATGTGGAGGACGTGCTGCGTTCCGCCTATGCCGATCTGCAGCGAATTCAGAAGCGGATGCGCAGCCTGGAGGATGTGATGCAGACTGGCGCGTCAGAGGCGCAGCTGCGGGAATACGACGCCCTGTGCACCAAGTTCCAGGCGGGCGGCGGCTACGAGATGGATGTGGAGGTTGACAAGATCTGCAACGGCCTGGGCATCTCGCAGGAGCAGCGCGGCCAGGAGTTTGCCAGCCTCTCCGGCGGCGAAAAGACCAGAGTGAACCTGGCTCGGCTCCTGCTGGAAAAGACGGATATTCTCCTGCTGGACGAGCCGACGAACCACCTGGATTTGAATAGCGTGGAATGGCTGGAGCAGTATATCAAGGCCTTCAAGGGCACGGTGCTTGCCATCTCCCACGACCGATATTTCATCGATCAGGTGGCCGACCGGGTCATTGAGATTACGGATGGCCACGCGGAATTCTATTCCGGCAACTACTCGTTCTATATGGACGAAAAGCAGGCGCGCTTTGATCTGCAAATGAAGCAATATGAGCAGGAGCAGGCAAAGTTGAAGCAGCTTGGCTATACCATGGAGCGCATGAAAGGCT
Source organism: uncultured Oscillospiraceae bacterium (assembly GCA_934565795.1). GTDB lineage: Bacteria > Bacillota > Clostridia > Oscillospirales > Oscillospiraceae > Faecousia. The sequence goes on from CAKTIM010000013.1 coordinate 54,719, forward strand.
GGGGCATCAACAACCGTGCCCTTTACCGCCGGGCCATGTCCATTCAGCACCGCATGGATCGTATCCGCAAGACAGAGAAACCCAAGACGGAAAAAACCATGCGGGCCACCTTCGGCGAGAAGGACTTTTCCGGCGACGTGGTATTTAAAATGAAAAACGTCTCCAAGTCATTTGGAGACAGGACGCTCTTTTCGGATGTCAATCTGAATGTGGAGGCAGGGGAGCGCATCGCGCTGCTGGGAGACAACGGAACCGGCAAATCCACATTCATTAAATGCCTGCTGGGCGAGGAGGATTGCGCCGGGAAAATCCAGTTCGGCCCCACTGTAAAATGGGGCTACCTGCCCCAGATTATCCACTTTGAGCACCCGGAGCGCAGCCTCTATGATACCATGCTCTATGAAAAGAACTGCACGCCGCAGGTCGCGCGTGACCGCCTGGGCGCTTTTATGTTCCAGGGTGAGGATGTGTTCAAAACCGTGGGTAATCTTTCCGGCGGCGAGCAGTCCCGCCTCAGACTGTGCATGCTGATGGATGAGAAGATCAATCTTCTGATCCTGGACGAGCCGACGAACCACCTGGACATTGCCTCCCGGGAATGGGTGGAGGCTGCCATCGAGGAATTTGATGGCGTGCTGCTGTTCGTCTCCCATGACCGCTATTTCATTGAAAAATTTGCTGAGCGGATCTGGCTGCTGGAGGATGGCACAATTCGTGATTTCCGCTGCGGCTACCAGAAATACCGCTCCATTTTGGAGCACGAGGCCGCCGCAAAGCAGACCGTAAAGCCGCTGCCCAAGGAAAAGAAGGAGAAGCCAAAGGGCGGCACCAAGGATTCTGAGAAGCTGATCCGCCGCCTGGAGCGGGAAATCGATAAGCAGGAGGCCGCCGTCGCTGAGCTGGATCACCAGATTGAGAACGCAGCCGCCGACTACCAGGAGCTTTCCCGGCTGCTGGGAGAAAAGGAGACGGCGGAAACGCAGCTCATGGAGCTGATGGAGCAGTGGGAGCAGGCCCAGTCCGATGTTTGAGCGCAGCAAAGATTGACGTCGTGGGAAATTGGGCATATAATAACGTTATCACTTTAAAGGAGCGAAATAGAAATGAGTTCTTGTAGCGGAAACTGTTCCAGCTGCGGGTCGGATTGCTCCGACCGCAAGGCTGAAAGCCTGCTGGCGCAGCTGAATCCGAAGTCCACCGTAAAAAAGGTGATCGCCGTTGTTTCCGGCAAGGGTGGCGTAGGCAAGTCCACCGTCACCGCTATGCTGGCTGTCGCTATGGCGCGGGAGGGCAAGCGGGTCGGCATCCTGGATGCGGATATTACCGGCCCTTCAGCGCCTACCGCGTTCGGTGTGACCGAATGCCAGGGAGCCAACGATGATGGCCTTTACCCGGCCTTGACCCGCACCGGCATTCAGGTGATGTCCATCAACCTGCTGCTGGATCATCCGGGTGATCCTGTGGTGTGGCGCGGCCCGGTGATCGCCGGAGCTGTCAAGCAGTTTTGGACGGATGTGATCTGGGAGGATGTGGACTATCTGTTTGTAGACATGCCTCCCGGAACCGGCGACGTGCCGCTGACGGTATTCCAGAGCCTGCCGGTAAACGGGATCGTGATCGTCACCAGTCCGCAGGATCTTGTCTCTATGATCGTGAACAAGGCGGTCAAGATGGCAAATATGATGCACATTCCCGTCCTGGGCTTTGTAGAGAACTATTCCTATCTCCAGTGCCCGGACTGCGGCAAGAAGATCAATGTGTTCGGCAAAAGCCACCTGGATGAAATTGCCGCAGAAAACGGCCTGCCCATCCTGGCCCGCCTCCCCATCAATCCCACCGTAGCCGAGGCCTACGACCACGGCCAGATGGAAACCATCCCCACCGACGCGCTTGCACCGGCGATTGAAGCAATCAAAAAATCAGAATAAAAAACAGTAAGGGGCTGTCTCAAAATGCGAATTGCAAGAAAATAGCCCCCTTCAAAAGTTAGATAAAAGGGGCTGTTGCAAAAATCGTTTTTGCAGCAGCCCCATTTTTGCGTTCGGAGCATTCCATCTTGAGACCAAAAT
>CAKTIM010000014.1 GCA_934565795.1 uncultured Oscillospiraceae bacterium
TTACCCGCGATGGTATCCGCCGCGTCCTTGTAGATGGTCTTTAGCTGGCTCTGGGACTGCAAAATAATGGAAGCCGATATCTCCCGGCTTCGGATAGTGGCAATGAGCTTGTCAAAGTTCGGGATCTGGCCGATGTTGGCAAACTCGTCTAAGATCAGCCGGACATGGACGGGCAGCCGCCCGCCGTAGAGATCGTCGGCCTTGTCACAGAGCAGGTTGAAAAGCTGGCTGTACATCAGGGCGGCCACGAAGTTAAAGGTGCTGTCCGTATCCGAAAGGATCACAAACAGCGCCGTTTTCTCGTCGCCTAGGGTATCCAGCTCCAACTCGTCCGTTTCCATAAGGTCCCGGAGTTCTTTTATGTCAAAGGGAGCCATGCGCGCGCCGCAGCTCACCAGAATGGATTTTAAGGTCTTGCCCGCCGCCATCTTGAATTTGCGGTACTGCCTCACAGCGAAATGATCCGGTTCCTTCTCTGCCAGCTTGGCAAAGAGAATATCCACGGGACTCTGGTAATTCTCGTCATTCTCCCGGGCCTCACTGGCGTTGATTAAGTCTAACAGCATTGTGAAATTCCGCTCCTCCTCCGGGGCCTCGTACCAGATGTAGCCGATCAGCGCGGAGTAGTAGAGACGTTCTGCTTTGACCCAGAAATCTTCCGAAGATTTTTCACCTTCGCCCTTGGTGTTCATAATCAGGGCGTTTACCAGCTTCAAAATATCTTTTTCCGAGCGGATATAGGATAATGGATTGTATTTCATGGACTTTTGGAAGTTGATTAGGTTCAGACACTTAATTCTGTACTGTTTCCGTACCAGGAAGGTGCCGATTTCCGGGAGCAGCGTACCTTTTGGGTCCGTGACCACATAGGAGCTGTGGGCCTGCAAAAGAGAGGGCTTGCAGAAGAATCGGGTCTTGCCGCTGCCGGAGCCGCCGATGACCAGAATGTTCTTGTTCCGGGCATACTTGGGATTTTTTGGTCTGCTTGCCATGGTGATGCGTTCCGTCTGGGTCATGGGGATATTCTGGAAGAAATCCGGGTCCATATAGGGGGCTATGTCCGCGGGCGTGCCCCACCGGGCGCTGCCGTATTCCACCCCGTGCCGGTACTTCTTCTGATTCTGCCGCCGAATCGCCACAGCCAGCCACAGGAACACCCCCGCGGCAATACCCCAGAGCATATCCACCGGCTGAATGCTGGGCAAGGGATTTGCAAAGGCAGCAGAAAAGCCCTCCGTTAAATGCAGCAGCCGGGAAGAAAAGTCGTCTCCGGGCGCCAAACGAAGGGCTTGGGATGCCTTGCCGCCCAGGTAGGCAAACAGGACATAGGGAATATTGGGGATAATAAATTTCTTGATGTTTACCGCAGCACACCTCGATCCTTTTCTTTGACCAGCTCTTTTTCCAAAGGTTTCGGCTGCATTTCCGCCTCTTTAACCGCCTTTACCAGCTGCGCACGGAGAGAAGGCTTTCTGTGGAGCTTCCTTGCGGTGAACTCCTGGAAAGCTGCTGTAATGGCATCCGCGTCCCGGCTCTTGAAGAACACCAGATACCGGGGCTGCTCTGAAGTGGTGTCCTTTTTCAGCGCGAAATCCATATGGTATTTCTTCGCCGTCTGGGTGAAGCACCGGATATTCTTCTCCGTGATTTCGATATTGGAAAGACCCGCGTTCTGACCGGCCAGCTGCTTTAGAGTCTGCTTGCCTCGGTAGATTTTGGGGTGCTTTTTCTGACTCAGGTAGACCCGGATAGCCCGGTCCAAAATCTGTTCCGTCATTTTTGCGGAGCTGATGATAAGGGCAATGGACTTGCCCGTGACTTCCTCCTGCATTTATCCTCCTTCCGCCAAATCGTGCTGCACCAGAGCTGTATAATAACTACCCATGGTGAGACTGGCATTGTACAAAGCCGCCAGCAGATATTTCTTGATGTTCCGTATTCGGGTGGTGTTCTCCCTCATGCAGGCAAGCACATACTGGATGTGGCTGCCTGTCAGTTTCAAAAAGCGAGAACGAACAACGTCTGCCGGGAAATCGTCGCTGGCAATTCGGATGGTTTTCCGGGAGGTGCAAACCGTATCCACCAGGATCTCCACAATTTCATTAAGCTGTTCCTGATCGATCTGGGGATTCTGAATAAGAACGTCATAGTCGATGTTTTCCAGAAGAATATCCCGATACCGCTCTCTGACCTCCATCCCATCCGTTCCCATCCTCGTTTCCTGGGAAGGGCGATACGATGGGATAGGATGGATTTCATCCGTATTTTCTAAATCTTTCTTTGATCCATCTTTCTTTTCTCTATCTTTATTTAATTGTGCGGTCATTTTCGGACACGGGGTATCCATATCCGGGTTTTCCGTATCTGGACGCTCCGATTCCGGCGGTGCCGACTGTGGCTTGTGGGGCGTTTCGTAGATAATGTACTCCACATCTACGATCTTGCCCTTGCTGTCCCGAATGCGGTTGCGGACAATATACCCCGCCTGCTCCAATTCCCGAAGGGCAGAGCCGATACAGTCGGCCCCCTCCTTGCAGATGGCCGCCAGCCCTCTTGTGGTGTAGTTCCACTCCTCTGGAAGAGACAGCATCATGGAAAGCAGCCCCTTGGATTTCAGGGACAGCTCTGTGTCCCGTAGATGATGGTTGGACATGACTGTATAATCCCGGTTTCGCTCAATGCGGAAAACTGCCACTTTGATGACCTCCTTCTGGGTAAAAATAAGTGTTGATTTTCGTGGTTTTGCCGGCCTATATTCCCTTCAAAAGTCCCCCGTATGAAAACACACAGGCAGCATTTCATTCGCCGCTCTCAAAGAAAACAAAGGCCGATTTTCCACCCTAATTGCTACACAAAAAGGCGACTGCCGGGAAGCAATCGCCTTTTTGAGAGGGAATATGAAGCAAGAAAAACACGAAATTCGATGCTCTAAAATTGAAAAACGTCTAGGGAAATGCCGCTTTTTTGAAAAGCCCTATAAGAACACCCGTACCAAAAGCCGGTGAAGCTCTGTGTGGGCTTGCCGGTTTTTCTTTTGCGTGATTGTCTTGTGTTTCTCACTATGTTGCGCAATGGTTTGCGATGAACTGGGCACGACCAGGGCAAATTCAGAGTTTCAGTTCACTGGTAAATTGGCGGCATATTTCAAAGGGCCGGATAACCTAACGCGGTTGTCCGGCCTTTGTTGCTTAATGGTCAGTCTTTCGGTGCGGCATGGTTCTCATGGCACTGGTGCATGGTGTAGTAGAGTGGGGTTGGGCAATCCTATACTATAATTAACCGCCGAAGACCAGCCAGATCAGGATGTATGCTGGGATCACTGCGGCCATGGTAAATGGGATGCCGATGCGGAAGAAGTCGCGGTTGGAGACCTGGTAGCCTTCCTTGCGGAGGATGCCGATGCCGGCTATATTGGCGGAGGCGCCGATGGGGGTGCAGTTGCCGCCCAGGGTTGCGCCGGACAGGAGGCCGAAGTACAGCGCTGTGGAATCCACGCCCATCTGTGCGGCGATTCCTGCGATCACAGGGATCATGGTGGCCACATAGGGGATGTTGTCAATAAACGCGGAAATCAGCACCGAGGCCCATACGATGATGGTATACATCAGGAACAGATTGCCGCCGCCCAGCTGCACCAGCAGGTGTGCCAGCGCGTCGATCACGCCCTCGTGGGTGATTCCGCCAATCATCAGGAACAGGCCCACCAGCAGCCCCAGCGTCTCAAAATCGATGGCTCCAAGAGGCGACAGCAGTGCCTTTGCCGTCTTTTTTCTGACGACATTATAAATCAGGCCGATGACGAAAAGCGTACAGCAGATGATGCCGTTGGTCTCAGCCGGAAGGTTCCAGTGCTCCGGGGCAAAGGACGCGCAGATCAGCAGCCCCACCATTCCCACAAGCAGCACCGTGGGCACATAATCCGTGACCTCCGTCTTTTGGCTGAAGCCCTGGACGGAGGCTTTTTCCTTGCGGAACAGGTAATAGACGATCAGCGCGGACAGCAGCGCTCCCAGCTCCACGAAGAAAAACATGGAAATCTTGCCGTGATACCAAAAGAAATCCATAAAGCTCATATCGAGCGCGGAGCCGAGCATGATGGCCGTGGTATCCCCCACCAGCGTTGCCGCGCCCTGGAGATTGGAGGAGACCGCAATGGAAATGATAAAGGGAACGGGATTGGTTTTCAGCTTCCTGCACACCGCGATGGCCACCGGGGCGACCATCAGCACCGTGGCCACATTGTCCACAAACGCGGAGATAACGCCTGCAAACAGGCTCAGGGATACCGCCGCCCACTGGACGTTGGGCACCCGATCCATCAGCATATCCGCCATCCGCTCCGGCATACGGCTGTCAATGAACAGTTGAACCAGCCCCATGGTTCCAGCGATCATCAGGAGCACATTCCAGTCCAGCGCTTCGAGCGCGTCCGAAGCAGGCAGCATTCCAAATACGATGAACAGCACGCCGGAGGCTAAAGCAATATAGGGCCGCGCCTTGCTGAACAAGAGCATCAATACATAGGTGAGGACAAACAGGACAATGGCAGGGAGCATAGACATTTCCTTTCCTTGTGGTCGCGGAGGAGCCAGGCACCGCGGCTTCTCCGGCTTCTCAAACAGAGCGAACGGTATATGTATACACACAAAAAAACCGGCCGTAAATCGGTCGGTTTTTGGAGCGGGTGACGAGGCTCGAACTCGCTACCTCCACCTTGGCAAGGTGGCGCTCTACCAGATGAGCTACACCCGCAGGAACAGGAACAATTATAGCGGCTTTTGCAGATTTGTCAAGGGGAAAATCTGCCTTTTTCGCTGTTCCTTTCCGGCATCTCAGTGCTACAGGGCATCCTTGGAGTAATGGGAGAAGCCGTCGCCAAGAACCTGGTGGGCCTCCTGGACGATCACGAAGGCCGCTTCGTCCCGCTCCATTACCAGCTCCTTCAAATCCGCCAGCTGTCCCTTCTTTACCACGGTGAGTACCACCTTCTTATCCTGGCGGGTGTAGTAGCCCTGGCCATCCAGGAAGGTCACGCCCCGATCCAGCTTCTCCGCCACAGCCTTGGCAATTGCCTCCGCCTGGTCAGAAATAATGATGGCAACCTTGGAATAGTCAAACCGATACACCACGATGTCCATCACCTGCCCGGTGATGAACACGGCAATGCCACTGTACAGCGCCCGGCTGATGTCATGGAACACGATGCCGGTGAGGATGACCACCAACGCATCAAAGGTCATGGAGATCATCCCAATTGGGACATTGCGGTAATGCAGCTTCAGCAGCCGCACCAGAATATCCGACCCGCCGGTGGAGGTGCCCGCCGCAAAAACCACACCGATTCCCAAGCCACAGAGCAGTCCGCCGTAAATGCCGCTGACCAGCGCATCCTGGAAGCCAATGGAAATGGACGCAAACAGATCGATCAGGACGCCGCTGACCAGCATTCCGATCAGCGACCCGGCAAAAAAGCGCTTGCCCACCCGGATACCGCCGATCAGAAACAGCGGCAGATTCAGCAACACGGACAGCAGACCCACGTTCTGAATGCCGATGATGTGCGCTACCGCCTGCGCCAGGCCAGAAATACCGCCGGAATTGATGTTATTCGGCTCCAGGAAAAGGCTGAAGCCCAGGGCAAAAATGGTGCTGCCCAGCAGTGTCTTTACGACCCAGCCGTAACGCCTCCACAGTTTTTCCATGTCTACCTCCCCTGCCCCCCCAGGCGATCCTCGGGGAGGCTATTGTCAAAGTTCCATTTTTTGCTGCTTTTCCTGCATGTCCTCCGGCTTCAGCAGCGCGCCGGCGGCAGGAATCATCTTGGTGCGGTAGCGGCTGGGGTTCTCGATTCCGCTCTGCTCCAAGGGCAGCGCCGCCGTGAGCACCGCCTTTTTCTTCAGGGTCAACACCGCGACGCCCTGGGTATTGCGAGTGGTTTTGGGCAGCAGCTGAGCGGTGGAGAAAATCAGCGTTCTGCCGTCGCTGGCATACAGCGCCATCTGCGCATCCTCCTGCATGGCATATACGCTGACGAGCACGCTCTTGTCGCAGTATGCGCCGGTGAGCTTCTTACGGTTTGTTTTCGTCTCATAGGCGTTCAGCGGCACCTTGGCGACCTTGCCATTTTCAAAGAAAAAGAGCACAAAGCCGCCGTAATCCTCAGTGAGTACCACGCTGCGTACCGCCTCGCCCGGCTCCATGCCCAGCTTCTGCGGCAGGTAATCGCCCAGCTGAGAGGCCTTTCCGTCCTCAAATTCGCTGAGGCGGGACTTGTAGCACTGGAACTGATCGGTAAACACCAGCACATCCGCCCGGTTGGTCGTCTCTTGGGAGAAACGCAGGCTGTCGCCCTCCTTAAACTTCTGCTCACCGCTCATGCGCAGGGACTGGGCAGTGATCTTTTTCAGGTAGCCCTCTCTGGACACAAACACCGTCACGGGATAGTCGGGGACGTTGTCCTCCTCTTCCTCCGGCTCTGCCTCCACCGCCTGATAGACGATTTCCGTTTTACGGGGCTGGCCGTACTTCTTGGAAACCTCCTGAAGCTCCTGAATAATGACATTTTTCAGCTTTTTCGCGCTGTTCAGGGTATCGCGCATGTCGGCGATCTCCTGCTCCAGCTGACTGATGGCCTTGGTCTGCTTTAGGATGTATTCCTTATTGATGTTGCGCAGCTTGATCTCCGCCACGTAGTTTGCCTGAATTTCATCGATGCCAAAGCCGATCATCAGATTGGGGACGACCTCCGCCTCCAGCTCGGTTTCCCGGATGATGCGAATCGCCTTGTCGATGTCCAGCAGAATGCGCTCCAGGCCCTTCAGCAGGTGCAGGCGATCCTCCCGCTTTCCGATCTGGAAGAACAGCCGCCGCTTGACGCAATCCATCCGCCAGGCCGTCCACTCCTCCAGAATTTCACCTACCCCCATCACCCGGGGCATGCCCGCGATGAGGATATTGAAATTGCAGGGGAAGCTGTCCTGCAGCGGCGTCATGCGGAACAGTTTCTGCATTAGCTTTTCCGGGTCTGCCCCGCGCTTTAAGTCAATGGTCAGCTTCAGGCCGCCCAGGTCGGTTTCATCCCGCATGTCGGTGATTTCCTTGATCTTACCGGCCTTGATCAGCTCCGCGACCTTGTCCATGATGACTTCCGTCGCGGTGGTGTAAGGAATCTCGGTGATTTCGATCAGGTTTCCGTCCTTCTCATAATGCCACTTTGCGCGCAGCTTGAAGCTGCCCCGGCCGGTGGAATACACCTCCCGGGTCGCGGCCTCGTCAAACAGCAGCTCTGCGCCGGTGGAGAAATCCGGGCCGGGCAGGGTTTCCAGAATGTCATGGTCAGGATTCTTCATCAGGGCGATGGTGGTATCGCAGACCTCCTTGAGGTTAAAGGAGCAGATATTGCTGGCCATACCCACCGCGATGCCCTGATTGGCAGACACCAGCACATTGGGAAAGGTCGTGGGCAGCAGGCTTGGCTCCTTCATGGTGGCGTCGTAATTATCCACCATGTCCACCGTGTCGCTGTCGATGTCCCGGAACAGCTCGGTGCAGATATTATCCAGCTTGGCCTCGGTATACCGGGAGGCGGCGTAGGCCATATCCCGGGAATAAACCTTGCCGAAGTTACCCTTGGAATCCACAAAGGGGTGCAGCAGCGTCTCATTGCCCCGCGCCAGACGAACCATGGTCTCGTAAATAGCGGAGTCGCCGTGGGGGTTCAGGCGCATGGTCTGGCCCACAATATTGGCAGACTTGGTTCGCCCGCCAGTGAGCAGGCCCATTTTGTACATGGTGTACAGCAGCTTGCGGTGGGAGGGCTTGAAGCCGTCGATCTCCGGGATGGCGCGGGAGACAATGACGGACATGGCGTAGGGCATATAATTGATCTCCAGAGTTTCGGAGATCGCCTGCTCCGTGGTGGAGCCGACCAGGCCCATCACGCCGTCGGTATTCACTTTCTTCTTTTTTTCAGGTTCCTGTTTCTTCTTTGCCATATTCCGTTCCTATCCTCACATCAGGAAATATCCGCCAGCTCCAGGTATTTTGCGCCGTTTTCCGCAATGAAATTCTTCCGCTCGTTCAGGCCGTCACCCAGCAGAATATTGAAATAATAGGCGGTGCGCTCGGCATCCTCCGGCATGACCTTGATCAGGCGGCGGGTCTCCGGGTTCATGGTGGTCATCCACATCATCTCCGGGTCATTTTCGCCAAGGCCCTTGGAACGCTGGATGTTCACCTTCTTGCCCTCCAGCTCCTTCAGAATCTTCACCTTTTCCTGCTCGTTATAGGCAAACCAGGTCTGCCCCTTGCAGGTGATCTCAAACAGAGGGGATTCCGCGATATACACATATCCGTCCCGGATCAGCGTGGGGCACAGGCGGTAGATCATGGTCAGGATCAGGGTGCGAATCTGGAAGCCGTCGTAATCGGCATCGGTGCAGATAACCACCTTGTTCCACCGCAGGGCGGACAGGTCAAAGGAGGACAGCTCCTTTAGCTTTTTGCCCTGAATCTCCACGCCGCAGCCCAGCACCTTCATCAGGTCGGTAATGATGGGAGAGGCGAAAATCTTATTATAGTCCGCCTTCAGGCAGTTCAGAATTTTACCGCGCACGGGCATGATGCCCTGGAATTCCGCATCCCGGCTGAGCTTGACGCTGCCCAGAGCGGAATCACCCTCCACGATATACAGCTCCCGGACGGTCACGTCCTTGCTGCGGCAGTCCACGAACTTCTGAACCCGGTTGGAAATATCGATGGCCCCGGAGAGCTTTTTCTTTACGCTGGATTTGGTCTTTTCGGCGGACTCTCTGGCCCGCTTGTTCACCAGAATCTGCTCCGCCGCCCGCTCGGCCTCCTGCTTGTTCTCAATAAACCAGACCTGGAGCTGCTCTTTGAAGAAGGCAGTCATGGCATCCTGGGTAAATTTGGAGTTGACGGACTTCTTCGTCTGATTCTCGAAGCATCCGATGGTGGAGAAGCAGTTGGTCACCAGCACCAGGCTATCCTGAATGTCCTGGAACAGGATCTTGCTCTCGGTTTTGGTGTATTTGTTGTTGTCCCGCAGGAATTTGTCAAAGGCCGCCGTAAAGCCGGAGCGAACCGCCTTATCCGGGCTGCCGCCGTATTCCAGCCAGGAGGAATTGTGATAGAACTCAATGTGGGACACCTGCTTGGAGAAGCAGAAGGAAACTGTAATTTTCAGCTTCATCTCCGGCCGGTTGTCCGCATCCCGGCCCCGGCGCTCCGTTTCCCAATACACGGGCATGGTGAAGGCATTGTCCCCCACCAGCTCCTCGATATACTGCTTGATGCCGTCCGGGTAGCAGAATTCCTCCTGCTCAAATTTTCCGCCCACCTGATTGCGGAAGCGGAAGGTGATGCCCTTGTTTACCACTGCCTGACGGCGCAGCACATCCCGGTAATACTCCACGGGGATGTTGATATCCGTGAACACCTGCTTGTCCGGCTTCCAGTGGAATACCGAGCCGGTCTTTTTGCGGTCGGCAGGCTCCTTTTTCAGGCCGCCGATGTTTCTGCCCCGCTCAAAGTGCAGATCGTAGCGGTAACCATCCCGGCGGATGGTGGCGTCGAAGAATTCCGAGGCGTACTGGGTGGCGCAGGAGCCGAGGCCGTTGAGGCCCAGTGAATACTCATAGTTCTCCCCGTTCTCGCCATACTTGCCGCCGGCGTACATCTCGCAGAAAACCAGCTCCCAGTTGTAGCGCTTTTCCTTTTCGTTGTAATCCACCGGGCAGCCCCGGCCAAAGTCCTCTACCTCGACGCTCAGATCCTCGTAGCGGGTGACGATGATGGTATCGCCGTGGCCCTCCCGCGCCTCGTCAATGGCGTTGGAGAGGATCTCAAACACCGCGTGCTTGCAGCCCTCCAGGTCATCGGAGCCAAAAATAACGGCCGGGCGCTTACGCACCCGATCCTCCCCCTTCAGCATGGAGATGCTGGTATTGCCGTATTGTTCCTGCTTTTTTGTTGCCATAATTCCCTACCTGCCACAGTCATCCATTTTATTGTGGTTATTATATCCGCATTTTTGCCGAAAGTCAACCTCTGCGCCGATTTGGGCCGTAACCGTGATTTTGCCTCTTGTTTTTTTGACGAATCCCGGTTATAATAGGGGCACAAAGAAACACAGGAGGTCATTATCATGGCTGTTAAAATTGAAAAAGATACCATCATCGGCGACATTTTGGACGTTGCGCCTCAGAGTGCTCCCCTGTTCTTCGCCATCGGCATGCATTGCCTGGGCTGCCCCTCCTCCCGGGGCGAGACCGTCGAGGAGGCCTGCATGGTTCACGGCATCGACTGTGACGGTTTCCTGGCGCAGCTGAACCACTTCCTGGAGGCCTACGAAGCTGACCAGGCCAACAAGGGCTGAGACAGATGATCGGGCTGCCTGCGGGCGGCCCGTTTTTCTTGAGTATACACCAGGAGGTGTCCAATGAAGCTCCCACTTTCCAACCGGCTGCTGACCTGCTGCGGCTTTGTCCATTCCAATGACCGGGTGGCCGACATCGGCTGCGATCACGGCTATCTGGGAATCCACCTGCTGCAAAGCGGGATCGCATCCAGCGTGATCGAATCGGATATCAATGAAAAACCCCTGCGGTGCGCCATGGAAAATGCCGTGAAATTCGGCGTAATGGATCGCATTTCCTTCTGCCTGTCCGACGGCGTCCGGCGGCTCCCCCGGGATTTTGACTGCATGGTGTGCGCCGGGATGGGAGCGGACACCATGATCTCCATTCTGGAAGCCGCCCCCTGGCTCCAGAGCGGCCGCTACCGGCTGATTCTGCAATGCCAGAGCAAGCGGCCGGAGCTGCGGAAGTACCTGGCGGCAGCGGGCTACTCCATTTCCCGGGAAACTCTGGCACAGGACGGAAAATTTCTCTATCCCGTCATGGAGGTCTGCTATGCCCCCGGCCCCGTGCCCGCCCCATGGGAATATTACATCTCCCCTCAGCTGATTGCGGACGGCTCTCCCCTGCTGCTTCCCTTTGTCCGCCGGGTCATGGGCGGTGTGGCGGACAGCCTTGGCGGCCTGCGGCACTCCGGCAGAAGCGACACGGAAATGGCAGAGATCTACATGCATTTACAGGAATTGGAAAGGAGATTGGCCAGTGACAACAGTAAGTGATATCGTCGCCTTTATGGAAACCGTCGCGCCCCAGCGCAAAAAGGAGAGCTGGGACAATGTGGGGCTTTCCTGCGGGCGGCCGGACAAGCAGGTGCACACCATTCTGGTAGCGCTGGATCCGTTTGAGGATGTGGCGGCGGAGGCGGTGCAGGCGGGGGCCGACCTGATCGTGACCCATCATCCCCTGCTTTTTCATCCGGCCTACAGCGTCACCGATGAAACCGCCATTGGCCGCACCCTTATGACCCTGATCCGGCATGACATTGCCGCCTTCAGCGCTCACACCAACCTGGATATTGCCCCGGAGGGCGTAGGACAATGCCTGGCTTTGGCGCTGGGCTTGGAGAATATCTCCGTCATTGAGCCAACGGAGCAGGATGCACACGGAAACATCTGGGGTCTTCTGCGCAAGGGCAGCGTGCCGGAGCAGCCACTGGAAACATTCCTGAGTCACGTCAAGCAAACCCTCCACACGCCCTCCCTGCGCTATGCCGCCGCGGGCGAGACCGTGCACCATGTCGCCGTGGGCGGCGGAGCCTGCGCCGATGAGTGGAAGAGTGCATTAGATGCCGGGTGCGATACCTTTGTGACCTCGGATGCCGAATACAACGATTTCTGGGACGCGCGGGACGCCGGGCTGACGCTGATCGATGCAGGGCATTTTTACACGGAAAACCCGGTATGCCCCCAATTGCAGCGCATTCTTCAGACAGCTTTCCCAGAAATCACGGTGTTGCTTTCTAAAGTTCATCGGGACTGCATGAAATTCTTTTGAATTCGTCTCTGCGAAATTCGTATTTCAGTGTTGATTTTTTTACTTTTGGGTGCTAAAATAGATTAGAAATTTTTTGAATTGATTCCAGAAAGGGAAGATTACCATATGTCAGGACATTCCAAATGGCATAACATCCAAAAAACCAAGGGTGCGCAGGACGCCAAGCGCGCCGCTGCGTTCACTAAGATCGCAAAGGAAATGATCGTCGCCGTGAAGGAAGGCGGCGGCGCTACCGATCCCGCCTACAACTCCCGCCTGGCCACTGTTATCACCAAGGCAAAGGCAGCCAACATGCCCAACGATAATATCAAGCGCGTGCTGGAAAAGGCTGCCAGCGCCGGCAGCGGCGAGAGCTACGAATCCATCACCTACGAAGGCTACGGCCCCGGCGGCGTTGCCGTGATCGTGGAGGCCATGACCGACAACCGCAACCGCACCGCCGGTTCCGTCCGCCACCACTTTGACAAGTACGGCGGCAATCTGGGTGCCAACGGCTGCGTCAGCTGGTCGTTTGACAAAAAAGGTGTACTGGTGATCGACAACGAGGACGGCGACCTGGATGAGGATACCGTGATGATGGACGCCATGGACAGCGGCGCGGATGATTTTGAGGCGGAGGAGGACTGCTTCACCGTCTACACCACCCCCGACGATTTCAACGCCGTGGCCGACGCGCTGACCGCCAAGGGCTATCAGTTTGCCTCCGCCCAGATCGAAATGGTGCCCCAGAACTATGTGAAGCTCTCCCCTGAGGACGCCGAGAAGATGGAGAAAATGCTCGACCTCTTCGACGACGACGACGACGTGCAGAACACTTGGCACAACTGGGATCAGGAGTAACATGACCGCGTTTGAAAGCCGCTCCATTCGGGGCGGCTTTTCTGCTGCAAATCGGCACTTGAACCCGGACCGGCTCTGGGGTATAATACAGGCAGTTGTTTTTTGAAACGGAGGGAGAAAATATGGAGGAGCTGTATACCTGCGAATGCAGGGACGGCAGGACCATCACAGGCGCTTCCCGGTGGAGCCTGTATGAGCTGCGCAATCTTCCGCCGCTGGAGCTGGCAAAGGCGCTGGAGGAGCTGCTGGAATTCTCCCGCTATTACGAAGCGACCTTCTACTACCCCGCCCTGTCCATGAAGAGCGAAATGGAGCAGCTGCGCAAGCGCCTCCAGAAGGCGAAGCAGCTGGCGGTTGGCTTCGGGGCAGTCACGGGCTGCATGACGGCCGCGTGGCTGCTGACGGTGCTGATCCCCTATCTGCGGTTTTCGGGTCTTGCCATGCTGTTGGCGGTGCTGACCATCGTCAGCATCGTGGCGCTGATCCCGTTTCTGTTCCACTATCTCTCTGCGCAGGAGGATCATAGCAAGCGTCTGCCCCGGATCCGCGCCAAGCTGGACAGCCTGAGCCAGCAGGAGGAGAAGGAGGTCTACGGCGAATACATTGAATACCTAATCGGCGGCTATCTGATTTCCCCGGAATTTAGTCTGTCGGCAGATGCCCAGGAATATATGGTGCAGACGCTGCGCACCAAGCGAGCCGGAAACATTGCGGAGGCAGCCATGCTCTGCAAGAAGAAATTCGGCAAGTCCCCTATCCCCCGCATCATTACCTCCCTGCAAAGCGTCAACGGCTCCGCCCCCACCTCCCGGCCCACGCCACGGTCAGCCACCCCGACGCAGGGCCAGAATCAGCCCCCGGACATGCGTTTGCTCCTCCAGCTCTCCGGCAGCCTGAACAACGCCCTGCAAACCTACGCCGCCACCCAAAAATCCCCCTCCACCGGCCCCGACAGCGTCGCCGCCACCCTGACCTATGAGGAAGAATCGCTGATCGAGGAATACCGATATCTGCAGGAGGAGGAAAAGAAACGAATACGCAGGGTGGTACATAGCTTTCATACGAAGAAATACTGACTCACTTTGAAACCGGGTAATGCGATAGCTGGCGTTTCTCAAACTCATAAAGCCTTTCCATTTAATAAGCAGGGAACGTTTTAAATGTCCCCTGCTTTTGTTTTACCGATATGCCTGATCAACACCGTAAACTGCCTGACTATGGGTAAACCCTTCATATTCCAGCTGTTCAATCAGGCTGCTACGTGAAAAGGACATCACTTCCAAATAATCCTTTGCCATATCGCAGGCTTGCTTGTTCCAGTCTGCGCCGCAATGCTCGACAGCATATACGGCTTCTGAGCGGGAATAGCCTTCATACTCCAACTGCTCAATTAAGCCTTTGCGTGAAAATGGGATGGCATCCAGATAATCCTTTGCACTTTGCAGCGCATTGCGCATTCCAGGAGACACGGCAGTTGATTCATCTGTTTTACCTGTACTCGTCCCTGAATTTGACTTATTGAGCGAAACTTTATTCTCTGAAATGAAGGAGCTTTCTACACCTTCCCGTTCAAAAATGAGCGGATCACTCCCGGCTTTCTCTCTCCCGGTCATCGGATCCAGAACGCCCAGCTGCAATGTGTTCTTATCCAGCAAGTTGACAATGTACGTTATTTTCGAGGCATCCTCAACCTCCTTTTCAACGATTCCTTTACTTGTTATATCATACAGGAAAACCGTCTCTGTTTTCAGGAAGAACGTTCCGTTTGTTTGTAATGTGTACTGGCCTCTGTCATTATACATGTTCGTGTAAAGGAACGTTCCATCCTCATAGAAGTTCAAGAAAACCGTATCGTAAATTGCCATTAGTTGCTCATTGTCACTGATATCAACGATCCTGTCGCTGTAGTATATTCCCCCTACAACCCAGTTCCCGCCGAGGCTTTCAAATCCCACAGCAGCGCTTGAGGTATCCTGCTCTGCATGGGCGTTGACCTGGGATGCCGTCGCACACAGGTTTAAGCAGGCTACAGCGGTCAGGAGTAAAATGCGCAGCTTTTTTCCTCTCATTTCTGTCCCCCGTTACCTGAACGAATAGCCATATTCTCCCTTAAAGCCTGTTACAGGGGACATCAACACGCCACACCGTACCATAACAGCTTTGCCGTCAACGATATTAAAGGCAAACTGGTAATTATTTGTCACATTCACAGTCAATCCACGATCATCGACTGTATAGGTTCCTTCGTGCGGCCCATAGTAATAGTATTCTCCATTTGACCCGCCGTATGCTTTTGCCGCATATTCGTACTTTATGGCACCCTTATTGATGTAGACAATGTATTCATGCTCCGAATCATCCCATATTGGATTGGTGCCTTTTTCTCGAAGGCCCCAATACCCCTGCAAATCAGCTTCAATTTGTTCCGGCGTTAAATATTCATTGTTCCCGATTATCAGCGCATCGCCATCAACGCTGTATGGAATAACCAGCTCACTGCCATCCGCCAATCGAATGGTGACGTTCTCCTCGTCCAGTGTGTAAGAGAACTGTGTGTCATCTCCCGTGTGCTGCCCGTTGCCGTCTGTGTAAATCTGGCAGATTGCTGCCCTGTTTTTCTTAAACTCCAGCCTGTTCACAGTTGCGTCTGATCCTCCATTAAAAAACCAAACACCTTTTTCTAATAGCTGAACCACATCACCAAATTCGCCGCTACTCAAATTCTCAGCGGCGGATACGATATCCGGCGTTGATGTGCTGATTTTGGAAAAATTCTCTGTCGTAACAGTCGTAACACCACCTGATTCTGATGTCATTTGCATACTTATAGACAGCTCATCCCCGTCAATACAGTATTTTACATATGCCTCTTCTCCGTCAACAGACAATTTTATTCCTATTTCATCAATACAATAAGAACCTTCGTATGTCACAAAAGAGCCTAGATATCCCTCTATTATTATCTCGAAGTACACCGTACCGTCACAGAACTCAAATCTCTGTACAACATTGAAGCCGTCAATTTTGCCATGATATTCCCATGTGCCCTGCAATAATTCCTCCACACGGTCAAAATCAACCTCAGAAGTACCTCCATCAGCACCGCTGGCCGCAGCTGAGGTTATGAGTAATGAGCAAATTAGGACAAACGTTAAAAATCTCTTCACTAAAAACACATCCCTTTCTTTTTTGAATCCGCTAAGCATCTCTATGTATCTGGTCACTTCTTTCTTCTTTTAAAATCCCCTCCCGTTTCACAGTCTTGAAAATGTTATTTATACCTTATTATACATTTTCAAAGCTATAATAACATCTTTAAAAGTGCATGTCAATATTTTACACCTTTTTAAAATGTATTAAGCTGGCTTTTTTATTCTATTCTATATAGGAAAGGAGCCAAAAAAATGGATGCAGAATTCGTTCGAGATCGGATTACCCAGCTTCGCATGCAAAAGGGTGTATCCGAATACAAAATGAGCTATGACCTGGGTCATAGCCGTGGGTATATCAATAACATTTCTTCCGGCAAAACACTGCCGTCCATGACTGAATTTTTCGCCATATGCGATTATTTCGGCATTACTCCCATTGAATTCTTTGACACGCAGAAGCATAACCCCAGACTTTCCAAATCCGTACTTGATGCCATTGGTCAGCTGAGTGAGGATGATCTTGCTCTGACCCTGGCAAATGTGAATCGCCTGCTGCGCAAGTAGTTTTCATCATGCCCTTGCAATCCTCCCGGCGCGCCAGCCCTCCCTTCGGAGTTTCCGTCAACTTAAAGCACTCCCCCTGAGCATTCTGCGTGTGATGCTCAGGGGGAGGTTTTTACGGACTTAGCTTATCCATACATATTCATTCTCGGGGATTTCTACAGTATCCTCTCCAGCGACCTTATATTTCACAATTGCGACACTTACACTTTTAACATTATCAAATCCGAACAAGTTCCAGTAAACATTGGCCTCCGATGTGCGTCCTGCGTAGAGCGTATCCTGGTCTGTCCCATGGAAAACATCATATCTTCCATAGCCCTTTATCTGGTCATCATAGGCGTTATAGCACCGAACATAGAAATCAAATGCAATCACGTCTTTGTCTCCAGTATTTGTAAAACGGAGGTACAGCTCCGGCGTACCAGCTGAATTGAATTTCAAGCCGGCAATACTGATGTCAATGGGCGCTGGCTCTGCTGCCTCATTGGTCGCTGCGGCGCCACGAATGTCAGATGCTCTGTTTTCATCCACCTCATATTTCAAAAAGCCGAAATCCTGCAATGTAAGGCCAATTTTATCATTCTTTAATATTTCACCAAAGAATTCAAGGCTTGTATTCAGGCCATCCCTTGCGGCATTCTCAAAGGTCGCATTAACTGTCGCAGTCGAGCTGTTGTCCGATCTCTTTATATCAACAAAGCTCAGAGCCGATTCAGCCGTATAGGTTGTCGGGTCAAGATTGACGCCTGCGCTGAAAGTCAAATCTCCCGATTTCATTGCAGCCGTATTGCTCTGATAGGCATAGAATGTGCCTGGCTGCTGCTTTTCGTAGCCTGTCAGATATATCAATGTCGTGCACGTAAACTGGATTTGCGAATTTGATAAATTTTCTTGCAGGTATGACAGCGAAAGCATCACTGCTTCCCCATTCACCATGCCGTAAAAGTTGACGTTCTGCAGCCCGGTATCAAATGCGTACACATGTATCCCGCTGAGCTTCATGCCATTTTCAATGACAAATTCTTTAAATTTCTCAACCGAATCCTGGAAATTCTCTTCTGAAGCACTATACGGCACCACAGGGCTCCCGTCAATTCTTTCTGCCGAATAGATGCCGCAGCACGACAAAAGAAGTACCAGCATAAATATAATCGCGGCTAAGCGCTTCACAGTGCAAGACCCTTTCAAATGATTCTGTGCCGGGCAAATCTGATCCACCAATCCGGGTATAAAATGACGCTTACTTTTCATGTGTCTCTCCCTCTCCTATAAAAAGAATTGCCCAATACCAGTCGACTCCAATTAAATCAATTTATTAACCGATATTGGTTAATATGATTATATACCAAATACGGTTATCATGTCAAGTATCAAAACATGGAGAAGGCCACACATGATAACCTATGAAAAGCTTTGGAACCTGATGAAGCAACGGGGTATCTCCCAGTATGCGCTGATCAAGAAATACAATGTCAGCCCTGGGCAGATCACGCGGTTAAAGCGCAATGAAAGCGTGAGCACCCACACCATTGAAATTTTCTGCCGCATTTTACAGTGTGATGTAGGCGATATCATGCAGTACATTCCCGACGAGCAATAAAAAGCCTCCGCCTGCGCGGTTCAGAATAACCCCAGGCGGAGGCCTTTCTTAAACTGTCAGCGGGGATATCCACTGCTTTACCTGCTCAATGCTGGCATTCACCGCCTGAGCAATTCGAGCCACATCCATGCCCATTCGGTACATATTTCTTAAATCCGTCGCTTAACGTCTTTTCTTTTGGGAAGCACATCCTCATTTTCTTCATCAAAAACGCCCCTAAAACAGCAAAAACAGGAAGCACATCTCGCCGGATTTCTCCGGCAGGACGTGCTTCCTTGTCTTATTTTTGCGAAAAGTGGGGTTTGAACTTTTTGGGTTCAAAAGCAGGGTATAACCTTACTTCTTCAGCGCTTCCTCAACAGCCACGGCCACGGAAACGGTAGCGCCGACCATGGGGTTGTTGCCCATGCCCAGGAAGCCCATCATTTCCACGTGAGCGGGGACGGAGGAGGAGCCGGCGAACTGGGCGTCGCTGTGCATACGGCCCATGGTGTCGGTCATGCCGTAGGAAGCGGGGCCGGCGGCCATGTTGTCGGGATGCAGGGTACGGCCCGTGCCGCCGCCGGAGGCGACGGAGAAGTACTTCTTGCCCTGCTCGATGCACTCTTTCTTATAGGTGCCGGCCACAGGATGCTGGAAGCGGGTGGGGTTGGTGGAGTTGCCGGTGATGGACACGTCCACGCCCTCGTGGTGCATGATGGCCACGCCCTCGCGGACATCGTCGGCACCGAAGCAGCGGACAGCGGCGCGCTCGCCATCGGAGTACTTGTACTCCTTGACGATCTTCAGCTCGCCAGTGTAGTAATCAAACTTTGTCTGCACATAGGTGAAGCCGTTGATCCGGGAAATGATCTGGGCAGCGTCCTTGCCCAGGCCGTTCAGGATGACCCGCAGGGGCTCCTTACGGGCCTTGTTGGCGGAGCGGGCGATGCCGATGGCGCCTTCAGCAGCGGCGAAGGACTCGTGACCGGCCAGGAAGGCGAAGCACTTGGTCTCGTCGCGCAGCAGCATCGCGCCCAGGTTGCCATGGCCCAGGCCGACCTTACGATCCTCGGCCACGGAGCCGTCGATGCAGAAGGCCTGCAGACCGATGCCAATGGCCTCGGCGGCCTCGGCGGCGGTCTTGACGTCCTTCTTCAGCGCGATCGCGGCACCCACGGTGTAGGCCCAGCAGGCGTTCTCAAAGCAGATGGGCTGAATGCCCTTGACAATCTCATAGGGGTCGAAGCCCTTGGACTGGCACAGGGTACGGCACTCCTCCACGGAGTTCAGGCCGTACTGGGCGAGGACACCATTGATCTTGTCAATTCTTCTCTCGTAACTTTCAAACAAAGCCATCGTTGTGTCCTCCTCTTATTCCTGGCGGGGGTCAATGTACTTGGGCGCGTTGTCGAAGCGGCCGTAGTGACCCATAGCCTTCTTGTAGGCGGTGTTGGCGTCGTCGCCCTTCTTCATAAAGTCCATCATCTTGCCCAGGTTGACGAACTCATAGCCGATGATCAGGTTGTCCTCATCCAGCGCCACGCGGGTGACGTAGCCCTCGGCCATCTCCAGGTAACGGGGGCCCTTGGACTTGGTGGCGAACATGGTGCCGACCTGGCTGCGCAGGCCCTTGCCCAGATCCTCCAGAGAAGCACCCACGACCAGGCCGCCCTCGGAGAACGCGGATTGGCTGCGGCCATAGACGATCTGCAGGAACAGCTCACGCATCGCGGTGTTGATGGCGTCGCACACCAGGTCGGTGTTCAGCGCCTCCAGGATGGTCTTGCCGATGAGAATCTCGGCGGCCATCGCGGCGGAATGGGTCATGCCGGAGCAGCCGATGGTCTCCACCAGCGCCTCCTCAATGACGCCCTCCTTGATGTTCAGGGTCAGCTTGCAGGCGCCCTGCTGGGGAGCACACCAGCCGATACCATGGGTAAAGCCGCTGATGTCCTTGATTTCCTTGGCCTGGACCCACTTGCCCTCTTCGGGAATGGGAGCGGGGCCATGGTATGCGCCCTTGGCGACGGAGCACATATTCTGTACTTCTGCACTGTAAATCATGGCAAATTTCCTTTCTTTCAAAAGGCGGTTTTCCGCCTTCAGATTAACGTTTCAGAAACCGCACAGCGGAAGCAGGGAACCCGATTCGCCGCAATTTCCGCATATATTATACATTCTATGCAGGGAATTGTCAATTACACGGGCAAAACATTCCCAACAAAAAACACGCGGGGGAACGATGTCCGCTTTGACAAAATGGGCAGCCCGTCGCTTACTCCTGCAATTGCCGAACATAGGCTGCCCGATCCGGCGCGCGAAAGAAGGCGGAACCGGTGACCAGGACGCCCGCGCCGCTGCGCTTGCAAATGGGCGCGGTATGCGTATCGATGCCGCCGTCCACGGAAAGCAGGCAGCCGGGATTTACCTCATCCAGCGCGCGGCGCAGAGCCGCAAGCTTGGGCATCATGTCCTCCATGAATTTCTGGCCGCCGAAGCCGGGCTGGACGGTCATGACCAGAATCAGGTCACACAGGGAAAAGTAGGGCAGCGCCTCCTCCGCCGGGGTGCCGGGCTTCAGGGAAATACCCGCCTTGCAGCCTAGGGACCGGATTTTTTTCAGCGCCTCCAGCGTGTTTTCCCGGGTGTCTGCCTCAATATGGACGGTGAGCCAGTCTGCCCCAGCCGCAATGAAGCGCTCCACATAGCGGATGGGCTGCTGGATCATCAGATGCACGTCCAGGGTCATGGCGGTCACTCTCCGCATGGCCTGCAGCACGGGGAACCCCAGGGACAGGTTGGGGACGAACGAGCCGTCCATCACATCCACATGGATCCAATCCGCGCCGCTTTTCTCGATCTCGTGAATATCCCGCTCCAGATTTGCAAAATCCGCCGCCAGGATGGATGGCGATACCTTTGCCATGTTGCTCCTCCTCTGTCAATCAATCACTTACATGATAGCATAAATCCGCCCGGTGCGCAATTGCCCTATTTTGCGTAGATGCCGCCCACGATCCGGCTGACCAGAGCGCCGGGCAGAATGCGGTTCAGCACCGTTACCGCTCTGTATTGCAGCCCGATGGCATAGCTGGGCTTGACGCGGCGCTTGCGGGCAATACGGACGATTGCCCCTGCCGCAGCCTCCGCTGACATGCCGGTCTGCTCGTCATGCTCCATCACGGCAACGGAACGGGCAATCCTGCCGCCGTAAACATCATCCCCCGCCGGGGACTTTTCCCGGCTGCCGGTGAAGCCGGAGCGGATATCCCCAGGCAGGATGGCACAGACCTGAATGCCAAAGGGCCGAACCTCCTGGCGCAGCGCGGCTGCGTAGGAAAGAACCGCCGCCTTGGACACGGAATACCACGCCTGAAACGGGATGGACACCAGCCCCGCAATGGAGCTGATACAGATGATCTTTCCGCCTCGCTGCGCGCGCATGACGGGTAGCGCTGCCTTCACGGCGTTTACTGCGCCGAACAGGTTTACCTCCAGCAGACGCTTGGCATCCCCATTGCCGGTAAATTCCGCCGCGCCGGAGATACCGAAGCCAGCATTGCACACCAGCACATCCACCCTGCCCTCTGCCTGCACGACCTGCCGGAGGGCAGCTCCGACCGCTTCCTCGTCGGTCACATCCGCTGCAATATGGACGACTTCGTTGTTATGTACCGCATCCCGGCGGCTCAGCTCGTATACCTTGTCTCCCCCGGCGCGAAAAGCGCGGGCCGTGGCAAGGCCGATGCCGCTGCTGCCGCCGGTAATCACAACCACCTGCTTCATTTCTACGCTTCCTCTTCCTCAATTAGGTAAAACCGCGGGCCGGAATAGCCGTCCCGCTCCACGTGCTCCGCCCACATGGAGGCAGGCCGCACCCAGATGCCATATTCGCCGTACAGAGCACGGTACACCACCATTGGCTCCCGCGTCTCGGAATGGGTCGCCAGATACAGCACCTGATACTTCTTTCCCTTAAAGTGCCGGTAAATGCCCGGTTTTATTTCCATAAACTTTTCACTCCTTAAAAATGCGCCGGGAAAAATCCCGGCGCATTCCATTAAGATTTTGCGGGCATGCCGCCGCGGGCGGTCACATCCAGAACCACGTTGCTGTCGAAGTAGCTGGAGAACTGGCTGGAATACCAGGCCAGCGTCTCGCCGGTGACCATCAGCCGGGTCTGGCGGACGAAGGTCTTGTTGATATCCACTCTGGGCGATGAGCCGCTGTTCAGGAAGAAGCGGATGCCGCTGTTATACAGCACATCAAAGGTGGTGCCGGAATAGGATTCAATATCACTGGCGCGGGCAAATACCATGGTACTCACCTCGCCCAGCACGGGGGTGATCTGGTTCGTCCAGTTGGTGACCTCCGCCTGAATCTGCACCGTCGACATGCCACGGTAGGCCTGGTTGCTGTAGGTGTAGCTGGCGATGGTGTAGCCCTTCTCCCGCAGCGCGGCCACAACCTTCTTGGCCTCGATCACCTCATTGTCATAGAATGCCTGGCCGAAGCGGGAGACATAGGAGGTATTGGTGCGATAGCCGAACACACCCTCTGTGCCACTGACTGCCAGAATGGCCCGCGCGCCCTGGTAAACAAAGTCGGGGTGCTCCTGGATGAAGCTCTCCAGCACGGGCACCAGGTCATAATTGCCCACCAGGCTCTGACCATTGGCGTCCACATAGGAGGCCTTGATGTCGCCGTTTTCATCCAGCACCAGCTTATTGGCAAAGCCATGACCCTTGGCATCCGGCACGCCGTCCTTATCCGGGTCAACCATATACTCAAAATAGTTGACCATGGTCTCGGTAATCATGATCGGCTTCTTGCCCTGGGGGAGGAAAATGGACTGCGCACCGAACTCCGCGTTGCCGTCCACGCCGGTGGCCGTATAGACAAAGCTGTCAAAGTCCACCAGGACATAATTGCTGCTGTACAGCTGATTTAGAATCCGGCTGAATTCCTCCACGGATACGAAGTTCTTGTTATAAAGGCCGGCCAGGTCTGCGCCGGACACATCCTTATTGCAGGCGCGGGACGCATCGGCCATCAGCACGTGGAACGAGAGGTTGGGAATGGTGGTCACATCTTTCAGCTCCACCAGCTGCTCCTTCTCATTCACCAGCGCCGCCTGTCTGGTGACGGCCTGCTCCCGGAACGAGCTGTTGCTTCCATTGTAGTTGTTCAGATAATCATCCAGCAGGTCGATCGCGGCCTGATAATCATATCCCGTTATCAGGCTTTCCACCTGGGCCATAGTCCTCTTAAATTCCACCTCGGCGGCATCGGCGGCGCTGGCCTGCTGCTGCGCCTCTACCTGGGCGGCGGAATCCTTGTTCTTTTTCACGGTCAGCGCATTGGAAACAGAGCCGACAATGAAGCTGAGAATCAGGCACAGTGCCAGGCCTGCAATGATGGCGGGCAGGTATACCTCCTTGAAAATGCGTTTCTTTTCCCGCTTTCTCCGGCGGACATAGCGGGGATCCAGGGGATCAAGGACCTCGCTTTCCTCCTTGTAGCGGGTGACCGGCTCCATATACATATCCAGGAGCTTGGAGAACGCGCTCTTCTTTGCCGGGGCGGAGGCGTCACCCTTTGCTTTCTTCGAATTGCCGGAGCCGCCCAGCTTGGGAAGTTTCAGGCCGCCCTTCTTCTTGGCAGGAGCAGCCTCCTCCGGCTCTTCCTCGTAGCCCTCGGGATCATATTCCTCCGGGTCATATTCTTCCGCATCCTGCTCTTCTTCCGGGGAGTCATAGGACTGAATGTCCTCGCCGTCTACGTTTTCCTGCTCCTCGTCCCCGTAATCGGGATGCTCAGGGAAGTCGGCAGCCAGATCCTCATCGGCATCGTCCATATCTTCGCCTGCGCCCTGCGTAAGCTTTTGATCAAAATGGTAGGCTCTCGTGGCGTCCGGGTCGTCGCCGGAATCATCCTCCTCCAGGATATCAGAATAATCGAAATCATCATCCTCTGACAGGAAATCCTTGGGATCGAAGCCATATTCTTCTTCAAAATCGATATCGAGATCGAAATCATTCTTATCCATCGCTAGTCCCCTACCTTTATGGTAATGTCAATGACATTCTATCATTGCAGCGAAAAAAAAGCAAGTGGAATTGACATAAAACCTCAAAATTCGTGCTTGTTAAGATTAACTTAAGGAAGCGCTCTCCTCTTCGCTGAACAGGCCCTCCCGGGTGATATTCTTAGCCCATGCGCCGCTGCGGTAATGGCGCAGTACCCAGGGCCACTTCACGAATTCGTCCGTGCACAGCAGGAAATACACCCACAGCACCGGCAGCTTCAGCACGAAGGCCGCCAGGAAGCCCAGGGGCACCGCGTAGCACCACATGTCGATGGAATCGCAGATCAGGCCGAAGCGGGTATCGCCGCCTGCACGGAACACCCCCGCGATCAGCGAGGTATTGACCGCAGCGCCCATGATGTAATAGGAATTGATCCACAGCATTACCCGCAGGTAACCCATGGCGGTATCCGTCAGGCTGGCAGAGGCAAAGCGGAGCACCAGCGGAATGGCGGCAATCAGAATAACGCCGCCAAACGCGCCGGAGATCACCGTCATTTTTACCACTTCGGAGGCATACCTTTTCGCCTTGTCCAGGTCGCCGGTACCCATCACGTTACCCAAAAGAATTCCGCCCGCTCCGGCCACGGCGAAGCAGAAGGTGGTGGTCAGGTTGCGGATGACCACCACAATGGAATTGGCCGCCACCGCATCGTTGCCCAGGTGCCCCAGGATCACGGAATACATGGAAAATGCCACACCCCAGGACACGTCGTTGCCCAGAGCCGGAAGCGCCAGGCGGATAAAGTCGCCGGTGAGCACCTTATTCCTGCGAAAAACCTCCGAAAGCTTCAGCTTCACATCCTTTGAAAGGGCCGAAACCACAAAGCCGCCCACCAGCTCCACCACTCTGGATGCCGCCGTGGCAATGGCAACGCCCACCGCGCCCAGCCTGGGTGCGCCCAGCAGGCCAAAGATGAACACAGCGTTCAGTGCAATGTTCAGGAAGAACGTCATGATATTCAGCGCCAGGCACACCGTCACCCGGCCGATGCTGCGCAGCACCGACATGTATACCTCTATGATGCCCCAGCACAGATAGGTTATTCCCATAATCCGCAGGTACCCCACGCCAATGGAAATCAGCTCGGCGTCGTTTGTAAACAGGCGCATCAGCACCTGCGGCACCGTGAAAGCCGCCAGCGCAAACACCGCCGAAATCACCATGGAGAAGCGCAGCGCAATTCCCTGCACCGCCTGGATGGCACGGAAATCCTTTTTCCCGTAATACTGGGCGCACAGCAGTGTCGCGCCGGTGCCCAGGCCGTAGAACACGCTGCCAAGCACCTGGGCGTAGTTTGCCGCCAGGGACACTGCGGAAATGGACGACTGGCTGACATAGTTCAGCATCACCACGTCCGACGAGCTGACCGCCGCATTCAGAAGGTTCTGAATGACCAGCGGGATCAGCAGCTTATACATCTGGGCACGAAACCCAGGGTCGATGGCTTTTATCTTTTGCATACATTCCCTCTCTTTTTTTGAATTACAGTCCGTTGCCCCGCAGCTCAATGATCTGGTCACGCAGCACGGCGGCGTACTCGTATTCCATCATCTTGGCCGCCTCCTTCATCTGCTTTTCCAGGCGGGCAATCTCTTTTTCCTTCTCTGCCTTGGTCATCTTCACGCCGGTTCTTCCCTTCCGCTCTGCGGTGGGGGAGGATATCTCGATCAGGTCGCGCACGGATTTGATGACCGTCTTGGGTTCAATGCCGTGGGCCCTATTATAGCTGTCCTGAATGTCACGACGGCGGGCCGTCTCGTCCAGGGCCAGGCGCATGGAGGGCGTAACCGTATCGGCATACATGATTACCTTGCCATCGGCGTTTCTTGCCGCACGCCCAATGGTCTGAATCAGGCTGGTTTCGCTGCGCAGGAAGCCCTCTTTGTCCGCGTCCAGGATGGCAACCAGGCTGACCTCCGGCAGATCCAATCCCTCACGCAGCAGATTGATGCCCACCAGCACATCAAATTTTGCCATACGAAGATCCCGGATGATCTCCATACGCTCCATGGCGCCGATATCGGAGTGCATATAGCGCACCCGAATCCCCGCCTTGGTCAGGTAAACCGTCAGATCCTCTGCCATCTTCTTGGTCAGCGTGGTCACCAGCACCCGCTCCTGCCGTGTTGTGCGGGCGTTGATCTCTCCGATCAGGTCATCGATCTGGCCCTCGATGGGACGCACCTCCACCACCGGGTCAAGCAGGCCCGTGGGACGGATCACCTGCTCCACGATCTGCCCGGAGCGGCTGCGCTCGTATTCCCCCGGCGTGGCGGAGACATAGATCACCTGATTGATCTTCTGGTCAAATTCCCCGAAATTCAGAGGCCGGTTATCATAGGCAGAGGGGAGCCGGAAGCCATAGTTGACCAGCGCGTCCTTGCGGCTGCGGTCGCCGGCGTACATGGCGCGGCACTGTGGCAGCGTCACGTGGCTCTCGTCGATGAACATCAGGAAATCCTTGGGGAAATAATCCAGCAGCGTGGTCGGCGGCGTGCCCGGCGCTCTGCCCTGAATGACACGGGAATAATTCTCGATGCCGCTGCAAAAGCCGATCTCCGTCAGCATTTCCAGATCATAGGCCGTCCGCTGGGCAATGCGCTGCGCCTCGATCAGCTTGTTATTATCCCGGAAAAACTGCACCTGCTGGTCGCATTCCTTCTGAATCTCCAGCATGGCTCGCTGAAGCTTTTCCCTGGAGGCCACGTAATGGCTGGCAGGATAGATGGCCACGTGATCCACATACCGCTCCGTCAGGCCGGACACGGCGTTGATTTCGCTGATGCGATCAATCTCGTCCCCAAAGAATTCAATGCGGATGGCCCGCCCCGACCAGTAGGCCGGATAAATCTCCAGGGTATCGCCGCGAACCCGGAATTTATTACGGGAGAAATCCAGGTCATTCCGCTCATAGCGGATCTCCGTCAGCTTTTTGAGAATTTCATCCATAGGGCGATCCTGCCCCACCCGCAGGGAGATGACCATGCTCTTGTAGTCGATGGGGTCGCCCAGGCCGTACAGGCAGCTCACCGAGGCCACCACGATCACATCCCGGCGCTCAAACAGTGCGGAGGTGGCGGAGTGGCGGAGGCGGTCGATCTCCTCGTTGACGGAGGAATCCTTTTCAATATAGGTGTCGGTGTGGGCAATGTATGCCTCCGGCTGATAATAATCGTAGTAGGAGATAAAATACTCCACCGCGTTTTCCGGGAAGAATTCCCGGAATTCCGAGCACAGCTGGGCCGCCAGGGTCTTGTTGTGGGCAAGAACCAGCGTGGGGCGATTCAGCTTTGCAATCACGGACGCCATGGTAAAGGTCTTGCCGGAGCCGGTGACACCCAGCAGGGTCTGCTCCCGCAGGCCCAAATTGACGCCGTTTGCCAGCGCCTCGATTGCCTCCGGCTGGTCGCCGGAGGGCTTGTATTCAGAAACCAGTTTAAATCGATCCATTTTATTCCTCCGTGCCCGCCGTCAGGTAGCCGGACTGCATCAGCGAGACGTAATCATCATCACAAATTACCAGGTGGTCAATAAAGTGCACATCCACCGCCTGCAATGCGGCCGCCACGTTCATGGTGGTGTGAATGTCCGCATAGGAGGGAATGGCAATGCCGCCGGGGTGGTTATGGGCCAGAAGAACACTGGAGGCGTTGGCTGTCAGCGCCGTTTCCACGACCTTGCGAACCGAGAGCTGGGTGGAATTCACGTTGCCCTCGGACATCTTCTTGCAGCACAGGAACTTGCACTTCGCGTCCAGGCAGAGCAGATATACCGTCTCCACATTCTTTCCGTAAAAGTAGGGCTGCAAAAACTTTGCGCAGCTCTCCAGCGTGGGCAGAATCTTCGTCTTGGCCGCGCGATCCTTCAGATAGCACCGGCCCACCTGTGTGACCAGGTGCAGGAAAACCGCCGTGCTCTCCCCCACGCCCTCTACCTTGCACAGCTCCTCCACCGGCGCTTCCAGCACCTGAGACAGAGAGCCGAACTGTTCCAGCAGCCTGTGGGCAATGGGGTTGGTATCCTGCCTGGCGATGCAGTAAAACAGCAGCAGCTCCAGCACCTGAACATCCGTAAAATGATCCAGCCCCTCCGCCTGGAAACGCTGACGCAGCCTCTTTCTGTGTCCGTCATGCATCGGCATGCAAATTCACCTCAACAATTCTATGTTGGCCCTTGCTATTTCCGTTTACTTCCGTTAAAATAGAGCCAAAGGTCGAAACTCGCCGGGAAAGATTTCCCGTGTTCTGCACATCCTATCATCGTCAGGAGGAGACCCATGGAACAACAAACAGAGGAAATCGGGATGCTGGACTTGATGCCCCATCCTACTTTTTGCGTTGAAAACAAGGTCATTACCCGGCTGAATCAGGCTGCGCGGAAACTTTTTCTGCGGGAGGGGCTTTCCCTGCAGCCGCTTTTGGAATCCGGCAGCGAGGACTATACGGCCTTCTCCGGCGGGATGCTGTACCTCACTCTGACCATCCACGGCCAGCGCTTCGGTGCTTCGGTGGTGCGCATCGGTCAGGAGGACGTATTCACGCTGGATCAGCAATTTGAAAGCGCGCAGCTGCGGGTGCTTGCGCTGGCCGCTAGAGAGCTGCGCGGCCCCCTTGCGAATGCCATGCTGGCCGCTCAGCACCTCACGCACACGGCTCCCGCCGCCAGTCAGCTGAACCGCAGCCTGTATCAGCTGCTGCGCATTGTGGGCAACATGTCCGACGCCTCGGGCGTCAGCCCCGTATTCCACCCAGAAAGCCGGAACATCACCGCCCTGTTTCAGGAAATCACAGAGAAGGCCATCGCCCTGTCGGAGCCGACGGGCATTCAGATCAGCTACACCGGCCCGGAGGAGGCGTGCACCGGGTGCATCGACCAGCAGCTGATGGAGCGGGCCGTGCTGAACATGATCTCCAACGCCCTGAAATTCACCCCCAGGGGCGGCAGCATTCAGCTTGCCCTGCACCGCAGCGGGAAGCAATTTCGTTTTTCCGTCTCCGACAGCGGCAGCGGCATGTCCCAGCAGGAGCAGGCGTCCCTTTTTATCCGCTATCTGCGGGAGCCAACCGTGGAGGATACCCGCCACGGGATCGGGCTGGGGATGCTGCTGATCCGCAACACCGCCGCCTACCATCGCGGCGCGGTTCTGATCGACCATCCCCAGGGAAGCGGCACCAGGGTGACCATCACATTCTTCTCTGTGCCGCCGGACAGCGTCTCGCTGCACTCCAAGCTGCTGCTTGCCGACTATGCCGGGGAGCAGGATCACGCGCTGGTGGAGCTTTCCGAATTTCTCCCCTACAGCTTTTATGAATAGCCCTGTACAAGGTCTGCCGGATGCTCCAGCAGACCTTTTTTGAAGGCCATCAGAGATATTTCTTCAGATATGCCCCGGTGAAGCTGCCCTCTGTGTCGGCAACCTCCTCCGGCGTTCCGGCGGCGACCAGGGTGCCGCCCCCGTCGCCCCCCTCCGGGCCAAGGTCAATGACGTAATCCGCCGTTTTGATCACATCCAGGTTATGTTCGATCACCAGCACCGTATTGCCCGCCTCCACCAGCCGCTGCAGTACCTCGATCAGCTTGTGAACATCCGCCGCGTGCAGGCCGGTGGTCGGCTCGTCCAGGATATAGATGGTTCTGCCGGTGGACACCCGCGACAGCTCCGTGGCCAGCTTCACCCGCTGCGCCTCACCGCCGGAAAGGGTGGTGCTGGACTGGCCCAGCTTCACATAGCCCAGGCCGACCTCCTGGAGCATTTGCGCCTTGCGGCGAATCTTGGGCAGGTTTTCAAAGAAGTCCACCGCCTCCTCGGCGGTCATATCCAACACCTGAGAGATATTCTTGCCCTTATAGAGCACCTCCAGGGTTTCTCGGTTGTAGCGGGAGCCGTGGCAGACCTCGCAGGGGACATAGACATCCGCCAGGAAGTGCATCTCGATCTTCACCAGGCCGTCGCCGCAGCAGGCCTCGCACCGGCCGCCCTTCACGTTGAAGCTGAAGCGCCCCGGGCCATAGCCGCGCATCTTTGCGTCCGCCGTGGAGGCGAAGAGGTCGCGGATATCGTTGAACAGGCCGGTGTAGGTAGCCGGATTGGAGCGCGGCGTCCTGCCGATGGGGCTTTGGTCAATGTCGATCACCTTGTCCAGGTTTTCCAGCCCCTCGATACAGCGGCAGGCGCCGGGACGGGTGCGGGCGTGGTTCAGCTTGGCCAGGAGCGTCTTATTCAGCACCTCGTTGACCAGGCTGGACTTGCCGGAGCCGGAAACGCCGGTGACACAGGTGAAGGTGCCCAGGGGAATTTCCACGTCCAGATTCTTCAGGTTGTTTTCCCGTGCGCCCCGAATGACCAGCTTCTTTCCGTTGCCGTGCCTGCGGGTTGCCGGGACGGGAATTTTTTTCACGCCGGACAGGTACTGGCCTGTGACCGATCGGGGGCAATCAATGATATCCTCCAGAGTGCCCGTCGCCACGATCTCGCCGCCGTGGCTGCCCGCGCCGGGGCCGACATCCACCAGGAAATCCGCCGCGCGCATGGTATCCTCGTCATGCTCCACCACGATCAGGGTATTGCCCAGGTCGCGCAGATGCTCCAGCGTGGCCAATAGCTTGTCATTGTCCCGCTGGTGCAGGCCGATGGACGGCTCGTCCAGAATATACAGCACTCCCATCAGCGACGAGCCGATCTGGGTGGCCAGGCGAATCCGCTGGCTCTCGCCGCCGGAGAGCGTCCCGGCAGCCCGGGAAAGGGTCAGATAGCCCAGGCCCACATCCATCAGGAATTGGAGCCGGGACTTGATCTCCTTCACAATCTGCTCCGCCACCAGGGCCATATTGCCCTCCAAGTGCAGGCCGTCCATAAAGTCAAGCTCCTTGCGGATGCTCATCTCGCAGAAGTCCATAATGCCGATTCCGCCCACCGTCACGGCCTGGGCCACGGCGGACAGCCGCTTGCCATGGCAGACCGGGCAGGGCGCGGTGGACATGCATTCCTCCAGCTCCTTCCGGGCGGCGTCGGACTGCGTCTCTCGGTAGCGGCGGGAGATGTTATTCAAAATGCCCTCAAAGGACTGCTCCAGCACGCCCATTCCGTTTCCCCGGTTGTAGGTCATGTGCAGCTTTTCGCCCTTGGTGCCGTTCAGGATCACATCCATCACGTCCCGTGACAGCTCCTTGACAGGAACTGTCAGAGAAAAGTGATATTTTTGCGCCAATGCCTCAAAATACATACGGAAGATGGAATCCGTCCGGGCGCTCTGCCAGCCGGAGGCCTGAATGGCGCCGTCGAAGATGGATTTATCCTTGTCGGGAATCACCAGATCCTCGTCCGCAATCAGCTGGAAGCCCAGGCCGGTACAGCTGGGGCAGGCGCCTGCGGGGTTATTGAAGGAGAACATTCTCGGCTCCAACTCCGGCATGCTGATGCCGCAGTCCTCGCAGGCGTAATTCTGAGAAAAGCTCAGTTCCTCCTGCTGGCCGGGAATGGAAATGGTCACCAGGCCGCCGGAATGAGCGCAGGCCGTCTCGATGGAGTCAGTGAGGCGGCGGCGGATGCCGTCCTTCAGCACCAGGCGATCCACGATCAGCTCAATGGTATGCTTCTTATTTTTCTCCGGCTTCAGCTCCTCCGTCAGGTCATACTGGATGCCATCCAGCCGGAGGCGGGCAAAGCCCTGCTTGCGGGCATCCTCAAATACCTTCTGATGCTCGCCCTTTTTATCCCGGATCACCGGGGACAGGATGATAAACCGGGTTCCCTCCCCCAGCGCCTCCACCCGGTCGACAATCTGGTCGATGGTCTGCCGCCGGATTTCTTTGCCGCACTTGGGGCAGTGGGGAATGCCCGTCCTCGCCCAGAGCAGACGCAGATAATCATAGATTTCTGTCACGGTGCCCACCGTGGAGCGTGGGCTTTTGGAGGTGGTTTTCTGGTCGATGGAGATGGCGGGGGAAAGGCCGTCAATGGAATCCACGTCCGGCTTATCCATCTGGCCCAGGAACTGCCGGGCATAGGAGCTGAGGCTTTCCACATACCGGCGCTGCCCCTCGGCATAGATGGTATCAAAGGCCAGGCTGGATTTGCCGGAGCCGCTCAGGCCGGTAAACACCACCAGCTTGTCCCTGGGGATGGTCAAATTTACGTTTTTCAGGTTGTTCTCTCTGGCACCCTGAATCACAATCTTATCGTTCATGCTTTGTTTCTCCTGTATCAAAATCGCTGTTTTTTATTATATCACATTTCCTCCCATCCTACAAGTATTTTTTCAAACATAATTTCGCAATTTCACGCTTTATCCTGCCGGTCAAGCCCCGGAGGGCGGCGCTGTCGGATATCGTCGGATTATACAAGAAGCCCGGAAAATGGCTGGTTTTTTCAGCGGTATTTTTATCCATGCCCTTATTGCTTTTTCTCGGCGGATGGTGGTATAATGAGATGGTCAAGCGCCCTTTGCCGGGTGAAAAAAGAAAGAAGCGAGGTATTTCTTCGATGACAGCTTACGGAGACAACATCAAAATTTTTTCAGGCAATTCCAATCCCAAGTTCGCTGAAACGATCTGCCATGCGCTGAACATTCCCATGGGGCTGGCGGACGTCAAGACCTTTGCCGACGGCGAGGTCTCCGTTTCCCTGAATGAGACTGTCCGAGGCGCCGACGTGTTCCTGGTGCAGTCCACCTGCAAGCCCGTAAACGACCGTCTGATGGAGCTGCTGGTGATGGCCGACGCCTGCCGCCGCGCCTCTGCCGGGCGGATCACCGCCGTCATTCCCTATTTTGGCTATGCCCGCCAGGATCGCAAGGCCAAGAGCCGCGACCCCATCTCCGCTAAGCTCGTCGCCAATATGATCACCGCCTCCGGCGCAGACCGGGTGCTCACCATGGATCTGCACGCCCCCCAGATTCAGGGCTTCTTCGATATCCCCCTGGATCATCTGCTGGGCAACCCCTCCTTTGTAAGCTACTATCTGAAGAAATTCCCCGAAGAAAAATTTGACCACTCCGAATTTGTTGTTGTCTCCCCCGATGTCGGCTCCGTCAGCCGCGCCCGCACCTTTGCGCAGAAGGTTCACATGAGCCTCGCCATTGTGGACAAGCGCCGTCAGAAGGCCAATGAGTGCGAGGTGATGAACGTCATCGGCGACGTGCGGGGCAAGACCTGCATTCTGTATGACGATATGGTGGATACCGCCGGCTCCCTGTGCAACGCGGCCAACGCTCTGGTTGAGGTGGGCGGCGCAAAGGCAGTGTTCGCCTGCGCTACCCACGGTGTGCTCTCCGGCCCCGCCTATGAGCGGATCGAGAACAGCCCCATTGAGGAGATCGTGTTCCTGAACACCATTCCCCAGGTGGGCAACACCGCCAGCAACAAAATCAAATTCCTGGACGTGGCCCCCGTGTTTGCCCGCGCCATCGAGCACATCCACGGCGGTACCTCCATCGCCGACCTGTTCTGAGCCGTGTTCAGAGCGGATCGTCAGAGCTGGCTTGTGGTCGGACTGGGCAATCCCGGCAGCGAATATGCCCGCACCCGGCACAATGCGGGCTTTCGTGCCATCGACCTGCTGGCACAGGAATTGGGCTGCAGGATTGATAAGGCAAAATTCCAGGGGCTGTATGGGCAGACCGTTTACAACGGAGCCAAGCTCTTTCTTCTCAAGCCGCAGACCTATATGAATCTGTCTGGCCGGGCGGTATTGCAGCTGAGCGCCTACTACAGCATCCCGCCGGAGCGGATTCTGGTGATGTTTGACGACATCTCCCTGCCGCCGGGGCGGCTGCGGATCCGGGGCGACGGCTCCGCCGGGGGGCACAATGGGATCAAATCCATCATTGCCGAGCTGGGAAGCCAGGAATTCCCCCGGGTAAAGATCGGTGTGGGTGCGAAGCCGAATCCTGAATTTGACCTTGCCGCCTGGGTGCTCTCCACCTTCAGCGCCAAGGAGGAAAAGGATCTGTCCTTTGCATTGGAGAATGCGGCCCGGGCCGCCCTCGTCATCATCGACCGGGGCATCGCCGAGGCGGCCAACCAATTCAACGGCAGCCATCCGTAAAGTATTATAGCGTATTATAACATTGAAAGCAGACGGAAAGTGGGAAGAAGTCCACTTTCCGCTTTGCTGCGTGGGGCAGCCTGCGCTGCCGAAGGAGGCGATAATGATGGATCAAGTCCTGTTTATGCTGAAAACCATTCCCGAATACGCAGCCCTGACGGAATCGCTGCGCGCCGGTCAGTCCGCCGCCGTGACGGGCGTCGGGCAAATCAACCGCTCCCACATGATCGCGGGCATCTGTGAGGATGTTCACAAGCCGCTGGTCATTCTGGTGCAGGATGATATGGCGGCCCACCGGCTCCAGGAGGAGCTGAAGTGCTTTTTGCAGGTAGAAGCGCCCATTCTCCCCAGCCGGGATCTGACGCTGTATGACGCCGCCGTTGTCTCCCGTGCCTGGGAACAAAAGCGGCTCCGGCAGCTCTACGCTCTGGGGCGGGGCGAGGTCGGCATCCAGATCATGTCCTGGGAATCCGCCTGCCAGCGGACGCTTCCCCCGGCCATTCTCTCCAAGGCCGCGCTCACGCTGGAGGTGGGGAAGGAATACCCCATTGAATCGCTGATCGGCTCCCTGGTGAATGCAGGCTACAGCCGGTGCGGCATGGTGGAGGGTGCGGGGCAATTTGCCGTGCGCGGCGGCATCCTGGACGTATTCTCCCCTGCCTGCGACAAGCCGGTGCGGGCGGAATTCTTCGGCGACGAGCTGGACACCATGGGCTTCTTCGACCCCGGCACCCAGCGGCGGGACGAGAACATCACCAGCTGCGTGCTGCTGCCTGTAAGCGAAACCCTTCCCCACTGCCACAGCGGCGGAATCGAGGGCCTGTGCGCCGGATTGCGCGCCCTGATTGCCCGGCAGCGGCGGCACAAGAATGTCAACGAACCGCTGATCGCCACACTGTCCAAGGATCTTGAAAAATATGAGAACGGGCTGAATAATCCCGCCTCCGACCGATATATGTCCCTGATCTACCCGGAATTTGCCTGTGCGCTGGATTATGTGCCCAGGGATTCCATTCTGGTGCTGTGCGACCACGGCAGCATCCAGCGCGCCGCCAGAACCCGGACGGAGGAGCTGGGAATGCAGCTGGACAGCATGCTCCAGGCAGGGCTGGTGGCGGGTGAGCTATGTGATTTTGCCCTGCAATGGGAGGATTTCTGTACCCGCCTGCGGGGGAAAACCGTGGCCTACTTCGACGCATTCGGCGGCAGCGCCTACCCGGACGACTGCCCCCCAAAGGTGCTCCTGCCCATCACCGCCAAGCAGCTGCCCGGCTACGGCGGAAGCATGGACACCGTGGTCAGCGACCTGACCCATTACCAAAAAATGGAATTCGGCAGCCTGGTGCTCTGCGGCACCCGCCGCCGGGCGGAGCTGCTGCAGCAGATGCTCCGGGAAAAGGGGCTGAGCAGCTTCCTGTGCATTCCGCTGACCGCCCTGCCCAAGCCGGGCCAGATTCTTCTGGCAGAGGGGAGCCTGCCCTTTGGCATGGAGTATCCCCTGTCCAAGCTGGCTGTGCTCACCGAGGGGCAGCTGATTGCCAAGGGAGAGCAGCGCCGCAAGCCGAAAAAGTCCGGCGCGACCAACCGCCAGAAGCTGAACTCCTTTACCGACCTCTCCCCCGGCGACCTGGTCGTCCACGAAAATTACGGCATCGGCCGCTTCATGGCCATGGAGCAGATCAAGGTGGATGGTGCGGTCAAGGACTATATCAAGATCGCCTACCAGGGCTCCGACACCCTGTTCGTCCCCGCCACCCAGCTGGATCTGGTAAGCAAATACATCGGCGGAGGCGGCGAGGATGCCAACGTCCGTTTGAACAAGATCGGCTCCGACGCCTGGCAGAAAACGAAGGCCAAGGCCCGCAAGGCCGCCAAGGATATGGCGGGCGAGCTGATCCAGCTTTACGCCGCCCGGAAGCGGCAGCCCGGCTTTGCCTTTGCCGCCGATGCCCCCTGGCAAAAGGAATTTGAGGACAACTTCCCCTACCCGGAAACCGACGACCAGCTGCGCTGCATTGCCGATATCAAGCACGATATGGAATCCCCCACCCCCATGGATCGGCTGCTCTGCGGCGACGTGGGCTTCGGCAAGACGGAGGTCGCCCTCCGCGCGGTGATGAAATGCGTCATGGACGGCAAGCAGGCCGCCATTCTGGTACCCACCACCGTCCTGGCCCAGCAGCACTATCAGACGGCCATCTCCCGCTTCCGGGGCTTCCCTGTGAACATCGATGTGCTCAGCCGCTTCCGCACCACCAAGCAGCAGAATAAAACCTTGCAGGACATTCGCAGCGGAAATGTGGATCTGGTCATCGGCACCCACAAGCTGCTGCAAAAAAGCGTGCAATTCAAGGATTTGGGCCTGCTGATCGTGGACGAGGAGCAGCGCTTCGGCGTCAGCCATAAGGAGCGGCTGAAGGAAATCTCCAAGGGTGTGGATGTGCTGACCCTGTCGGCGACCCCCATTCCCCGCACACTGAACATGGCGCTGTCCGGCATCCGGGATATGTCCACCATTGAGGAGCCGCCCTCCGACCGCTACCCGGTGCAGACCTTTGTAACGGAATACAACACCGCCATCATCGACGACGCCATCCGCCGCGAGGTAGAGCGGGGCGGGCAGGTATATTACCTGCACAACCGCACAGAGACCATCGACCAGTGCGCCGGAGCCCTGCGGCGGAGAATTCCGGGGCTGAACGTGGCCGTCGCCCATGGGCAAATGACGGAGGATGCCCTGGGAGACGTGATGCAGGCC
This sequence comes from uncultured Oscillospiraceae bacterium, assembly GCA_934565795.1. Taxonomy (GTDB): domain Bacteria; phylum Bacillota; class Clostridia; order Oscillospirales; family Oscillospiraceae; genus Faecousia. The sequence goes on from CAKTIM010000014.1 coordinate 36,964, forward strand.
ATGGCCGAAGGAGACATTCAGGTGCTGGTGTGCACCACCATCATCGAAACCGGCCTGGATATCCCCAACGCGAACACCCTTATCATTGAAAACGCCGACCGCTTCGGCCTGTCCCAGCTGCATCAGCTGAGAGGCCGGGTGGGTCGCTCCACCCGGCACGCCTATGCCTACTTCACCTTCCGCCCGGACAAGAGCCTGACGGAGGTGGCGGAAAAGCGACTGGCCGCCATCCGGGATTTTGCGGAGTTCGGCTCCGGCTTTAAAATCGCCATGCGGGATCTGGAGATTCGCGGCGCGGGAAATCTTCTGGGCGCTGAGCAGTCCGGCCACATGATGAGCGTGGGCTACGACATGTATCTAAAGCTCCTGGACGAGGCAGTGCTGGAGGAGCGGGGCGAAGCGCCCAAGGCACCGGAGTGCACCGCCGACCTGACCGTCACCGCCAATGTGGACAAGGATTATGTCCAGCGCGGCGAGGAGCGAATGGATCTGTACCGCCGCATGGCTGCCATCCGCAGCCAGGAGGACGCGGACGATCTGCTGGACGAGATCGTGGATCGCTATGGCGAGCCGCCCAAGGGCGTGCTGAACCTGATCGACATTGCCCTCCTGCGCGCCCAGGCGCGGACGGTGGGCATCAAGGACATTCGCCAGAAGGGCGGAAATGTGCTGTTTGGCCTGACCAATCTGAACTTCGAGGCGGTCAGCGCCCTGTGCGCCGACCCGGATTACAAAGCACGGGTGGTATTCCTGGCAAACGCCAAGGAACCGACACTCCAGCTGAAGCTTGCCTCCGGGGTGGACAGTCTGAAGCAGAGCAAAATTTTTGTGCAGCGCTACCGGGGCCTGTGCGGCTAAGCGGGGCCTTTGATGCAGGAAATCCTTTCCCATCTGCTCAAAAAGCGGTTGTATTTCCATTTCTTCCATGCTATAATACAATGCAACAGAATGTTGGGAAAATAATGTGGGAGTCCACAGATTTCCCATCACCTCTCACACAGAAGCAGGAGGCGTTACCATGGCTGATAAACACGAATTTGACGACTTTGACAGCATTCTCAAATCCATTGATTCCGCTGCCGACGGCGCGGCGGACGATGTAAACCTGGACGAGCTTCTGGCGCAGCTGAGCGTGGAGTTTCCGGCGGATTTCGGCGCGCAGACTCCCAGCCAAAAGGCGCGAGAGGAGCTGTCCCGTGCGCAGGCCGACAGCGCGGTGGAGGAAGCGCCTAAAAAGCCCGCCCGTCCGCCGGAGCAAAAAGCGCCTGCGGCCCGTGAGCAGAGCAAGGCCGCGCCCCGGGAAAAGAAGCCCTCAGCGCCCCCTGCCCCGCCCCGGGAATCCGGCGGCTTTTTGGATACCGTTTCCCGGCATCACAAGGGGATCAACTTGGCACTGGCCATTATCGCCGTGGTGCTGGTGGTGGGAATCGTGGCCGTGGTGCTCTGGCAGACCAATTCCGACCCCTACGGCGGAAAGATCGTGGACAATGTGCGGCTGGCAGGCGTCAATGTGGGCGGCATGACCCGGCAGGAGGCTGCCGAAGCCGTTTCCGCCGCCGTTGGCTCCAGCTACAGCAGCAGCGATATGACCGTAGTGCTTGGCAAGGAGGAGCTGATCCTGGCGGCCTCCCAGACCCAGCCCAAGCTGAATATCGCCCAGGCCGTTGAAACAGCCTACGCCTATGCCCGCTTCGGCTCCACCACCCAGCGGCAGCAGGAATTCAAGGCGACGCAGGAGGCCCCGGTGGACATTCCCCTGGGCAGCAGCCTGGAGCTGAACACCGACTACATCCGCAGCACGGTTTCCAACTTCCTGTCCGGCATCGCCTCCCAGTACGTCCCCTCCGGCTACAGCCTGGAAGGCTCCCGTCCGGGGCTGGACGCGGACAGCTTTGATACATCCGTTCCCTGTCAGAGCCTGGTGCTGACCATCGGCAACCCCGGCAGCGACTATGACCTGGCCGGTATCCTCACCTCCATTGCCGAGGCCTACAGCCAGCGGAATTTCCGGGACGTTGTTCCCGCCCAGTATCTGCCCCAGGAGCCGGAGGAGCTGGACATCGACGCCATCTACAGCGAGGTGCATGTTGACGCCGTGGAGGCGGTGGAAGGCTCCGGCTCCGACGAAGGGACGCCCGGCTCCTGCGGCTACACGTTCTCGCTGGAGGACGCCCGGCAGCAGCTGAGCAACGCCAGCTACGGCGACGTGATCACCATCCCCATGGAGTACATCGTGCCGCAGCGGCTGGACAACAATGGAACCTTCCAGTATACCCTGGCCTCCTTCTCCACACCTGTCAGCTCCAACGAGGCCTACAATCAGAACATGCAGCTGCTCTGCCAGCAGCTCAACGGCGTAATCATTGAGGCCGGAAAGAGTTTCTCCTTCAACACCGTTCTGAAGGATCGCACCGAGGCGAACGGCTTCCAGCTTGCCCCTGCCCACGGCGACCAGTGCATCGAGCAGGAGATGGCCGGCGGCTCCGACCAGGTGGCGACCACCCTGTACGTGGCGGCCATGACCAGCGGCATGCAGCTGACCGAGCGGCACAACGCCCCCCATGTGTGCCCCTACACCACCATGGGCACGGAGCTTTCCGTATCCGGCTGGAAGAATCTGCAATTCCGTAATCCGCTGAACGGCTCCATTATGATCCGGGCCAAGGTAACGGATACCCAGGTCATCATCCGCATTCTCAGCGAGCAGGAGGTGGATTACGAGATCAAGCTGGAGACCAACCAGCTCTCCACCACCCAGCCCAAAAACGTCACCGTCCGTAAGAACATCTCCGAGGGCTACAAGGGCCAGCAGGTTCTGACCGAGGGCATCGAGGGCGGTCAGATTTCCATGACCTGGGTCGCCTACAAGAAAGGCACAGATACCGTAATCAAGAAAACCAGTGAATACGTTTCCCTGCCCGCTCTGGATCGGGCCGTTGTGGAGCTGTACGCATAATCGGTCTCCCAATCTCTATAAACTATAAAACACCGGCTCCGTTTGTGAGCCGGTGTTCCTTTATCCCAAAATTACTGTAAATACGGTTCCCGTCTCCGGGGCACTGGCGGCTTCAATTTTGCCGTCCATCAGCTCCACGGTACGCTTGATGATGGCCAGCCCCAGGCCGTGTCCCTGCTGGGAGGTGCGGGCCTTGTCGCCGCGGTAGAACCGCTCAAAGATGTGGGGCAGATCCTCCGGGGCGATCACTGAGCCGAAATTCTGCACCGTCAGCACCGCTCTGCGGCCGCGGCCTGTCAGGCTCACCGCAATGCGGCCATCCTTTGGCTCGTATTTCAGCGCATTCTCCATCAGCCCGGAGGCGACGCGAAGCAGCTCGTCGGCATCGCCGGTGACCATGACGTTTTCCTGCACCGATTGCTCCAGGGTGACCCCGCGGTCATAGGCCATCACATCCATCTGGAGCACCGCCTTTGTGACCACGGCGCTGAAATTCACGCTCTCCTTTTTGGGGAGCCGCTGGGCCGTCTCCATGGCGCTCAGGGTGAGCATATCGTCAATCAGTGCCTTCATATTCTGCATAGCAGCGCTGCTTTTCTCCATCCACGGCTGCGCCTGGGCGATGGTCTGCTCCGGGTTTTCCAGAAGAATATGATGGCATGCCTGCATCACCGCCAGGGGGGTCTTGAGATCGTGGGAAATATCCGCCACAAACTGCTTTTCCCGGTTCATGGCAATTTCCACCGGGCGCACGGCGATCTTTGAAATGTAGCGGCTGACCCAGTAAAAGGCGACCATCGTCAGCAGGAACGTAATCAGGAGGCGGACAACGACACCGATGATCGACTGCCGCAGGTAGCGCGCCGGATAAAGGGAGAGCCTTGCGAAAGCATCCCGTCCTGCAACCTGATAAAACATATCGTACTCGCGCAGGTAGCCAAGGTTGTCCGATTGCTCCATGGCCTGGGCGGCGGCGGCCAGGACAGTCTCCTCGTCTGCGTCATTGATGCCCGAGAGGATCGTACTCTGTCCGTTGCTGTAAAAAACAGTGATGCAGCGGCTGAAGAAAGCATTTTCGTCTCCTCCCGGTTCAGCGCCATCCTGCGGAGGCTGTGGCGCATCCCGCTGCTGTAATGCTGTCTGACCGTCTGACGAGGCAGTATCCGTTTCCTCCGTCCGGGGCGTCCCGTCAGGGATAAAGGGCTGAAGCGCATTTCTGTTTTGAAACGGCATCAAGGTTTCCAGCATGGTCTGGCGCATATTCGCATACTCGCTTTGAATTGTGGAGCCGCCTACCGCCAGCAGCGTAATCAGCAGCACCGCGCCGACCAATGCCATATTCAGTCGGATAAAATGTCTGCGGTATGCGTTCATCCTTCCGTCGCCTCCATGCGGTAGCCGATCTGCTGAATGTTGCGGATGGTCACGGCAGAATTCAAGTATTTCAGCTTCTTGCGCAGGAAGGACACATAGGCCATTACATTATTATCCGTGACCTCCGAATCCATGCCCCACACGGCGGAGAGGATCGCGTCCACCGACAGGGTATGCTGGGGATGGCTCATAAACAGCCGTGCCAGCTCAAATTCCTTTTTACTGAGCTGCACCGAATCGCGGGCGGTGTGCAGCTCAGCAGAATTCAGATCCAGGGTCAGGTCGGAATAGTGCAGCTGGTTCATCACCACCTCGCCCGTGCGGCGGCACAGAGCATTGATCCGGGCCAGAAGCTCTGCATTGTCAAAGGGCTTTGTCATATAGTCGTCCGCCCCGGCATTCAGGCCGGTCACCTTGTCCGATACGGCTGTGCGGGCGGTGAGCATCAGCACCGGGGTATGATTTCCGTGGGCACGCAGGGTGCTGACGATCTGAAAGCCATCCATATCCGGCAGCATCACGTCCAGCACAATCACATCATAGCTTGCCCCCAGCGCGTAGGCCAGTGCATCGTCGCCGGTGTACACGGCATCGGCGCTGTAGCCTGCATGCTTGATGATATGCTCCAGCGCATCCGCCAGGGAACGCTCGTCCTCTACAATCAATACCTTCATTGGGAGATACCTCCATTCTTTTTTATGAGTATATCATAAAAAGCACATCTTAAAAAGAACTGAAATTAAAAAAATAAGGAAGCTCTGATTAAATCGGCAAGAGCGGGCAGCGAAGGATTTTGTTCCCAGGCAAAGGATGGAAAATGGAGGAATACTGTATGTACCCGCAAGGGGTATGCCGCATCCGTAAGCCAGCTTCCGCTGGCAACGGCTGCGCAATATTTCCCATTTTTCATCCTGCGGCATGGGAGCAAAAGACTCGCTGACCAGCCGTAGACGATTTATTCAGAGGTTCCTTAATTTCAGAATTTTTTCATAACCCTTTCAGTGTGCTTTCAGACCGGGCTGTATAATGAAACATGTAGATAAGCTCTACGAAACGAAATTCAAATCACAACAAGGAGGAACTTATTATGAAACGCACTCTGAGAATGATTACTGTATTGGCACTTGTCCTGGCGCTGTGCTGCGTCACCGCAGCGGCCACAGGAAGCGACGCATCCCAGGCAGGCGGCGATAAGCCGTCAGCCTCCCAGAACGATATGACCCCGCCCCAGGGCGGCGGAGAAGCAGAGCTTCAGGTTCTGGTGGAGCAGGGCATCATCAGCCAGGATACGCTGGACGCTATTCTGAAATTCATGGAAGAGAACCGGCCCGCGCTGCCGGAGGGCGATAACGGCCAGAACGGCACTCCCCCCGAAAAGCCCGATGGTCAGCAGTCCGGCAACGCGCCTCAGATGCCCAATGGCCAGCAGCCCGGCAACGCACCTCAGATGCCCGACGGTCAGCAGCCCGGCAACGCACCTCAGATGCCCGACGGCCATCAGCCCGGTGATGCACCCCAGATGCCTGACGAAGGCGGCCAGAGGATGCCCATGCTGAACCAGGAGCTGCTGGAGCAGCTGTTGGACGCCGATGTGATCACCCAGGACGAATATGACGCGATCCTCGCCTTCCAGCAGGCCTCGCAGGATACGGCACAGGTCGCCCAGGGCTAATGTTCCCTGACAAATCACCCATTCAATTCTGAAAGGACAATGCATCATGAAAACGCGCAAGCTTCTTTCCCTGGCTGCGGCCCTGTGCCTGACATTCAGCCTTTGCCTGAGCGCACTTGCTCAGGGGCCTGGCGGAGATCCCCCCAGCGGAGGCCCTGGCGGCCCCGGTGGTGGCCCCGGAGGCTCCGCCTCCAGCGTGACCTATACCGCAGCGACGGAGATTTCCTCCGCCGCCACCCTGGAGGATGGGGTATATCTTTCGGACAGCGCGGATGAAAACGCGATCCTCATTGACACGGACGAGGCCGTCACCCTGACGAATGCCACCGTCACCAAGTCCGGGGATTCTGACGGCGGCGACAGCTGTAATTTCTACGGTCTGAACGCGGCAGTGCTGGCCAAGGGCGGCGCGAACGTGACCATCGTGGGCGGCACCATTACCAGCGACGCCAGCGGCGCCAACGGTGTCTTCTCCTACGGCGGAAACGGCGGACAGAACGGCGCAGCGGGTGACGGCACCACGGTGAATATCTCTGATACCGTCATCACCGCCACCGGCGACGGCTCCGGCGGCATAATGACCACCGGCGGCGGCATTACCAACGCCACAAACCTGACCGTCACCACCTCCGGTCGCTCTTCCGCAGCCATCCGCACCGACCGGGGCGGCGGCACCGTGAATGTGGACGGCGGCACCTACACCTCCAATGGCCTCGGCTCCCCTGCCATCTATTCCACTGCGGCCATCGCCGTCTCCAATGCAACGCTGGTATCCAATCTTTCCGAGGGTGTATGTATTGAAGGCATGAATTCCATCACCCTGACGGACTGCGACCTCACCGCCAACAATACCCAGTGCAACGGCAACGCCACCTTCCTGGACACCATTATGATCTACCAGTCCATGTCCGGCGACGCTGACTCCGGCACCTCCGCCTTCACCATGACCGGCGGCAGCCTGACCAGCAAAAACGGCCACGTATTCCATGTGACCAACACCCACGCGGTCATTACGCTGAACGGTGTGGTGATCACCAACGAGGACAGCGAGCAGGTGCTTCTGTCCATCTGTGACGACGGCTGGAGCGGCGCGGAGAACAACGCGGAGCTGTATGCCAACGGGCAAACTCTGGCAGGCTCCATTCTGGTAGGCAGCAACTCCCAGCTGACGCTGGCGCTTTCCGATGGCTCCTGCTTTACCGGCAGCATTTCCGGCAGCATCACGAACAGCAAGGGCAGCGTTATTTCCACTGAGGTCGGCACCGTCTCCCTCACCCTGGATGACACCAGCAGCTGGACGCTGACTGGCGACAGCTATGTTACAAGCTTCACTGGAGATGCCTCCCAGATCATCAGCAACGGCTACACCCTGTACGTCAACGGCGTGGCGCTGGCGGGCACCAAGTAAAAACTCCTTCCTAGCAAAAGTGCCTGGGCCAAATCACCCAGGCGCTTTTGCATATCCAGCTTTTTATTTTGCCTTCTTTTCTTCCGCTTCCGCTGCCGCCTGATATTCCGGGAAAGCGGAATACATCGGCTTCAGCTGCTTGCCCCGGATCACCCGGTCGATGTAGTTTGCGGTGATACGGTAAACCAGGCTGCTCAGACTGATGACACCGATCAGGTTGGGAATCGCCATCAGGCCGTTAAAGGTGTCGGACAGATCCCAGGCCAGGTCAAGGCTCATGGTCGCGCCCACGATGATGAAGGCAACGAAAGCGATCTTATAGCCGATGGTTGCCTTGGTGCCGAAAAGATACTCAAAGGCCTTGGTGCCGTAGTGGCTCCAGCCCAGGACGGTGGAGAAGGCAAACAGCAGCACCGCAATGGCAATGAACCATGCGCCGAATTTACCAAAGCTCAGCTCGAAGGCCTCGGCGACCATGGCAGTTTTCTCCGTCGTGGTGAGCATTGCGCCGGTTTCCAGATCCACCAGACCGCTGGTGAGCACTGTCAGTGCGGTGAGGGAGCAGACAACGATGGTATCGGCAAACACCTCAAAGATGCCCCACATGCCCTGCATCACCGGCTCCTTTACATTGGAATTGGAGTGCACCATAACAGAGGAGCCAAGGCCCGCCTCATTGGAGAACACGCCCCGCTTCATGCCCCAGGTCACGGCATCCTTCACCGTGGCGCCTACCACACCGCCAAAGGCCGCACGGCCGGTAAAGGCACACTTGAAGATGATGGCAAAGGCCGGGCCGATCCGGGAGGCATTCATCAAAACCACAACCACAGTGCCGATGATGTAAATCAAAGCCATAAAGGGTACCAGCTTTTCCGTGACCGCGGCAATGCGCTTCAGGCCGCCGACCACCACCAGCGCAGCAACCACCATCAAACACACGCCGGTGACCCACATGGGGATGCTGAACGCCTGCTGCATATTCACGGCAATGGAGTTGATCTGACTCATATTGCCGATGCCGAAGGAGGCAACGACGCAGAAGACGCTGAACAGCACCGCAAGCACCGCGCCGATTTTCTTGTAGCCGGGGAAGCTGCCCAGGCCATCCTTCAGATAGTACATGGCACCGCCGCACCACTCGCCGTCCTTATTCTTGCGGCGATAGTAGATGCCCAGGACATTTTCGGAATAGTTCGTCATCATGCCGAAAATGGCCACGATCCACATCCAGAAAACAGAGCCGGGGCCGCCGGTGGCAATGGCTGCCGCCACGCCGGAAATGTTGCCGGTGCCGATGGTGGCCGCCAGCGCCGTGCAAAGGCTCTGGAACTGGCTAATGGACTTATCCTCCTTGGCCGTATGGGCCGTGACATGCTTGTTGGTAAAGATGCCGCCGATGGTGTGCTTCATCCAGTAGCGGAATTTGGTCAGCTGGAAGGCCTTGGTCAACAGCGTCATCAGGATGCCGGTGCCCACCAGCATGATCAGCATGGGCATACCCCATACAAAGCCATTGACGGAATTGTTTACCTCGGTAACAGTCTGCACTACGTGGTCCATATTTCTTCCTCCTTGATGTGATTGAATATGAAAAAAGAGCACCCGTCGGGGTACTCTCAAAAGCAAGCTTTCAGCAGCGGGTAGAACCTACCCTCCACTTAAAACGCTCTGTCCTTTTGCCTGAGAGATTCGGTGGTCAGCCACCCCTTGCACCTTCGGCCCCCGGGCAAGCCCGGATGTCTCCAGAGTGCGATCCACATGCGGTCCTCTTACCTGAGAGTTTCACTCCGTCGGTCGGACTTCCTTGTCCAGTTCTCCGCACGCTTCCTGTCGCACAATATTCAATTGCTGTAAATTTGTAAGGAATATATCATATCTAAATGCTTGTTGCAACCCTTCGGTGTCAACTTTGGAGGAATGAACAGAATGTGAACAATGGAGCTGGCTGTTTTTGTAAAAAAGCGTTCGCCGCAAGGGCACATATGTGCTCCTGCGGCGAACCATTTTCATATAAAAGGTTGATTCAGCGCTTCCAAGGGCTTATTCAGAAATATCCTCACCAAAAAAGCGGACGGAAAGCTCCGACAGGACGCCCTCCTCGCGCAGCTCGGCAATGGCCTGATTGATGGCCTCCATCAGCGTGGCGGTGTTTTCCTGCTCCGTGCTCTTGCGCATGGGGATGGAGACATTGGAGGCATCCTCGGTGGTGGCAACCACCTTCAGGTTGGAATCCGGGTGCTGGGCCATGTAGTCGGTATAGGACACGATGGCATTCAGCGTCGCGTCCGCCCGGCCCTGGAGCACCATGGTCAGGGTTTCATCCAGCGTGGCCACGCCATAGCAGGTAGCGCCGTAGCTCTCTGCCAGGTTCATATAGGTGGAGGCGATGGAGTTGGCCGTCTTTTTCCCATCCAGGTCTTCAAAAGAATGGATGGTATCGTTATCGCCGCGGACGATCAGCGCAGTGCGGATGTAGGCGTAGGGATCGGTGAAATCATACTTCTCCTCCCGCTCCGGGGTCACCTCCACGCCGTTGACTACGATATCATACCGCCCGGCGTCCATACCGGCAAACAGGCCATCCCACTCGCCGGGGATGATCTGCGCTTCCACGCCCAGCTTCTCCGCGATGGCCTTGGCCACCTCCACGTCATAGCCCGTCAGCTCGTCATCCTCGCCGACAAACGACCAGGGCGCCCAATCGCCCTCCAGGCCGATAATGATCTTTCCACGCTGCTGGATGGTGGTCAGCAGATCGTCGGGCGCCTTGGCAGAAACCGCCATGGCCAGCATCGCCGTCAGCATCAGGACGGTGCACAGTGCGGCAAATAATCTTTTCATCTTGCTTTACTCCTTTTCATGTTGTGAAATGGTTTTCAAAAAAGCGCGGGTGCGCTCTTCCTTCGGGTTTGCAAAGAAATCCTCGGAGGGGCCGGACTCCACAATGGAGCCGTTCTCCATAAAGATCACCTTGGTGGATACATTCCGGGCAAAGCCAAGCTCATGGGTCACCACCAGCATGGTCATCCCCTCTTCGGCCAGTCTGCGCATCACCGCCAGCACCTCACCCGTCAGCTCCGGGTCAAGGGCGGAGGTGGGTTCATCAAAATAGATGATCTCCGGGTTTGTGGCCAGGGCGCGGGCGATGGCCACCCGCTGCTGCTGGCCGCCGGAGAGGGCGTTGGGATAGCTGTCCGCCTTGTCGGCCAGCCCCACCCTGCTCAGAGCGGAACGGGCAAGCTGCTCCGCCTGGGCCTTCGGCATTCTCCGGGCCACCGTCAGCCCCAGCATCACATTTTGCAGGGCGGTCTTGTTACGGAACAGGTTGTAGCTCTGGAACACGAAAGCCGTCTTTCTGCGGATGCGCCGGATATCCTTCTTGGAAATACGGTTGAGCTGGAAATGCTCCCCATCGAATTCCATCTCCCCGGAATCGGCGGTCTCCAGGAAGTTGATGCACCGAAGCAGGGTGGTTTTCCCGCCGCCGCTTTGGCCAATGATGGCAATGACGTCGCCCTTGTTGACCGAAAGGTCAACTCCCTTCAGCACCTGATTACCGTCAAACTGCTTGGTCAGATTGTGAACTGTCAGCATCGCATACCCTCCTTAGAAGCCATAGGCTGCCAATTTCTTTTCGCAGACGGCCTGAAGCTTGGTCAGCACAGTGCAGAACAGCAGGTAGATCAACGCGACCTCGATGTACAGCGCCAGGTGCTCATAATACCGGGAGGCGATGCGCTGGGTGACCATAAACATCTCCATTACGGTGATGTTGGCCGCCAGGGAGGTATCCTTGAGCATGGAGATCAGAGAATTGGACAGCGGCGGGAACGCAGTGCGGAAGGCCTGGGGCAGGACGACATGCCACATGGTCTGCATCCAGCTCATGCCGACGCACACGCCGGCCTCCATCTGCCCCCGGGGAATGGACTCGATGGCTGCCCGCACGGTCTCGGCGCAGTAGGCCCCCTCATTGATGGAGAATACCAGCACCGCCGTGGGGAATGGCTCCAGCACCACACCCAGATTGGGCAGGCCATAAAACACCACATACAGCTGCACCAGCAGCGGTGTGCCGCGAATGACCCAGATATAAAAGCGGACAATCTGCTGCAGCACCGGCACCTTGGCCACCCGGATCATGGCAGCAATCACCGCAATCACCAGGGCACAGGCAAAGGAAATGGCCGTCAGCGGAATGGTCATTTTCAGCCCAGGCAGCAGCATCTTCGGGAATGATTCAATTAAGATATTAACCAGGCGGTTCGACATGAGCTGCGAGAAAAAGCTGCTCAGGCTCTCTATCATCGTTTTTGCTCCTTGACCAAAGATTGCCCCGCGCCCTCAAAAACTGGTTTTACACCAGGCAGCGGGCACGAAAAAATAGGGGAACCCAGTTCACTCCACTTATATTCATTATATCATTTCCTGTCAAGAGCTGGAAGCAAAAAATTTGGGTGGGCACTCTCAACAGAGCACCCGCCCGAAAGATTCCCGAAGGTCGCGCGAACGCGGCTACGGCTCTTCACTTACCGTCTCTTTTTGGCTTCTGGTCGTGTAGCCACAGGTCTCGCATCTTTGCACAATGAAGACCGTATCATCCTCCGTCTCTTCGGTGGCCGCACCGAATTGGTGGGAGGTCACATACCAGCGAATCGCTTCGTGGCAGTCGGAGCAGCTCACCGTAATGCGCTGGCATGTACCCGCCTCGCCGACCGTGCTGGCAGACGACGTGCCATCGACATGGGCAATGTACTGCGTATCCAGCACCTCGCCGCAGGCGGTGCATTGGGTGACCAGGGCGTAGCAGTAGGCCGGTTCAACCAGGCTGCCCTGGCTGTCCAGCACGGGCTTGTTCGGGTTCACCTCCTTGGCAGGCTCGCCAGGAAGGTGGGTGGCAGGAATTTCCTTCTGAGCCGTAAGGACTTCGCCGCAGACGGAGCAGACAGAGCCTTCGGTCAGGCCGGGCTGGGTACAGGTCGGCTCCACCGCCGGAAGCACCTGCACCGTATGGGGCAGCTTGGGGATCGTCTGCTGGGGCGTAATCACATAGCTGCACACACTGCACACGATGCCAACCGTACAGCCCTCCCTGGTGCAGGTCGGCTCGGCACCGGCCAGGGAGCCAATGGTATGCGGCAGGGCGGGAATGACCTCGCACGGCTCCAGAATTTCGCCGCAGACAGAGCACATGGAGCCATCGGTATAGCCCTCGCGGAAGCACATGGGGTAAATTCCGTAAATCTTCTCCGGGGTATGGGGAAGCTTTTTAATCACGGTCTGGCGAAGCAGCACCTTGCCGCAAACCTTGCAGCGGGAGCCCTCCGTCAGGCCGACGCGGGAGCAGGTGGCCTCCCGGCCGGGCATTGCAACAGGGGTATGCTCCGGCTTGGGAATCTCCTGCTGCGCCAGCAGCTCCTCGCCGCAGACCTCGCATTTCTTTCCCTCGGTCAGGCCCGTCTTGGCACAGGTAGCCTCCCGGCCAGGCACGGATACCTCCGTGTGGCCCAGGGCGGGAACCTCCTCCTGCCGGGTCAGAAGCTTTCCGCAGACGGCGCAGCGGCTTCCCTCGGTCAGGCCTGTTTCGGTGCAGGTAGGCGCAACGGCGGCAATCGCCTCCGGCGTATGGGGAATCGTACGGATGGTCTGCTGACGCTGAATCCACCGCTTGCAGACGGTGCAGCGCTGGCCCTCCGTCAGGCCGGGACGGGAGCAGGTCGGCTCTCTGCCCGGAACGGTACCAACAGTATGCTCCGCCATGGGTACGGCCTGCGCCTGCGTCAGCACCTTGCCGCAGAGGCTGCAAACCACCGATTCGGTCTGGCCCTCCTTGGTGCAGGTGGGCGCAACCGCCGGGATCGTTTCTTCCTGGTGGGCCGTCATGGGGATGGTCTCCTGCTTGGTCAGGAGCTTGCCGCAGGTGGTGCAGCGCTCACCGTCGGTCAGGCCGGGGCGGGTGCAGGTGGGGGCACGTCCGGGGATCGTCTTTCCGCTGTGACCCAGGGCAGGAACGGTCTCCTGCTCGGTCAGGGTCTCACCGCAGAGGGCGCATACGCTTCCCTCGGTCAGGCCGTCCTTTTCACAGGTGGGAGCTACGGCAGGGACGACCTGCGGCTCATGCTCATGCAGCTCCACACTGTTTTCCGCCGCCATCGGCTCACCGCACACCGCGCAGCGCGTTTCTCCATCGTCCGTTGTCTCCGGCTGGTGTCCCGTGGCAGGAACCGTCTCCTGGGGTGTCAGGATCTCGCCGCACACCCGGCATTTCACGCCAGCGGTCTTCCCCTCCTGGGTGCAGGTCGGTGCCTCGGCAGGCAGCTCCTCCTCGGTGTGGCCCAGCGCGGGCAGCAGGGCTTCGTTGATCTGGCCGCACAGGCGGCACTCCTGAATCACCTTTCCGCCCTCCAGGCAGGTGGGTTCCTCCCGCTGAATATCCTCATAGTCGTGCCCGGTTTCCAGCAGGTTCTCAATTGCTTCTTCTGTCAGACAAAGCTCCTTCCCCGCCTTGGCGCAGTGGAGCAGCTGGTTCAGCACAGCATCCGGCAGCTTGCCGTAGGGGATATCCAGCACGGGCGTACCGCTTCCCTTCTGGCCGGGCTGAAGCGACCAGGGATCGGTGGACTTCCAGGCGTTCTGATCGATTTCATCCGCCAGCATAAAGGAGGGCTTCCCTCCCTCGGTGGAAATCAGCAGCGCCTCCCCTGCCTCGGCGGTGGTCTTTTTCCCACCCTCCAGCAGCAGCGCGTCGGCGGCTCCCTGGAACACCTCGATCAGCGTATAGTCCTTCATCCTGCTGACCCGGACGATTCCCTGGCTGATGGAGATCAGGCCGCCATCCGTCTGAATCTGGAACAGCTCTCCGTCTGCCAGCGGCTCCTCCAGCTGAACCAGGATGCCGCCATTTTCCAGGTGGATTCTGGTCTTGCCGTTCTCCGGCGTGCCGGAGGCCTCCAGGCGAATTTCAGAGCTTTCCTGAATGTAGATGTGCTTATCGCCGTCGGCGCTCAGCGTCAGCTCCGTGCCGGAGCCGGTGCGGATGCCGTCGTCACTTTTCAGGGCTGCCCCCGGCTCGGCGCTCTGGGTGGACTTGTCCGCATGGACGATCTCCAGCCGGTCGCCGGTGGACTCCACCTGAATCTCCCGTGAGAAATTCCCGGTGTCAATGCTCTCCGGCTTTGCCTTCTCGGCACAGCCGCACAGCAGCAGCGCCAGGCAGCAGGCCAACAGCAGCAATTTACGAAGCATCTTCATGTTTCTTCTCCTTTCGGTGCAGCGGCCCCCAAAAAAACAACGTGATATCGGGGCCGTACAGGAATTCTATCCAATAATGGACGTTTTCACTCTCTGTTTATAGGGTTATTATAACATGCAAAGCGGAGATTGCAAGAATTATTCACAGATTTTTTCGTTAAAAACCAACGCTTTTCAACATTTTGCCGATTTTGGCGCCGACGAAGCCCTTGCGCTGGCGGGATCGCTGTGGTAAAATAAAAAGCGCCATCAGCCGGAAGAAACGGCTTTTGGCTGTGGAGGTACAAAATGGAGCTGAACATAACAGCATTCTGGGACGCTGTCCTGCGGCAGGACGCAGCGGCCATCAGGGAATTCTTCCACCCCGATGCCTGGGTGAACTGGAACAACACCAACGAGCATTTCACCCTGGAGGAATTCATCCGGGCAAACTGCGAGTATCCCGGCCAGTGGGATGGCGCGGTAGAGCAGGTCATTACCACCGATACCCACGTGATCACCGCCACCCATGTGTATAACAGGGATGGAAGCATCTCCTGCCATGTGGCCTCCTTCATCCGCGTCGTGGATGGGAGGATTGCATCCATAGACGAATACTGGGGCGACGACGGCCCTGCCCCGCAGTGGCGGCAGGACAAGCACATCGGAAGCAGCATCAGGGAATAGGCAAACACAGAAACAGGCAAGTCCAACATAAAAAAACATTGGAGTAAATTACATGGCAGACAAAATACAAAACGCTTACGAATCATCAAAAAGCATCTATGACGACGTTCTCACCCAGAGCAATTTTTTCAGCAGAATGTACATCAAGGTATTTTGGAGCGGGACAGACGACAATGAGATCGCGCGAAAGGTCTTATCCTATATTCCCGATGATTTTTCGGGAGAGCTGCTTGATGTCCCGGTGGGAACGGCTGTGTTCACGGAGCGCAAATGGGCATCCCTGAAAAATGCGCATATCACCTGCCTTGATTACAGCACGGACATGCTTGAGCAGGCCGAAAAGAGGCTGAGCGGCTATCCGCATATCAAATGCATTCAGGGTGATGCGGGGAATCTGCAAATGGGTGACGAATCCCTTGATATCGTCGTCAGCATGAACGGTTTCCATGCATTCCCCGACAAGCAAAAAGCGTTCAGCGAAACCTGGCGCGTTTTGAAACCGGGCGGTGATTTTATCGCCTGCTTCTATATCAAGGGGAAATCCAAACGAACGGACTGGCTTGTTAAAAACATTCTTGCAAAGAAGGGCTGGTTCTCTTCCCCATTCCAGACGGAGGATGAGCTGAGAGACATTTTGCAGAAAATGTATAAAGAGGTCAATATCCACTTTGACGGGTCAATGGTATACTTCCACTGTGTGAAGTAGCCTTGACCGCTCTTATGTCAGTACAAAAACGACCGCAGCCAAACCCGGCTGCGGTCGTTCCCTAATAATTTACTTGTAATTTACTTGGATTTCTTGCCCAGGAAGTCCGGCAGCTCCTTACCCTGCTTCCGCCACTGGTAGAATTCTGCGGTGGCCGCGAACTCCACGTCACCGGCAGAGTTCAGAGCGGTTTCCACGGAATCCTGCACCACGCCAATGATGAAGCCGACGCCCACCATCTGCATGGCCACATCGTTGGAAATACCAAACAGCGAGCAGGCCATGGGGATCAGCAGCAGCGAGCCGCCCGCCACGCCGGAAGCGCCGCAAGCGCCCAGGGCGCTCATAATGGACAGCAGGATCGCCGCAGCCGGTTTCACAGAGATACCCAGCGTATTGGCTGCCGCCATGGTCATAATGGTAATGGTGATGGCCGCGCCGTCCATATTGATGGTCGCACCCAGAGGGATGGAGACGGAATACATGTCCTTATCCATACCCAGCTTCTCACACAGCGCCATATTCATGGGGATATTGGCGGCGGAGCTGCGGGTAAAGAAAGCGGTCAAGCCGGAATCCCGCAGGCAGCGGAACACCAGCGGGTAGGGATTACGGCGCAGATACAGGAAAATGATAAAGGGATTGATCACCAGCGCCATGAACAGCATAGTGCCCACCAGCAGCGCCAGGAGCTTGCCGTACTGGGTGAAGATGGACAGGCCGTTCTCGGAGACATTGGTAAACACCAGGCCCAGGATGCCGAAGGGAGCCAGGTTGATGATCCAACGCACGATCTGAGATACCGCGTCGGAGACGTTGGCCATAAAGGTCTTGGCCGGGTCGGAGGCAACAGCCTTCATGGCAAAGCCAAACATGCAGGCCCAGAACAGGATGCCGATGTAATTTCCCTTGATAATGGCGCTGAGGGGATTCTCCACAAAGTTTTTCAGCAGCGTGTTCATCACCTCGCCCAGGCCCTGCGGAACCACATCCTGCTGCGCAGCCTCGGCCAGCGTGACCGTCTGCGGGAACATGAAGCTGGTGCACACCGCCAGCGCCGCCGCAATAAAGGTGGTGAGCATATACAGCCAAATCACCATTCCGAACCGGCGATCCAGCTTCGCGGTTCCCTGAGCCAGCGCCGCCGCGACAATGACGAACACCAGCACGGGGGCGACGCCCTTCAGCGCATTGACAAACAGGTTGCCCAGTTCCCCGATCCACTTCGCGCCGGGAACCGTCAGCGCCAGCACCGCGCCGATCACAAGTCCCGCCAGAATGCGGATGATCAGGCTGACGCCGTTGTACTTCTTAACTACCTTCTGAAAATGTGACAATTTCTTTCTCTCCTTCTTTTTTGCAATTCCGGCACGCGCAAGTTTCAATGCGCCCACCCTTCATGCAATGTCTCACGTTTTCCCGTGTACAAAAACATGTTTTTATTAAACCACTTTGCATCCCGTTTTGCAACATGTTTTTTAGTTTTTTGCAAAATTTATTTGTGCATCTAAATTTCATCCAGAAATCCGTCTCATTCGGACGCAGGAATGAATAAAGCAGGCTGCATAAATGCAAAAGCAGCCATGTCTTTTTCAGACACAGCTGCCTTTGGCTGGCGGCACCATTACCATTCCTTAAAAAAAGAAACGAGCTTTCCCCAGCTTTCCGCTCTTGCTCTGCGGCATTCGGCGGGATATTGCGCCTCCATGGTCATAAATCTGGCCAGCTTCTTCTGCATTGCCGCCTCATTCTCCCCGCGAAGCAGCAGGCTATCCGGCGGCACGGCCAGGAGATGACTTGCCCGCTCATAGATCACGCATTCATGGCGGTATGGGAATTTCTTCTCCTCCAAAATCCGCATGATGCGTGGGTACGCCAGGTCGGACGGCCAGGTATCATCGTAGGCCGGGGCCAGCATCAGGACATCGCCCTTAATTCTCTCCACCTTGATCCGGCTGGCATCCGAGCGGTTGGGGAAGCATTCATTATAATAAAATCGGTTCATCGCCCTCGACCCATAGCGGGAATCCCGCTTCCATGCCAGCAGCGTTTTGCCCAGCCTGGACAGCGCCTCCGCCGGTTCATAGGGTACATCCTCTCCATGGAACGAAAAATAGGATTTGTTCTGGCGGATAAAAAAATGCTTGCACCCTTCCACCACGAAGTCAAAGCCCGACACCGCAACGACGCAGGAAATCTCTGGCAGATAGGAGGCGCAGAGCAGGGTGTACGCCGCCCCCAGTGAAAGGCCCGTCATGCCGATTCGCTTGATCGGCACCACCTGCCCACTTTTCAGGAACGTCACCGCCCTTTCGGCATAGTCCAGCGGGATTTGAACTGTCTGCGCCGAAAGCGGCTTCCAGAGGTAGTATCCCAGCGCCAGCACATGAAAGCCCTCATCCCGCAGCGCCCGCGCCCGATCCTCCACGAATCCCCGGCTTTCACCGCTGCCGCCCGCTAGAATGATTGCCTTGTCCGTGGGTGTAGCGCTCTCATAAAGCGTCCCCAGAAACCCTTCCTTTTCCAGGGTGCATTTATACATATTCGCCCTCCTGCTTCATTGTCTTCCCCGCAGCGAACCAGATTACAATGAAAAAGAGCACCATGCTTTCACTCATCAATCCATTGGTGAAACCAATGCGAAACGGCGAATCCGGCAGCAGTTTCTTCACTATGGAAAGCAGCCCGTAAAATACAAGCACATTGCAGGCGGCTACCCACCTCGGCAGCACCGTTTTTCCTGCAAGCACCGCCCAGAAACACCGGCAGCATCAACGCCTCACTGACCCACACCACCCACGACAGGTGGTCAAACAGTGCCTCACACGCCGGAAGCGCCGCGTTCGCGTAGCCGTTCTGCGTCATCCAGGCGTAGAGATACAGGATCATAATGTAAAAAAGGTGCAGGCACACCCAGGGCGTCAGGCCAAACGCATTCAGATAGTGATAGACCCTGCGCTCATTCTCCCCGACGATCAGTCTTCCAAGGTAGAACAGCGCAATCCCATAGAAAATCACCCCTGGGAATGCCAGCAGCATCGCCATTCCATTCCGCCAGCCCGGAATCTGTGCCACCCCGGCGGTCAGCCAGAACAGCTTTCCAGTATAGGTCGTATCCCCATACACCATCAGCCAGTCCCCGCCGCCATAGCAAAGGCACCCCAATATTCCGCACAGCATTGCAAGGCATAGACGCCTTTTCTCTTTATAAAGCATTTTTTATCCTCTTTTCTGTCGGTTAGCTTATGCTAACATTAGTATAGCCAAATCCATAGAAATGTCAAGGGCGTATAGAATTCCCCGGCTTCCGATCAGAAAGCCGGGGAATTCCATGTCTTATTTAAATTACTTCCGCACCTTCACCACAAAGCGGATTTGGGTGGGGGTGGTGTTTGTTGCGCTGTTTTGGGGGGTGATGTTCA
>CAKTIM010000015.1 GCA_934565795.1 uncultured Oscillospiraceae bacterium
AGGTCATTGCCGGCAGGAGCGGAAATGACGACCTTCTTGGCGCCGGCGTCGATGTGCGCCTGAGCCTTGGCCTTGGAGGTATAGAAGCCGGTGCACTCCAGAACCACGTCCACACCCAGCTCGCCCCAGGGCAGCTCGGCGGCGTTGGCCTTGGCATAAATGGTAATCTTCTTGCCGTCGACAACGATGTTGTCCTCGCCGGCCTCGACCACGTGACCATGAGCGGCGTAGTTGCCCTGGGTGGAATCGTACTTCAGCAGGTGAGCCAGCATCTTGGGGGAGGTCAGGTCGTTGATGGCGACGATCTCGAAGCCCTCAGCGCCGAACATCTGACGGAAAGCCAGACGGCCGATACGGCCAAAACCATTGATTGCAACTTTAACAGACATTGGAATTTCCTCCATTTCAATATTACTGTTTGCACAGTTTTTTATGGGTAATGTGCTGCTTTCGATATTCTCGCACGGATTCATTATACTATAATCCCCAACGGTTGTAAAGTGTGAAAACTGCAAAAAACGCCAAAATAGATTGTAAATTTTTTAGAATAAATCGCCTGCGGCCGGACAGCGGGGCTTTTGCCGGTGCGGCTTCCTGCGAAAATCATTTTTCCGCGTTCAGCTCGTCCACCACGATATCCCGGTAGGGGTTCACGATCACCGTTTTGTAGCTGTGGTAGATCACCATGCCCGGCTTGCCGCTGGGGAGCTTCTTCACCTGGCGGACGGGGGTCACGTCCACGGGGATGTTCTGGCCGCCGGTGGTCTCGGCGTAGTAGGCGGCCAGCTGGGCGGCCTGGGTGACGGTATTGTCCGGCGGGATACGGCCGCCGCAGGAGATGATGACATGGCTGCCGTGCACCTTGGAGGCGTGGCACCAGATGTCGTCCTTGCGGGCCAGACGGAAGGTCAGCTCGTCGTTCTGCCGGTTGTTCCGGCCCACGTAGATGGCAAAGCCGTCGGTGCTCTCAAAGCGCATGGGGGGGAGCTTGCTCTGCTTCATCCGCTTTCTTCCGGCGTCCGGGCGCACGTAGCCCCCGGCTTGCAGCTCCTGGCGAATTTCCTCCAGCTCCGCCTCGGTATCCGCCCGGTTCAGCTCCTCCTGGACGCTTTCCAGGTAGCTCAGCTCCTCCCGGCCCAGGGACAGCTGGTGGGTCAGCTCCTTCTCCGCGTTCTTCATGCGGGTGTAGTCCTTGTAGAATTTGGCGGCGTTCTGCTGGGGGGACAGCAGGGGGCTGAGGGGAATGGTGACGGTGGCCATGTTCTCGTCGTAAAAGTCCTCGCACTGGGCCTCCGTCTGCCCCTTTTTCAGCCGGGACAGGTTGGCGGTGAGGATATCCCCCAGCTGGCGCAGCCGCTCCCGGTCATGGGTGGCCTCCAGCTCCTTGCTCTGCACGGCCAGCTTGCGGCGCAGCCGCTGGCAGTAATTGGTGACGGTCTTGCGCATGCCCTGGCTCTTCTGCCGGATGGCGTCCCGCCGGTCGCGCAGGGTATAGAAGCGATCCAGCAGGGCGCTGAAGCTCTGCGCCTGCTGGCAGCTGCCGTACTGCCGGATGGGGCAGAAGGAAAACTGCTTGGGAGTGCCGTCCGGCAGGGCGTAATAATAAGGGGCGGGGTGCTCCAGAATTTCGCTGAAGAAGGCCTGGAGCCTTTCGCCCAGCGCCTCCGCGTCCTGCCCCTCCACCCGCGCGTCCGTATCTCCGGCGCAGCACAGCGCCGCCTCCCGGCATACCAGGGGGGACAGGCCGCCCAGGGCGTCCATCAGCCGGTCGCACAGCAGGTTGGGGCCGGGGGCGCGGAGCAGCGTGGCGTAGTCCGGGGCCGACAGCTGGGCGGGGTTCTTTTTTTCCACCCTGTCCGGCGGGATGTAATTCAGCCCCGGCAGAGCAGCCCGCTTGGTGTTCTCGTCCAGGGGGACGCGGCGCAGACAGTCCAGGATGCGGCCCTCCGGGTTCAGCAGGTACAGATTGCAGGTGCGGCCCATCAGCTCCGCCACCAGCCGCTTTTGCACCGGGAAGCCCATCTCGTCGGTGGCGTCAAAGGTGAATACGGCCATCCGCTCCATGTCGGGCTGGGTGACCTCCGCCAACCGCGCCCCGGACAGGTGCTTGCGCAGCAGCATGCAGAACATGGGCGGCTCCGGCGGATTTTCCGGGGAGGCCGTGGTCAGATGCAGCCGGGGGGCGGCGGGATTGGCGGCAATGAGCAGCTTTTCCCGCCCGGCGCTGCCCTTGAGCAGCATAATCAGCCCATCCCGGCTGGGCTGGAAAATCTTCTCCACCCGCCCGCCGAGACACCGCTCCCGGATCTCATCCAGAGTAAATTTCAAATAGAATGCATCAAATGCCATGACGGTTCCTTTCAATCATTTTTTGAGCCGCCCCAAGCTCCCCTTTCAGGGGAGGCTTAATTCTCCGGGGTGTCGAAGCCCTGGGGGTTCTTTTTTTGCCAGTTCCAGGAGTCGCGGCACATGTCGGCCAGGGTTTCCTTGGCCTGCCAGTGGAGGATTTCCCGGCTCTTGCTGGGGTCGGCGTAGCAGGTGGCAATGTCGCCGGGGCGGCGGGCCACGATCTGGTAGGGGACGTTCACATGGTTGACCTCCATGAAGGTGTTCACCATGTCCAGCACGCTGTAGCCCACGCCGGTGCCCAGGTTGAATACCTGGCAGCCCTTTTGGTCGTGGACGTAGTTCACGGCGGCCACGTGGCCCTTGGCCAGGTCGACCACATGGATGTAATCCCGGACGCCGGTGCCATCCTTGGTGGGGTAATCGTTGCCGAAGATGCTCAGCTTTTCCCGGCGGCCGATGGCGGTCTGGGTGATGAAGGGCATCAGATTATTGGGAATGCCCCGGGGATCCTCGCCCAGCAGGCCGCTCTTGTGGGCGCCGATGGGGTTGAAGTAGCGCAGCAGGATCACGCACCACTCCGGGTCGGCGTGGGCAATGCCGGAGAGGATCTGCTCGGTCATGTACTTCGTCCAGCCGTAGGGGTTGGTGCAGCCGCCGGTGCGGCTGGTTTCCTTCAGGGGCATTTCGTTGTCCGCTGTGTACACGGTGGCGGAGGAGGAGAAGATGATGGTCTTGACCCCCGCCTGCTTCATCACCTTGGTCAGCATCAGGGTGGAATTGAGGTTGTTGTCATAGTATTCCCAGGGCTTTTCCACGCTCTCGCCCACGGCCTTCAGCCCGGCGAAGTGGATCACGCAGTCGATCTTGTGATTGGCAAAGATGGAGGTGAGCAGGGCCTCGTCCCGCACATCCCCCTGGTAAAAATCCAGGTGCTTGCCGGTGAGCTGCCGCACCCGATCCAGGCTCTTTGGGTTGGAATTGCACAGATTATCGATTACCACGACCTCGTGGCCGCTCTCCAGCAGCTCGATGCAGGTATGCGCCCCGATGAAGCCTGCGCCGCCGGTTACAAGTACAGTCATATTCATACCTCCAAAAATCTATTTTAAGGTGGCTCTATTCTACAGCGTTTCCCGTAGGAAATCAATGGCTTTTTCACCTTTCTTTCTGCTGGCAACCGGGTGCCATGCAATTATTTGGAGTTTACGTAGAGTTGCCCTTGCTATTTTTCAAAAGAAAGGCTATAATAACTTCGTTATGTTGGGTGTACTGTGGGCTTTTGGGAGGCTTTATGGTCAAAAAGAGGATTCGTCTGCTCACCACCGGCGGCACCATTGCCTCAGCCCCCGGCTATCAGGGGCTGGAGCCGCGGCGCAGCGACGTGATGGAGCTGTCGCTGGAGCAGCTGCGCAATTTCTATGATATCACCGTGGAGGACGTGCTGTGTCTGGATTCCTCCAACATCACCCCGGAGCAGTGGCAGCTCATTGCCCAGCGCATCTACGAGGGGCGGGAGGGGGCCGACGGCATCGTGGTCTCCCACGGCACCGACACCATGGCTTACACCGCCTCCGCCGTCACCTTTATGCTGCCGGATATCGATATTCCCGTGGTGTTCACCGGCTCCCAGCTGCCGCTGGCGGACATGCTGTCCGACGGGCCGGGGAACCTGCGCACCGCCTTTGCCATGGCGGCCTCCGGGAAGACGGGGGTGTTCCTGGCCTTTGACCGCAAGGTGATGCTGGGCTGCCGCGCCGTCAAGGTGCGGGCCTCCGGCTTTTCCGCCTTTGAGAGCGTCAACGCCCGCTACTGCGCCCAGGTGAGCAACCGCGGGCTGGTGGTGGACGAGGCCGCCCTGCCGGTGCGCCGGGGGGAGCCGCGGCTGTGCCCGGCCATCAGCCGGGATGTGTTCCTGCTGAAGCTGACGCCGGGGCTGAAGCCCGCCATGATCGAAATGCTGGCCGCCATGGGCTACCGGGGCATCGTCATCGAGGCCTTCGGACTGGGCGGCATCAATGTGCTCCACCAGGGCCTGCGGGGCATCCGCCGGGCGGTGGAGGACGGCATCAGCGTGGTGGTCACCACCCAATGCCTCTATGACAGCGCCAATTTGCAGGTATACCAGGTGGGCCAGCAGCTGCTGGAGCTGGGGGTCATCCAGGGCCGGGACATGACCAGTGAGGCCGCCATGACCAAGCTCATGTGGGCCATCGGCCAGGGATACACCCCGGAGGAAATCAAATCCCTCTTCACCCGCAGCCTGGCGGGGGAAATTGAAGAATAGCAAAAACCTCCCCTGAAAGGTTTAGCAGGTGTAGCCGTCCTCGACGGCGTACAGCTGCTTAATGCAGGGCTGAGGAGGGCCGCGCGTAGCGTGGCGGAGGGGTTTGCGGTGCGCAGAATACCAATTGGAATGCACCAAGGCGAATTCGTACAGGCCCCCTTGGCTCCCCCAATGGGGGAGCTGGCAGCCCGTAAGGGCTGACTGAGAGGGCCACCGCAGCAGCTCCTTTTTGAAGGGTACGTTGAGTGGTAGAAGAAAATGGTTATTACGAATTCGCCTAACTCTTCAAAAGACCGCAGGTGCTTGCTGCCCCTCTCAGTCTCGCTTTGCTCGACAGCTCCCCCAATGGGGGAGCCAAGGGGGGCGCTGCGGATTCGCCTAAGACTTTGCAAAACTGTGACTGCCTACCGCGAAACCCCTCAGTCAGCCCTACGGGCTGCCAGCTCCCCTTTCAGGGGAGCCAGGGAAAAAGGAGGAACTGCATTGGATCCGATTTATGTGACGGGGCATCGGAATCCGGATACGGATTCCATTGTGGCGGCCATGGCCTATGCGGCCCTGCGCAATGCCTGCGGCGACCGGGAATATGAGGCCGCCTGCCTGGGGCACGTGTCCGACGAGACCCAGATCGTGCTGGATCGCTTCGGCTTCCAGCCCCCCAAGCGCATCCACAATATGTATACCCAGGTGCGGGACTTGGATTTTGACAAGCCCCCGGTGCTCAGCGCCGCCGTCACCCTGGGCCGGGCCTGGCAGCTGCTCTCCAGCGACGCCAAAAGCTCCGCCCTGCCGGTAGCCAACGAGGACGGCACGCTGTACGGCATGCTCTCCCGGGAGGACGTGGCCAGCTACAACATGGATCTGGTGTTCAACGGCTACCTGAAGGAGGTGCCGCTGTTCAATGTGCTCTCCGTGCTGGAGGGCAAGGTGCTCAACGATGCCGGGGAGAACACCGACTCCATCGGCGGCGAGGTGACCATCGCCCTGCCCAAGAGCCGGGAGAATCTGCTGTTCTCCTCCCCCAAGACCGTGGTGCTCTGCGGCCATCAGCCGGATATGATCCGGCGGGCGCTGGAGCTGGGGGTCAGCTGCCTGGTGCTGTGCCAGGCGGAGCTGGACGAGGAGCTGCGCCGCCTGCCCACCACCACCTGCATCATCTCCACCCCCTTTGACGCCTATTCCGCCGCCCGGCTGATCTTCCAGTCCACCCCCGTGGGCCGCATCTGCCGCACGAAGGATCTGGTGTGCTTCCACCTGGAGGATCGGGTGGACGAGGTGCGCGAGCAGGTGCTCAAATACCGGGAGCACTGCTATCCCATCCTGGACGAAAACGACAGGGTAGCCGGGGTACTCACCCGCTATCATCTGCTGCGCCCCCGGCGCAAGCGTGTGGTGCTGGTGGATCACAACGAGATCGCCCAGTCCGTCCCCGGCCTGGAGGAGGCCGAAATCTTAGAGATCATCGACCACCACCGCCTGGCGGATATTCAGACCACCAATCCCATCACCGTGCGCAACGAGCCGGTTGGCTCCACCAATACCATCATCGCCTCCATGTTCCAGGATCGGGGCCTGATGCCCTCGGAGAAGATGGCGGGCATGATGGCGGCGGCGATTCTGTCCGACACGGTCATGTTCAAGTCCCCCACCTGCACCAGCCGGGATATCCGCACCGCCGAGCGCATGGCGCGCCTCGCCAACATCTCCCTGGACGAGCTGGGCAAGACCATCTTCTCCGCCAGCCTGGGGAACAAGTCCGTGGAGGAGCTGCTGTTTACGGACTACAAGGAATTCCATATCGCCGGTCACGATCTGGCCGTGGCCCAGATCACCTGCGTGGACAGCCCCAGCATGCTGAAGCGCAAGGATGAATTCCTGGCGCGGATGCGAAAGGTGGCCCAGGACAAGGGCTTCTCCGCCGTGCTGCTGATGCTCACCGACGTGCTGCTGGAGGGCACCCAGCTGATCTACGTGGGCGACGACGAGACCATCCGCCAGGCCTTCGGCGTGGAGCCAAAGGACAGCACCGTGTTCCTGCCCAAGGTCATGAGCCGCAAAAAGCAAGTCATCCCCATGCTCTCCGCCCTGTGGGGCTAAGGGCGAATACGAATTGGAGCAAATCACATGTCCTATGAACCGCTGCTTGGCAATGAACAGTTGAAGACGAATCTGCGCCGGAGCATTGGGGCGGGGCATGTTTCCCACTTTTATCTGATCTCCGGGGCGGAGGGCTCCGGCAAGCGCACTCTGGCCCGGCTGCTGGCCGCGGCCATCCTGTGCCAGGGGGAGGACAGGCCCTGCCTGCGCTGCCGGGCCTGCCGCAAGGTGATGGAGGGGGTGCACCCGGACTTCATCACCGTGGACGACCCGGAGAAGAAAACCGTCCCTGTGGATCTGATCCGGCAGGCCCGGGCGGATATGTACATCCAGCCCAACGAGGCGGAGCATAAAATTTATCTCTTCCCCCGGGCGCAGGACATGGGCCTGCCCGGCCAGAATGCCCTGCTGAAGGTGCTGGAGGAGCCGCCCAGCTATGGCGTCTTTCTCCTGCTGGCGGACAATCCCAATAAGCTGCTGCCCACTGTCCGCTCCCGCTGCACCGAGCTTCGGCTGCTGCCCCTGCCCCGCGACACGCTGCTGGGCCAGCTGCGCCGGGACTTCCCCCAGGCCCAGCCGGAGGATCTGGAGGCCGCCGCCCAGCGCAGCGGCGGCAACCTGGGCCAGGCCAAGGCCCTGATGCAGGAGGGCCAGCAGCTCCCTCCCCAGACGGAGGGCTTCCTGCAAGCCCTGTGCCAGCGCAGCCCCATGCTGCTGATGCAGACCCTGGTGCCCCTGGAAAAATGGAAGCGGGACGCCCTGGGCGACCTGCTCACCCAATGGATCGCCCTGACCCAGGCCGCCCTGGTCAACCGCAGCGGCCTTACGGCCGTCTCCCCCGGCGCCCGCCAGCTGGCCGCCGTCTACACCAGCGCCGAGCTGAATAAGCTCCTGTCCGCCCTGCAAAAGGGCAGCCTGTACCTGCAAAGCAACGTCTCCCCCGGCGCCATCTGCGGCTACCTGGAATGGGAACTGCAAATGCCGAAAAAATAGCCGTCCCTCCCTCTGTAGGGGCGGATACCAGCCGCCCGAAGCCTAACGGGCCTGAGCTGCCGGTCGAATGGACATCGCCAAAGGCTTCTGAGTTCGTAGGGGGCGGCAACCTGTCGCCCCGTAGCGTCGCCACTCCGATAGCAGTCCGTTGAATGGCACCAGTTTCCGCTACTACCAAAGCTTCCCTTGGGGTGGTGCTCCGCGCAGCGAATCAGAATATCAATGATTGCCGGTGGCAATCATACCTTGATTCATTAGCTGGCAGGCCGTAGGCCTGACTGAAGAGGGCTTGCCGCAGTACGTTTTTTATTAAGGGTAGGTTGAATGGAATGCACCATTTCGTAGAGGCGGATATTAGCCGCCCGAAAGGTAACGAACGTGAGCTGTATAGACGAACCGCTCAATCCCGGTACTCGGCGGGCGGCTAATATCCGCCCCTACGGACTCAGAGTGTTTAACATTGTACCTTTTTAGTGAAATCTCTCTCAAAACCATAAGCTGAGTGCCCTCTTCAGTCGCTGCGGCGACAGCTTCCCCCTCAGGGAAGCTTGGAGATGTATACATCAGATTATACGCTGTTCGTTACTGCTTCCTAAACCGCAGGGCTGAGGGTCGGCAAATTGCCGACCCCTACGGGGACTCAGAAGATTTTTGCTGCTGCCCAAGCCGCTGGGCTTCGGGCGGCTAATATCCGATGAATCAATTGTATGATTGCCACTGGCAATCATTTAGATTCTGATTCGCTGCGCGGAGCACCACCCCTACGGAGGGGGCCTTATCGCAACATTTCAGCGTTAAATTCGCTTATTTTATAAAGGAGTAACCCAATGGAAGAACTATTGAACCCCGTGCAGGAGCAGACCGTGGAGGTCGTGGATATTCAGTTCCGGCCGGGACAGAAGGTATATTACTTTGACCCCGACGGCGGGAAATTTGCCCCCGGCGACCATGTGATCATGGATACCGCCCGGGGGGTGGAATTCGGCCTGTGCGCCGCCGGGAACCACCGCATCAATGCCCGGGATGCCGTGGCGCCCCTGCGCAAGATTCTGCGCCGGGCCACCGCCCAAGACGAGAAGATCAACGCCGAGAACCGCGCCCGGGAGCGCCGCGCCGTGGACATCTGCATGCAGAAGATCCAGAGCCACGGTCTGGATATGCAGCTGGTATCCGCCGAATGCGCCTTCGACGGCAGTAAAATTCTGTTCTATTTCACCGCCGACGAGCGGGTGGATTTCCGGGAGCTGGTGAAGGATCTGGCGGGCGTGTTCCACACCCGCATTGAGCTGCGCCAGATCGGCGTCCGGGACAAGGCCAAGATGGTGGGCGGCCTGGGCATCTGCGGCCGACCCTTCTGCTGCGCCAGTTTCCTGGATGATTTCCAGCCCGTGTCCATCAAAATGGCCAAGACCCAAAGCCTGAGCCTGAACCCCACCAAGATCTCCGGCACCTGCGGGCGGCTGATGTGCTGCCTGAAATATGAGCAGGACACCTATGAGAGCCTGATCCGCACCAGTCCCAAGCCGGAATCCTTTGTGGATACTCCCGAGGGCCGGGGCACCGTGGTAGAGGCGGATATCCTGCGCCAGCGGGTCAAGGTGCAGATGGAGAGCAGCCCGGACACCGTGTCCGTTTTCCCCAACGAGGAGATCGCCATTCTGCGCAACGGAAAGGCCAAGAAGAACGACCCGCCCATCCCCGCCGACCTGGCCCCCATTTCCGGGAGCGGCAAGCGGGTGCGCAAGCAGCCGGAGGAGGCTCCCCTGCTGGAGCCGATCCGCTTCCGCTACCGCTCGGAGTCCCTGGTAGAGGAGCAGCCCGCCCCGGAGCAGCCGGTGCAGGAGGAGCAGCCGGAACGCCAGGAGCGCGGCGGCCGCAGCCGTCAGCGCCGCCAGCGCGGCGAGGCTCCCCAGCCCCCGCAGAGCGCCTCGGAGCAGGGAGAGGAGCGCCGCCCCCGCCGGGAGCGCGGCAGACGTCTCCGCCCCGAAAATCAGGAGCAGCGCATGGATGCCCCGCAGGCCGAAGCGCCGCAGAAAGAGGCCAAGGATCGCCCGGACGCCCAGCGCCAGGGCAGCCGCCGCAGCCGTCCCCCCCGCAAGCAGGGTGCCCAGCCCGGCGCACAGCAGAGCGCCCAACCCAGCGCCCCGCAGAATGCCCCGGAGGGCACGCCCGATGGTGAGGCCCGCAAGCCCCGCCGCAACAACTACCGCCGCAGAAAGCCCAAGGCCCCCCAGGGCGGCGAAAGCTGAGAAATTCCGGCTTGCCGGAAAAAAATAAAAGGAGAGAAACATAATGATGAAAAAAGCAATGTCCCTGATTTTGGTACTGGCGCTGGTGCTGGTGCTGCCCGTGGCGGCCATGGCCGAGGAGGACACCTTCGGCGTGGGTACCTCCGAGGGCAATTCCTATTGGAATGAGTCGCTGAAGATCGGCTGCACCATGGACGAAAACTGGTACTTCTACACCGACGAGGAAATCATGGAGAACATGCAGGCCACGACGGACATGCTGAAGGAGGATCTGGCGGAGGCCGTGAAGGAAGCCGGAACCATGATGGACATGATGGCCGCGAACATGGAGACCGGCGACAACGTGAACGTCAACCTGGAGCGGCTGAGCGTTGCCAACGCCCTGCTGTTCACCGAGGACAAGTATCTGGAGCTGTCCATGACCCAGCTGGGCGACGCGCTGGAGCAGATGGGCCTGGAGAATGTGAAGCTGGAGAAGGACGAGATGGAATTCATGGGCGAAAAGCACCCCTGCATCCACCTCACCGGCAGCATTGAGGGCATCGACCTGTTCGAGACCCTGGTGGCGGTGAAAACCGGCCGCACCATGATCGTCATTACCGCATGCAGCTACTTTGAGGATGCCACCGCCGACATTCTCAGCAGCTTCTACAACGAGAAGCCCTGATGTACCTATCCATCGGCAACGACATGGCGGTGCGGGAGCACAGCATCGTGGGCATCTTTGACCTGGACAACACCTCCACCTCCAAGCGCACCCGGGAATTCCTGGAGCGCTGCGAAAAGGAGGGCCAGGTGGTGCCCTGCGACGACCTGCCCAAATCCTTCCTTCTGACAGACGAATACCGCCTGCCGAAGGTGTACCTCACCTCCCTGAACATCCAGACCCTGACCGCCAGACTGAACGGAAAATAAAACTGCCCGCCCCTCGGATTTAGCTTAAATCCAAGGGGCGGGAGCTTTAGGAGCCTCTGATTGAATCAGGGGCTTCTTAATTTTGTGTTTCGTTGAAAAGCTCTGATGCGAGGGCGGCCATGCGTTGGGACATGGCCATGTCGTTTTCGGGGAGGAGGCAGTACAAAAGCAGGTAGTCGAATACGCTGCGCGGGTCGATGCGGCGCATGCCGCAGTCCGTGAGCATTTGGTTCATGCGGTGGCAGTGGGCCACCAGTATTTCCTCCGGCTGGATGTAGGCCTCGTCCAGCTCGTCGTATTCGTCGCCCCATGTGCCCTCGGTCACCAGGTATAGCAGGAGCAGGGTCTTGCGATCCACGTCCTCTGACCGGCTTTTCATGGCCTTGATGGAGCGGGGGCTGGGCCAGTTCTTCTTCACCAGCTTCTGCACATCGGTGTAGCGGCTGGTTTTCTTTTCCTTGGGCACGTTCAGGCGCAGATATTCCTCCGCCACGTATTCCATGGAATAGGTCTGCTCCCCCTCCAGCGCCTCGCCGGTGAGCAGGGCCAGCATCTTGCAGAAGTAGCCGTAGGCGGTGTTGTGGTGGGTGCCCAGGCTCTGCCGGTGGCGGGCGATGAAGGAGAACAGATCCTCCTCCGCCTGGACGGCCTGAAAATCCTGCCGGATGGCGCGGGTCGCCGGGAAGCCCTGCTCCTGGGCCTCCGCCGGGCGCAGCTGTACCATCAGCCGCTCCGCCTCGCCGTAGGGCAGGCCATTGCGCAGGCAGTAGGCATACACCACCTCCCGCAGGTTGCGGTAGTGGATGCCCTGCTCCGTCAGCAGCGTCAGCATGCGGTCGGCCTGCTCCAGACGCAGCTCCAGAGCGAAGCAGACGCGGAACACCTCCTCCCGCTCCGTGGGCATGGCCCGGCCGTTCATCCAGTTCCATACCTTGCGGCGGATGCTGTCCGGCTGGGCCGCGCCGCTTATGCGGCACAGCGCCTGGGTCAGCTGCTGCTCCACCTGGTCGGTGCCGTACACCTGACGCAGCACGTCCCGGAAGCTGCGCACCTGCATGCCGCTGCGCAGGAACGCCACCGCCTCCCGGGCGGAGAGATTCTCGCGGGTCACATATTCCATCTGCCGGGCGGATATCTCCGTCAGGCATTCCGTTCCCTGGTCGCCGCTCATATTACACCTGATCCTGGAGCATCCGGGCCACCTCGCCCGCCAGATCCTTACGCAGCAGGAACATCCGGCGGATGGACTTGGCCCGCTCCTCGGTCATGCCGCTATTCAGCCAGTCGATGACCAGGCCGAAGCCGACGCATTTGTAGTAGTCGATGATGGTCTGCCGATCCTCCTGGGGGATCTCCTGGCCCACCAGGGCGGTGTCTACATAGCTGCGGACAAAATACTCGCTGACCTGCATCAGATACTGCTCAAACATCTCCCGGTTGACCGAGCGGTAGATGTGCATGATCGCCCGGCGGCGGTTGGTGACGAACTCCGTCAGCGCGTCGTAGCATTCCACAATGGAGCTGACGCTGGGATACTTGCGGATGATGGCCTCCGTATCCTCCCGGACGATCTCCTCCAGCAGGGCGGGCAGATCCTGATAGTGATAGTAGAAGGAATTGCGGTTGATGCCGCACTTTTCCACGATGTCCTTTACCGTGATGTCCGAAAAGGGCCGCTCCTCCAGCAGGGCCAGGAAGGTCTCTTTGATCGCTCTTCGTGTAAAATTAGCCATAGGGATTCCTCCTTGCGGGGTAATTACAGTGTCAGCTTAGCTTCTCCGGGTAAACTCCGTCCTCGGTCATTTTCTTCAGCGCGTCCATGACCACCGGCTTGTCGGCGGCGTAGGTGACGCCGTACCACTGGTCGTGGGAGGTGAGCACCTTCATGGTGGCCTTGTGCTCCGCCAGCAGCTGCTGGACGATGCTGGGCAGGAAATACTCCCCCTTCATGGGGTTTTCCGCCAGAGCCTTGTCCAGGAAGGCGGGGAAGCGGGCCTTTGCCTCCTCCAGGAAGCTGGGCATGAAGCCCAAAAAGTTCATGGATACCACCGTATCCCCCGGCAGCTCCTGCCAATTTTCCCCATCCTCGGTGAAGTGGATGCCACCGTCGTATTTTTCGATGCGGGTGCGCTCGGTGATGGTGGTGAGATAGTGATTTTCATCCGTCTGGCACACGCCGCGGGCCACGCTTCCGTGCTCTGTCACGGTTTTGCTCAGCTGATAGCCCACCATGCAGTAGCCATAGGGGTCGGTGTTGGCGGAAAGATAATCAAAGATGGTCTTAAATGCCTCCCGGCCGTAGTAGTCGTCGGCATTGATGACCACAAAGGGGGTGTCCGGGTCGATCTGCGCCCCGGCGCAGATCAGAGCGTGCCCGGTGCCAAAGGGCTTGACCCGCCCCTCGGGGACGCTGTAGCCCTCCGGCAGCATCCACAGCTCCTGATAGGCATAGCGAATTTCCATGGGGCTTCTGGCCAGCCGCACCCCCACCGTATCCATAAAGTCCTGCCGGATGGCGTCCTTGATCAGGATCACCGCCGTGCGGAACCCCGCCCGGTAGGCGTCATAGATGGAGTAATCCAGAATGGCCTCCCCATTGGCCCCCAGGGCATCGATCTGCTTCAGCCCACCATACCGGCTGCCCATCCCGGCAGCCAAAACAACCAAAACAGGTGCTTTTTTCATCGTGCATGATCTCCTTCTCTATGTAAATTGTATACGAATCATCAAATTTTGCACTCCTCCGTAGGGGCGGATACCAGCCGCCCGCAAAGTCGCGGGATTGAGCTGTCAGTTGAATGAGCATTACCAAAAGCTTCTGAGTTCGTAGGGGGCGGCAATTTGTCGCCCCGCCGGGTACCGGGATTGAGCGGTTCGTCTGTACAGCTCACTTTCGTTACCTTTCGGGCGGCTGATATCCGCCCCTACGGACTCAAAATGTTTAAGATTCTACCTTTTTAGTGAAGTCTCTCTCGAAACCGTTACCTGAGTGCCCTCTTCAGTCGCTGCGGCGACAGCTTCCCCCACAGGGAAGCTTGGAGATGTATACATCAGATTATACGCTGTTCGTTACTGCTTCCTAAACCATCAGGCTGCGGGCGGCTGGTATCTGCCCCTACGGGATGGTCAGGTAGATGGAATCGCCGTGGAGCTTGCTCCACTGGAATTCCTTTGCCAGCTCGGCGGCGCTGATGGGGGTGGGGCGGTCGATCAGGCCGGCGGCGTGGGCCAGCAGGCCGATGAGCTGCGGGGGGGTGAAGCGCTTTTGCAGCTCTCCTAAATCCATGTCCTGATCCCGCTTGCTCAGGCGGCGGCCGTCGGGGGCCAGCAGCATGGGCACGTGGGCATACTGGGGGTGGGGGAAGCCGAACAGCTCCTGTAAGTACATCTGCCGGGGGGCGGAGCTGAGCAAGTCCATGCCCCGCACCACCTCGGTGACCCCGGCCTCGCCGTCGTCCACGGTGACGGCCAGCTGGTAGACGTATACCCCGTCCGCCCGGCGCACCACCATGTCGCCGCAATCCTTGGCCAGGTTCAGCTCGTACCGCCCCTGCACCCGGTCGTCCAGGCTCCATAGCCTGTCCGGCACCATCACCCGCCAGGCGGGGGCGCGGTTCATGGCACTGCGGGCCTGAGGCGTCAGATTCCGGCAGGTGCCGGGGTAGACGTAGGTGCCGTCGCTCAGGTGGGGGGCGTTGACGCTGTGCAGCTGGCTGCGGGTGCAGTAGCAGGGGTACAGCAGCCCCATTTCCATCAATCGGTCAAAATAGCGGTCGTAAATTTTGCCCCGCGTGCTCTGGGGCGGCGTCTCCCGGTCGTAATCCAGGCCCAGCCAGGCCAGATCCTGCCGCAGCAGCCGGGCATAGGCGTCGCTGGTGCGCAGGGTATCCAGATCCTCCATCCGCAGCACCATCTCGCCGCCCTGGGATCGGACGGAGAGCCAGGCGATCAGGGCGGAAAATACATTGCCCAGATGCATCCGCCCGGAGGGCGTAGGGGCGAACCGGCCCACTACCATAGCAGCCTCCAGGCCAGCACGCCGAACAGCAGCGCTACCTCCAGCAGCAGAAGCGCCACCAGCAGGGCCACCTTGTTTTTATTCCTGAGCGGCTCCTGCTCCTCTGGCTCCTCCTGCTCCGAAGGGATTTCATCGGCATATTCCGCCGGGTCGTATTCCTCATATTCCGGCTCCAGGGGCGGCGGGGCGAAGATATCCTGCTCCGGCTCCTCGGCAGCAAGGAGCTGCTCCTGCAATTTTTTCAGGGCTTTGTTGGGGTCGTCAAACATTTTTGCGCCTCCTCCCGTTGCTTTTTCGCTTCGTCCAGCAGACTTTCCCGCCGGTTTTCCAGCGATCCGTCCAGAACCTTTTCCAATAGCTGCTTCAGAATCTGCCCGATCTGCGGGCCGGAATAGCCCAGCGCCTTCATATCGTTCCCATCCACCGCCAGCGCGGGGACGGTGAGGCGGCTTTCGGCCAGATTCAGACGAAGCACGGTTTCCTTGACGGCGTCCAGCCGGGCCGCCGCATCTTCGTCGCAGATGCCCTTGCTGGCCATGTCCGCCCGCTGCAGCGCGATCAGATACAGCAGCCGGGGGCAGCCGTACCGGGACAGATACCGGCGCAGCTGCTTTTCGTCATTTTCCAGCGGGGTCATGTGATGGCTGACCAGCCATACCACATCCTCCCGTAGCCCCTTAGGGGCGTGAAGCCGGGTCAGAATATCCTGGGCCATCTGCGCACCCACCTGGGCGTGCTCCTTGAAGTGCCCCCGGCCGGTTTCGTCCCGGGTAAAGCAGGCGGGCTTGCCCACATCATGCAAAAATGCCGCCCAGCGCAGCTGTACCGGCTGGGCCGGAACCGCTGCCGTCACGTGGCAGATGTGGGTGTATACGTCATAGGCATGGTGGGGGGAGTGCTGGTCGAAGCCCACGGCGGGGGCAAGCTCCGGGATGGCGGCGGTGAGCACGGGGGCAAAGCGGATCAGATCGTCAAAGTCCGCCGCGCCCAGAAAGCCGTTCAGCTCCGTAAAGACCCGCTCGCCGGAGAGCCGTTGCACCAGCTGGGCGGAATCCACCATGGCGCGCAGGGTCTGCTCCTCCACCGCCAGGCGGAACCGGGCGGCAAATCGGATGCCCCGCAGGAGCCGCAGCGCATCCTCCTCAAAGCGCCGGTGGGGCTGACCCACACAGCGCAGCAGCTTGTTTTTCAGATCCTCCCACCCGCCGAAGGGGTCGGCATAGCCCCGCCGGGGCGACCAGGCGATCGCGTTGACGGTAAAGTCCCGGCGGGCCAGATCGGTTTCGATGTCCGGCACAAATTCCACCCAGCCGGGGTGGCGGCTGTCGTCGTAGCCGCCCTCGGTGCGGAAGGTGGTGACCTCCGCTACACCTCCGGGCAGGCGCAGCCGCACGGTGCCGTGGCGGATGCCCACGGTATCCTGCCGGATATCCCGGAAAACCGCCTGGGTCTGCTCCGGCCTGGCGGCGGTGGCAATGTCATAGTCGCAGGTCGGCAGCCCCAGCAGCTCGTCGCGGACGCAGCCGCCCACCAGATAGGCAGGATACCCCGCCTCCTCCAGCGAAGAGAGGATCCATTCGGCCTGACCGCGGGAGAGCATGCTCAGCCCTCCGCAGGCTGAAGCCCGGCGTAGATTCCCGCCAGCCACACGGCGGCGGTGGTAAAGAACCAGGAGAAGGTGCCCTGGGCCACGGCGGCGGCGCAGAAGAATACGCCCAGCAGCCCAACGGCATTGTTCCAGGACTTGCCCGGCAGCCCTGCGGAGCGGGCCAGATGGAAATAGCCCGCCATGGTCAGGCACAGTATCGCGCCCAGGCCCAGCACATAGTCCATCAGCTGGGGAACCTCGCTCCATAGCTGGTAGCAGATCAGCAGCTGGGCCACGAACTGTAGGCACACCGGCAGCTCCAGCAGGAAGGGCACCTTGCGCCCCGTGCCGTGGAGGAACGCGGCGGCGACCAGCGCAGCGGCAGCCAGGACGCACAGCCAGTGGTAGGCCAGCACCAGGGCAGCCGGCCCCGTTACCTCCTCCAGCAGCAGCGTGGCAGTGCCCCCGGCCAGCAGCACGCTGCTCACCGCCGGGACGACCCGGCCCATGGGCATGACCACGGTTTTCCGGGTGAAAAGAAACGCCGCCACCGCAGCCGCTGCCATCAGCACCCACAGCAGAATCTCCGGCACAGTCGCCGCAGGCAGCAGCCAGGCGACCTCATCCTCCACGTAGGTAAACAGCCACCGATGCAGCAGCAGCGCCACCGCGCCCAGCCCCAAAAACACCGGCGACAGCAGCGCAGTCCGATTAGAATATTTCATATTTTTCACTCCTTATCAGAAGTTGATTGTAAAGTTATGCCCTCTTGAAAGGCTCCGCACCCGTAGGGGCGGCTACCAGCCGCCCGCACTCCAGCGGTTTTGACGGCACCCCGTTGAACGGTGTGCACCCAAAAATCTGAACCCCGTAGGGGTCGGCAATTTGTCGACCCTAAACCCCACGGTTTAGGAAGCAGTAAAGATGAACGTATAACAAAAAAGGATACATCCCCCAAGCTTCCCTGAGGGGTGTTGCAGAGCGCAGCGAATCTTTAATAACAATCATTGCCGGCGGCAATGATACCATAATTAAATAGCTGTCGCCGCAGCGACTGAAGAGGGCACTCAGCGTATGGTTTTGAGAGAGATTTGGTTAAAAAGGTACAGAGTACAACGTTTTGAGTGCGTAGGGGCGGATATTAGCCGCCCGAAAGCCAACGAACGTGAGCTGTACAGCCGAACCGCTCAATCCCGGTACACGGCGGGGCGACAAATTGCCGCCCCCTACGAACTCAGAAACTTTTGGTAATGTCCATTCAACATACCGCTCAATCCCGGTACCAGGCGGGCGGCTGATATCCGCCCCTACGGGCTTTTCTATCCCGCCAGTGCTTTCAGGCCCATTGCGAGGCCGGCCAGGATGGGTTGGTGGAAGAGGTACACCCACAGGGATTTGCGGCCCAGGGTGCACAGGGGGCGGAAGTACCGCTCGCCCTGGGGGAGCTTGCTCTGGCCGTCGGCGTAGACCCGGCGGCCCAGCGCCGCGCCCAGCAGGAAAAAGCCCAGGTTGGGCAGCAGGGGAAAATAGTCCGACGATACAAACCACTCCGGGCAAAAGCCCAAAGGGATCAGCCACAGAGAAACGTCAAAGGCATACCGCCCGACCACCAGCCCGGCGGCAATGAGAATCAGCCCCAGCCCCGCCAGCCACGGGCCGCGCAGCCGCCGCAGAACACTCCACAGCAGCATGCAAAGCCCCAGGCAGTGCAGCACGCCGAAATAGATGATGATGCTCCTGTCCGCCAGCCCCAGACGGAACATGCCGTAGGTAACGGCGGAGCACAGCAGCCCGCAGGCAAGCACCTGGCAGCCCCGCCGGGCGCTGCGGCGGCCCAGGGTCACGCAGACGCCGGAGATCACCAGGAATACAAAGCCGCAGTGATTCTTAATAAGCAGATACCACCCCGGCTCCTGCCAGCTTACCAGGCCCGTCAGCTCAGTCAGATCATAGATGAAATGGACGATCAGCATGCCCAGCAGGGCAAGCCCCCGGGCGGCGTCCAGCTCCCAGATCCGTTTTTTCATCCGTTGCTCACGGCGGCGTTGGCTTCCTCCTCCAGCACCCGATAGGCCACCTTACCCACCAGGGTCTTGGGCAGCTCGGTGCGGAATTCGATCTCACGGGGCATGGCGTACTTGGCGATGCGCTTGGAGCAGTAGTCCAGCAGCTCCTGCTTCAGCTCCTCCGTCGGCTCGATGCCGGGCATGGGAACCACATAGGCCTTTACCTTCTGCACCCGGTAGGGATCCTTCACGCCGATGACGCAGGACAGCAGCACCTTCTCGTGGCCGTCGATGATATTCTCCAGCTGGGAGGGGTAGACATTGTAGCCGGAGGTGATGATCATCCGCTTCATCCGCTGGCGGAAGTACACGAAGCCGTCCTGATCCATGTGGCCCAGGTCGCCGGTGTGCAGCCAGATGCGCCCGTCGTAGTGGCGGCGCAGGGTGGAGGCGGTCTCCTCGGGGTTGTCCATATAGCCCATCATCACGCTGGGGCCGGAGACGCAGATTTCGCCCTCGATGTTCGGCTCCACCTCGGTCAGGGTGCCGGGCTGCACAATCTTATAGAAGGTATCCGGGAAGGGCACGCCGATGGAGCCAGCCCGGGCGTAGCTCTTGGGGGTCAGGCAGGAGGCGGTGACGCATTCGGTGGTGCCGTAGCCCTCGCGGATCTGCTCGGCGCAGCCGTGGGTCTTGAGGAAGGCGTCCACCTTGCGCTTCAGCTCCGGGGACAGACTGTCGCCGCCGGAGAAGATGCCCTTCAGGAAGCTCAGGTCGGCCCCCTCCAGCTTGTCCGTCCGCAGCAGGGCCTCGAACAGGGTGGGCACGCCGGGGATCAGATTGGGCTTCTGCTTTATCAGAATGTCGGCATAGGTGTTCACGCTGAACTGGGGCACCAGAATGCAGGTGCCGCCCGCCACCAGGGGGGTGTGGATGCCGATGCCCAGGCCGAAGCCGTGGAACACGGGCATGACGGAGAGCATCTTCATATCGGAGATCTCATCCATGGTAAAGCCGGAGGCGGCGATGGTCTGAAGCGCCAAGGCGTTGAAGTTCAGGTTGCTGAGCATGATGCCCTTGGTGGTGCCGGTGGTGCCGCCGGAATAGAGGATCGCGCCGCACTCGTCAAATTTCCCTTCGTCGGCGGGCAGCACCTGACCACGCCCGGCGGATACCATCTTATACCACAGGGTATAGCCGCCCTTGGGCAGCTTCTGGATGGCACGGGCGCTCTTGGTCATGGGATAGAGCAGATTCAGCGGCGCGGGCAGCTCGTCGGCCACCCGGGCGATGAGGATGGTCACCGGCTCATGGAGCTGGGACTGAATCTCCGCCACCTTGTAATAGAACTGATCCAGGGTCAGGATGGCCTTGGAGTGGGAGACGTTCAGATAGAACGCAATCTCCTGGGAGGCGGACAGGGGATGGATCATATTGGGAATGGCCCCGATGCGGTTGAGGGCATAGAAGCAGTCCAGCGCCTGGGGGGTGTTGGCCATGCAGATGGTCACCCTGTCACCCTTGCGGATGCCCATGCGGTACAGCCCCTTGGCCGCCGCCTCGATGCGCTGCATGAATTCGGTGTAGGTGGTTTTTTTGCCCATGAAGGTGTAGGCAACGTGATTCGGCACCCGCCGCGCCGCCTCGGCCACCATCTGATACATGGTAGCGTGAGGATAATCCAGGGACGCAGGCGTATTGCCGTAGTATTTCAGCCAGGGAGAAGATGAGGACAGGCCCATAGGTTTTTTCCTTTCTTTTTGACCCAGAACAGGACACCCCCAGCCAGGAAATGAGGGACACAGCCCGATTCAGGCGATATTTTCATCATTATAGCACAGCAGCTCCAGAATTTCCAGTATAAAAAACAGAGCCGGCAGCGGCCGTGGATTTTTTATGCCCGCCTGGCTGCCGTGCGCTCCCGCCGCCGGAGGTTCCTTAAGCATATCTTAATTTGACACCTGGAAAAAACCTCCTTAAAATGAAAGAAACAGGCGCGTTTTGCGCCTGTACGGACAAAACCTAACGAAATTGGAGGGAATTACTATGAAAAATCGGTCCCTGCTTGCTTATGTGCTGGCAGCCCTTCTGGTGCTGGGAGCAGCCCAGGGGGCGCGGGCGGAGGCGGCGCGGCAGTGCGGCATCCGGGCGGATTCCACCAAAGAGCTGTATGACGCTCTGACGGAGTCCGGCGAATGGGAGCACCGCAGCGAGGAAATCCAGGCCCGGCTCTATCAGTCCTTCCCCGCGGCCAGGGAGGGGGCGTATACCCTGTCCTACCGCCTGGTGGAGAACGTGACCGTGGATATTCAGGGCGAGCCGGTGCCGCTGGACGAGGCGATCACCGGCGGCGCGGTGTCCGTGGAGGCGCTGCTGGCCGCCGCCCGGCAGGACGACGCCGCGCATATCTGCCAGGAATTCATCCGCACCAAAAACGGCCTGACGGAATACACCTATTGCTACCCGGATTACAATCTGGTGTTCTGTGACGACGTGCTGGAAACGCCGGACGGCGGGAGCCATCTGATCCGCTCCCTCCAGGTGGCCGCCCCGGGCGTGCCGGGCGCGGTGGATACCGCCCTGATCGACCCGGACAGCCCCTACCGCTACCCCATCGACCGGGAGGACTGGGGCCTGGACTTCCGGGTGCTTTCGGCAGCCGGCGACAGCGTGACCCTGGAGATCACCCAGTCCGGCGGCCAGCAGTTCGGCCAGCTGGTGCTCCAGCGCGGCGGCATCTACACCGCCGGTGACCTGGACACCGCCCAGCAGGTTCAGTTTGTGGAATTCACCCCCGCCCAACCGCTGACCATGGGCGGCGTCACCCAGGTGGAAATCCACTGGGCCACCCCCCAGCCAAGCGGCCGCTACCTGCTCCGCCTGAGCCTCCACGACGACTTCGCCTCCGAAAACATCCCCCCGCTGTCCCGGGATTTCCATGAATACCAGACCTATTACATAGAATTCCAGATTCCGTAAGTACCTGCGTTCCCAGGATGCAAATCAAGGGGAGAAATTCGGGCTTTCTGCTTGACGTTCCACAGGCAGGGAAAGTTTTTTGCTCGACTACTTGACGGAATCTTGCGGATGGGGTATGATAAACGCAAACATTTGTCCGAGGGAGTGGGGTTATGGGCAGCGAGAAAGACAGGACGCTTGACGACCGGGTGTTTCAGGAGGAGCCGATTCGGCCCAGGGTGAGCATATCCGTGCAGGGGCTGCCTGAGCGTGTGCAAGACCTGATAGAGGCCTGGATGCCCCAGCAGGTGATGCGGGAGCAGAGGCGGCCCCAGCAGGAAACGCCGCCGGAAAAGCTGCCCTCGCTGCTGCGGGCGGCCCGGTCGCTGGAAAGCGGCGGCTCCTGGCTGTACCAGAACCGGCACAGCGTCTTTATGAAGCAGGCCAAGCTCCTGGCTAATTACGAGGATGATTACCCCATCCAGGCCAAGGTCAACCGCTACTATCCCACCTATGAATGCCTGACGGATCAGGAGCTGCGCAGCTATTTTTCCTGGCGGACGCAGGTGCGCCGGGGCAACATTCAGGCTGCCTGCACCAGCTTTGCCTTCCTGTATTTCTACGAGCTGCTGAACCAGATCGGCGTGGAGAACGCCCAGCAGGGGCTGGAGAAGCTGGATGCCTTCGCGGCGGAATACGAAAAGCTGGACAGCGCCATCCGCCCCTACTGGGCCGACTGGCGGCTGTCGTATATCCTCTATTACGATCTGCCCGCCACGCTGCTGGAGGATAATGCCGAGGTCAAGAGCATGCACATTCTGGACAGCGCCCCGAAGCAGCCGGATGACGCCATCCTGGACGCGGTGAAGGCCCTGGCCCCGGCCTGGCTGAACCGCAGCAGATTCTATAGAAATCATCCGCAGGATGTGAACCGGGTATGCGCCGCCGTCCTGCGGCGGATGTGCATGCACTACCGGGCGCGGGGCAAGCGCACCCTGTGCGACCAGCTGTTCGGCACGGTGCGGGCCAGAAGCTTTACACTGTTCGCCTCCGCCATCTTCTGCACGCCCCTGGGCCGGCGCAACAATGTGCTCCTGGTCAGCGACGATTACTATTTCTATGTTGACGGCGACAACGGTACGGAGGTGCGGCGGTTTGTGCAGCCCAGCGGCCGGCGCAGCCTGGACGAGCTGATAAAAACCATAGACTGCCGCCTCCGGGAGACGCTGGAGCCGGAGAAACCACCCCTGCACCGCCCGGAGCAGACAAAATGGGTGATGAAGGTCATCAACGAGGAAATCCAGGCGCTGCTGGACGAGAAGAAAAAGGCCAAACAGGCCGCCCAGCGGGTCGCCATCGATTTTGGCGTACTGGAATCCATCCGCCGGGACGCTGCCGTCACCCAGGAAAAGCTGCGCGTCGAGGACGAGCTGGAGGACGGGACGCCCCCCGCGCCCCCTGCCCCGGCGCAGCCGGAACAGACGGGAGTGCTGGACGCGGCGGAATACCGCCTGCTCCAATGCCTGCTCTACGGCCGCCCCACCGACTGGGTGCAGCAGGAGGGGAAGATACTGTCCGTTTTATTGGACAGCATTAATGAGAAGCTGTATGATATCTTCCAGGACTCCGTGGCAGAGGATGACGGGCTGGTAGAGGACTATATTGACGAACTGAAAGAGATGGTAGCACCATGAAGATACCCAAGCGAGTTGCCCAGACCCTGATGAACTCCCTGAAGGGCGGCGTGGTGCCCCGGGTGGGGCTGTCCTACGTCACCGTGGGGCGCAGGGCGGAGATCGACGCGCTGCTGCGGGATGTGGAGATCATCGCCGACGGCGGCGCCTCCTTCCGCTTCATCGTGGGCAAATACGGCAGCGGCAAGAGCTTCCTGCTGCAAACCATCCGCAACTATGTAATGGCCAAGAATTTTGTGGTGGTGGACGCCGACCTGTCCCCGGAGCGGCGGCTCCAGGGCACCAGGGGGCAGGGCCTGGCCACCTATAAAGAGCTGATCCGCAACATGTCCACCAAGACCAAGCCCGAGGGCGGCGCGCTGCCCCTGATCCTGGATCGCTGGATCAGCAGCGTGCAGCAGGAGGTGGTGGAGGAGAGCGGCATGTCCATTACCGACCCTGGGCTGGAGCGGGCGGTGGAGAAGAAGATCTCCGCCGTGATCTACTCCCTGAACGAGATGGTGCACGGCTTCGACTTTGCCCGGCTGCTCACCGCGTACTATCAGGCCCACCGCAGCGGCGACGACGAGACCAAGGCCAAGGTGCTCAAATGGTTCCGGGGCGAATACGCCACCAAAACCGAGGCCCGGGCCGAGCTGGGGGTGAGCATCGTCATCACCGACGATGATTGGTACGAATATCTCAAGCTCTTCGCCGCTTTCCTGAACCGGGCGGGCTACGCCGGAATGCTGGTGCTCATCGACGAGCTGGTGAACATCTATAAGATTCCCAACGCCATCACCCGGCAGTATAACTATGAAAAAATTCTCACCATGTACAACGACGCCATGCAGGGCAAGGCCCAGCACATCGGCTTCATCCTGGGCGGCACGCCCCAGTGCATGGAGGATCCCCGCCGGGGCGTATACAGCTACGAGGCCCTGCGCTCCCGCCTGGCCGAGGGGCATTTCTCCGGCGAGCACAAGGATCTTCTGTCCCCGGTGATCCGCCTGCTGCCCCTGACCAACGAGGAAATGCTGATCCTCATTGAAAAGCTGGCGGACATCCACGCGGGGCTGTATGAATACGACCAGATCGTCACCCAGCAGGACATGGTGGATTTCATTGAGATCGAGTTCGGCCGCATCGGCGCGGACAGCCACATCACCCCCCGGGAGGTCATCCGCGACTTCATCGAGGTGCTGGACATCGTCTACCAGAACCCCGGCATCAACGTCCGCACCCTCCTGGGCAGCGACAGCTTCCAATACGCCCAAAACGCCGTCCAGGAAGAAGCCTCTGACAGCGCATTCGCGGAGTTTGATATTTAGCCCTACCCCGTAGGGGTCGGCAACCTGCCGACCCTTAACCTGACGGTTTTGATAGCAGTCCGTTGAATGGAAGCAAGAAAAACAAC
The DNA here is from genome assembly GCA_934565795.1 of uncultured Oscillospiraceae bacterium. Classification (GTDB taxonomy): domain Bacteria; phylum Bacillota; class Clostridia; order Oscillospirales; family Oscillospiraceae; genus Faecousia. The sequence continues at coordinate 24,548 of CAKTIM010000015.1, forward strand.
TGCCCCCCGTAGGGGTCGGCAATTTGTCGACCCTCAACCTGACGGTTTCGATAGCAGTAAAGATGAACGTATACCCTCAAGTATACATCCCCCAAGCTTCCCTGTGGGGTGTTGCAGAGCGCAGCGAATCTTTAATTACAATCATTGCCGGTGGCAATGATACAATAATTAATTAGCTGTCGCCGCAGCGACTGAAGAGGGCACTCAGGTAATGGTTTTGAAAGAGATTGGGTTAAAAAGGTAGACGTTTAAACATTCTGAGTGCGTAGTAGCCTATATCCATTAAAATTTTACTCTATATGGTGAAGATTGATGCATGTTTAACTTAAAGCCTCCTCTATCAAAGATAAAACTTTAACAGATATTGGCTAGTAGGGGTGGATACCAGCCGCCCGAGAGCTAATGAAACTGAGCTGTATAGACGAACCACTCAATCCCGGTACCTGGCGGGCGGCTAATATCCGCCCCTACGGAGTGGTGCTTACTATTCAACGTACCCTTAATGAAAAACCAACTGCGGTAGACCCTCTTCAGTCAGGCCTACGGCCTGCCAGCTTCCCCCAAGGGAAGCTTTGGCAGTAGCGGAAGCTGCCCCCATTTAACGCACTACTATCCAAATGGCAACATTGCGGGTCGACAAATTGCCGACCCCTACGGACTCAAAGATTTTTACATACCACCATTCAACTGACAGCTCAATTCCGCGACGTTTCGGGCGGCTAATATCCGCCCCTACGGAGTGGGGGAGCCTAAGAGACAACGAAAGGAAACCCGCATGAGTGCTTTTGATCGATATGCACCGTTTGTGCAGGATTTTATATATCGCAGTGGGTGGCAGAATCTGCGGGCCATTCAGGTGGCGGCGGCAGAGGTGATCTTCAACACCGACGACAATCTGCTGCTCACCGCCTCCACTGCCTCCGGCAAGACGGAGGCGGCTTTCTTTCCCATCATCACCCTGTTTTCCGAAAATCCCCCCGCCTCCGTGGGGGCGATTTACGTTGGGCCCCTGAAGGCGCTGATCAACGACCAGTTCGGCCGCCTCAGCGACCTGTGCGCCCAGGCGGATATCCCCGTGTGGCATTGGCACGGGGACGTGGCCCAGAGCCACAAGGCGCGGCTATTAAAGCATCCCTCCGGCATTTTGCAGATCACCCCGGAATCCCTGGAGGCCCTGCTGCTGCACAAGCATTCCGCCATCCCGAAGCTCTTCGGCGACCTGCGCTTCGTGGTGATCGACGAGGTGCACTCCCTGCTCCGGGGCGACCGGGGCGGGCAGACATTATGCCTGATCGAGCGGCTCAGCCGCCTGGCCGGGGTGAATCCCAGGCGCATCGGCCTGTCCGCCACCATCGGCGACCCGGAAAGGTGCGGGGAATTCCTCTCCCTGGGCACCGGGCGGCAGACCGCCATTCCCAAAATTCAGGCTGCCGGGAGCAAATGGCGGCTGAGCATGGAGCATTTTTACGTCAAGGACGTGCAGGCCGCCGCCGACCGGCCGGAGCTGCAAGCCATGGAGCCGCTGGACGCGGCCACGGACAAGGCCCCGGAGAATGCCGACCCCGGCCTTGCCTATATCTTTGAGCACACCCGGGGGAAGAAGTGCCTGGTGTTCGTCAACTCCCGGGAGGAGTGCGAGACCGTCACCACCACCCTGCGGCAATACTGCGAGAAGCAGCGGGAGCCGGATCGCTTCCTCATCCACCACGGCAATCTCTCCGCCTCCTACCGGGAGACGGCGGAGATGCTGATGAAGGACGACGAGCAGTGCATGACCACCGTCACCACCGCCACCCTGGAGCTGGGCATCGATATCGGGCGGCTGGAGCGGGCCTTCCAGATCGACGCGCCCTGGACGGTGTCCTCCTTTTTACAGCGGATGGGCCGCACCGGGCGGCGGGGCAGCCCGGCGGAAATGTGGTTTGTCATGCGCGAGGACGAGCCGGAGGCACGGGCCATGCTCCCCAGCACCGTGCCCTGGAAGCTGCTTCAGGGCATTGCCCTGGTGCAGCTGTACCTGGAGGAGCGCTGGGTGGAGCCGCCCCGGCTGGACCGGCTGCCATACAGCCTGCTGTACCACCAGACCATGTCCACCCTGGCCTCCTGCGGCGAGCTTTCCGCCGGGGCCCTGGCCCAGCGGGTGCTGCCGCTGCACTACTTCCACCGGGTCAGCCAGGAGGATTTCAAGACCCTGCTGCGCCACCTGCTGGCCACGGACCATATCCAGCGCACCGAGCGCGGCGGCCTGATCGTGGGCCTGGCGGGGGAGCGGGTGGTCAATTCCTTCAAATTCTACGGCGTGTTCCAGGAGAACGAGGAATACACCGTCCGCAGCGAAGCCCAGGAGCTGGGCACCGTGGTGCAGCCGCCCCCTGTGGGGGAGAAGCTGGCCATCGCCGGGCACGTCTGGACGGTGCTGGACATCGACCACAAGCGCCACCTGGTCTACTGCGAGCAGGTCAAGGGCAGCATCCCCGCCTACTTCGGCCAGTGCCCCGGCGACCTGCACACCAAAATATTGAAGCGGATGCGGCAGGTGCTGCTGGAGGACCGGGGCTATCCCTACCTGATGAAGAACGCCGTGGCCCGGCTGGACCAGGCTCGCCATACCGCCGCCCACGCCGGTGTGGGCCGGGAGGTGCTCATCAACCTGGGCGGCCACATGTGGTGCCTGCTCCCCTGGATCGGCACCTACGGCTTCCTGGTCCTGGAGCGCTTCCTGAAGATCAAATGCGCCGACCGCCTGGGCCTGAAGAATTTCGACTCCGCCCGCCCGTACTACATGCAGTTCACCATGCGCGTCACCGCCGGGGAATTCTTCCAAGTGGTGCGCGAGGAGATCCAGAAGCCCCTGATCCCCCTGGAATTCGTCTACCCCAAGGAGCTGCCCCTGTTTGACAAATACGACGAATACCTCCCCGAATCCCTGGTCAAAAAAGGCTTCGCCGAAGGCGTCCTGGATCTGCAAGAAATGCAGCACACCATCAACTCCTGGCCCGCCACATAAATCAAAGCCCCCCCGTAGGGGTCGGCAACCTGCCGACCCTCAAGCTTGCGGTTTAGAATGCAGTAAAGATGAACGTATACCGTAAAAGGATACATCCCCAAGCTTCCCTGTGGGGTGTTGCAGAGCGCAGCGAATCTTTAATTACAATCATTGCCGGTGGCAATGATACACTAATTAATTAGCTGTCACCGCAACGACTGAAGAGGGCACTCAGCTTATGGTTTCGAGAGAGACCCAACTAAAAAGGTAGAAAGTCAAATACTTTGAGTCCGTAGGGGCGGATACCAGCCGCCCGAAAGGTAACGAAACTGAGCTGTATAGACGAGCCGCTCAATCCCGGTACATGGCGGGGCGACAAATTGCCGCCCCCTACGAACTCAGGAACTTTTAGTAATGTCCATTCAACTGACAGCTCAGGCCCGTGACGTCGCGGGCGGCTGGTATCCGCCCCTACGGATTGGCGTGTACCATTCAACGCCCCCTTAATAAAGAACGTACTGCGGTAGGCCCTCTTCAGTCAGCCCTACGGGCTGCCAGCTAATGAATTAAGGTATGATTGCCACTGGCAATCATTGATATTCTGATTCGCTGCGCGGAGCACCACCCCAAGGGAAGCTTTGGCGGTAGCGCAACCTGCCTCCATTTACCGCACCGCTCTGTTCCGTCACGTTGCGGGGCGACAGATTGCCGCCCCCTACAAGGCTCAGAAATTTTTGGCGCATCCCCAATCCAACAGAGAAAAGGAGAACCCACCATGAAGAATTTGTTCCGGCTGGATAGCCCGGTTATGCAGTTTTTGTCCCAGGTGTGCGACCTGATTATTGCCAATGTGCTGTTCTGGCTCTGCTGTCTGCCGGTGGTCACCGTTGGCGCGTCCCTGGCGGCGCTGCATAAGATCACCCAGAGCATTGTGCTGGGGGAGGATGGGGGCGTGGTGAAGCCCTTCTTTCGGGCGTTCCGGGATAATTTCCGCCAGGCGACCCTGGGCTGGCTGGTGACGGTGGTGTTCCTGGCAGGCCTGGCAGCGGATCTGCTGCTGGCCCAGTCCTATCTGACGGGCAACAGCCTGCTGGTGTGCAAATGGCTGTGCGCGGTGGTGGGAGTTGTCGTCCTGTCCATCGGCGAATATTATTTTCAGCTGGTGGTGCGCTATGAAAATACCATCCGCCAGCACGCCATGAACGCTGCCATCCTCGCCCTGGTGAAGCTGCCCCGGACGGTGCTCATGGTGGCCCTGACCCTGCTGCCGCTGCTGGTGATGCTGGTATCCATGCAGGTGTTCGTCTCCACCCTGATCTTCTGGGTCATCATTGGCTTCGCCTTTGTCAGCTATGTCCAGTCAACCCTCCTGCGCCCCGTCTTCCGCCAACTGGAAGCACCCGACGGCCCCAACGTACAGCTGATGGATTAACCCAAGGAGATATTGTTATGAAAATTATTGATGACCGGCGGGCGCTGCATCGTATTCCTGAATTGGATCGGGCGCTGCCGGAGACCATGGAATATTTGAAGCGCTCCCTGGCGGGGTTGCGGTGCCGGGTATTTTCGCCCATGGAATCGGCGCTGTGCGCCTATTTTGACTTTGGGCAGGAAAAGACTATCGCCTTTCGCTCTGACGCGGACGCGCTGCCCATTCAGGAGCAGACCGGCGCGGCCTATGCCTCCGTGCATCCGGGGAAAATGCATGCCTGCGGCCATGACGGCCACATGGCCATTGCCCTGGAGCTGGCCCGGCGGCTCAGCGCCAGGGCGGCACTGCCGAACAATGTTCTGATCGTCTTTCAGCCCGCCGAGGAGACCACCGGCGGGGCCAAAGATCTTTGCCAGACCGGCGTCTTCCGGGAATACGGAGTGGAGGCCATCTTCGGCCTGCACCTGTGGCCGGGACTGCCGGAGGGAACCATTGCCAGCCGGGCGGGGGAGATGATGGCCCGCTCCTGCGAGGTCAAGGTGGATGTGCTGGGCCGCTCCTCCCACATTGCCCGGGCCAGCGAGGGGCTGGATGCCCTGGAGGCCGGAGCAGAATTTTACCTCCGCGCCCTGGAAATGGAGCGCGCCCTGCCCCAGAACGTATTCCGGCTGCTGAAATTCGGACGCTTTGAAAGCGGGCGGGTGTGCAACGCCATCTCCGCCCACACCCACATGGAGGGGAGCCTGCGGGCCTTCCAGGACGATATCTTCTTCGGTATGCGCGATGGGCTGCTGGCCCTGGGGAAGCAGATCGAGGCGGAGACCGGCTGCACCGTCCGGGTGGACATGAACGACGGCTATCCCGCCGTGATGAACCCGCCGGAGCTGTACGCCCGCGTCCGCCGGGCGGTGGACTTCCGGGAGCTGGCGGCTCCCATGATGATCACCGAAGATTTTTCCTGGTACCAGCGGAGCCTGCCCGGCATGTTCTTCCTGCTGGGGGCGGGGGATGTGCCCGCGCTCCACTCCGACAATTTCCATTTTAATGAAGAAATTCTATCGAAAGGCGCCGATTTCTTTGAAATCCTGGCGGAACGCTTCCAATGATCCCACTTAATTCCAATCTGACCCCCCTGAAGCGCAGCGCCATCCGGGTCTATACCAATCTGGCCCGCCAGACCCCCGGCTGTGTCATGCTCACCCTGGGTGAGCCGGACTTTGATACCCCCACGCCCATCCGCCGGGCCGCCTGGGACGCGCTGGAGCAGGGGCAGACCCACTACGCCCCCAACCAGGGCACGACGGAGCTGCGCGCCGCCATCGCCCGGGCGGAGACCCGGCGGGGCAACCCCACCGCGCCGGAGCAGGTGCTGGTCACCGTGGGGTCGTCCCAGGCCCTGTTCACCGCGCTGCTGGGCATCCTCAACCCCGGCGAGGAGGTCATCGTCCCGGTGCCCGCCTTCTCCCTGTACGAGACCATCATCACCATTGCCGGGGGGAAAATGGTGCCGCTGGATGTGAGCAAAACGGGCTTTCAGATCGATCCGGCGGCGCTGAACCGGCTGATTACCCCCAAAACCAAGGCGATCCTGCTCAATTCCCCCAACAATCCCACCGGCGTGATCCTGAACGAGCGGAGCCTCTCCGCCGTCCGCCGAGCGGTGCTGGGGAAACCCATTTTCCTGGTCACCGACAATGTGTACACCGACCTGACCTATGCCCCCTGCCCCGACCTGAGCCTGGACGGGGCGCTGAAGGAGCAGCTGCTGCTGTGCCAGAGCTTTTCCAAGCCCTATGCCATGACCGGCTGGCGGCTGGGCTATTTGGTGTGCCCGGAATACGTGATGGAGCGGCTGCTGCTGCTCAGCGCCGGGATCATCGCCGCCGTGCCCACCTTCGTCCAGGCCGCCGGTGTGACCGCCCTGACCCAGGACATCCGCCCCATGCGGGATGTCTACCGCCGCCGCCGGGACTACGTCACCGCCCGCCTGGATCGCATGGGCCTGACCTATCCCGCCCCGGAGGGAGCCTTCTATGTGTTCCCCGACATCCGCCGCTATGGGCTAAGCTCCGATGAATTCTGCACCCGCCTGATCCGCGAGGCCGGCCTGGCCGCCGTCCCCGGCTCCTGCTTCGGCACCGAGGGCTACATCCGCCTGTCCTACTGCTGTGACGACACATCCCTCCAAACCGGCCTGGATCGCCTGGAGGGTTTTATAGGGAACCTCTGAATAACCAAAGCCGCCCCGGTGGGGGCGGCTTTGGTTATTCAGAGGTTCTTTACTTGTCGATGGCGCAGGCCATGGCTTCTACTGAGGCAATGGTGACGCCGTTTTCGGCGTAGTAGCGGCACAGGTCGCTGTCGATGCTCATTTGCATCGTTACCGTGCTGTCGGGATGAACGGCGACGTTGTAGAGTGTGCCGTAATCCACGTAGATCAGCGCGCCCTCGGCGTCGCGCAGCGCGGCGACCACGTAGAAGTCGTACACCGGCTGGTCGGTGGTGTTGGTGAGGGTTACGTAGACGTAATTGTCGTAGGCATCCTCGTCGCTGTATTCAAAGGTCGCCTCGCAGGGCACCTGGGTGATGGTCGTGCTGTAATCCGATGCGGAGATGGAGAACTTGTAGTCCGTCACGGGGCTGGTTTCCAGAGCGTCCTCCCATTCGGTCTCACGCACGAACAGGGATTCGCCCGGTTGCAGGACGACGCCGGAGGGCAGGGTGCAAACGTAGTTGGTGGAGAAGAGGATTTCGTCGTCCTCGGTAAAGACCACCAGATCGCCGTTGCCGGTGGTGATGGGCGCGTCGCCCACGTTTTCAACCTTGGCGAAGAAATAGCCCTCGTTTCCGTAGACGAGGAAGTTCTTTTCCGTGGCCTTCAGCTTTCCGTCGGCAAAGACCGTGGTGGTGAAGCAGCAGACCACGACGAGGATCAGGCAGATGACTTTTTTCAGCATAATGAATGTTTCCTTTCTGTGCAGCCGTTGTGATGTTGCGGCGGGAGGGGCAAGTGCCCGTTCCGGCGCTCAGGCAGCCAATCTTCTTCCATTATAGCGGAAAGGCGTTGGTTGTCAAGGGATTGCGAGAAACGTGCACCGACGGGCGGCGAAAGGGCAAGACGCTGTTACCGGGGCAGGGAGATTTTATGGGTGATGTCCAGCAGGGCTATATCCTCCGGGTGGGGGGTGACGAGCAGCAGGGTGCGGCCATGCAGGCAGCGCAGGATGGCTGCGGCGGCGAGGCTGCGGGCATCACTGTCCAGGCCGGTGAACGGCTCGTCCAGGGCCAGCAGCTCCCCCTGCCGGGCCAGGGCACGGGCCAGAGCGGCCCGGCGGGCCTGACCGCCGGAAAGGGTCTCGGCGGGCTGGGCCTGGGTGCGGGCGTCCAGGCCCAGCTGCTCCAGAATTTCACCGGCGGCGGTACCCGCCTCCGGCGCGGCCATGCGGATGTTATCCAGGGCGCTGCGCCGGGGCAGGAGCCGGTTTTCCTGAAACAGGGCGGACTTTTCCGCCGGAACGCCGCAGATCGTCCCGGCGTCCGGCGCTTCCAGGCCCAGCAGCAGCCGAAGCAGGGTGGTCTTTCCGCTGCCGGAGGGGGCCAGCACCGCGCAGCGGCTCCCCTGGGGGATTTGGCAGGAGAAGCCGGCGAAAATCCGCTTTTCCCCGTAGCTTTTCCAGAGATCGCGCACCAGAATATCCATCAGCAGCCCTCGATCCAGTCCAGAATGCGGCGCAGCAGGCTCAGGAAGCACCACTCAAAGCCCCGGCTGACCAGCACAATGGTCAGCGTCCAGGCCAGCAGCGCGTCCAGCTCCAGATACACCTTGGCGTCATACAGCATGCCCCCCATGCTCCCGGCGCACACGCCGATGACCTCGGCGGCCACCCCGGCCTTCCAGCACAGCCCCAGCGCCGCCCGGCAGGCGGACAGGCAATAGGGGCGGAAGGCGGGGGCGTAGATGCAGCGCAGACGGCTGATTGCGCCCATGCGGAACACCTGCGCCATCTCCAGCAGCGGCGCGTCCGCCGCCCGGATGCCCTGTAAAAAGCTGGAATACAGCACCGGCAGCACCATCAGGAAGGAGATAAAGATGCTCAGCCGCCGCCCGGAGAGCCACAGCAGCGCCAGCACGACAAAGGACGCCACCGGCACCGCCTTCACCGCCGCCATATACGGCCGCAGCAGTGCCTCCGCCGCCGGAAACCGGGCGCTCAGCGCCGCCAGCAGCAGCGCGGCCAAAAAGCCCAGCAAAAAGCCCAGGGCCACCCGGGAAAGGGTGAAGCCCACGGCGCGCCAGAATTCCCGCTGGCCCAGCAGGGCGCAGAGCTTTGCCAGGGTCTGCACCGGCCCCACCAGCAGCAGGCGGTTATCCATCAGCACTGCCGCCAGATGCCACACCGCCAGGGCCAGCGCCGCTGCCAGGAGCCTTGCCGGCAGCGAATTCCAGAAGCGCCTACTGCGCGCCATAATAGAAATCGTCCCCCGGCAGCGCGCCGCCCACGGCCTTGGGGTTCTGCTCGAAGATCACCTCCAGGCAGCCGCTCAGCGCCTGCTTCATGTCGCCGCCGGTGATGCACACCAGGTTGCACCGGGGGATCGCCTGCTCCGCCACGGCGGCCTTGGCAATGCCCAGGGCCTGGCACTGGACGGCAGCCTGGGCCGGGTCGACGTTGACCCAGGCCACGGAGGCCTCCAGCTGCTCCAAAAACGCCTCCACAGCCGCCGGGTGCTGCTGGATGTATTCCGTCCTGGCGATCACCACGGCGGTGGTGCACCGGGTTCCGTTTTCCAGCCGCTCCCATTCCTCGGATACCGACAGCGCGGCGCGGAAACCCTCGCCCAGCTGGGCGGCAGCGGCGGTGACATAGGGCTGGGGCAGCATGGCAATGCCGGACTGCCGGGCATTCAGCAGCGCCACCACCTCCCCCGGCTCGCTTTTCCACTCAATGGTCACATCCTCGTCCGGGTTCAGGCCGTTCTGAGTGAGCACATAGCGCAGGAAGTATTCCGGGGTAGCCCCCTTGCCGGTGGCGTAGAGGGTCTGCCCCCGCAGCTCCTCCACGCAGGTTATTTCCGGCATATTGTAGGCGCAGATGTCCAGCACGCCCAGCACGTTCACTGCCAGCACGGCGACGCCGCCCTGGGCCTTATTGTAAAGGGTCGCGGCCAGATTGGCGGGGACGGCGGCAATGTCCACCTCGCCTTTCAGGATCAGCGGGGTCAGCTCGTCGGCGGAGCCGAAAAGGGTGGGGGTATAGGCATCGCTTTGCAGCAGCTGCACCATGCCCATGGCGGTGGGGCCGGTGAGCGCGCCCACCCGAATTTGCTCCGCCTGCGCCAGAGGCAGCTGGCAGATCGTCTCCCCGTTCTCTGCCCGCGCCCGCAGGGGCAAAGCAGTGAGAATCAACAACAGACATAAAACCGAAATCAGCTTTTTCATACAATTTCTCCATTCTCCGGCACCGGCCGGATTGACTTTCAAGCGCTATTATACTATACTAAAAAAAGAAGTTTCCGTTGCCCCGGCAACGCAGGGAGGAGCGCCATGGAGGAAAACGAACGGGCCGCTCTGCTGGGCTGCGGCCTTTTTGCCGGAATGGACGATGCCCAGGCGGAGGCGCTGCTGGGCTGCCTGGGCGGGCAGCGGATGCACTATGAGAAAAACGCCGTGCTCTGGCGCGCGGGGCAGCGGGTGCAGGCCTGCGCCGTGGTGCTGTCCGGGTCGGTGCGGGCGGAGGCCGTCCGGGCCGATGGGACGCATGCGCTGGTGGCCCGGCACGGGCCGGGCGGCCTGGTGGGCGATATCCTGATGGCCACGCCGGAGGGTGTCAGCCCGGTGTATGTCATTGCGGCGGAATCGACCCAGGTGCTGCTGCTGCCCTATTCCGCCGTGATGGGCGGCTGCGCCAGATGCTGCCCAGCCCATGCCAGGCTGCGGGAAAATCTGGTGCAGGAGATCGCCCGGAAATACTGGGCCCAGCGTACCCGGCTGGGGTATCTGGCCATCGGCTCCCTGCGGCGGCGCATTGCCGTGTTCCTGCTGGATCGTTCGCCGGGCGGCGCTTTCTGTCTGGGGCTGAGCCGGGAGGATATGGCGGACTACCTGTGTGTCAACCGCAGCGCCCTGTCCCGCGAGCTGGGGCGGATGCGGCGCGACGGCCTGATCGATTATTATAAGGATACCTTTCGCATTACGGACGAGGCCGCCCTGCGGCGTCTCGATGCATGATTGTCCTGCCGAATGTGCCAGGAAGGCAAGTAAGGCGATACAATAAATCTGTAAAAACCTGAAAACAAGGAGAATGAACATGAAAAGCGCAAAAATCATCCTGGACAAAGACTTTACCATCGGCAAGGTAGACAAGCGGCTCTACGGCTCCTTTATTGAGCATCTGGGCCGGGCGGTGTACGGCGGCATCTATGAGCCGGGCCACCCCGAGGCGGACGAGGACGGCTTCCGCAAGGACGTGATGGAGCTGGTGCGCCAGCTGGGCGTGCCCCTGGTGCGCTACCCCGGCGGCAACTTTGTATCCGGCTTCAACTGGGAGGACAGCGTCGGCCCCATGGAGCAGCGCCCCAAGCGGCTGGATCTGGCCTGGTTCACCACCGAGACCAATGAGGTGGGCATGCACGAATTCGCCGACTGGGCCAAAAAGGCGGGCAGCGAGGTGATGTACGCCATCAACCTGGGCACCCGCGGCCCGGAGCAGGCCCGGGACGTGGTGGAGTACGCCAACCATCCCGGCGGAAGCAAGTATTCCGACATGCGCATTGCCAACGGACGCACGGAGCCGCTGGGCATCAAGCTGTGGTGCCTGGGCAATGAGATGGACGGCCCCTGGCAGATGGGCCACAAGACCGCCCGGGAGTATGGCCGGGTGGCCAACGAGGCGGCCAAGCTGATGAAATGGGTGGATCCCAGCATCGAGACCGTGGCCTGCGGCTCCTCCAATTCCCAAATGCCCACCTTCGGCACCTGGGAGCTGGAAATGCTGGATGAATGCTACGAGAACATCGACTATGTATCCCTGCACCGCTACTACGGCAACCCCACCGGCGATACGCCGGGCTTCCTGGCCCGGGCGCTGGATATGGACGAATTCATCAAGAGCGTGGTGGCCATCTGCGACGCGGTGAAGGGCCAGAAGCACAGCAAGCACACCGTCAACCTCTCCTTTGACGAGTGGAACGTGTGGTACCATTCCAGCGAGCAGGACAAGGAGGTCTGGAAGCAGGATAAGTGGGGCCGCGCCCTGCCCCTGCTGGAGGATATCTATAACTTCGAGGACGCCCTGCTCATCGGCACCATCCTGATTACCCTGCTGCGCAATGCCGACCGGGTGAAGATCGCCTGCCTTGCCCAGCTGGTGAACGTCATCGCCCCCATTATGACCCGCAACGGCGGCGGCTGCTGGGCGCAGGCCATCTTCTATCCGTTCATGCACGCCTCCCGCTTTGGCCGGGGCACGGTGCTGAACGCGCTGGTCTCCTCGCCCACCTATGCCTGCGAGGACTATGACAAGGTGCCCTACATCGACGCCATTGCCACGGCGGAGGAGGACGGCAGCGTCACGCTGTTCTGCGTCAACCGCAGCCTGGAGGAGGATTTCCAGCTGGAGCTTGACCTGCGCTCCTTTGGCAAGCTGCACATCGCCGAGCACATCGTGCTGCACCACGACGACGTGAAGGCTGTCAATACCGAGGAGAACCCCCGCAATGTCTATCCCACCGCCGGCCCCGGCGGCAGGATCGAAAATGGCAAAGCCAGCCTGACCATCCCCGCCCTGAGCTGGAACGTGATCCGCTTCGCATAAAGGTACAACCCGTGAAATTCTTCCCCGGAATTTCACAGGCCTTTGCGTTATTTTTGGTAAGGAACGCTTGAAATCAGGCCGCCGCGGCCGGGCGGCGGCCTGCCGTATTTTGCTAAAATTTGTAAAAATATTTCTTGTTTTCAACGGAAGAATGTGGTATTCTATCATTTCTCGTGTCTTTTTTGCACGAAAATCACCGACAGAGGCGCGTCCCCCATCGATGAAGAAATAGACAAGGAATGAAGGAATTATGAGGAGGCGATGCGTGCCGATGTCCATGCGAAAAAAGCGCCGGCAGGCGCAGGATACCGAGGCGGCTTTCAGACGCCGCCGGTCAGGCCCCAAGCAGGCACTGTTGGTTTTGGTAAACCTGTTTTTGATCCTCGGCATGGTTGCAATTGCGGTGATCTATTCCCGCACGGTGCTGGCCCAGCGTAACCAGATGAGACGGGACAGCTTCTGCACCATGACGGAATCCATGAAAAAGGTGTCTGAGAATTATCTCAACACCGAAAAGGGGTATGTGGACGACTGGGCAGCCTATATCAGCGCCCGACATATGACCGCGGAGGAGGCGCTGGACTATATCCGCACCACCAATACCCACACCGACCGGGCGGCCCACCTGGTAGACCTGGATGATCTGTCCGCCCAATCCACCGTCCTGCGCAACGGCAGCCCCTGGGTGCACTGCTACGAGGAAATGCGGGAGGTGGATACCATCGCGGGAACCAGCTCCATAAACAAAATGACCCACATGCTTCAGGAGGATTCCGGGAAGGTGCTGGTGCTGGGAAAATACCGGGTGGGCGAGGCCCAGCGGACGGTGATCAGCGTGGGCGCGCGGGTGAGCATCCGCCTGGCGGACGGGTCTGACAAGGACTATCTGCTGCTGCGGGTGATCCCGGTGGAATATTTGCAGGAAGCCTGGGTTTTCCCCACCGAGTACCCCGCCGCCGAAATCAGCCTGATCGCCCGGGACGGCGGCTATGTGGTGCAGTCCCCCGCACTGCGCTCCAGCAACTTCCTTGAATTCATCCGGGCCTACAACTTCCAGGATGATTACAACAGAGTATACGACCTGGCGGAAACGCTGCGCACCTCCGATACCGGGCTGCTGGAATACAGGAATTCCGCCGGTGAGGACTGCTATTTCTACTATTCCGCCCTGGGCGAGGATGCGGATGTGTGCATCCTGGGCTACGTTCCCGTCGCCCAGGTGCTTTCCGTCGCGACGGACTGGAGCATTGTGAACATGATCTGCGGCACGTTACTGCTGCTGTCGCTGATCGACGGCTGCCACCTGCTGTCCATCAACCGGGCGCTGCGCCGGGCCGTCGCGGCGGCGGAGAAGGCCAGCCAGGCCAAGACCCAGTTCCTTTCCACCATGTCCCACGATATCCGCACGCCCATGAACGCGGTGCTGGGCATGACGGAGGTGGCCAAGCTCCATGTGGACGATCCCGCCTTTGTGCGCAGCTGCCTGGACAAGGTGACCATGTCCGGCCGGCATTTGCTCACCCTCATCAATGATATCCTGGATATCTCCAAGGTGGAAAGCGGCAAGATGTCCCTGTCCCCCCGGCCCTTCTCCCTGCGCGCGGCGGCGGAGGAGATCGGCGAGATGATCGGGCAGAGCTGCCAGAATAAAAACATTGCCTTTACCATGCACATCCAGGAGCCGGTGTGCGATACGGTGGTGGCCGATGCCCTGCGCCTGCGCCAGGTGCTGCAGAACCTGCTGACCAACGCGGTGAAGTACACCGACCCCGGCGGCAGCGTCAGCTTTTCCGTCAGCCAGCGCCCCGGCAGTGAGCCGGACAGCACGGTGCTGCAATTTGTGGTGGCCGACAACGGCATGGGCATGAGCGATTCCTTCCAGAAAACCATGTATACCTCCTTCGCCCGGGCGACGGACAGCCGCATCAACACCATCCAGGGCTCCGGCCTGGGCCTGGCCATTGCCAAGCAGATGGTGGAGCTGATGAACGGCTCTATTGTCTGCGAATCCGCCCTGGGCAAGGGAACCACGTTCACTGTCACGCTCCAGGTGCCCACCGCCTCCGACCTGCCCCAGGAATCCCGCCCGGAGGGCGGCGCGCCCAGGCTGGCCGATTCCCTGAAGGATATGCGGGTGCTGGTGGCCGAGGACAATGAGCTGAACTGGCAGATCATCAGCGCCCTGCTCCAGGAATACGGCGTAAGGGCCGACCGGGCGGTAAACGGTGTGGACTGCCTGAACAGGCTCCACGACCCCGCCGCGCCCCGGTATGACCTGGTGCTGATGGATGTGCAGATGCCGGAAATGGACGGCCGCACCGCCACCCGCCACATCCGCCGCAGCACCGATGACTATGTGCGCAGCCTGCCCGTGGTGGCCATGACCGCCGACGCCTTTGCCGAGGACATCCATGCCTGCCTGGAGGCGGGGATGGATGGGCATATCTCCAAGCCGGTGGAAATGAGCCAGGTGCTGCAATTCCTGAAGGAAGCCAAAAACGGAACACTCCATTGAAATGAGGATTTGGATATGAAAAGAGTAATCGTGCTTGCCCTCGCTGCCCTGATTGCCCTGGGCCTGTGCGCCTGCGGCGAAAAGGATGCGGATTTTACCCCCCGGCTGGATACCCAGCAGACTGCAACACTGCGCATCTCCGGCTTTATGGGCAATTTTGAGGCGCTGGATCAGGCGATCAATGCCTTCAACCGGCTCTACCCCAACGTGACCTTTTTCTACGATCACAACACCATTTACCGGCTGTCGGCATATCTGGACAACAACGCGAACACGGATATCTTCATGGCGGACAACCAGAACATCACCCGGCCCGATCTGCCGGATCAGTATGTGCTGGACTGGTGCCTGGATCTTTCCCAGGAGGATATGGATTTGAGCGCCGTTCAGCCGGACGCGCTGAAGGGCGGCACGGTGGACGGGCAGCTGGTGGTGCTGCCCCTGGCCATGAACCCCTGCGGCATCGTGGTGAATAAAACCCTGCTGAAAAACGAGGGACTGACCGTCCCGGAGAATTACAGTCAGCTTCTGGCCACCCTGGAGGCGCTGAAGGCCAAGGGCTACACTCCCCTGCAAGGCTCTGAGCAGCACCTGTACGGCGAGCTGATGCTGAGCATGGCCATGAACCTGCTGGCCCAGGAGCCGCAGCGGATCGACGCCCTGCTCTCAGGGGATGCCGAAGCGGCGGAGGCGGTGCTCCCCGCCTTCCGGCGGCTGGACGCCATTGTCCACCAGGGCTACACCAACTATACACGCAACTGCACCTATCCCAAGGACAATTACGACGGGGCCATCATGGCCTTTTTCCAGGGGGACGTGCCCTTTTACGTGTGCACCTCGGAATGCGTCAGCGGCATGAAGAAGCGCGAGAGCAAATCGGAGCAATTCTCTGCCCAGCCCTTTGAATATGAATTCCTCTATCCCCCCATGGGCGATTCCGGCGCCTATGCCTACAGTCAGAGCTGGTACGGCTTCTGCGTGAACAGGCACAGCAAAAACCGGGAGCTGGCGGTGGAGTTCCTCCGTTTCCTGATGACCCAGGAGCAGCTGAACGCCATGGCCAGCATCAAGGGCATGCCCAGCGCCTCCACCAGCGGCACGGATACGCGCTACGCCGGTATCCGCAGCGCCAAAAACCTCCAGGCCTCCTACATCAACGACGGCACCATCCCCGACACCGTCCGCCAGGCCTTCACCAGAGCCTGCAACGAATTCGGCGCGGGCGCCCTGAAAACCCCCGAAGAAGCCGCCGCTGCCTTCGCCGCCTACTGCGTCTCCCCCCTTGAATAGCCCAAACGCCGGCCCCCCCAATCGGAGGCCGGCGTTCCCCTATATCCATAAAACGCCCCGCCGCTTCAATAGCGGCGGGGCATTGTGTGGTCTTGTGTGTTTCAGCTACAGAACGGGCCTGCCACGGGGGAGGTGGGGCGGGTGTTGCCGTAGAAGTCGGTGTCGAATACGATGGTTTCGCCCTCCGGGGTCTCGAAGCGTTCCTCCGGCTCGAAGGCAAGGCCCAGGGTGTCGGAGGTGATCATGTCGCACTGGGGCAGGTATTCCATCATATTGGTCTCCAGACGGTAGACGCCGTCCTCCTGCTTCAGCTCCAGGGTGATGTGGTGCTGGGTGTCCACGGTGGCGTCGCGCTCGATATCGGCGGGCTTTGCGCCGTTGAAGTAGACGTTGCCGCCCGTCCACACGGGCAGGGGCATGTAGTAGCGATCCCGGTTGACGGGACAGCCCTCGCCGCAGTAGCCGTCGAAGCAGTGCTCCCACTGCTCCTGGGTCATGTAGCCGGTGTAGGGCACGGTGCCGCAGACCAGGTTGTTGTCGTCCCATTCCATGGTGTCGCCGGGCAGGGGGGCGCAGATCTCGGTCAGCTTCTCCCGCACCGGCTGCTGGACGAACACGTTGTTATAGAACCGCACGTCGCCGTGGAGGATGGACATGAAGCCGGTGATCTCCGTGCGGTGGGGCAGGTGAATGGGGGTATAGCGGGTGGAGTCGTATTTGTCGGAGCCGTTCTTCACGCCCCGGCCCACGGCGGTGATGGAGCCTGCAATCAGATTGTGCACAAAGGCGACGCCCTGGGTGGGCAGCTTTACCGCCCGCTCGGAGAGCAGGATATTGTTGTCCACCAGGCAGGGGCCGTGGGCGATCTCAATGAACAGATCCTCACCCAGGCCCAGACCGGCCATGTTCTTGCGCTGGAGCAGATAATCCCTGGGCATGCAGTTGTCGTGGAACAGGTTGCCGCTGACCCGGGTGCCCTGGGTCTGCCAGTCCAGCCAGATGCCCCGGGTGCAGTGGTGGAAGTGGTTCCCCCGGATGATCACGTCGATGGCGGCGTGGAACTTGATGCCGCCAATTTCAGCACCGGCCAGATTGCGCTTGTTGTTGATGTGATGAATATGGTTGTGCTCGATCACGGAGAACACGCAGCCCAGGTTGCCCACAATGCCGGTCTGGCCGCAGTCGTGGATGTCGCAGCCCCGGACGGTGTGGGAGCCGATGGTCTCCTTGCTCCAGCCGTCGATCTGGGCGATCAGGGCGCAGTCCCGCTGGGTCTGGGTGCCGTCCTTGTATTTGTAGTGCGACCACTTGTTGTCGTTGCCCTGCTGCAAATACTTGCCCAGGGAGATGCCGGAGCACTTGGAGTGGGACACCTCGCAGTTCTCAATCAGCCAGCCCTTCGACCAGTGGGGGCCGATCATGCCGTCCTGCAGCGCCGTGGGGGGCGCCCACTGGGTGGCGGCCTTGGTGACCACGAAGCCCGTCAGGGTGATGTAGTCCACATGCTCCTGCGCCGGGTAGAAGCAGTGGGGGCGGACGGTGATCTCCACATCCTCCTCGTTGGGGTTCTTCCCCTGGAAGTTGGCGTAGATGAGGGTATTTTCCCCGTCCTCGGACTGGGCAGTGTACCAGGTGTGGGTGGTGAACTCCACATCCCAGGATTCGTCATTGGCGGTGGGGTGCAGCACCTTTTCCAGGGCGTCGCACTCATACAGGGACTTGTCGCCCAGGAATACCTCGCCGGTGTGGCAGGGAATGCCCTGGTTCAGCCAGTCGCCCCAGACCAGGGTGGTATAGGGGTTGTACGCGCCAAAGAAGGCGTTGGGCACGGTGAGCACCCAGGTGTCCCCCTGATAGGGCTGCCAGCTCTTCATCGGCTCCGCGCCGGTGATCACCGCGCCTCTGGGCACAGCGGAGCGGTACACGATGCTCTGCCCCTTTTTGCCCGCCCAGCGGGGACTGACCTCCTCCCGGTACACGCCGGGAGCAACCAGAACCTCATCACCGGGCTGCGCCACCGCAGCAGCCTGACTGATGGCCTTAAAAGGATGCAGCTGACTGCCGTCACCAGACCGCGCTGCAGCGCAATCCACATATCGAATCATGTTGTTTCCTCCTGAATTGTTCATTTCTTCCCATTATAAGCCTCCCGCCCCAAATGTCAACGAATCCAGGAAAAACCCGCAAAAATGGCAAAACAGCCAGCAAGAAATGAGAAAAAACCTCCCCTGAAAGGGGAGGAGGGCCGCGCGCAGCGTGGTGGAGGGGTTGCGGTACGCAGAATACCATAAGCAAGGTCTAAGGCGAATCCGTATAATCCCCAACAGGGCCGTTACGAATTCGCCTTAATCTTATCAAGCAATGGGTACTTACTGCGAAACCCCTCAGTCAGGCCTACGGCCTGCCAGCTCAGCTTTGCATTAAGCAGCTGTACGCCGCCCTGCGGTCGGCTACACCTGCTAAACCTTTCAGGGGAGCTTTTTTGGGCGTGCTCACATCACAGGGCAGCGGACTTTGCCGATGGAGATGTAGCCGTTGACCACAGCGCGCAGGTCGCTGCCGTCGGCGGCGGGGTGAGTGGAGAAGTCGGTGGGCACCAGGGGCGGGTACTGGACGTGCATCTCGCCGTCCTCCTCCGCCACGTACATGGTGCCGTTGTAATAGCCGCCCAGGGACACGGTGCGGTCGCGCAGGATGCCGTTGCAGCGCTCCGTGGGGATATTCACGTTCCAGATCTCCTTATCAGAGGGGGCGGCGGGGAGCAGCTCCTCCAGGATCTGAGGCAGGTATTGCTCCGTGACCTCAAAGCCGCCCACGTCGTTCTGAGAAAGGGCGATGGCGGGGATGCCGCTCATCACCGCCTCCATGGCCGCGCCCACGGTGCCGGAATAGGCCACGTCGAAGCCCACATTATAGCCATTGTTGATGCCGGAGAGCACCACGTCGGGCTTCTGGGGCAGGATGGCGTCCAGTGCGGCCTTGACGCAGTCGGCGGGGGTGCCGTCCAGGGCATAGGCGGACACACCGGGGATATCCAGCTCCCGCTTTTCAATGCGCATCCGCCGGGACAGGGTGATGCGGTGGGACATGGCGCTGCACTGCTCGGCCGGAGCCACCACCGTCACAGCGCCGAATTTGGCCGCCGCCCGGGC
Organism: uncultured Oscillospiraceae bacterium; assembly: GCA_934565795.1. Classification (GTDB taxonomy): domain Bacteria; phylum Bacillota; class Clostridia; order Oscillospirales; family Oscillospiraceae; genus Faecousia. The sequence goes on from CAKTIM010000015.1 coordinate 43,737, forward strand.
CAGGACGGAAATGCCGGGGGCGTCGATGCCGTCGTCATTGGTGATCAAAATATTCATAGTGTTCTCCTTTTCAATGCAGCACCGTGAGCCACCGGGTCTTGTCCACCGTCAGGCTGCCATGGGCCAGCACATAGTCCATAATCAGCTCCGAAATCTCCGTGGGCAGCTCGGAAACCTTTTCGCAGCCCCGGAAGCATTCGTAGCCGCCGGTGCCGGAGGCCCGGTAATTGTTCATGCACAGCGTCAGCGCCTTGCCCTCGGGCAGCTCCTCTCCCTGGTAGCGGATGGAGGTCACCCGCTGGCCCACAGGGCGGCGGACGTCCATGGTCACGTGGATGCCGGAAAAATAGTCGTAGTTATAGTGCTCCACCTTGGGCTTGAGGAAGTCCTGGCTGACCTCCAGCGCCCCATCCGGGCGGAGGGAAAAATACTGGGCGCACCGCTCCAGCGCCGCCTTGAGCACGGGGCGGGTGACCCGCAGGGTTTGCAGGGTATTGGGATAGATGTAGGTGGCCACCACGTCCCGGACGGTGATGTCGCGCTGGAAGCCCTTGACCTCGTTGCCCAGGCTGGTGCAGGAGATATCCGCCCCGGAGGCGGCCAGCTGCACCTGATTAAAGAAATTGGCAATGCCGCTGCCCTGCTCGGCCATGACGATGTGCGCCTGGGGCAGCAGGGGTGTATCCAGATGCCCCACGGGGGTATCCAGCCACCGGGCGGCGGCCGCGTCCAGGGGGGCCAGGAGGGCGGCGGCGGACGGATCGGTCTGGCTGCCCGGCGCTTCCAGGCTGCCGGTCATGGCAAGGCTGCCGCTTTCCAGGGTCAGCTCCATCCGGGCAAACTGCCGCGCCTTGTCCGGGGTCTGGCAGATGTAGGTATTCCGCACCCGGCGGGGGGCGATGGGGATATGCTGGTGGCCTGTGAGCAGCACGTCGAAATCCAGCTCCCGGCAGATGCGGTAGCCCTGGTTCTCGTCGCTGTCCGTCTGGGCCGCGCCGGTGTCCAGGTCGCATTCAAAGCCGCCGTGGTAGATGCACACGGTGATGTCCACGTTCTCCGCCTTCATCGCCGCCAGAGCCGCCGCGGCGGCGGGCACTGGTTCAGTGATGGTCAGCCCGGTCAGGTTCTCCGGCCGCTCCCAGATGTTCACATGGTGGGTGACGATGCCGGTCAGGCCCACCCGCAGCCCATTTTGCAGGGTGACAATGGCATAGTCCTGCACTCCCTCCAGCCCCTGCACATTGGCGCAGAGGCAGCGGGCGTCCATGGCGCGGATGTAGCGGCGCAGATAGTCCTGGCCGTAGTTGAAATCGTGATTGCCCAGGGTGAAGAAATCGTAGCCCGCGCAGTTCATGATCCGGGCAGGCACACAGGGCGATTCCAGGCCGTTCTTATGCAGATAATAAGTAAAGGGGCTGCCCTGTAAGGTATCGCCCCCGTCGATCATCAGCGTATTGCCGTCGTTCTGAAACCGGCACATGCAATTGGCCAGCCCGGTATCCGCATGCCCCCCCGTAGGATAATCCAGGGGGGAGAAATAGCCATGCACATCGCTGGTGAAATAAATGGTAAGTTGTTTCATAGGATTTCCTTTTTCGTAATGTAAGACAAGCTCCCCCCACGAACACACCGCCCCCACTCCGGCAGCAGCGCATTGAACGGCAACCACCCCACCCGTAGGGGCGGATACCAGCCGCCCGAAATGTTGCGGGCCTGAGTTGTCAGTTGAACGGAAGCCGCCAAAAGTCTTTACCTGCGTAGGGGGCGGCAACCTGTCGCCCCGCAGCGTTGCGGAACAGAGCGTTTCGTTGAATGGGAGCAGGCTGCGGTCGCCGCCAAAGCTTCCCGGGGGAAGCTGGCAGCCCGTAGGGCTGACTGAAGAGGGCCGAATGCAGTGGGATTTTCTTAAAGGGTGCGTTGAATGGCAAGCACCCCACCCGTAGGGGCGGATACCAGCCGCCCGCCGTGTACCGGGATTGAGCGGTTCGTCTATACAGCTCAATTACGTTACCTTTCGGGCGGCTAATATCCGCCCCTACGCACTCAAAGTGTGTAACCTTCTACCTTTTTAACTAAAGTCTCTCTCAAAACTGCTACCTGAGTGCCCTCTTCAGTCGCTGCGGCGACAGCTTCCCCCACAGGGAAGCTTAGGGGATGTATACGTCAGGTTATACGTTCTTCTTTCCTGCTTCCTAAACCGATCGGTTGAGGGTCGGCAGGTTGCCGACCCCTACGAAAAAGCGTTTATTCTCCGTGGGCCAGTTTGGTGCGGATTTTGGTGGAGAGGAATTCAATGACGACCACCAGGATCATCAGGCCCCAGACGAAGGAGCCGACCATGGCCCAGCGGCGGCTGTTCAGGCACTGCACCAGGGATGCGCCGATGCCGCCCGCGCCCACGATGCCCAGGGTGGTGGCATCCTTCAGGTTGATGTCGAAGCGGTAGATGGTGGTGGAAATAAAGCTGGCGGTGAGCTGGGGGATCACGCCGTAGCGGATCTTCTGGAACGGGGTGCAGCCCATGGCGTCCAGACTTTCCAGAATCTTGGTGTCCAGATCCTCAATGGCGGTGATGTACATTTTAGAGATCATGCCGATGGAGCACACGCTCTGGGTGATAACGCCGCAGGCCGCGCCGGGGCCGGTGACCCGGATCCACATCAGCGCCCAGACCAGGCTGGGGATGGTGCGGATCAGCAGAATAACCACCCGGAACGCATAGGCAATGGGCTTGGGCATGATGTTCTCGGAGGCCAGGAAGGCAAAGGGCACCGCCAGGATCGCGCCGAACAGGGTGCCCAGGATGGCAATGGCAATGGTTTGCAGCAGCAGATAGGGCACATCCGTATCGCCCAGGCCGAACAGCAGGGCCGTATCCGGGCTGAAAATGCCGGAGACCACGCCCTTTGCCACGCTGGAGCCGGTTTGGGTCAGGCCGCTGAAATGGACATCGGAGCCAGACCAGCCCACCAGCGTCGCCAAAATCAGCACAATGGCGGTATACAGCACCCACTTGCGGGGACGCATGGCATAGGCCTCGGCGACGGTCAGCTGGCCGTCCAGAGTATCCAGCAGATTTGATCTTTTCTTCATAACCGCAGCCTCCTCTCAGCTCAGCTTCTTGCGCAGGAATTCGCTGAGGAATTCGATGCTCACCACCACCACCAGCAGGCTCAGCAGCACCATGCCCAGGCCGTTGTAATCCCGCCAGCCGATGCGCTCGTTGATGGTGATGCCCAGGCCGCCGGCGCCCACGTAGCCCAGGATGGCGGAGGCGCGGACGTTCATTTCAAAGCAGTACAGGCAGTGACTCAGATACACGGGAAGGATCTGGGGCACGCAGGCCGACCAGAATGCCTGGAACTTATCCGCGCCCAGGGCCTCCATGGCCTCAAAGGGGCCCATGTCAATGGTCTCGATGCTCTCATAGAGCATCTTCGCCACGATGCCGAAGGTGAAGATGGCAATGGAGACCGTACCGGCGAAGGTGCCCAGGGAGAAGATCAGGGCGCACACCAGGGCAATGACCAGGGTGGGCAGGGTGCGGATCAGGCCCAGGATAACACGCAGCAGGCTGACGATGAATTTATTGTGGTCGATGTTGCTGGAGGCCAGCACGGCAATGGGCAGTGCGGCGGCGCAGCCGATAACGGTGCCCAAAATGGACATCTTGATGGTATCCACCAGGGGGGTGATGACCTTGGGGAAGAAATCCCACTTGGGCCGGAACAGCTTTTCCAGAATGGCCACAATGTTCTTGCCCTTTTGGAAGATGACGGAGAGCTGGAAGCCGGTCATGTGCAGCGCCCAGGTGACAGCCAGAAGCAGCAGGGTGCAGATCAGCCCCGTGCGGCTGCGGGGGCGCTCCACGGTGTTGCCGCTCTTGGTGGTGATGACCTCCGGCTTGCGCAGGGTCAGCGCCAGGACCAGCACCAGCACCGCCGCCTCCACGATCAGCAGATTGCGGTAGGTAAACAAAGACAGAAAATCAGACATACGCGCCTCTCATTCCTTGTCCATGGTGGGCACGGCAGTGCCGTTGTACACCTCGTCCAGCTGCTCCTGGGTGATGGTGCTGGCCGGGCCGTCGAACACGATCTCGCCCGCCCGGACGCCCACGACCCGGTCGCAGTATTTCAGCGCCAGATCCACATGGTGGATGTTCAGCAGAATGGAAATGTTGTATTCCTTGTTGATGCGCACGAAGTCGGACATGACCTGCTTGGCGGTGATGGGATCCAGGGAGGCCACCGGCTCGTCGGCCAGGATGATGCTGGGGTTCTGGTTCAGCGTCCGGGCCAGGGCAACACGCTGCTGCTGACCGCCGGAGAGCTGGTCGCACCGGGTATAGGCCTTGCTGAGGATGCCCACCTTATCCAGGCTTTCCAAAGCGCGCATCTTCTGCTCCTTGGTGAAGATGCCCAGCAGCACCCGCCAGAAGGGCATCTCCGGCACGTCGGCGGTGAGCACGTTTTTCAGCACCGTGCTGCGGGACACCAGGTTGAAGCTCTGGAAGATCATGCCCACCTTCCGGCGGAACTTCCGCAGCGCCGCGCCCTTGAGGGTGGATACATCCACGTCGTCCACGATCAGCTGGCCCTGGGTGACATCGTGCATGCGGTTGATGCAGCGCAGGATGGTGGATTTACCCGCGCCGGACAGGCCGATGATGGCCACAAATTCTCCCTGCTGAATTTGCAGGTTGATATTTTTCAGAGCGGTGAAGCCGTTGGGATAGGTCTTATAAACATTTTTAAATTCAATCATGGGCGTGACGTTCCTTTCTATATCCCGGAGGTTTTGGCCAAATTGGGTCACTCTTTTGCCATTATACATCACCTTTCGACCCGATGCAATCCTTTTTGAATATTTTATGACCGCCCGGTAAAAAGGGACTGGGGCTGAAATCCTTGGGAAACTCTGAATAAATCATCTACGGCTGGACAGCGGGCCTTTTGCTCCCATACTGCGGGCTGAAAAGTGGGAAATATTGCGCAGCCGTTGCCAGCGTAAGCTGGCTTACGGATGCGGCATACCCCTTGCGGGTACACAAAGTATTCCGCCACTTTCCAGCCCTTGCCTGGAAGCAAAATTCCTCGCTGCCAGCTCTTGCTGATTTAATCAGAGCTTCCCTTGATCTGCCGGCAAAATTTCTGTTTTGGGGCACGGCAAAAACCACATCAGCCGACCCTTTGGAGGGTGGTTGATGTGGTTTTCCTTGCGGGCGTATTATGCAGCGCTCTGTTCGTCTCAGTCCTCGAAGGTCAGGACGTCCTTGTATTTTTCCTTGAACAGGTCGTAAACCGCGTCCAGCACGGCTTCGTCCTCTACGGCCAGGTAGTTTTCGTTCTCGTCGTCCACCGGCTCGACCTCCAGAATGACGATCTGGGTCTCGGCCTCGTCGGCAGGCATCAGCACCAGATATTCCTTGCCCTGGTATTCCATGCAGTCCAGATACTCAAAATCCACATCCTGCCCGTTTTCATCGGTCAGGGTCAGAATTTCGGACTCCTCCTGCTCATTTTCCGGCTCGTTATTCAAAATTTCCATAGCGTTAAACTCCTTATTGTAATCACGGGGTGAAAGTTTCTTCCTATCCGGCAAGAATTATACCCCATGCCCGGTTAAAAAGCAAGAAAAAATTGACATATCCCGGCTTAATCAGAGGTTCCTTAGATAGGCCCTAAAGTAAAATCCCGGAAATCCATTGCGCCGGTGCCGGTGTAGGTGAAATAGAGGGCGTGGGTGCCGGTCAGGGGCGGGAAGGAGACAGCGGCGCAGGGGTGCCAGTCGCTGCCGGGGGCGATGGGGATGCGGGCAAAGGGCGCTTTCCCCCGGTCGGTGGCCACGGCCAGCGTGCCGCAGCCATCCCCACGGGTGGTGACGGTGAGGGTGGACGCGCCCCGGAAATCAAAATACTTAAAGCCGCACCAGGCGCCATCGGCCATGTTGGCGATGTACTGGTCGGGATCGTCCTCCCGGTCGCCGCCGCTCTGGGTGAAGCAGGGGTGGGCGGTGTCCTTTTCGTGGGCCTCAGAGTAGCCGAAGCTTGGCTCCCGGAAGCCCAGGTGGCAGGCAATGCGGGCCTCATAGGTGCCCTCCCCCACCAGCGGGCCGCCGTTCAGGCCGCAGCTGGTGACCTCCGCCTGGGGGATGGAGCCGTCCGGGCGGATGGTGATCGGCTCCGCGCAGCCCTGGCGGGCGCAGCACTGCTTGTTGGTCTGCCGGTGATAGAAGATGTACCACTGATCGCCCAGCTTTACCATGCCGCCATGGGTGTTGCCGGTGTAGTTCAGCGCCTCGGTGCTGCCGTTCAGGCCGATGTCGCCGATGCTTACCAGAGTGCCGCCGAAGCGGAAGTCCCGGTCGGGGTACCGGCTGGTGGCGTAGCACAGCTCATGGCTGAGGATGGAGGAATAGACGAAATAATAGGTGTCCCCGATCTTGCGGATGCTGCTGGCCTCGTAAAAGGCGTGGCCCTCGAAGCCGGTTCCGGCCTCGTGCCACACGCTGGGGGCCACCAGCACCGGCTCCCGCCTGACGGTGCGCATGTCCGGCTCCAGGACGGTGCAGTAAGCGCCCTCCATCCGACGGTTGTTTTTAATCATCATGTCATACAGCCAGCCGGGGCCTGCGGAGAAGCCGGTGTACAGGTAGATATTCTCCCCCTCCACCAGCACGCCGGGGTCAAAGCAGCTGATGTCCCCGCCGACGCCGCCCAGGGGCGTACCGTCCGGGTGGCGGACGAAATCATAGAATTGGAAGTCCCCCATGGGCGTATCACACACGGCCACGCTCACCAGACTGGAGGCGTTCAGGGAGTAGTACAGATAGTACCGCCCGTCCGGCCCCTGCACCGCGTCCGGGGCAAAGAGCTTCATCCGCCTATCCTTGTTCTGGGGATCCCGTGTGGCGGGGTAGATCACGCCCTCATACCGCCAGTCCGACAGATCATCCACCGGCGCAGACCAGCCCACATAATCGTTGTCGCAGTACCCGTCGCCGTCAAAGGCGTCATGGCTGCCATACACATACAGCCGCCCGCCAAACACCCGCGGCTCCCCGTCGGGCACATACTCATAGCTGGGAAGATAGGGATTAAACACCTGCTTTTTCATATTCGATTCTCCTAGGGTGTATCTGAAAACCCAAACATCATATATAAATTGCACAAAATCCAAAAATGCAGTAGAATAAAAGAAA
>CAKTIM010000016.1 GCA_934565795.1 uncultured Oscillospiraceae bacterium
TCTTCCATGTAAGCACCCCCGTTTCTTCTATTATAGCAGAAACTGGGGCGATTGGGTAGTTTTTTGACAGGCTGAGCTTCCAAGGGAAGCTTTTGGAGGTGGCCATCACCTGGTTCCGTTCAACGCACCGCTCTGTTCCGTTACGTTGAGGGGCGACAGGTTGCCGCCCCCTACGGGACTCAGGTTTTTTCCCGCCTCCATTCAACGGACTGCTATCGAAACCGATAGGTTTCGGGCGGCTGGTATCCGCCCCTACGGGGGGTAATCAAAAATCAAACACACAAAGGAGAAATGTTATGGAAAACAAGATGAATCTTCAGCTTTTTGCGGACAATGTGAATGTGACCACCGATGCGGGGCTTTCGGTGGAGAACAAGACCTTTTATGACCGGGCGCTGCTGGAGGAGGCGGCTCCCAATCTGATCCACAATCAGTTCGGGCAGAAGCGGCCCATTCCCAAGAACGGCGGCAAGCGCATCGAATTCCGGCGCTATGCGGCGCTGCCCAAGGCCACCACTCCCCTGACCGAGGGCGTCACTCCCGACGGGCGGAAGATGACCGCCACTGCCGTGGAGGCGGAGGTGCGGCAGTACGGCGACTATGTGTGCCTGTCCGACGTGCTGGATCTGACCGCCATCGACAACAATGTGCTGGAGGCCACCCGGGCGGTGGGCCATCAGGCGGGCCTGACCCTGGACACCATCACCCGCAATGTGCTCCAGTCCGGCACCAACGTGTATTACTGCCCCAAGATCGGCACCGGCGGCACGGTCACCGCCGTGGACGACCGCACCAAGCTGGACGGCACCTGTGTGCTCACCGTGGACGTGGTGAAGAAGGTGGCGGCCATGCTCAAGGCGGCCAACGCCCCCAAGTTCGGCGGCGATTATGTGTGCATCCTGCACCCTTATGTTGCCTATGACATCATGTCCGACCCCCGCTGGGAGCAGATGCACCAATATTGCAAGCCTGAGAACCAGTTTGAGGGCGAGATCGGCCGCATTGCGGGGGTGCGCTTTGTGGAGACCTCCGAGGCGGCGGTGTACACCGGCAAGGACAATGATTGCCCCGATGGCCTGGCGGTGTTCGGGTGCCTGTTCATTGCCAACGGCGCCTACGGCGTCACCGAGGTCACCGGCGGCGGCCTTCAGACCATCATCAAGCAGCTGGGCAGCGCCGGCACCGCCGACCCCCTGAACCAGCGCAGCACCGTAGGCTGGAAGGCCCTGCAAACCGCCGAAATCCTCCAGCAGGCATACATGTACCGGGTAGAATGCTGTAGCGCATTCTCTCAGAACGCGAAGATGAACTGATGGCCCTCTCGTAGGGGTCGGCAACCTGCCGACCCTCAACGTTACGGTTTGGGTAGCAGTGGGGATGAACGTATAACCCGACGTATACATCCCCCAAGCTTCCCTGTGGGGTGTTGCAGAGCGCAGCGAATCTTTAAATTACAATCATTGCCAGTGGCAATGATACCATAATCAAATAGCTGTCGCCGCAGCGACTGAAGAGGGCACTCAGGTAACGGTTTTGAAAGAGACTTGACTAAAAAGGTAGACGGTTAAACACTTTGAGTCCGTAGGGGCGGATACCAGCCGCCCGAAAGGTAATGAAACTGAGCTGTACAGACAAACCGCTCAATCTCGACACCCGGCGGGGCGACAGATTGCCGCCCCCTACGGACTCAGAAGCTTTTGGTGGTGTCCATTCAACCGGCAGCTCAATTCCGTAACATTGCGGGCGGCTGGTATCCGCCCCTACGGAGGGGGTGCTTGCTATTCAATGTGGGTCAAACAACATAAGAAAGGATGAAAAAACCATGGAAAACAAGAAGATCAGAATCAAGCTTCCTCTGACGCGGAGCGAGAAGGAGGATGTGTTTGTGGGCATCAATGGCCACACCTGGCAGATTGCCAGGGGGGTGGAGGTGGAGCTGCCCTGGAATGTGGTGAAGGTGCTGGAGCGGCAGGAGAGGATGCTGGCCCAGGCGCTGGAATTTGAGAATCAGGCCGCCGCTCCTCTGGAGCAGCTGGAGAAGAAGGGCTGAGCATGACGGCGCTGGAGGTCATCGGCAGCGTGGATGAGAAGCTGCACAACGGCTATGCCCAGGCGGACAAGCTGAAATGGCTTTCCCAGGCGGAGGGCATGGTGCGGCTGATGCTGGGCCGGTGCGGCGCGGATGCGCCCCAGGCGACGGTGGAGGCGGATACCGTCCTGCTGGCTCCCGTCCCCTATCAGCAGCTGTACAGCCGCTATCTGGAGGCCCAGATCCACTATGCCAATCAGGAATATCTGAAATACAACAATGCCATGGCGCTGTTTTCCGCCCTGTGGCAGGACTACGCCAATTTCGTCCGCCGGGGCGGCGCGCCGGTGGGGCGCAGGAATTTCTTTTAAGGAGGGGGCAGCATGGAGTTTCCCACCCTGGAGCAGGGCACGCTCAGCCGGGAAAACATCACCCGCTTCGGCGGCTACAACGCCGGGGCCAGGATCGGCAGCGGGGAATTCGCGCAGATGGAGAATTTTTCCTCCGACGCCTTTCCCCTGCTGTCCACCCGGCCCCGGCGGGGGGTGTACGCCTCCCCTGCCGCCTGCCATGGGCTGATCGCCAAGGACAGCCTGTGCTGGGTGGACGGCAGCAAATTCGTGATGAACGGCTACGAAACGGAGATGGGGTTGACGGACTGCCCCAAGCAGCTGGTGTCCATGGGGGCGTATGTGGTGATCTTCCCGGATAAAAAGTACATCAACACCGTGGATCTGTCCGATTTCGGCAATCTGGAGGCGGAATTTCTCTCCTCCGGCCCGGTGCGATTCACCCCGGCGGACGGGCTGGGCGAGGCGCTGATCCCCAGCTACATCCAGAGCGAGGAGCCCCAGGAGCCGGAAAACGGGGCGCTCTGGCTGGATAACTCCGGCCAGGGGGCGCTGCTGCGCTGGTCGGCGGGCAGCGGCATGTGGGTCAGCGTGGAGGCGACCTATGTGCGCGTCAGCGCGGCGGGCATCGGTGCGGCCTTCCGGCAGGGCGACGCGGTGGAGCTGTCCGGCGGGCCGGAGGGGGTGGCGACCCTGGGGGTCATCGCCGCCCTGGGCCAGGACTTTGTGCTGCTGCCGGGGCTGCTGGAGCGGGAGCAGACGGTGCAGACCCCGGTGCGCCTGGGCCGGTATGTGCCGGAGATGGACTATGTGCTCCAGTGCGGCAACCGGCTCTGGGGCTGCCGCTACGGCCCCAACCGCCAGGGGCAGACCGTCAATGAAATCTACGCCAGCGCCCTGGGGGATTTTCGCAACTGGCAGCGCTTTCAGGGCGGCAGCATGGATAGCTACATGGTCAGCCTGGGGGCGGACGGCCCCTTCACCGGCGCGGCGGAGCACCTGGGCTACCCGGTGTTCTTCCGGGAGGGGTGCATCCACAAGGTCTATGGCAGCTACCCCGCCGCCTTCCGCCTGCAATCCACCCCCTGCCCCGGCGTGCAGCAGGGCAGCGCCGCCAGCCTGGCCCTGGTGGGGCAGCTGCTGTACTACAAATCCCCCGGCGGGGTGTGCGCCTACGATGGGGCCGCACCGGTGGACATCTCCCAGGCCCTGGGCGCGCAGCGCTATCACGCCGCCGTCGCCGGGGCCCTGCGGGGGAAATACTACATTTCCATGAAGGATGCCCAGGATGGCTGCTACCTGTTCGTCTATGACGCGGGCCGGGGCCTGTGGCACCGGGAGGACGACGCCAGGGCGGTGTGCTTCTGCCCCTGCCGGGACGATCTATTTTACCTGGCGGCCAATGGGCAGATCGTCAGCGTCACCGGCGCGGGGGAGCCGGAGGGGGACTTTTCCTGGCTGGCCGAGACGGGAGAGATCGGCGCGGCCAGCCCGGACTGCAAGTATCTGACCCGGCTGAATCTGCGGCTGTACCTGGCCCAGGGGGCGGAAATGGAGCTGTGGGTGCGCTACGACGAGGAGGCTCAGTGGCGCCGCCTGGCCTGTCTTCAGGGCAGGCCCCTCGGCTCCGTGACCCTGCCCGCCCCGGTGCGCCGGTGCGACCATCTGCGGCTGCGGCTGACGGGCCGGGGAGAAATGCGGCTGTACAGCCTGACCAAAACCATGGAGCAAGGGAGTGACGTATATTGACCGGCCTGGAGCTTCGTCCCCCGGAGCAATGCGGGGGCACCCCGGCGGAGCAGCTGCGCACGCTGCAAAGCTACCTGTGCAATCTCACCGCCCAGCTGCAATATGCCTTTGATGCCCTGGAGAGCCGGGAGGGGACGGAAAGGGTCGTCCACGCCGCCCCGGCCACCCAGCAGCAGGAGCTGACCCGGCTGAAATCCCTGATCCTGAAAAGCGCCCAGGTGACGGCGGTGCTGGAGCAGCGGGTGGAGCAGCGGCTGGAGGGGAAATATGTGGCCGAGAGCCAGTTCGGCACCTTCCGCCAGGAGACCAGCCAGGCCATCACCGCCAATTCCAGGGCCATCGAGCAGCAGTTCACCAACATGCAGCAGCTGGACAGCGCGGTGGAGCAGCTCAGCTCCGCCGTGCAGGAGGTCAGCGCCACCATCCGCTCCGGCGAGCTGGCCGACGGGGTCTACGGCGTGGAGATCGGCCAGCAGGAGGGAGAAAACGGCGTCATCCGCTTCCGCCGCTACGCCCGTCTGACGGCCCAGAAGCTGTCGTTCTACGACAGCAACGACGTGGAGGTGGCCTACATCAGCGACCGCCGCCTGCACATCACCGCCGCCGACGCCGCCCAGATCGTCACCCATTCCCTCACCACCACCCAGCTCCAACAAGGCCCCTACACCTGGCACCTCTCCGCCGATGGCCACTTGAGCATAAATTAACCCCCCGTAGGGGTCGGATCGAGGATAGAAATAGTTGAATGGCACCAGGAAAAACACCCGCCCCCGTAGGGGTCGGCAACCTGCCGACCCTCAATCTGACGGTTTCGATAGCAGTAACGACGAACGTATAACCTCAAGGGTAAATCCCCAAGCTTCCCTGTGGGGTGTTGCAGAGCGCAGCGAATCTTTAATAACAATCATTGCCGGTGGCAATGATACCATAATTAAATAGCTGTCGCCGCAGCGACTGAAGAGGGCACTCAGCGTATGGTTTCGAGAGAGACCCAACTAAAAAGGTAGACGGTTAAACACTTTGAGTCCGTAGGGGTGGTGCTCCGCGCAGCGAATCAAAATATCCATGATTGCCAGTGGCAATCATACAATTGATTCATCGGATACCAGCCGCCCGAAAGCCAACGAACGTGAGCTGTACAGACGAACCGCTCAATCCCGGTACCCAGCGGGGCGACAAATTGTCGCCCCCTACGAACTCAAAGATTTTTACATGTCACCATTCAACCGGCAGCTCAATCCCGGTAGCTGGCGGGCGGCTGGTATCCGCCCCTACGGAGGGTGGGGGGAGGAACTATATTAAAAAAGGAGAACATTCATGGCACAAAAGAAGGAATATGTGGCCTCCCGGGAGGTTGAGGAGGCGCGGGAGGCGGTGCGGGCGCATCAGAAGGCGCAGCCGGGGGAATACCGCTCGGAGTACGACGGGGCCCTGCGGGAGGCGATGGATAAAATCCTCAATCAGAAGGATTTCCAGTACCGGCTGAACGGCGACGCGCTGTACCGCCAGTACCGGGCCCAGGCCGTGCAGGATGCCCAGCGGGCCATGTCCGATACTATGGGACAGGCGGCGGCCCTCACCGGGGGCTACGGCAGCTCCTATGCCCAGGGCGTGGGACAGCAGGCCTACGCCCGGCAGCTGGAGGGTCTGGCCGACCGCATCCCGGAGCTGTACAGTCTGGCCATGGAGCAATATAAGCTCCAGGCCCAGGGCCTGCGGGACAAATATGACCTGCTGGCCGGAGCCCAGGGGGAGGAATACAGCCGCTATCAGGATTCCCTGTCCGCCTGGCAGGCGGAGGCCGAGCGGCTCCAGCGGCAGTATGCCGACTGGCGCGACAGCGACTACGGCGCGTACCGCGACCAGGTGGCCGACTGGAAATGGCAGGAGGAATTCGACGAGAACAAGCGCCGCTACGACCAGCAGTGGGCCGCGGCCCACCCGGCAAAGACCTATGCCGTGGGCGGCACCTCCCGGGCAAAGACGGAGAAGAAGAAAAGCAATCCCCTGCTGGGGGCCATCCTGGGCGCGGCCGCCGGTGTGGCGGCTGCCCGGAAAAGGAGCGGCAAATGAATCAGGTAGTCAGCCTCAGCGACGACGCCCGCGTCACACTGAAAATCACCACCAATCAGGCGAAAAATACCTCCACCGTCCGGGTGACCCGCCTGGCGGTGCGCAACCGGCAGGGCACGGATCACGGCGAATGCCTGCTGGTGGGCGACATCCGCATCAACGGCCTGCTGGCCGCCAACCTGGTGCTCAGCGGCAGCCAGCGCTGCCCGGTGCTCTATGACGCCAGCTGGGACTACGGCACCGAGAGCCTGTGGAGCGGCTACACCGCCTACGACCTGGAGATCCCCCACCAGGAGGACGGCACGGCGGAGGTGACCGTGGCGGTGGCGGTGCAGATCTATACCTCCAGCCAGAAGCTGGTGGAGTATTTCGCCCGCAGCGCCGCCGCTTCCCTGCCCCGCATCCCCCGGGCCACCACCCTGTCGGCGGCGGCGACGCCCCTGGGGCAGACGCTGACGCTGACCCTGCACCGGGCCTCCGCCGGCTTCCGGGATACGGTCACTTGGTCGTGCGGGTCGGCTTCCGGCACCCTGGCGGCCCTCACGGCGGAGGATGCCCTGCATTGGGCTCTCCCCCTGACCCTGGCCGCCCAGGAGCCGGAGGATACCCAGGTGGAGCTCACCTTCGCCGTCACCACCTACGACGGGACGGACACGGTGGGCAGCAGCACCCTGCGCCTGCAATGCCCCATCCCGGCGGAGGTCATCCCCACCGCCTCCATCGCCGTCAGTGACCGGGCAGGCCACACCGCCAGCCACGGCGGCTACATCCAGGGCCAGAGCCAGGCCCAGGTGCAGCTGACGGCGGCGGGGGCCTACGGCTCGGAGATCCAGAAAACCGTCATCCGCTGCGGGTCGCTGACCCAGGAGGGGCAGACGGAGGCCTGCTTCGCCCTGGAAAAAGGCGGCAGCGTGGTGATCGAGGCCACCGTGACGGATTCCCGCCGCCGCACCGCCACCGTCCGGCAGCAGATCATCGTCCTGGCCTATGACAAGCCCGCCGTCCAGGTGACCCAGGCCTTCCGCTGCGACGCGGACGGCACGGCGCGCAGCAACGGCGAATACCTGTGCATCCGCTTCACCGCCCAATTGACCCCGGTGGAAAACGGCACGGCCAGCTACGCCGCCGTCAGCCGCATCCCCGGCGGCGGGGAGAGCAGCCGGGCGGAGCTGACCGGGTATACCGGCCAGTTCCAGGTCAGCGGCAGCGCCATCCTCCCCGCCGACCCGGACAGCAGCTTCGAGTGCACCGTGGAGGCAACGGACAGCTTCGCCACCACCGCCAGCGCCGCCGCCCTGGTGGGCATCGCCTTCGTGCTGCTGGATTTCAGCCGGGACGCCCGCGCCGTGGGCATCGGCATGCGCGCAGGCGCGGCGCAGACCCTGAGCATCGGCCTGACCACCGACCTGAATGCCCACCGCCTGCAAAACCTCGCCCCACCCACCGCCCCCCAGGACGCCGCCACCAAAGCCTACGTCGACGCCGCCCTCCAGAATTTAAAGCAATCCCTGGGCCTGTAAAACCACCCCCCGTAGGGGCGGCTACCAGCCGCCCGAAACCCCACGGTTTCGATAGCAGTCCGTTGAATGAAAGCCGGAAAAACAACTGAGTTCCGTAGGGGTCGGCAACCTGCCGACCCTCAACCTCACGGTTTCGGAAGCAGTATAGATGAACGTATAACAACAAAGGATACACCCCCAAGCTTCCCTGTGGGGTGTTGCAGAGCGCAGCGAATCTTTAATTACAATCATTGCCGGTGGCAATGATACAATAATTAATTAGCTGTCGCCGCAGCGACTGAAGAGGGCACTCAGGTGATGGTTTCGTGGGAGATTTGACTAAAGAGGTACAGTGTTCAACACTTTGAGTCCGTAGGGGTGGTGCTCCGCGCAGCGAATCAAAATATCAATGATTGCCGGGGGCAATCATACAATTGATTCATCGGATACCAGCCGCCCGCAACCCAACGAACGTGAGCTGTATAGACCAACCGCTCAATCCCGGTACCCAGCGGGGCGACAAATTGCCGCCCCCTACGAACTCAGAAAATTTTTGTGCATTCCACTCACCGTACTGCTATCGAAGTGACAACGTTGCGGGCGGCTGGTATCCGCCCTTGTGGATGGGGTGCGTACCATTCAACATACCGCTCTGTTCCGTTACGCTGGGGGGCAAATCAATTCAAACTACATAAAAAAGGAGAAATTCCCCTATGACTACAATGCAAATTCAGCATCTTTTGGGGTATCTGGGTTATTATTCCGCTGCGGTGGATGGCGCTTGGGGGGCGCAGAGCAGCGGGGGGTGCCGGCGATTTCAGGCGGAGCATGGCCTGACGGCGGACGGTGTGCCCGGCCCGGCGACGCAGAAGCGGCTCCTTGAGGCCGTGGCCGATCCGGCGCGGCCGGAGCCGGATATCCCGGAATTCTGGCAGGATATCCAGTATTTCACCCGTTCAGACCCCTATATCGCCTGCTCCTGCGGGCGCTGCGGGGGCTTCCCGGCGGAGCCGTCGGAGCGGCTGATGCGCCTGGCGGACGCGGTGCGGCGGCGGGCGGGGCGGCCCATGGTGCCCACCTCCACCGTGCGCTGCAAGGAGCACAACGCGGCGGTGGGAGGCGTGGCCAATTCCCGGCATCTTCTGGGGCAGGCCATGGATTTCCAGATCCCCGGCCTGACGGCCCAGGAAATTCTGGCCCTTGTCCGCCAGCAGCCGGAGGTGGCCTACACCTACGCCATCGACGGCAGCACCGTCCACATGGACGTGACCTAGGAGGCAGCCATGGAAGCCATTATTGCCGCCGTGATCACCGGGGCCATGACCCTGGCCGGGGTGCTGATCGCCAACGGCCGGGCCGCCGCCGTCACCGAAACCAAGCTGGAGGAGCTGACCCGGGAGGTTCGCCAGCACAACAATTTTGCCCGCCGCATGCCGGTGGTGGAGGAGCAGATCAAGTTCATCAACCACCGCCTGCGGGGCCTGGAACAGAAAGGAGAACCGCATGATTAATTGGAAAGTCCGCCTGAAAAACAAAGCCTTCTGGCTCTGTGCCATCCCCGCCGCCCTGCTGCTGGCCCAGACGGTGGCCGCCCTGTTCGGGGTGCAGTGGGATTTCAGCGCCCTGGGAGAACGCCTCCTGGCCGTGGTCAACGCCCTCTTCGCCCTGCTGACCATCCTGGGCGTGGTGGTCGACCCCACCACCCAGGGCCTCCCCGACAGTCCCCGCGCCCTGACCTACAAAAAGCCGCAGTAAGCGCCCTGCCCCGGAGAATTCTTCACACAATGTTTACACCCGCCGGCATTGCTTTTTCAGAAATTTTTCAGAACTGGCTTCTACCATAGAAAGAAAATCACCACGGGCGGAGATCGCTTCGCCGGGAAGGAGCAGGTATGTTCAGAAAGGCCAAGCAGGAGATGTCCGCAGGCGGGGACGAGGCGCTGTTTCAGGCGCTGGGGAAGAGCAAGCGGGCCAAGCGGCGCAGAGTTCTGCGCACGGTGATCATTCTTGTGTGCGTTCTGGCGGCGGGCGTGACCGGCGGCGTCATTTATCTGCGGCAGCAGGTGCGCGAGCAGTTCGCCTCGTCCGGGCAGGAGGTGCTCAGCGCGGCGGCGGAGCGGGGGAGCATCAGCACAGTGGTCTCCGGCTCCGGCACGCTGGTGAATGTGGACACCGAGACGGTCTGCGTCCCTTCCGGGGTGGAGGTGACCGAGACGCTGGTGGAGTACGGCGACGCTGTTCAGACCGGCGACCTGCTGGCCATTGTGGATATGGCCAGCGTCCGCACCGCCATGGCCAGCCTCCAGGAGGAAATTGAGACCCTGGACGACGAGATCAGCGACGCCAAGGGCGAGACGGTGAGCAGCACCGTCGCCGCCGGGGTGCAGGGCCGGGTCAAGCGGCTCTATGCCCAGCAGGGCGACAGCGTGGAGGCGGTGATGGTGGAGCACGGCGCGCTGGCCGAGCTTTCGCTGGACGGCTACATGGCCGTGGACATCGCCTGCACGCTGTCCGCCGGAGAGACGGTGACGGTGACGCTGCCCGACGGCAGCACCCTGAGCGGCGCGGTGGAGCGCAGCGTGGGCGGCACCGCCACGGTGCTGGTCACCGACAACGGCCCCGGCGCGGACGAGGAAGTAACGGTGACGGACGCCCAGGGCGAAGCCCTCGGCACGGGGACGCTGTACATCCACAGCCCCCTGAAGGTCACCGGCTACGCGGGCACCGTCAGCTGGGTCAGCGCGGCGCTGAATCAGACGGTTTACGCCTCCTCCTCCCTGTTCACCCTGACGGACACCGCCACCAGCGCCAGCTACGACGCCCTGCTGCGCAGCCGCAGCGAGAAGGAACAGACCCTGCTGGAGCTGTTGCAGCTACAGCGGGACGGCGGCCTCACCGCGCCCATCTCCGGCAGCGTCTTTTCCGTGACCGACCTGGAGGAGGACGCGGCCGCCACGGACATTGTGGTGCTGTCGCCGGATGTGAGCATGTCCGTCACCATCAGCGTGGACGAGTCGGATATCCTGGCCCTGGCCCTGGGGCAGACGGCCAGCGTCACCGTCAGCTCCGTCAGCGACATGCCCCTCAGCGGCGTGGTAACGGAGATCGACAAGACGGATTCCTCCGGCTCCTACACGGCGGTGGTCACCCTGGACAAGACCGCGGGAATGCTCCCCGGCATGACGGCCAGCGTGGACGTGCGCATCCAGGGCGTGGACGACGCCATCCTCATCCCGGCGGACGCGCTGCACCAGACCAGCGCCGGCTACTTCGTATACACCTCCTACGACGAGCAGACCCAGGAATTCGGCGGCAAGACCGACGTGGTTCCCGGCCTGAGTAACAGTAGCCTGGTGCAGATCAAGTCCGGCCTCAGCGAGGGGGACACCGTATACTATACCGAGGCCGTCACCTTCAGCTTCGATTTCGGTTCCATGCCCGGCGGCGGCAGACGCGGCTCCAATTCCGACAGCGGCTCCGGCGGTGCGCCTGACTTTGGCGGCGGCGGTATGCCCGACTTCGGCGGCAGCGGCGGCATGCCCAGCTTCGGCGGCAATGGCGGCAATGGCGGCGGCCCCGGCGGCATGCCCGGCCAGGGCTGAGGAGGCGCAGCATGATCGATATCAAGGAGCTTTGCAAATATTATCTGGTGGGCGACGAGCGGGTGCGCGCCCTGGATCATGCCACGCTGCATGTGTATCCGGGGGAATTCGTCAGCATCATCGGCCCCTCCGGTAGCGGCAAATCCACGCTGATGAACATCATCGGCTGCCTGGACGTGGCGGACGCGGGCAGCTACCGGCTGGACAATCTGCCCATCGAGGCCTATTCGGAAAATCAGCTGGCCCGCATCCGCAATGAGAAGATCGGTTTCGTGTTCCAGCAGTTCAACCTGATCCCCAAGCTCTCCGCCGAGGAAAATGTGGAGCTGCCCCTGATCTATCAGAAGGTGCCCCGCTCCGAGCGGGCCGGCCGGGTGGCCGCCGCCCTGGAGCGAGTGGGGCTGGAAAAGCGGGGCAAGCACCTGCCCACGGAGCTTTCCGGCGGCCAGCAGCAGCGGGTGGCCATCGCCAGAGCCATCGTCACCCGCCCCAAGCTCATCCTGGCGGACGAGCCAACGGGGGCCTTGGATTCCAAAACCACCCAGGAGATCATGGATATCTTCCACGACCTGAACCGGCAGGGCAACACCATCGTCCTCATCACCCATGACAGCGATGTGGCCCGGCAGGCGGCCCGCTCCATCCACATTCTGGACGGAAGAACCTCGGAGGTGAAGCTGTAATGCTATCGTTTAAAATGGCACTGCGCTCCATCGGGGCCAACAAAATGCGGGCGGTGCTGACCATGCTGGGCATCATCATCGGCGTAATGGCCCTGGTGGTGCTGGTCAGCCTGGTCAGCGGGGCCACCTCCTCGGTGACGGATACCATCTCCAGCCTGGGCAGCGACCTGCTCACCGTCACCGTCTCCGACGACAAGGGCCGCCCCGTCACCCTGGATACCCTACAGGAGTGGTCGAAAGGCGAACCGGCCCTGGGCCTGCTGGCCCCGGTGGCCAGCGACAGCGTCACCGGCCGGGCCAACGGCACCAGCCGCAGCGTGACCCTCTACGGCACCACCGTGGACTATTATGATATCCAGGGCCTCCAGCTCTCCCAGGGCCGCTGGCTGAAGCAGTCCGATATGGACAACAATACCTACGCCTGCGTCCTCAACGAAACGGCGGCGGAAAAGCTCATCGGCTATTCCGACTGCGTGGGCCAGGGCATTCTGCTGAACAATGTGCAGTATACCATCGTGGGCGTGCTCCGGGACGACGACAACAACCTGACCCGCGTCTTTTCCTCCGGCAGCCTGGTGGCCTATATTTCCTATGGCTCCTTGCAGCGCCTTTCCACCACCGTGGCCGGGGAGATCACCAGCTTCTATGTCAGCGCCCCGGAGGGCGGCACCATGGAGGCGGCGGAAACGGCCATGACGGATATCCTCATGGAGCGCTTCGAGGAGGACGAGGACGCCTTCTCCGTCTCCAACCAGAGCGCCCTGGAGGATACCATGAGCAGCGTCACCTCCATGCTGACGGTGATGCTGGGGGGCATTGCCGCCATCTCCCTGGTGGTGGGCGGCATCGGCATTATGAATATTATGATGGTCACGGTGACCGAGCGCACCCGTGAGATCGGCATCCGCAAGGCCATCGGGGCCAGCCGGGGCGTGATATTGAAGCAGTTCCTCATGGAGGCGGTGGTGCTGTGCATGATGGGCTGCTGTCTGGGCATCTTCCTGAGCTGGGCCACGCTTCAGATCGTCAATACCGTGGTGGTCAGCCTGGATATGCGCTTCGGGCTGAATATGACGGTGGTGCTCATCGCGGTGGTGTTCTGCTTCTTCATCGGCATTGTGTTCGGATTGTATCCGGCCAACAAGGCCGCCAAGATGAAGCCCATCGACGCGCTGCATTATGGAGGGTAAGCAAGTGAAACGCAATCATAAAAAGCGGGCCCGGCGCGCCGTCGCCTGGGCGCTGGCCGCCTGCCTGGTGGCGGGCCTGGCGGTGATGCCCATGCTGGCCGCCCGGCAGGAGACCGCCGGGGAGCAGGCCGCCATCCGCTCCGCCCAGCCGGAATACCGGGATATCGATACCCGCCTGGTGGGCGGCGGACAGCTGGCGGGTCAGGCAGCCGTCGCCGTGGAGCTTCCGGCGGAGGTAAAGCTGACGGGCTACCTGGTGGAAAACGGCGACACCGTCCAGGCCGGGGATGCCATTGCCGCCGTAGACCCGGTGAGCGTAATGACTGCCATCGCCGCCGTGCAGCAGACGCTGGAGCACCTGTCCGGGCAGATCGCCGACGCGGCCTCCTCCGCCTCCACCCAGAATCTCACCGCCATCTCCGGCGGCGTGGTGAAGACCCTCTATGCCCAGCCGGGGGATAATGTGCAGGATGTGATGCTGGCGCACGGGGCATTGGCGGTGCTGTCGCTGGATGGCTATATGGCCGTGCAGCTGTCCGCCTCCGCCCAGCCGGGGCAGACGCTTACCGTCACCCTGCCTGACGGCACCCAGGTTCCGGGAACGGTCTATTCCAGCGTGAACGGCACCCTCACCGTGACGGTGGAGGACGACGGCTACCCGGTGGGGGCAACCGTCACCGTGGCGGATGCGGCGGGGGAAAGCCTTGGCTCCGGGGCGCTGTACATCCTCAGCCCCTGGAACGTGACGGCCTACGCCGGAACCGTGTCCCAGGTGTACGCGGTGGAGGGGGCCTCGGTGTACGCCGGGCAGACCCTGCTCCGGCTGGAGGGGCTGGGAGCCTCCGGCACATATCAGCAGCTGGTGGATCAGCACCACGAGTATGAGACGCTGATGCAGGAGCTGTTCCGGCTGTACCAGACGGAAACCCTCACCACCCCCTGTGACGGAGTGGTGACGGGCATCGACCCGGACGGGGACTTCCTGCTGCAAAGCGCGGATTCCTCCGGCCTGGCCGGAAAGGCGCTGGTTCTCATGTCCGATGTGGAATACCTGTCCGACGACCCGACGGAGGAGCCGGAGCAGCCCGGCCAGGATGCCCCCCAGGAGGACGGCGGGGACGAAAACAAGGATGGAAACGAAGAGAACGGCGGGAATCCAGACCCGGAGCCGGAGCCAGACCCAGACCCGGAGGAACCGGCCTGCACCGGCGCGGCGGACTGCCCCGCCAAGACCCACAACCCCGGCTGCCTGTCCCAGCAGCCGTCCCATACCTACTGGGGTTACCCGGCCAAGATCATCACCCTGGCCGGTACCAGCGCCGCCGTGCGGCGGGCGGAGACCGCCGTCGCCGTGGAGGATCTGGCGCAGCTGCCCAGCGTCAGCACGGATGCCGCCGCCATGACCGTGGAGCAGACCTATGAGAGCAGCCTCTTCTCCGGCCTGTCCGCCGGGGATACGGTGCTGCTGGTGTTCGACGAGACGGGGACGCTGGTCATGGTCGCCTGGCTCTCCTCCGAGCCGGCCCAACCCACCGAGCCGACGGAGCCCACCGGCCCCACCCAGCCGACGGAGCCCACCGATCCCACAGCCCCCACCCAGCCCGGCGGCGGTCAGAGCGGCGGCTTCTCCGGCGGAGGCGGCGCATCCTTTGGCGGCGGTCAGCAGACCCAGAGCAGCTTCACCCTGTACAGCCTGGAAAAAATCACCGTGGCTTCCGTCACCTCCCAGGCGCACATGACCCTGGAAATCACCGTGGACGAGCTGGACATCACAAAGGTGCAGCCGGGCCAGTCCGCTGCCGTCACCCTGGACGCCCTGCCCGGAGAGCGCTTCGAGGCCACCGTCTCCCAGGTGGCCGCCAGCGGCACCAACGAGGGCGGCAGCAGCAAATTCACCGTGGAGCTGACCCTGGAAAAGGACAGCCAGATGCTCCCAGGCATGCAGGCCAGCGCCTTCCTCACCCTGGATACCGCGCAGAACGTCCTGTGTGTCCCCGCCGCCGCCCTGGGCGAGGAGAACGGCGAGCCCGTCCTCTACACCGCCCTCGACTCGGACACCGGCACCCCCACCGCCCCCCTCAGCGTCACCCTCGGCGCCGCCGACGCCGACTACACCCAAATCCTCACCCCCCTCCCATCCAACACCACCGTATACTACCCCTACTACGAATAACCCCACCGCCCCCCCGTGGGGGCGGATACCAGCTGCCCACAACCCAACGGTTTCGGAAGCAGTAAGTTGAATGGTAATATGTAAAATTCTCTGAGTCCCGTAGGGGTCGGCAACCTGCCGACCCTCAACCCCACGGTTTCGATAGCAGTAAAGAACAACGTATACCGTAAAAGGATACATCCCCAAGCTTCCCTGTGGGGGAAGCTGTCGCCGCAGCGACTGAAGAGGGCACTCAGCGTATGGCTTTGAGAGAGACCCAACTAAAAAGGTACAGTGTACAACGTTTTGAGTGCGTAGGGGCGGATACCAGCCGCCCGCAACGTCGCGGAATTGAGCTGTCAGTTGAATGAAAATTGCCAAAAGCTTCTGAGTTCGTAGGGGGCGGCAATCTGTCGCCCCGCCGTCTACCGAAATTGAGCGTTTCGTCTATACAGCTCACGTTCGTTACCTTTCGGGCGGCTAATATCCGCCCCTACGGGTGGCCTGCTTTCATTCACCGCACCCTTTCAGAAAATCCTACTGCGTCAGGCCCTCTTCAGTCAGCCCTACGGGCTGCCAGCTAATAAATCGAGGTATGATTGCCACCGGCAATCATTGATATTTTGATTCGCTGCGCGGAGCACCACCCCAAGGGAAGCTTTGGTGGTAGCGGAAGCTGGTACCATTCAACGGACTGCTATCAAAACCGCCAGGTTGAGGGGCGACAAATTGCCGCCCCCTACGGGCTCAGAAACTTTTGGCGGCGTCCATTCAACCGGCAGTTCTTGCTGCCGGGGCGGTTAGGAGGCGCTTGACAAACGGGCTTAATGGCGGTATCATAGCGGAAAAAAGAGCATTTAAGTGCCGCCCGGTATCGGGCGGAGAATAGGGAACCCGGTGGGAATCCGGGGCGGTACCGCCACTGTCAGTGCGGAGGTGCCGCGCGGGGGGCATGTCCCCGGCCATTGGATTTTTTCCGAGAAGGCCCGCGCGGCGCACGGTGATGCACGAGCCAGGAGACCTGCTTAAATGAAGCTACCCCCGCCCCGGTCATTGGGCGAGGTCTGCCCGCCCCGCAGAAATCCGGCTGCGGCGATTCATTGCGAATCGCCGCAGCTTTTTATTATGGGAGGAACAAGCCATGAACAATACGCCACGGCTTTTGCTGGCCGGGGTCAGCAGTGGGTGTGGGAAGACCACGGCCATGTGCGCGGTGCTGCAGGCGCTGGTGAACCGGGGGCTGCGGGTGGGCGCGTTCAAGTGCGGGCCGGATTACATCGATCCCATGTTCCACAGCCGGATCATCGGGGCCAAAAGCGGGAATCTGGATCTGCACTTCTTTTCGGAAAACACCGCCCGCTTTCTGCTGGCTAAAAACGCCGCCGACCGGGATGTGAGCGTGATCGAGGGGGTCATGGGCTATTACGACGGCCTGGGCCTGACCTCCAGCCGGGCCAGCTCCTATGAGGTGGCCCAGGTCACCCGCACCCCCGCCGTGCTGGTGGTGAACGCCAAGGGGGCGTCCCTGTCGGTGCTGGCGGTGGTCAAGGGCTTTCTGGACTTCCGGCCGGAGCCGCACATCCGGGGGGTGCTGCTGAACCAGTGCAGCGCCATGGCCTACCCCGCCCTGGCGGCGGAGATCGAGGCCCAGCTGGGCGTCAAATGCTATGGCTACCTGCCAAAAATGGACGGGGCCACCCTGGAAAGCCGCCATCTGGGCCTGGTGACGGCGCAGGAGGTGGCGGGCCTGCGGGAGAAAATGCAGCTTCTGGCGGCCCAGGCGGAAAAAACCATTGACCTGGACGGCCTGCTTAACCTGTCCCGCACCGCCCCGGCGCTGGAATACACCCCCATCGTCCTGCCACGGCGGGAGAAAATCCGGGTGGCGGTGGCCAGGGATCGGGCCTTCTGTTTCTATTATGAGGACAGCCTGGACGCCCTGCGGGAGATGGGGGCGGAGATCGTGGAATTCAGCCCCCTGGCGGACGCCCGCCTGCCGGAGGATATCCAGGGCCTCTACTTAGGCGGCGGCTACCCGGAGCTGTACGCCCGCCAGCTGGAGGAGAACATCTCCATGCGCCAAAGCATTTATGACGCCCTGGCCGCGGGGCTGCCCTGCATCGCCGAGTGCGGCGGCTTCATGTACCTGACGCAGGCCATCGGCGAATGTAAAATGGCGGGCTTTCTGCCGGGGAAATGCTTTGATACCGGCCGCCTGACCCGCTTCGGCTATATCACCCTCCAGGCGGAAAAGGACAACCTGCTCTGCCCCGCCGGAGCGGCCATCCCCGCCCACGAATTCCACCACTGGGACTGCACCTCCCCCGGCAGCGACTTCACCGCCCGCAAATCCCCCACCCGCCACTGGCCCTGCGCTGTGGCGACCGACAAGCTCTACGCCGGATACCCCCATTTCCACTTTTACGCCAACCTGGATTTTTTGAAGAATTTCTACAAAGCCTGCCTGAAACGCACCCACCCGTAGGGGTCGGCAACCTGCCGACCCTAAACCTGACGGTTTCGGAAGCAGTAAAGATGAACGTATATCCTCAAGGATACATCCCCTGAGCTTCCCTGAGGGGTGTTGCAGAGCGCAGCGAATCTTTAATTACAATCATTACCGGTGGCAATGATACAATAATTAATTAGCTGTCGCCTCAGCGACTGAAGAGGGCACTCAGGTAATGGTTTTGAGAGAGACCCAACTAAAAAGGTAGACGGTTAAACATTCTGAGTCCGTAGGGGCGGATACCAGCCGCCCGAAACCTATCGGTTTTGATAGCAGTCCGTTGAATGGGAGCAGGCAAAACAATTGAGTCCGTAGGGGGCGGCAATTTGTCGCCCCGCCGTCTACCGAAATTGAGCATTTCGTCTATACAGCTCACGTTCGTTACCTTTCGGGCGGCTAATATCCGCCCCTACGGAGTGGCGCGTACCATTTTCAACGCACCCTTAAAAAAGGACGTACTGCGGTAGGCCCTCTTCAGTCAGACTTGTCGGTTCCGAAGAGCCGCCAAGCCTGCCAGCTTCCTCCAAGGGAAGCTTTTGGAAGAAGCTGTCGCCTGCTCCCATTCAACGTTCTGCTATCGAAACCGCAACTTCGCGGGGCGACAAATTGCCGCCCCCTACGAACTCAGAAACTTTTGGTAATGTTCATTCAACTGACAGCTCAATTCCGCAACGTTGCGGGCGGCTGATATCCGATGAATCAATTGTATGATTGCCACTGGCAATCATTTAGATTCTGATTCGCTGCGCGGAGCACCGCCCCTACGGATCGGCGTGTACCATTCAACGCACCCTTTTAAAAATCCTACTGCGGTAGGCCCCCCTCAATCAGCCCTACGGGCTGTCAGCTCCCCTATTGGGGAGCCAAGAAAAATGTACGAATTCGCCTTGGTGCATTCCAAATGGTATCCTGCGTACTGCCGGAAACCCCTCCGGCGCTGCGCGCCGTCCTCAGCCCTGCATTAAGCAGCTGTACGCCGTCGAGGACGGCTACACCTGCTAAACCTTTCAGGGGAGGTTATGACACAACAATTATAAAAGGAGGCATCCCCATGTTTGAGAATATCAGGCCGATGGATATTGAAAAGCGGAGCTTTGAGATCATTACGGAGCTGCTGGGTGATACGGTGCTGGAGCCGGAGAATGAGCTGGTGATCAAGCGGGTGATCCACACCACGGCGGATTTTGACTATGTGAAGAACCTGACCTTCTCCCCCCACGCGGTGAGCCGGGGCATCCAGGCGCTGCGCAGTGGGTGCGACATTGTGACGGACACCCAGATGGCGAAGGCGGGGATCAACAAGACCATCCTGGCCCGGCTGGGCGGGCAGGTGCACTGCTTCATGGCGGACGAGGACGTGGCGAAGGAGGCCAAGGAGCGGGGGGTGACCCGGGCCATCGTCTCCATGGAGCACGCCGCCCGGCTGGGGAAACCCTGCATTTTTGCCATCGGCAACGCCCCCACGGCGCTGATCTCCATCCATGAGCTGATCGAGAAGGGACAGCTCACCCCGGCGCTGGTGATCGGGGTGCCGGTGGGCTTTGTGAACGTGGTGGAGAGCAAGGAGCTATTCGTGGATTCGGACGTGCCCCACATCATCGCCCGGGGACGCAAGGGCGGCAGCAACGTGGCGGCGGCCATCTGCAACGCCATGCTCTATCAGATCACACGCTGATGGAGGCCTACATCGAGAAGGACGGCAAGCGCCTGCGCCTGGGCTACACCACCGGCTCCTGCGCCGCTGCCGCGGCAAAGGCTGCCGCCTGGATGCTGCTGACGGGGCGGCGGAAGGAAAGCGTCACCCTGGACACCCCCAAGGGCATCCGGCTGGATCTGGCCGTCCGGGAAATCACCATGGGGCCGGAGGCGGTCTCCTGCGCCATCGAAAAGGACAGCGGGGACGACCCGGATGTCACCCATGGCACCCTGATCTTCGCCACGGTGACCAGGGCCGACACCCCCGGCGTCACGGTGGACGGGGGCCAGGGCATCGGCCGGGTGACCAAGCGGGGCTTGGATCAGAGCGTGGGCAGCGCCGCCATCAATTCCGTGCCCCGGAAGATGATTATTGAAAATGTAACCGAGGTCATGGCCCTGACGGATTACCGGGGTGGCCTGCGGGTCATCATCTCCGCCCCGGAGGGGGAGACTCTGGCAAAAAAGACCTTCAATCCCCGGCTGGGCATCGTGGGGGGCATCTCCATCCTGGGCACCACCGGCATTGTGGAGCCCATGAGCGAGCAGGCCCTGGTGGACACCATCCGGGTGGAGCTGCGCCAGCACCGGGCCGCCGGGCAGGAATACGCCCTGCTCACCCCCGGCAATTACGGTGCGGATTTCATCCGGGACGAGCTGGGGCTTGACCTGAACGCTGCCGTCCAGGTGTCCAATTTCCTGGGCGACGCCCTGGATATCTGCCGGGAGCTGGGCTTCCGGGGGGCGCTGCTGGTGGGCCACATCGGCAAGCTGGTGAAGGTGGCGGGCAACATGCTGAACACCCACTCCAAATACGGCGACTGCCGCATGGAGATTCTGGCCGCCCACGCCGGTGCCGCCGGGGTGCCGCAGCCCCGGCTGGAGGAAATCCTGGACTGCGCCGCCTGCGACGACGCCATCCGCATCCTGCGCGAGGAGGGCAAACAGGAGCCGACCCTGCGCCGCGTCACCGCCCGCATCCAAGAAAACCTGCGCCACCGCGCCGGAGAAATGGAAGCGGAGGCCATTGTATTTTCCAAAGTCTACGGCATCCTGGGCATGACCGATAACGCCGAAGCGCTGCTGGAAATAATCAAGCACCCGCCCCCCACAGCCTGACGGCTGCCCCCCGTAGGGGTCGGCAATTTGTCGACCCTCAACCCGGCGGTTTTTGAGTGCTAAAGAAAAACGTATAACTTAAAGGGTACATCTCTGGCTTCCCTGAGGGGTGTTGCAGAGCGCAGCGAATCTTTAATAACAATCATTGCCGGTGGCAATGATACCATAATTAAATAGCTGTCGCCTCAGCGACTGAAGAGGGCACTCAGGTAACGGTTTTGAGAGAGATTTCACTAAAAAGGTACAATGTCAAACATATTGAGTCCGTAGGGGCGGATACCAGCCGCCCGAAAGCCAACGAACGTGAGCTGTACAGACGAACCGCTCAATCCCGGTACCCGGCGGGGCGACAAATTGCCGCCCCCTACGAACTCAGAAACTTTGGTAATGTTTATTTAACTGACAGCTCAATCCCAGTACACGGCGGGCGGCTGGTATCCGCCCCTACGGGGGTACTTTTTATAAACACACAGGAGGAACGTATATGGTACATTTTGTGGGCGCGGGGAGTGGCGCGGTGGATTTGATTACGGTGCGGGGGGCGCGGCTGCTGGGGCAGTGTGATGTGGTGATCTACGCGGGCAGCCTGGTCAACCCGGAGGTGCTGCAATACTGCAAGCCCGCCTGTCAGGTGCACGACAGCGCGAAAATGACCCTGGAGGAAGTGATCGACGTGATCG
Source organism: uncultured Oscillospiraceae bacterium (assembly GCA_934565795.1). Classification (GTDB taxonomy): domain Bacteria; phylum Bacillota; class Clostridia; order Oscillospirales; family Oscillospiraceae; genus Faecousia. Next base: position 21,331 of record CAKTIM010000016.1, read on the forward strand.
TCCGGGCGGAGCGCCAGGGGCTGACCACCGTGCGGCTGCACACTGGGGATTCCAGCATCTATGGGGCGGTGCATGAGCAGTTCGCCGAGCTGGACAGGCGGGGCATCGATTACGATGTGTGCCCCGGCGTCAGCGCCTTCTGCGGCGCTGCGGCGGCGCTGCGGGCGGAGTACACCCTGCCGGAGGTGAGCCAGACCGTCATCATCACCCGTGCGGCGGGCAGAACGCCGGTGCCCCAGGGGCAGTCCATCCGGGAGCTGGCCGCCCACGGGGCCACCATGGTGCTCTTCCTCAGTACCTCGCTGACGGAGCGGCTCCAGGCCGACCTTCTGGCCGGGGGCTACGCCCCGGAGACCCCGGCGGCGGTGGTGTACAAGGCCACCTGGCCGGAGGAAAAGATCTTCCGCTGCACCGTGGGCACTCTGCACCAGACCGTCACGGAAAATCATCTGACCAAGACCAGCCTGATCGTGGTGGGCGACTGCCTGGGCGACCGGGTGGTGCGTTCGCTTTTGTATGACCCCGGCTTCACCACCGAATTCCGGGAGGCCGCCAAGTGAACGCCGCCCTGTTTGCTTACAGCGCCGCCGGGTGCGGCACCGCCCGGCGGGTAATGGAATGCCTGCCGGAGCTGGATTTTCGCTGCTACGCCGCCGCCCGGATCGCCAGCCCCCCCTTCGCACCCATCCCCAAGCCCTCCGGGGACTTTTACGGGGAACTTTTCGCCGGCGTTCAGGCCATGATCTTTGTGGGCAGCACCGGCATCGCCGTGCGGCAGATCGCGCCCCATCTGCGCGGCAAGGCCGCCGACCCGGCGGTGGTCGTCCTGGATGAGCGGGGGCAGTTCGTCATCTCCCTGCTCTCCGGCCACATCGGCGGGGCCAACGCCTTGACCGCCCGGCTGGCCGCCGCCCTGGGGGCCACGGCGGTGATTACCACCGCCACGGACATCAACCGCCGCTTCAGCGTGGACGCCTGGGCGGCCCGGAACGGCTGCCGGATCTCCAGCCTCAGCGCGGCCAAGGCGGTGTCCGCCGCCATTTTGGAGCACGACGTGCCCCTGTGCGCCGACGTGCCCGTGACCGGCCCCCTGCCCGCCGGGGTATATTCGGGCCAGTCCGGCCCGGTGGGCATCCACATCGGATACCGGGTGTGCAGCCCCTTTGCTGTCACGCTGCATCTGATTCCCCCCATGCTCCACCTGGGGCTGGGCTGCCGCCGGGGCACGGACGCCGCCTGCATCCGCCGGGCGGTGGAGCAGGTGTGCAGCGAGCAGACCATCGACCCCAGGGCCATCGCCTGCGCCGCCTCCATCGATCTGAAGGCCGACGAGACGGGGCTGCTGGAATACTGTCGGGAATCAAATATACCCATTCGGTTCTATTCCGCCGACGCCCTGCGGGCAGTGCAGGGGGAATTCACCCCCTCGGCTTTCGTCCAGCGCGTCACGGGGGTGGACAATGTGTGTGAACGGGCGGCGCTGCTGGGCGCGGCGCGCCTGATCGTCAAAAAAACCTCCCTGGACGGCGTGACTGTCGCCCTGGCGGAGGAAACATGGGAGGTACGCTTTGAATAAGCTATCAGTCGTGGGCATCGGCCCCGGAAACGAAGAGAATATGACCCTGGCGGCGCGGAATGCCCTGGAGGAATGCGACGTGATTGTGGGCTACACCGTGTATGTGGACCTGGTAAAGGAGCGCTACCCGGACAAGGAATTCCTCACCACCCCCATGACCAGGGAGGCCCAGCGCTGCCGCCTGGCCCTGGACGAGGCGAGAAAGGGACGGCACGTGGCCATGGTCTGTTCCGGCGACAGCGGGATCTACGGCATGGCCGCCCTGGTCTATGAGCTGCGGGGAGAGAGCGCCGACCCGGAGGTGCAGGTGATCCCCGGCCTGACGGCGGCGTGCAGCGGCGGGGCGCTGCTGGGCGCGCCGCTGACCCATGACTTCGCCGTTATCAGCCTCAGCGACCGGCTGACCCCCTGGGAGAAGATCGAAAAGCGCCTGGAATGTGCCGCCCTGGGGGATATGAGCATCGTGCTCTATAACCCGCAGAGCAAGGGTCGCCCGGATAATCTGCGCATGGCCTGCGACATTCTGCTGCGCCACCTGCCGGAGGATCGTCCCTGCGGCGTGGCCCATTCCATCGGCCGGGCCGGAGAGGGCCGCAGCTTTATGACCCTGGGCCAGCTGCGCAATGCCCAGCTTGATATGTTCAGCACCGTGTTCATCGGCAACGCCATGACCAGAATGATCGGGGAAGAGATGGTCACCCCCAGAGGATACCGGGATGTATAAGCTCTGTGTATTTGCAGGCACCACCGAGGGGCGGGAGGTGGTCGCCTTCCTGGAGGAGCAGGACGCCCAGGTCTACGTCTGCGTGGCCACGGAATACGGCCAGACCCTGCTGCCCAAGGGGGAGCGGGTCACCGTCTCCGCCGCCCGGCTCAGCCGGGAGGAGATGGCGGCGCTGTTCCGCGCTCGGAAATTTGACTTGGTGATCGACGCCACCCACCCCTACGCCGACCTGGTCACCCAGAATATCGCCGCCGCCTGTGAGGAAACCGGCACACCCTATCACCGGCTGCTCCGGGAGGACTGCGCCGCCAGCGGCGCGGTGTACGTGCCGGATGCAGAGGAAGCGGCGAAATACCTGAAAACCACCCAGGGCCCCATCCTGCTGACCACCGGCAGCAAGGAGCTGCATTGCTTTGCCGCCCTGCCGGATTTTGCCCAGCGGGTCTATGCCCGGGTGCTGCCCATGGAGCAGTCCCTGCTGCTGTGCCGGGAGGCGGGGCTGTCGCCCAGCCATATTTTAGCCATGCAGGGGCCGTTTTCTCAGGAAATGAACGCCGCCATGCTCCACGCCACCGGGGCAAAATACCTGGTGACCAAAGCCTCCGGCGCAGCCGGGGGCTTTGAGGAAAAGCTCGCCGCCGCCGCCCAGGCAGGGGTCGCCGCCGTCATCATCGGCCGCCCGCCCCAGCGGGCCGGTATGGGACTGGAGGACACCCTGGCGATGCTGTGCAGCCGCTTCGGCTTTCAGAATACGCCCCAGGTGCGGGTGGTGGGCATCGGCCCCGGCGCGCCGGAGGCCCAGACCGGCCAGGTGCGCCGGGCCATTATGGAGGCGGACTGCATCATCGGCGCAAAGCGGATGCTGGAGGCCGTGGCCGGGCCGGGTCAGGCGGTGCACGCCGCCATCGCCCCGGAGGACATCCGGGACTTCATCCTCTCCCACCGGGAGTACCGCCGCTTCGCCGTGGCCATGAGCGGGGACGTGGGCTTCTTCAGCGGCGCGAAAAAGCTGCTGCCGATGCTCCCCGGCTGCCGGGTGGAGCTGCTGCCGGGGCTCAGCTCCCTGGTGTATCTGTGCGCCCGGCTGGGCGAGAGCTACGAGGATGTGCTCCCCGTCACCCTCCATGGCCGGGAAAATCCAATCCTGCTCCCCCTGTCCCAGGGCAGGCACGTCTTCGTGCTGGTGGGGGGCGACAACGGCCTGGGCGATCTCTGCCGGACGCTGACCCAGGCGGGCCTGGGGGCGACCCAGGTATCCGCCGGGGAAAACCTGAGCTATCCCAATGAAAAAATCACCCAGGGCACGGCGGAGGAGCTGCAAAATACCCATTTTGATTCCCTCTGCGCCGCCCTGCTCCATTATCCCGCGCCCCCGGCCCCCGTCACCTTCGGCCTGCCGGAGGAGGCGTTCCTGCGGGCCGAATCGGTGCCCATGACCAAAAGCGAGGTGCGGGCGGTGTGCCTGTCCAAGCTGGCCCTGCCTGAGGACGCGGTGGTCTGGGACGTGGGCGCGGGCACCGGCAGCGTCACCGTGGAGATGGCCCTGGCCGCCCGCCGGGGCCAGGTGTACGCCATCGAGCGCAAGGAGGAGGCGGTGGCCCTGCTGCGGGAAAACTGCCGGAAATTCCACACGGACAACGTCACCGTCGTCCCCGGCACCGCCCCGGACTGCTGCGACGACCTGCCCGCCCCCACCCACGCCTTCCTGGGCGGCACCGGCGGCAGCATGCAGCCGATCATCCGCCTGCTGCTGGAAAAGAACCCCCGCGTGCACATCGTCGCCACCGCCGTCACCCTGGAATCCGTCGCCGAGCTGACCGCCTGCCTCCAGACTGTCCCCACCCATCACGCCGAAATCGTCTCCCTCACCGTCTCCAAATCCCGCCCCCTGGGCCGCTACCACCTGATGACCGCCCAGAACCCCATTTACATTTTCACCTTCCATCCATGAAAATTCTGATTGACTTTCCCCCGGTGCTGTCGTTTATAATAGACAGTGCGTGAAAGGCGGTGCGGGATATGGAAATGGCGGCGTATTATCATCTGCCGGGGCTGTTTGAATTTTATGAATTCTACCGGGTCTTTCTGCCCCTGTTCCGGGAACATCGGGAATATTTTTACGACTGGTGCGGCATCGGCTCCATCTACGGCGCACCGGCGGACTGCATCTGGGGCGGCGGCCGGGTGGGCTTCGGGGACGACGACCCCCGGCAGGTGCTGGCGCTGATGGCAGAATACGGCATCTCCGCCCGGCTGACCTTCAGCAATTCCCTGCTGCGCCGGGAGCATCTGGAGGACGGGAAATGCAACCGGCTCTGCGCCCTGCTGAGCAGGCATCGGGGCAACGGCGTGATCGTGCATTCCGACCTGCTGCTGGAATATCTGAAGCAGCATTATCCGGGGCTTTACTTCGTCTCCTCCACCACCAAGGTGCTCACCGATTTCCGGGCGCTGCGGGCGGAGCTGGAGCGGGAGGATTTCCGCTATGTGGTGCCGGACTTCCGGCTGAACAGGGCCTTTGACCAGCTGGGCAGCCTCACCGCCGCCCAGAAAAGCAAGGTGGAATTCCTGTGCAACGAATGCTGCTGGTTCGGCTGCACCCAGCGGCGGGAATGCTACGAGGCCGTCAGCCGCAAGGCCCTGGGAGAGGACGGCCCCGACCACCGCTGCCGCGCCCCGGAGGGACACCAGGGCTACCGCTTCTCCCGCGCCATGGCAGGCCCCGGCTTCATTGGCCCCGGCGATATTCAAAGCATCTATCTTCCCATGGGCTTTACCAACTTCAAAATCGAGGGCCGCAGCCTGGGCAGCGCCCTGCTGCTGGAATTCCTGCTCTACTACATGGTAAAACCCGAATACCACATCCACGTCCGGGAATCCATCTACCTGGACAGCACGCTGGACCTGTTCTGAACACAAAAAGCCTCCCATACCCGGAATCACCCGGTGTACGGGAGGCTTCTGCTTTATTCACCCGCCAGAGCTTCTGCAAATCGGCCAATCAGACGACGATGATTCATCCAATACCAGCAATAAAAACCTCCTGCCCCCCGTAGGGGTCGGCAACCTGCCGACCCTCAACGTTACGGTTTCAGAAGCAGTAAAGATGAACGTATACCCGAAAGGGTAAATCCCCAAGCTTCCCTGTGGGGTGTTGCAGAGCGCAGCGAATCTTTAATTACAATCATTGCCGGTGGCAATGATACCATAATTAAATAGCTGTCGCCGCAGCGACTGAAGAGGGCACTCAGGTGATGGTTTCGAGAGAGACCCAACTGAAAAGGTACAATGTTCAACGTTTTGAGTGCGTAGGGGCGGATATTAGCCGCCCGAAAGGTAATGAAACTGAGCTGTATAGACAAACCGCTCAATCCCGGTACCCGGCGGGGCGACAGATTGCCGCCCCCTACGAACTCAGAAAATTTTCGTGCATTCCACTCACCGTACTGCTATCGACGCGGTAACGCTGCGGGCGGCTAATATCCGCCCCTACGGATGGGGTGCTTCCCATTCAATCCACCGCTCTGTTCCGTTACGTTGCGGGGCGACAAATTGCCGCCCCCTACGGACTCAAAAGCTTTTGGCTATTTTCATTCAACTAACAGCTCAATTCCGCGACGATTTTCTCATACGCCTCCTCGGTGAGGCGGTATTTTTTGCGGATCAGGAGATACGCGCCGGTCAGGGTGAGGAGGGGGATCGCCACCATGCCGATTCGCAGGAGCAGGGTCTGCTGGGGCTGCACCTGGGCGGCGAAGGCGTTGGCTTTGTCCAGGGCCTGGGCGCTGGTAAGGCTTCCCTTGCCTACCTCGATCTCCAGGCCGGAGATATTCTGGCTGACGGTGTAGATGCCGCTGACGATCAGCACCAGGGCGGAAATGCCCTGATTCACCGCACCGGCCAGCTTGACGGAGAAGGAGCGGATGGCGGAGATCACGCTGTCGTGCCGCTCGCCGAAGCGCAGCTCGTCATATTCGATGGTGTTGTTCAGCATGACGATCACCGCCAGGTTATAAAGACCCTGGAAGAAGAAAATCACAAAGCCGATGGCATTGAGCAAAACGATGCTCCTGGGCAGCACGTATCCAAAGCCCATGAGCATGGCGTAGCCCACCCAGATGGCCGCCATGCACAGCTTCAGCATGGTCATGCGGTGCATTTTGCTGGAGAGGAAGGCATACAGCGCCTGGGATACCAGAGTCCCCAGCCCGTACATCACGGTAAACAGGAAGATCAGCTCGCCGCTATTGGCATAGCCGAATTCAAAATAGAAGAAGTTCACGCCGAAGATGATGAGCAGTCCGCTGCCCACATTGAACAGCACCGAGGCAATGCCGATGGGCACCAGCTGGTCGTTGCGCATGAAGATGGTGAACATCTTGCGCAGGGTCACCCTTTCCCCGTCGTCCCGGCGGGGGGCCTCCCGCGCGCCCAGCACCACCAGAGCCTGAAAGGCGATAAACGCCAGCGCCACGATCAGGGCCGTCACCCGGTAGGCCTGGATGGCGTTGCCCGCAATGACCGTGGGCACCACCCCGGCCACGGTAAACTGGCCCACGCAGATGAATACGCTCATCAGGGTCACCAGGGTATCCCGCTCCTTGGGGTCGCTGCTCAGGCTGGGCAGCATGCCCCAGTAGGCAATGTCATTCATGGTGTAGGTCATGCCCCAGAGCAGGTAGCCCAGGCAGAAGAAGGCGACGAAGCCCCAGCCCTGGGGCCGCAGGGTAAAGAGCGCGGCGATCACCAGCGCGTTCAGTATCGCGCCGGACAAGATCCACGGCTTATATTTGCCGCTTTTAAAATGGGTATTTTCAATGATGATCCCCATCAGGGCGTCATTCACCGCGTCCCAGACCAGGCAGGCCACCATGCAGGCGGAGATCACGCCGAACTGGGCGACGGTCAGCTTCATGGTGTACTGGACATAGGTGAGCAGATACATGCTCACCAGTGCATAGGCCGCGTCCCGCCCGGTGGCGCCGATGCAGTAGCACCATTTTGTTCTTCCGTCCAGTCCCTCTTTTTTCATACAGATTACCCCTTTATCAATTTCAGGAATGCTTTCGCGCGGTGGCCGTTGGCCTCCAGCACCATGGCCTCCGCCAGACGGATGGGCAGCATCCCGCCGCTCTGGCATACCACGCAGTCGATGGTTCCGTGCTCCACGCCCTGGAGCATCATCACCACCTCCGGGTCGTCGTGGGGAATGCCCCTGAACATGGAATAGACCAGCGGCCGCGCCGCCCGGTGAAGCAGCCGCGCCAATATGGACGCCTCCGCCAGCTGGCGAAGGGAGCAATACAGGCTGTAATTCCCCCGCTTCCGCTCATCAAAATGGCTCAGGGGCGCGCCGTAGAGCGCGGCAAACTGCTGCCGGGACACGCTGTGGATATCCCTTTGGAAATATTCCGAAAGCCGCTGCCGGTCGTCCCGGTTATACGCCTCGCCCGAAACCTGGATGCTTTGGGCCAGGCGGATATCCCGGCTGGAGCTGCCCACCAGCACCCGGTACCGGCCGCCGGGGATCAGGAACCGGCCCCCGTCGTAGATGGAAAAGCTCCGCTCGTCTAGCTCCAGGGTGACGCGCGCCGTCTGGCCGGGGGCCAGCGTCACCTTCTGGAAGCCGCGCAGCTCCTTTTGCGCCCGCAGATAGGCGGCGGGGGGATTTTCCACGTACAGCTCCACAACTTCCGCCCCGGCCACCGGGCCGGTATTGGTCACGTCCAGGGAAGCGACCAGCGTTCCGCCGGTATATTCCCCGCGGCTCAGCTCCAGATTCGCGTAGGAGAAGGTGGTGTAGCTCAGCCCGAAGCCAAAGGGGAATCGAACCGGGACGCCGAAGCGGTCGTAATACCGATAGCCAACATAGATGCTCTCCCGGTACTCGATGTCGTCGCTGCCCGTGGCGAAGAAGCCGTGGCAGGGGGTGTCCTCCACCGCGTAGGGCCAGCTCTCCGCCAGCTTGCCGCTGGGGTTCACCCGGCCCGTGAGCAGCGCCGCGCAGGCCTCGTCCGCCGCCTCGCCGCCCAGGTACATCTGTAAAATCCCCCGCACCCGGCCCTCAAACGCCATGTCATAGGGTGCGCCGCTGACGGATACAAAGACCACGTTGGGGTTGGCGTCACAAATGCGGTTCAGCAGACGCAGCTGGTTTTCGGGCATGGAAAGGCTCCTGCGGTCGTAGCCCTCCCCCTCGTACTGATCCGTCAGGCCGCCGAAGAACAGCACCGTCTTTTCGCCGGAGGCCAGGGCCAGGGCCTGCTCCTCCAGCGCCGGGTTTTCCTCATCCCGGAGGGAGTACCCCGGCGCGTAGGCGGCGTTCACCCCCAGGCCGCGCAGGGCCGCCAGGGCGTTGGGCGTCCGGGCCGTGTTGATGTGGCTGCTGCCGCCGCCCTGGAAGCGCATCTGCTCCGCCAGACTGCCGACCACCGCCACCTGCGCATCCGGCGCAAGGGGCAGAATGCCGTCGTTTTTCAGCAGCACCGCGCTTTCGCAGGCCAGCTGCCGGGCGATCTCGTGGGAATCGGCGGTGTTCTTCTTCTCCCGGCCCTGGGGGGCGTAGGCCCTGACCAGCCGCTCCACCCGTCCGGCGGCCCGGGCGATCTCCTGCTCGGATATTTCCCCCGCCGCCAGCGCCGCCCGGAGCTTTCGGGTGTGGATGCCGCAGCTGTCCGGCATTTCCAGATCCATCCCCGCCCGGATGGATTTTGCCAGATCGGCGCAGGCCCCCCAGTCGGAGATCACCGCGCCGTCGAAGCCCCATTCCTCCCGGAGGATCTGGGTCAGCAGCGCCGGATTTTCGCAGGCATAGCAGCCGTTCAGGCGATTGTAGGACGCCATGGCCGTGGCGGGCCGGGCGGTTTTCACCACATATTCAAAGGCGCTGAGATAAATCTCCCGCAGGGCGCGCTGATCGATCTGGCTGTTGGCGGTCTGCCGGTGGGTCTCCTGATTGTTCCCCGCGAAGTGCTTCAGCGACGCCGCCACCCCCTCGCGCTGCACGGCGCGCACATAGGCCGCGCCCAGATGGCCGGACAGGTAGGGATCCTCGCTGAAATATTCAAAATTTCTGCCGCACAGCGGCGAGCGCTTGATGTTGATGCCGGGGCCGAGGAGCACGGCCACATCCTCATTCCAGGCCTCCCGCGCCACAGCCTGCCCCAGCCGCGCCGCCGCACTTTCGTCCCAGGCGCAGGCCAGAGCGCTGGCCGTGGGATAGCAGGTGGATACCTGGCTGACATTATTCTGCCGCTCCTGCTCCTGCTGCTTGCGCAGCCCATGGGGCCCATCGGACAGCTGAACAGACGGCAGCCCCCCCACCGCCCGGGTATGCCACATCCCCTCCCCCGTCAGCAGCGCAATCCTCTCTTCCAACCGCGCATCCATAACACGCCCTCCTCCATATATTTTTTTAATGTGCCCCCTCCGTAGGGGCGGATACCAGCCGCCCGAACCCTCACGGGCCTGAGCTGTCGGTCAAATAGACATTACCAAAATTTTCTGAGTCCCGTAGGGGGCGGCAATTTGTCGCCCCGCAACGTAACGAGACTGAGCGGCGCATTGAATGGCGACAGCTTCCGCACCCACCAAAGCTTCCCTTGGGGGAAGCTGGCAGGCCGTAGGCCTGACTGAAGAGGGCTACCGCAGTAGGATTTTTATTAAGGGTAAGTTGAACGGTACACGCCAATCCGTAGGGGCGGATACCAACCGCCCGAAAGGTAACGAACGTGAGCGGTATAGACCAACCGCTCAATCCCGGTACCCGGCGGGTCGACAAATTGCCGACCCCTACGGGCTCAAAAACCGTTGGCTGCTCCCATTCACCGGGCAGTACCGTCCCACCAGATTACGGGCTTTTATTTCATTGTAGCATCGCGCTCAGTGAAGATATATCACATTTCTGTTGTAAATATCGCTTTTCTGCTGTATGATGAAAGCGAGGTGAGGATGATGAAATACAAGGTGGAAATTCTGCCCCCGTCGCCGGATGCGTTGTTTGCGCAGCGGGAGAACGGGGTGACCCACTCCGCTTTTTCGCTGGAGCTGGCCCTGTATACCGCGCTGCGAAACGGGGACGAGGCGGCGCTGCGGCAGGCGATGGAGCGCTATTTTGACGCCGGGTTCGTCATTGGCCGCATGTCCGCCGACCGGCTGCGGCAGATGAAATTCTGGGCGGTCAGCGTGGTGGCCATTGCCATCCACTACGCCATCCTGGGCGGCCTGGACGAAACCGACGCCTACAACCTCAGCGACGAATACATCCGCCACATCGACGGGCTTTTTTCCATCGATGCGTGCGTGGAATACCTGAGCAGCCGGGCCATTCAGCTGGTGCGCGCCGTGGCGGCGTCAAAAAAGGAGCACGCCCTGTCCCCCCGGATCAAGGCGTGCACCCATTATATCCACATCCACCTGCACGATAAGCTGACCGTCGGCGCGCTGGCAGAGCATGTCGGCCTGTCCGAAGGGTATCTGTCCCGCCTGTTCCGCCAGGAGACCGGCCAGTCCCTCAGCCGCTACATTCTGTGCAAAAAGCTGGAGGCCGCCCTGCCCATGCTGGACGCCGGAATCCCCTACGGCCAGGTCGCCTACAATCTGGCGTTTTGCAGCCAGTCCCATTTCATCCACTGCTTCAAGGCCCACTTCGGCACGCCCCCCGCCGCCTATCTGCGCAGGCGGGGCTGATCCGCATTTTTTGCCCTTGCATATTCCCCCAAATGCCGCTACAATGGGCGTAGCCAAAAAGCGGCAAAACAGGAGGGTTTTCATGGGAAAGAGATTACAGCGGCGGGATTCCTTTTACGCGGAGCTGATGCATCTGGTGGTGCCCATCGGCATTCAGAATTTTATGCTGGCGCTGGTCAGCGTGACGGACGCGGTGATGCTGGGGCGGCTGGGGCAGCAGGAGATGGCCTCGGTGTCCCAGGCGGGGAACGTGCAGTTCTTCCTCAGTCTGCTGGTCACGGGCTTCAGCATCGGCGTGGGCATCATGGCCGCCCAGTATTGGGGCAAGAAGGACGGAAAATCCATTGAGGAGATCGCCCCCACGGGGCTGAAGATCATTCTCGCCATCGGCGGCGCGGTGACCCTGGCGGCGCTGCTGGCTCCCCGGGCGCTGATGTCCATCCTCACCAGCGACCAGGGGCTGATCCCCCTGGGGGCGGAGTATCTGCGGGTGGTGGCCCCGTCGTATTTCCTGTGCGGCATCACTCAGGTGTACTTTGCCATCCTGAAAAACACCGGCCACACGGCGGAAAGCTCCGTCATCAGCTCCGTGGCGGTGGTGACAAATATCATTCTCAACGCCATCTTCATCTTTGGCCTGCTGGGCTGCCCGGCCATGGGCATTGCCGGCGCGGCGCTGGCCACGGTGATCTCCCGAATGGTGGAGCTTGCCCTGGCGGCGATAATCACCCGGCGCAAGAGCGCGGTGCAGCTGCGCTGGCGCTGGCTGACCCGGCGGCCGGATCGGCTGCTGTTTCAGGATTTCCTGCGCTACACCATGCCGGTGATCGGCGCGAGCCTGGTGTGGGGCATTGCGTATATGTCCTATTCCGTGGTGCTGGGCCACATGAACGGCGACGCGGTGGCGGCCAATTCCGTGGTGGCGGTGGCCAAGAGCCTGCTCTCCTGCCTGATCCGGGGCGTGGGCGGCGGCGCGGGCATCCTGATCGGCAATCTGCTGGGAGCGAACCTGCTGGATAAGGCCAAGGACTACGCCCGGCGGCTGACCTGGCTGTCCGTGATCGTGGGTATTGCCACCGGGGCGCTGCTGGTGGCGGCCACGCCGATCATCATGGGCATCACCGAGCTGACCCCCCAGGCGGCCCGCTACCTGAAAATTATGATCGCCTTCACCGGCCTGAACCTGGCGGCCCAGTCCGTCAACCATGTGGTGCTGGACGGCATCTTCGGCGCAGGCGGCGACGCCAAGTTCGACATGACCACCAACATTATCTTCATGTGGTGCATCTGCGTCCCCCTGAGCCTGATGGCCGCTTTCTGGTGGCACTGGAGCGCCCCGGTGGTATTCTGCCTGTGCAGCATGGACGAAATCATCAAGCTCCCGGCGGTGTTCCTCCACTACCGCAAATACATCTGGCTGCGCAACATCACCCGCGACACCGAAGCCACAAATCAAGAGTAAGCCCCCGCCAAAAAACGTCGCGGTTTCGATAGCGGAGCGTTGAACGGGATGCACCCCACCCGTAGGGGCGGCTACCAGCCGCCCGAAACGTCGCGGGATTGAGCTGTCAGTTGAATGAACATTACCAAAAGCTTCTGAGTCCGTAGGGGGCGGCAATTTGCCGCCCCGCAACGTTGCCGCTTTGATAGCAGTGCATTGAATGGGGGAAGCTTGGAGATGTACCCTTTTTGGATATACGTTCATCCCCACTGCTTCCTAAACCGTAAGGTTTAGGGTCGACAGGTTGCCGACCCCTACGGGTACGGTGGCTTTTGGAGCCAGTGCCATTCACCGAACTACTATCGAAATCGCAAGGCTGCGAGCGGCTAATATCCGCCCCTACGGACTCAGAATGTTTAACCTTGTACCTTTTTAACCAACTCTCTCTCAAAACCATACGCTGAGTGCCCTCTTCAGTCGCTGCGGCGACAGCTTCCCCCACAGGGAAGCTTAGGAGATGTATACGTCAGGTTATACGTTCATCTTTTTGCTATCGAAACCGCAAGCTCGCGGGTCGGCAGGTTGCCGACCCCTACGGGGGGTGGAATGCTTTTGCCGGGATTTACAAAATGGCACCGCCGGGAGCGGGCAGGCGAATTCCTGCCGCTTCCGGCGGTGGTTTATTTTTCTTCCTCTGCGACAAAATCCAGGGTGATTTCCCGGCGGTCGAATTTGAGCTGGGTGAATTTGACGCCGGCGGATCGGAGCATGCGCTTGGAGGCTAGGTTCAAAGGGGTGCCGTCGTACTTGTCGGACAGGTACAGCACCTCGCGGACGCCGGACTGGATGATGGCCTTGGCGCACTCGTTGCAGGGGAACAGGGCCACATACAGGCGGCTGCCCCGCAGGTCGCGGCCGTTGGCGTTGAGGATGGCGTTCAGCTCGGCGTGCACCACATAGGGGTACTTGGTCTGCTCCCCCTCCCGCGCCCAGGGATACAGATCGTCGCTGCACCCCTTGGGCATGCCGTTGTAGCCGGTGGAGATGATAATATTCTCCGGCGAGACGATACAGGCCCCCACCTGGGTATTGGGATCCTTACTCCGCCTGGCCGCCAGCATGGCGATGCCCATAAAATATTCATCCCAACTAATATAATCCTGCCGCTTCATGGTGAATCTCCTCCTTTGTATAGAGTGCGTTGAATGGTACACACACAATCCGGGGCGGATACCAGCCGCCCGAAAGGTTATGAAACTGAGCTGCCGGTTGAATGGAAGCAGCCAAAACCATCTGACTTCGTAGGGGGCGGCAATTTGTCGCCCCGCCGCGTAACGAAACAGAGCGGTGCATTGAATGGTAGCAGTTTCCGCTACCACCAAAGCTTCCCCCACAGGGAAGCTTAGGGGATGCATACGGCAGGTTATACGTTGTTCGTTACTGCTTCCTAAACCGTGGGGTTTAGGGTCGGCAAATTGCCGACCCCTACGGGGGGCTTTAATTGATCACCTTCGCCGGGTCGTGGGGGCGGAAGTGGTTGTAGATGAGGGTGGCGGTGGCGGCGAGGCAGGTGATGGCGGCGAGAACCTGGCTGACGCGGAGGGTGCCCCAGTAGAGGCTGTCCACCCGCAATCCCTCGATCCAGGCGCGGCCCAGGCCGTACCAGGCGCAGTAGAGCAGGGCGATCTGGCCGTTGTATTTCCGCTTGGGGTAAAAGGCGTTCAGCATGAGAAAGCCCGCCAGGTTCCACACCGATTCATACAGGAACGTGGGGTGGTAATACTCAAATTCCCCGGTGAGGGTATTGAACAGGCCCATGCGGAAGAAGCCGTCCGCGGCCGCCCCGAAGGCCTCCCGGTTGAAGAAATTGCCCCAGCGGCCGATGAGCTGGCCGATGAGAAAGCCCGTCAGCGTCATGTCCAGCACGGCGAACAGATTCACCTTTTTGATCTTGCAGAACACCGCCACGCCGATCACCGCGCCGATCACCGCGCCGTAGATGGCAATGCCGCCGTTCCAGATATACAGCACGGAGATGGGGTCATCCCGGTAGGAGTCCCAGGTGAAGGCGCAGTAATAGATGCGGGCGCACGCGATGGAAAAGGGGGTGATCCACAGCACCCCGTCCAGCAGGCCGTCCTGGGTCAGCCCGGCGCATTTGCACCGACGGCCGGCGTAGGCTACGGCCAGCAGCAGCCCCAGGGCGATCACCAGCCCGTACAGGTGGATGTCCAGGGAGCCGATGGAAAAGCTGCGGGGCGGGTTCACCTCCAGCCCCAGAAACGGAAAGGAAATAACGGAATAGTCAGCGGGATTCATGGTCTTCCCCCTCCTTCAGCGGTTCGATGATGGAAATGGCACAGTTGTCCGGGCACACCCAGCGCTCCAGGAAGCCGCGCACCTCCCCGGCGGTCACCTGCCGGTAGATTTCCGGGAAGCGGAAATAGTCAAAGCCGGAAAAATGATAGGCGCACAGGCGGAAGCAGGTGCCGTCCAGGCTGTCCAGCCCCCGGATGCGGCGGCCCAGGGCGCTGCGCTTCATGCGCAGGAAGTCCTTTTCGTCGATGCCGGTTCGGGCCAGGCGGGCGGCCTGCTCAATGATGGCGTCGCGCACCTGCAGAGGCGCTTCGCTGTCGCCGCTGGCGCAGAGCATGGCGCAGTCCTCCATGGTCTCGAAGCCCCCGCCGAAGGAGCTGTCGATCAGCCCCGCCTCATACAGCCGCAGATACAGCTCCGACGACTCGCCGAACAGCGCCTCGGCGGCCAGGTCGGCCACCATCTCCTGCCGGACGGACGCATCACCGGGGGCCTCCGGGCGGCACTTGAAGGCCAGGCTGAAGGTGGGCATGGCCACTTCCATGCGGCAGCGCACCTCCCGGTGCACCGGCGTGTCCGCCTCGTCCCAATGGCTCCGTTTTTCCGCCTGGGGCTTGGGGGTGTCGGGCAGAATTTCCCGGGCAATGGCGGCCACGCTTTCCGGCTCCACGTCGCCGATGACGCACAGCAGCATATTGCCGGGGTGATAGAACGCCCGGTGGCAGCATTCCAGCAGGGCGGGGGTGATCTGACGGATGGATTCCCCGGTGCCCAGGATGGGCACCCGGACGGGGTGATTGGCGTAAAGGGCCTCCATCAGCCGGTCGAAGATCACGCTGTCGGGGCTGTCCAGATTCATGTCGATCTCCTGCTGGATGATGCCCCGCTCCCGCTCCACGCTCTGCTGGGTGAAATAGGGGGTGGATACGAATTCCAGCAGCAGCCGCAGGGCGGCCTCAAAATTCTGGGTGCAGGTGAAATAATAGGCGGTCATGTCGTAGCTGGTGAAGGCATTGGCCGAGGCCCCCAGGGCGGCAAACTCGGCGGTGACATCCCGCTGCCCCGGCAGCTCAAACATCTTGTGCTCCAGGTAGTGGGCTACCCCGGCGGGGACGGTATGGCGCTCCCCCTCCAGGGTAAAATCCGTGTGGATGGAGCCAAAGCCGGTGACGAAATAGGCGATGCTCCGGGCAAAGCCCCTGCGGGGCACCACGGCGATTTGCAGGCCGTTGGGCAGAACCTCCCGGCACAGCGTCTCGTCCAGATCGGGATAGAATTGCCGGGTCATGGGTCAGCCCTCCTCTCGGTGAGAAAATAGGTGCTGTGCAGCGTCAGCGTCCGGGCCGCCTGGGCCAGCTGGGGCAGCTCCACGGCGGCGATGCACTGCATATATTCCTGCGGCGGCACCAACAGCCCATTCAGGGCGGCGTGGGAATAGTAGCCCTCGATGGCGCCGGGGGAATCGTGGGCAGCCCGCAGGCCGGACAGGATCCCCTCCTTGGCCCCCGTCAGCTCCTCGGCGGTGATCTGACCGTCGGCGCACAGCGCCAGCTGACGCAGAATCTCCTCCTGGGCCTGATCGCGGCTGGCCCCGTCGATACCGGCGCTGACGGTGACGATGCCCTTGGAGCCGTAGTAGCCGGAGCCGATGCTGTAGCAAAGGGACTGCTTTTCCCGCACATTCATAAAGAGCTTGGAGGTCATACCCGCGCCGAACACCTGATTCAGCAGCTGCATGGCCGGGTACTGCGCCGTGCGGTTGGTGATGGGGGTGGTGAAGCCCAGGCACAGCTTGCTCTGGGTCACGTCCATGGTCTCCGTCACCTGTGCGCCGGGGCAGGGCACCAGATCCGTCTGCGCCGGGATGGGCAGGGGCGCTCTGCCCGGCAGATCGAACAGGGGGGCCAGCAGCGCTGCCACCTCCTCCGGCTGGGCGCTGCCCACATAGAGCAGATTCACGGGGCTTTCCCGCAGAATTTTCTGATAGTGGTCATAAAGTCCCCGGGCCGTGACGGCGGCCACCTCCTCCGGCTCGCCCAGGCGGGGCAGGCCGAAGCTGTCGTGCCTGCACACCAGCTTCAGGAGCCTGCCCATGGCGTAGACCTGCTTGTCGTTGCGGTCACACTCGATGGCGGAGATCAGATTGCGCTTCTCGCTCTCCACGAAGCGCTCCAGAAAGGCCCCCCGCTCCAGGGGGGAATCCAGCAGAACCTGGCGCAGAAAATCCGCCATGGGCTCCAGCACCCGGTCGCCGGGCAGGGCGAAGCGTTGGTCCATAAAGCCGCAGTACAGCCCGGTGGTCTGGCAGTCGCCCACCCGGCGCACCAGGGGGCTGAGGGAAGCGCCGTAAAGATCGTCCAGCGCCAGGGTAATATCCCGCAGGCTGGGATGCCGCCGGGTACCCCGCAGCAGCACCGCCCCCAGCAGCGCATTCATAGCCGCCTCGCGGCTATCCATGGGCCGCACCAGCTGCACACTGAGGCACCCCTGCTTGAACCGCCCATCCCTAAAACACCGCAGCGTCACACCGGGAGAAAGTTGAAAGGTTTGTATCATGGTGAACTCCTGAATTGGAAGAATATATGGTGGAATAGCCTCCCCTGAAAGGGGAGGACGGCGCATTGCGCCGGAGGGGTCAGGTGCAGTACGCAGAATCCCCCCAAGAAAATCCCAGGCGAATTCGTACAACCCAAAACGATCGCCCAAGCTTTCATAAAAATGGACAGCGTCAAAAGCCTCTGAGTGCGTAGGGGGCGGCAACCTGTCGCCCCGCAACGTCGCCACTTCGATAGCAGTTCGTCAAACGAGAGCAGCTGACGGCCACCTCCAAAAGCTTCCCTTGGGGTGGTGCTCCGCGCAGCGAATCAGAATATCAATGATTGCCAGTGGCAATCATACCTTGATTCATTAGCTGGCAGCCCGTAGGGCTGACTGAAGAGGGCTACCGCAGTACGTTCTTTATGAAGGGTACGGTGAATGGGAAGCACCGCTTCGTAGGGGCGGATATTAGCCGCCCGAAAGCCAACGAACGTGAGCTGTACAGACGAAACGCTCAATCCCGGTACCCGGCGGGGCGACAAATTGCCGCCCCCTACGAACTCAGAAGCTTTTGGCGGCATCCATTCAACTGGCCGCTCAATTCCGCAACGTTGCGGGCGGCTGGTATCCGCCCCTACGGATGAATACTCCTATTATACACAAAACCCAGGCTTGGGACAAGTCCTGGGCCTGGGGTTTGAGATTAATTTTATTTAAAGAAATCATTGAGAATATCTTGAAATCCCTTGCGCTTGGGGGTGACGTTCTTGCTGACGGTGCCGTCGAACTGGCGCAGCAGCTCCTTTTGCTCGTTGGTCAGGCGGGTGGGGGTCTCCACCACCACGTTGAAATGGTGGTCACCCCGGAGCTTGGGGTTGTTTACCTGGGGGATGCCCTTGCCGCGCAGGACGAATTCCCGGCCGGTCTGGGTGCCCTCGGGGATGGTGTAGGTCACCTTGCCGTCCAGGGTGGGCACCTCGATCTCCGCACCCAGGGCCGCCTGGGCGAAGGAGATGGGCACCTCGCAGTATACGTCAAAGTCCCGGCGCTTGAAGAGCTTGTGGGGCTTGATACGTACCTCGGCCAGCAGATCGCCTGCCGGCGCGCCGCCGGAGCCTACATTGCCCGCGCCGCGAACCCGGACGCTCTGTCCGTCGTTCACACCGGCGGGCACCTTGACCAGCACCTTGTTTGTCCGGCGCACCTTGCCCTTGCCCTTGCAGGTGGTGCAGGGGGTCTTGATGATCTTGCCCTTGCCGCCGCACTGGGAGCAGGGGGCGGTGGAGCGCATCTGCATGCCCATGAAATTCTGGATGACCTGCTCCTGGCCGGTGCCCCGGCACTTGGGACAGGTCTCCACATTGCCGTCGGCGCTGCCGGTGCCGTTGCAGGCCGCGCAGCTTTCGATGCGGGGCACGCTCAGCTCCTTGTCGCAGCCAAAGGCGGCTTCCTCAAAGGTCAGATCCAGCCGGGCCATGATGTTCTCGCCCCGGCGGGCGGAGCTTGCCCCGCTGCCGCGGCTGCTGCCGCCGCCGAACAGGTCGCTGAAAATATCGCCGAAGCCGCCGAAATCACCGAACCCGCCAAAGCCGCCGAAGCCCGTGCCGCCCGCGTTGGCAGCGAAATTGGGATCCACTCCGGCAAAGCCGTACTGATCGTAGCGGGCGCGCTTCTCGTCGTCGGACAGAACCTCGTAGGCCTCGCCCACCTCTTTGAATTTCTCCTCCGCCGCCTTGTCGCCGGGGTTGCGGTCCGGGTGATATTTCATGGCCATCTTCCGATAGGCCTTCTTGATCTCTTCCGCTGTCGCGCCCTTCTGGACGCCCAGCACCTCATAATAATCACGTTTATCTGCCACTGCTTTTTCACCTCACAAGCCATCAAGGGGCGGCGCGGGGCCGCCCCTTGGGGGAATGTTTTATTTTAGTCCACGGACTCGTAGTCGGCGTCCACCACGTCGTCGCCGGGGTTGCCCTGGGGCTGCTGGGGCTGGCCCTGCGCGCCGGGCTGCTGATACAGCTTCTCGGACACGGCGTAGAAGGCCTTCTGCACTTCCTCGGTGGCGGCCTTGATGGCGGCGGTGTCGCTGCCCTTCAGCTCTTCCTTCAGCTTGTCAACGGCGGCCTGGATGGAGGCCTTGTCGGAATCGCTCAGCTTGTCGCCCAGCTCGGTCAGGGTCTTCTCGGTCTGATACACGGTCTGGTCGGCGGCGTTGCGGGTGTCCACCTCTTCCTTGCGGGCCTTATCCTCGGCGGCGTACTGCTCGGCCTCCTTGACGGCCTTGTCAATATCCTCCTGGCTCATGTTGGTGGAGGCGGTGATGGAGATCTGCTGCTCCTTGCCGGTGCCCAGATCCTTGGCGGAGACCTTCACGATGCCGTTGGCGTCGATATCAAAGGTGACCTCGATCTGAGGCACGCCGCGGGGCGCGGGGGCGATGCCGGTGAGCTGGAAGCGGCCCAGGGTCTTGTTGTAGGCGGCCATCTCACGCTCGCCCTGGAGCACATGCACCTCAACGGAGGTCTGGCCGTCAGCGGCGGTGGAGAACACCTGGCTCTTGTGGGTGGGGATGGTGGTGTTGCGGTCGATCAGGCGGGTGAACACGCCGCCCATGGTCTCAATACCCAGGGACAGGGGGGTCACATCCAGCAGCAGGATATCCTGCACGTCGCCGGTGAGCACGCCGCCCTGAATGGCAGCGCCCACGGCCACGCACTCATCGGGGTTGATGCCCTTGAAGCCTTCCTTGCCGGTGATGGTCTTGACGGCATCCTGCACGGCGGGGATACGGGTGGAGCCGCCCACCAGCAGCACCTTGTGCAGGTCGCTGGCCTTCAGACCGGCGTCGCTCATGGCCTGACGGACAGGGCCCATGGTCTTTTCCACCAGGTCGGCGGTCAGCTCATTGAACTTTGCACGGGTCAGGGTCACGTCCAGGTGCTTGGGGCCGGTGGCGTCGGCGGTGATATAGGGCAGGTTGACATTGGTGGAGGCCACGCCGGACAGCTCGATCTTGGCCTTCTCGGCAGCCTCCTTCAGGCGCTGCATGGCGACCTTGTCGCCGGACAGGTCGATGCCCTCGGTCTTCTTGAATTCGGACACCAGGTAATCCATCACTCTCTGGTCGAAGTCGTCGCCGCCCAGATGGGTGTCACCGGCAGTGGCCAGAACCTCGATAACGCCGTCGCCGATGTCCAGGATGGACACATCGAAGGTGCCGCCGCCCAGGTCGTACACCATGATCTTCTGCTCCTTTTCCTTGTCCAGGCCATAGGCCAGAGCAGCGGCGGTAGGCTCGTTGATGATACGCTTCACGTCCAGACCGGCGATCTTACCGGCGTCCTTGGTGGCCTGACGCTGAGCGTCAGAGAAGTAGGCAGGCACGGTGATGACGGCCTCGGTGACGGTCTGGCCCAGATAGGCCTCGGCGTCAGCCTTCAGCTTTTGCAGGATGAAGGCGCTGATCTGCTGGGGGGTGTAGGAGGTGCCGTCAATGGTCACGTGGTAATTTTCACCCATGTGACGCTTGATGGAAGAGATGGTGCGGTCTGCATTGGTGACAGCCTGACGCTTTGCCACCTGGCCGACCATCCGCTCGCCGGTCTTGGAGAACGCCACCACAGAAGGCGTGGTGCGGTTGCCCTCCGCATTGGCGATAACAGTGGGTTCGCCGCCCTCCAGAACGGCGACACAGGAATTGGTAGTACCAAGGTCGATACCGATAATCTTAGACATAATGTTTTCCTCCATTTATATGAAAAGTTAAGTTTATTTGCATTTAACACCGCAGGAGTGCGGCGCACTCCCTTGGCTCCCCAATGGGGGAGCTGGCAGGCCGAACGGCCTGACTGAGGGGGTGTTGTTCGATGAATGGTAACAGCTCAAAGCTACCAACGGCACCCCCTTTGCCGCTTCGCGGCACGAAACAGAGGTATGATTGCCACCGGCAATCATTACTATCTTGATTCGCTGCGCGGAGCACCACCCCCAACGGGGGCAGCGAGGGGGCAGGCGCGTCAGTTGGCGGCCTGAACCATGGCGAAGCGGATGATCTTGTCACCCAGCTTGAAGCCCTTCTGGAATACCTGGGCCACCACGTTCTGCCCCAGGCTCTCGTCCTCGGTGTGCATCACCGCGTTGTGGAGGGCCGGGTCGAAGCTGTCGCCGGGGGTGCCGAAGATTTCCACGCCCAGGCCGGTGAAGATTTTCACCAGCTCCGTCATGGTCAGCTCCACGCCCTTTTTGTAGGCGGCATCCTCGGTGGGCTGGTTCAAGGCCCGCTCCAGATTGTCGTAGATGGGCAGAAGCTTTGCGACGGCGTCGGACTTGCCGTTGCCGTAGGACTGCTCCTTTTCCTTGGTGGTGCGCTTGCGGAAGTTATCAAACTCCGCCGCCAGACGCAGGTAGGTGTCGTGCTCGGCGTTGTATTTTTCCTCCCAGTTGACCTCCGGGGCCTTGGGCTCCTCCTTGGGTTCGTCCTTGGGCGGCTCCTCGGGGACGGGCTCGGCGGTCTCGGTCAGCTCCTCTTCGGGGAGCTCCTCGGGAAGGTTGGGGTCTTTTTGCTTGTCTTTCTTTGCCATATGCAGGTCTCTCCTTTACTTGGAAGTTTTATCCTGCTCCAGAGAGCCTGGGAGCTGGGGTGTTTCGGGCTTTGCGAACATCTTGCTGAGGCTCTCTGCGAAGTAGCTCAATCGGGCGGTGATCTTGGCGTAATCCATCCGCGTGGGGCCAACCACGCCGATCATGCCCTGCATCCCGTCGCCAATGTCGAACTTCGTCATGACCACGGAGGTGTCTTTCAATTCATCCGCCACGTTTTCCGGCCCCACGATCACTCTGGTGCCGTTGGCGCCCTCCATCACGGCGGGCAGGTTGGACAGGGCGTCCTCGTCGATGCTGCTGAGCACCCGCTGGGCCTTATCCACATCCCGGTATTCCGGCAGCCCCAGGAGCCTTGCCTGACCGGCCACGGCCACATCGGCGGCGGCGGTTCTTTTCAGCGCCTCGGTGGTGAAATCCACGATCACAGGCACCAGGCTTGCGGCGGCTCCGGCGGCGCGCATCACTTTCTCCATCTTGTCGGCGGTGAATTCCCCAATGGGAATCTCCGTCATGGTGGCGTTGAGCAGCGCGGTGAGCAGATTCAGGTCTGCCTCGCTGACCGCCAGGGGCAGCTTGATGAGCTTATTGACCACCTGGTCGCCCGGCAGGGTCAGCACCAGGATGAAGCTGCCTGTGCCGGAGGGGAGCAGATTGAATTTCAGCACCGTGGCGCTGCCCTGACGGGCGGCGGCGCTGATGGCGGGCAGGTTGGTGGCCTGGGAGACAAGCTTTGCCACCCGCTCCACCAGCTTATCCACCTGGCTCATCTTCTCCTCGATGGCGGAGTTGATGGATTTTGTCTCGTCCACGCTCAGGCGGTAATCCAGCATCAGCTCATCCACATACATCCGATACCCCGCGGCGGAGGGAACCCGCCCGGCGCTGGTGTGGGGCTGTTCCAGATAGCCCATGGTGGTCAGGTCTGCCATTTCGTTGCGAATGGTGGCGGAGGAATAGTTCATATCCGGCAATTCCGTAATCGCCTTGGAGCCAACCGGCTCCGCCGTGCGGATATACAGGTCGACAACGCTGCGCAGAACCTTTTTCTTTCGTTCCGTCAGCTCCATGAACCGTCCCTCCTTTTTGATCGGTTTGCTTTTGAACATCCTTAGCACTCTTTCTTCCTGAGTGCTAAGCACACTATACCATCGAGTGCCAAAAATGTCAAGCCCCCGTTTTTGAATTATTCATTAACATTTGGAAAGCACCGGCAGCGTACCCTTTGCCGATTGAATCAGCCCCCCGGAGCCGCCCTCGGTGTCGTTGACAAAGCCGCGGGGGCATGGTATGATAACATATCATATTATGGGATCAAGAGGGGGAGAATTGCCATGTATGGGCGGTTTGGAAAGCGGCTGCTGGATATTTTGCTGGCGCTGGCGGCGATCGTGGTGCTGCTGCCGCTGTATTTGCTGATCGGGCTGCTGGTGCTCATTTTTATGGGGTGGCCGGTGCTCTTCTCCCAGGAGCGCATCGGGCGGGGTGAAAAGATCTTCCGGCTGTATAAATTCCGCTCCATGACCAACGCCCGGGGGGCGGACGGCGCGCTGCTGCCGGAAAAGCAGCGGCTGACCCGGTTCGGCATTCTCCTGCGCTCCACCTCGCTGGACGAGCTGCCGGAGCTGTTTCTGATATTGAAGGGCGACATGTCCTTCATCGGCCCCCGGCCCCAGCCGAAATTCTACGCGCCCTACTATTATGAAAAGGAAAAGGTGATCTTCACCGTCCGGGGCGGGCTGATCCCGCCGGACTGCCTGTGCGGCCAGCCCCAGTGCAGCTGGGAGACGCAGTTTGAATACGAAATGTATTATGCCCAGCACGTCAGCTTTTTACTGGATCTGAAAATTCTCGCCTATACCTTTGTGATCCTGGCCCGGCGGCTGAAGCACAGCTACGGCGCGGACGACCGCCCCATGCTCAACGTCTACCGGGCGGACATGGCAAAAGGAAAGGAGCATGATGACCTGTGAATATCCCCTTTGACGCCCTGACCGCCCAATATCCCACCCCCTTTTACGTATTCGACCGGGCGGGCTTCGCGGATAATTATGCGGCCCTGCGCGGGGCCATGCAGGCGGTCTACCCCAGGTACGAGATCTGCTATTCCTATAAGACCAACTACACCCCCTACATCTGCCGCCTGGTCAAGGCGCTGGGGGGCTATGCCGAGGTGGTCTCGGATATGGAATACACCCTGGCCAGGAAGCTGGGGTACGAAAATGAAAAAATCGTCTACAACGGCCCGGACAAGGGGCCGCTGATGGACGAGCACCTGCTGCGCGGCGGCATCGTGAACCTGGACAGCCTAGACGAGGCCCGGCGGGCCGCCGCCCTGGCCCGGCAGACGGGGAAGCCCCTGCGGGTGGGCCTGCGCATCAATCTGGACGTGGGGGGCAACTTCATCTCCCGCTTCGGCCTGGAGCCGGGCAGCGACGACCTGAACGAGGCCCTGGCGGTGCTGCGTCAGGCAGGCGTTCAGCTGCGCGGGCTGCACTGCCACATCAGCCGGTGCCGGGGGCTGGAGGCCTGGGCAAGGCGGGCGCAGATCATGCTTGCCGCAGCTGGGGCGTATTTCCCCGGAGGCAGGCCGGATTACATCAGCCTGGGCAGCGGCATGTTCGCCGACATGGAGCCTGCGCTGAAGGCCCAGTTTGGGGGTGTGCCCACCTATGAGCAGTACGCCGAAGCCACCCTGCGCCCCTTCCGGGATTTCTACGGCGACGACGGCCCCATGCTCTTCACCGAGCCGGGTACCACGGTGGTGGCCCGGTATCTCAGCTTCGTCTCCACCGTCACCTCCGTCAAGGAGGTGCGGGGCCGGTGCCTTGCCAACCTGGACGGCAGCTACGAAAACCTGGGCGAAATCTGCACCATGAAGCGCCTGCCCCTGACCCGCCTGCCCGGCGGCGTGGGGAAGCACTACGACAGCATCGACCTCATGGGCTACACCTGCCTGGAGCAGGATCTGATGTATCCCGGCTACCGCGGCGAGCTGGCCGTGGGAGACCGGCTGGTGTTCGGCAACACCGGCGGCTATTCCGTGGTGTCCAAGCCCCAGTTCATCCGTCCCAACTGCCGGATGCTGGCCTGGGAGCAGGGGCGCGCGCGGGAGATCATGCGCCCGGAGACCTTTGAGGATGTATTTGATAAGTTCGTATTTTGAGGAGATCGGATGATGAAGCCAATTACCATACTCAGCACCGCCTGCGACGGTATGTTCATGCCTGGCTTCTTCCGCTGCCTGCGGGAGAACGGAGAGCGCCAGGTGCGCATCATCGGCGCGGACATGGCGGCCCAGCCCTTTATGGGCGGCATGATCGACGGGTTCTACCAGGTGCCCTCCTATTCCGATCCCCATTATATTGATCTCCTGCTGGATATCTGCAAGAAGGAGCGGGTGGATATCTTCTTCCCCCATATCTCCATGGAGCTGCCCCTGGTGCTGGCCCGGCTGGCGGATTTCCGCGCCCTGGGCGTGAAGGTGGCCATCACCGACAGCCAGACCCTGACCATTGCCAACGATAAGCTCCGGCTCTATGAGCACATGCGGGCCCACGGCCTGCCCACGCCGGAATACTATAAAATAGAGAGCGGCGCGCAGCTGCGCGAATGCGCCCCCCGCCTGGGCTACCCGGAGCGCCCGGTGGTGGTGAAGCTCACCGAGAGCAGCGGCAGCCGGGGGGTGCGGATCGTCCGCAGCCGCCTGCCCCGGGCGGAAAACTTCCTGCACAGCAAGCCCGGCTCCTTTGACATCACCCTGGACGAAATGTGCCAGACCCTGGACGAATGCGACCCCCTGCCCACCACCATCGCCATGGAGTATCTGCCCGGCTGCGAATACACGGTGGATCTGCTGGCCGACCACGGCCGGGTGCTGTGCATCGCCGGCCGCCGGAATTATGAAAGCCGGGCCAGCATCGCCATGGCCACCTATACCGAGGAAAAGGAATCCGCCTATGACCTGTGCCGCCGGATCGTGGAGCTGCTCCGGCTGGACGGCAACATCGGCTTTGACTTCATGCTCACCGACCAGGACGAACCGGTACTCACCGACCTGAACCCCCGCATCACCGCCACCATCGTCCTGTACCACCGCGCAGGCATCAACTTCCCCTACCTGCGCTGCAAACAACTCCTGGGCGAACCCTTCCCCCACCCCACCGCCACCTACGGCATCCGCATGAAACGAAAGTACCTGGATTTGTTCGAGTAAGTTTATAAAACCTCCCCTGAAAGGGGAGGCGGCGCATAGCGCCGGAGGGGTTTCGCGGTACGCAGAATACCATTTAGAATGCACCAAGGCGAATTCGCAGAGACCCCCTTGCCTCCCCCCGTTGGGGGAGCTGATTGAAGCACGTTCTTTATTAAAGGCAAGTTGAATGGTACACGCCAATCCGTAGGGGCGGATACCAGCCGCCCGCAATGTTGCGAAATTGAGCTGTCAGTTGAATGAAAATTGCCAAAAGTTTCTGAGTCCGTAGGGGGCGGCAATTTGTCGCCCCGCAACGTGACGGAACAGAGCGGCGCATTGAATGGTGGCAGCTTCCGCTACCACCAAAGCTTCCCTTGGATGCAAATCAAGGGTAGACCTCCCGAAAAATGGGCAAAAAAAGGTGACAAATAGTGCAAAA
>CAKTIM010000017.1 GCA_934565795.1 uncultured Oscillospiraceae bacterium
AATGTTCGGGAAAGATTCCCGAAAGCGGCGTTCCAGGAGATAGAGGCGGCGACTGCTTCAGCTCGTCCGTTTTATGATAATATCTACTACCTGTTCTCTGCTGGTAGAGCCTGTAACTATGTAGAGGAGTTGCGGCATTTGGATACGGTTGCGGTGGTAGATTTGAAGTCGCTGATAGGGTCAAAGAATGCCGAACTGTTTGAAAATTAAATTAACTTCAGTACGCAGTCTATGGTTTCCAACGGTTGTATACAAGGAATATCTCAATCTTAAGTTGGCGCTTCTGCGGGTCCGCTTCATGCACTGTCATTGGAAAGAGGTAATTCTTTACGCGATCAAGGACGTTTTGCTATGCTGCTCCGATATGCATTGGGTGTCATCCCATAATATTTCTTAAATACAGAATCAAAATGTTTTACAGAGAGATACCCGACTTCGCTTGCAATGTCACCCACTTTAGCCGCAGTGTGCGTGCGGAGGAGAAGCGCGGCTCGTTCCATCCGAAGGCGGAGTAAATACTTGGAATATGGTTCTCCGCGCTCGGACTTGAAGACGCTGCTGAGATAAGCGGGGTTAACCTCCAAAGCGCTTGCGACTTCGTTCAAAGAAATAGGCTTGGAATAGTTCATTTGGATATAGTCCCTTGCCCGCTGTACCAGGACACTGGATTCGACATCTTCCAAAGGAAAAGCATCATCCGGAGGAACATGGGCCTTCACTTGGGGAGTTGCTTGCCGGGTCTCTCCGGCAGAACGTTTCTTTGCCAGTTTATCGAGAATGGCGTGCAGTTCTGCGTCCTGAAGCGGTTTAAGCAAATAGTCTGAAACACCGCTGCGGACTGCTGCACGTGCGTAGTCGAATTCATCATAACCGGTCAAGAAAATAATATCCGTATCTGCGATGTTGTTATGTACGTATGTCGCAAGCTCCACCCCGGTCATGCGGGGCATCTTAATATCTGTAATAATCAGGTCGAAGTGCTGTTCATTTAGCAGTGCCATTGCTTCCACACCATCTTTTGCACATGCGGCAGTGATCCACTGGTCATGTATTGAAGATAGATTGAACAGCAAATATTCCCGCATAAGGGGCTCATCTTCGACAATCAAAGCAGTTAACATGGTTTCACACTCCTTGGAATGCTTAAGGTAACGGTGGTTCCCCTTCCTTCTTCGGAAGAAAGGGTAATGCCATAAGGACTGCCGAACTGAAAACGAATACGTTTCTGTATATTGATCAGTCCAATGCCGTTTGTCTGAAATTCTGTATTCTTTTCCGACTCACAATTATCCAATCTGCTCTGCAACTGCTGCAAAGTGACCTTCGACATGCCTGCACCGTTGTCTTTCACCGAAATAATAAGCGCGTTACCGCGATATTGCAGATCTACAAGGATATGTGTCTCTCCTTCAGCCTTTTCACAGCCATGAATCAGCGCATTTTCAATAATGGGCTGGATGGTCAGGGCGGGAAGCGTGCAGGACACATCGATATCAGACACATTGATTTGGTAAGTCAGATTGTCATGGCGTAATTTCTGTAATTGGAGATAACTCTCCGCGATTTTCAGTTCAGCTTCCAGTGTGATCTCACGACCGGAGTTGATCACGCCTCGGAGCAGGGTAGCCAGCTGCTCAATCCCCTGCGTTGCATCCTTGTATCTGCCGCATTTTATCAGAAGATTGATCGTATTCAGGGTATTGAATAAAAAATGTGGTTGTATTTGGCGATGCAAAGACTCAAACTGCGCTTCCTTCTGCAGATATTTCGCTTCATATACCTGTTTTGTCAACTGCTTCTCCTGCTCCATCATCTCTTGAATCTGCTCCAGCATGTGGTTGAAGGCTGCATTCAGAGAGGCAATTTCATCTGTGCAGTCCGTGCTCGCACGCACAGTGAGATTACCGGCCTCTACTTCCTCCATCAGATTGACCGTTTGATAAAGCGGCCGCAGCTGTCTGCGGACAAAGAAGACAGAGATAGCAACACCCAGGGCTGCCATTCCAACAGCCATGAGCATATTGAAAATCAGTGTTGCGTTGGCACCTTTGACAACCTGATTTTTAGCATTGATTGCGATGACGCGCCAGCTTGTGGAGGGAATGACCTCGACATTTACAATATACGCTGCTCCGTTCAGTTTCCGTGTAGAGTAACCGGACGAAGCCGCTGCGCTGCGGATATCATCGTTCGTGATTGCTGCAGGCAATGCGGAATTCTGGTACACAGGATTCCAGTTGGAGTCCATGATAAAAAGGGCACAGCCTTCGCTTACGTTGATGCGGTCACAGACCGCCTTAATGCCGTTGTAGTTGGCATCGACCCGGATAACACCAACAGTTTTCTGGTTGTTCTGAAGGCTGCAGAGGCGTTTTGCAATGGAGATAACAAGATTTGCGGAGGAACCTGTTTCTTCAAAATGAGCAGGCAGAAAAATATAGTCACCGGTATTCTGAGCGTTTTGATACCATTCTTCGGATTTATAATCCGAATTCAAACCGCTGTGGCTGCTTTTGGAACTGGAGTATATTGCGTCGGAAAAAATATACACCCTTAAAATATCTTCTCTGGGCGTAATCATTACCTGACGGAGATAACCTTCTATTGAACGACGTTTATCCAGCGCCTCCTGACTGCTGGAAGATCTGATATCGAGGTAATTCATGACACTGGAGTTGTAGTAGGGGCTGAGGCACAGTCGTGCCAATTCATCAATATATGTATCAACATTCAAGGCCACCTGTTCGACAACCTGCTGTATGTCTTTCGCTGATTGATCAGTATAGTCGGCAACGAAACGAAGGTGGCTAAAAAGCGAAACCAGTATAATGGAAGAAAAGATGAACATGGAAATGATAAGAAGCAGGCGGCGCTGGATGTTATTAGCGGCAAAAAAAGCTTTGAGTTTAGAAAGCATACATGCTGTCCTCCGAATCGCTTTTGTGCGTTTATTATAGAACACCGGAGCGGAAAATGCAAGGATATGTGCGTGTTGCCTATAAAATATGGACTACAATCTAAAAAAAGAGGGATTTACCAAGTGAAAAACAGAAACTATAATGTAGTCAGGATGAATCCCACGAAGACATCCGGAAAATAGAATGGAGGAGACAAAATGAAACGTTTATTTGCTTTTGTACTGGCTATCTGCATGCTTACCACAGCGTTTGCTGGCTGCGGCCAGCAGGCCAACACCCCCACAGAACCCAAGGCTGATCAGGCAAGCACAAACGAGGTTGAAAAGAAAGATGAAAAACCTGCCAAGGATGTAGACTTGACATTCTTTACCGGCAAGGTAGAAACTGTTGACCTGCTGGATGAGATCATTGCTGACTTCAACGCACAGAGCGGTGGTATCACTGTGGAACAGGAATATCAGAACGATGCGAGCAATATCATCAAAATCAAGTTTGCATCCGGCGAAGCCCCTGATATTATGACCACTTATGAGCAGGAATATGTGGATCAGGGTAAGTATCTGGATCTGTCCGATATGGATGAGATCTGGAACAGACTGATTCCCTCCATGAAGGAAAGCTGCACGGATATCAATAGTGGAAAACAGTACCGTATCTGCACGAATATGACCATGGCGGGTTTCTTCTACAACAAGGAAATTTTCGCAGAACTTGGCATTGAACCCGCGACCACTTGGGAAGGTTTTGTTGCGAATCTGGAAAAGATCAAAACCGAGATGCCTGACGTTGACCCTTGGTTTATCTTTGGCAGCGAAGCATGGCATCTGGGCCATCTGATTGAGTTCATTCCCCATGGTTACATCAAGGCAAAGTACGGCGCTACCGCAGCAAAGACTGCCATGCTGAACAATGACAAGACCGTTTTGAATTTTGGCGATCCCAACGGTGCCATGGCTACTTTCGCAGCCGGTTTGCTGGAACTGCAGGAAAAAGGCCTGATTAACGAAGACGTTCTGACTGCAACAAACGATAACTGCGTCGATGCATTTGTATCCGGTAAAGCTGCAATGTTCAGCAATGGCATGTGGGCTCTGTCCAGTGTACTGGCAAAGGATCCTGAAATGGCAGACAAAATCGGCTTTGCCCCTTATCCTGCTATGATGGAAGACGGCACTCCCATGGTTCTGGTTGCGGAAGACTCCGGTTACAGTATTAGTGCTGATACAGAGCATGTCGAGGAAGCAAAGGCCTTCCTGACTTACTTGTTCAGTGCAGATAATCAGAAGAAGTATGCCGAAAGTCTGGGTTCTCCCTCCGCTTTCATGGATGTTGCTGCAAAGTGGGCGCCTGACTCCATTGTTGAAGGTGTTAACAGTGCTGTTAGCTCCGCAGCAAACATTGGCTTCACCAACGAGAAACCTGCCGGCTTCTCCGGTGATGATGCTGGCAGAATGGTTCAGGACTTGCTCGCCGGCAAGTATACTGCTGAGGAGTTTGCAAAAGCATATGAAGCTGCATGGGACGCAGGATTTTAATTTTGATACTCTGACATAACCTTATTGTGAATTAATCTAACAGGACTCGGATCGGAGGAATTAAGTTCCGATGTTCCGGGTCCTGGCTTTTTCGGAGGAACATGTATGCGTAGAAAACGAATCGATTGGGCCCAGTTCCTCTCGCTTCCTGCATTGATTCTGTTCTCAATCTTTTTTGTGTACCCATTGCTTAAGGGCATTGGGATGAGCTTGACAGATTGGGACGGTATGGGTCAGGCAGAGTTTGTTGGACTCAAAAATTTTGCGAATTTTTTCTCAGATGACCGGGCAATGCAAGATATCAAAACCACATTGATTTTTGCGATAGGCAGTGCAGCGCTATTGAATCTGGTAGGGTTGTGCCATGCTTTGCTGATGAATTCTGACTTTCGGGGAAAAAGCATTGCGCGTGTCATTATCTACCTGCCTGCTATCATCAGCCCTTTGATTATGGGATACATCTGGTATTTCCTGCTGCAGCCGGGGCGGGGCTACCTCGCCTATGCATTTGCTCAGCTGGGACTCTCGGGCTTGATAGGGAATTGGATGGGCAAATACTCGGTGACACTGCTGGTGCTGATCCTTGTAAACGTCTGGCAATTTTCCGGTATGACAATGATTATTTATTTGGCGGGGCTCCAGTCAATTCCTTCAGAATATGTTGAAGCAGCTACGATTGACGGAGCGGGAAGATGGCAGCGGTTTTCCAGAATCACGCTTCCTTTGCTGATGCCCGCCATCAGAATCAATGTGGTCACAAACATTATTGGCTCCCTGTCAGTTTTCGATATCATCATGGCACTGACACAGGGCGGACCGGGATACTCCACAGAAAGTTTAAGTATCTACATTATGCGTATGTGTTATGGCAGCCGAACCGGTTATTCTACAGCCGTTGCGATGATCCTGTTTTTTATCATCCTGATTCCTGTTCTGATCTCCATGCGCCTGACGCGGGAAAAAGACTAAGGAGGCAAATACATGAAAGGTTTAGAAAAAGTATTAAAATATGCTGCGATTTGCCTGATTTGTCTGATGTGCCTGATTCCTTTCTATGTTTTGCTGGTTCTGGCGCTCAATTCTCCACAGCGTGTTTTTTATGAAGGCAATATTTTTATTCCGGATTTTTATTGGCAGAACTTTCTGGATGCCTGGAGAAAATCAAGGATAGGTACAGCTATGCTGAATTCTGCGATCATTACAGCCGGAACGCTGATTTTGACAATTATTACCGGTGGTCTGGCAGGTTATGCCATTGCGAGGCACAATACAAGGTATAACAAATTCGTATTCGGTCTGCTTTTGTCCTGTATGATGATTCCTGGTATTATCAATACTGTTCCGCTGTACACACTTATGAGAAAAATTCATGCGGTAAATACCCTTTGGGGAATGATTCTGGTTTGCTCCACACTGGCAATGCCGTCTGCGGTGTTCATTTACGCAACATTTATAAAAGCGCTGCCAAGAGAATTGGACGAAGCAGCTGCGTTAGACGGCTGCACAGGATTCAGCGCTTTCTGGAGAGTTATTTTCCCAATCATAAAACCCGCAACGGCATCCTTCGTGATTCTGAATGGTTTTGGAATCTGGAATAACTATGCGCAGGCTACGTTCTTCTTGCAGTCGAGGGCAAAGCAGAACATCCCGCAGGCGTTGTCCGTCTTTTTCCAGCAGTTTGGCGGTGGTAAATGGCATCTGATGGCTGCAACGGCGACCATCGCCATTATCCCCGTAGTGATCATCTTCCTGATTTTCCAGAAGCAGTTTATCCAGGGACTTTCAGACGGCGCGGTGAAAGGATAAGGTGAATTGAATGGATTTATATCCTGTAAAAGCGCAGTTTCTGTCCGGTGAAGAAGTTGAGCTTCGCCTTGATACAGATGGACACATCTGTGAATACGCGAAAGTGGCTGTATACCATCTGAATGATTTGGTCTATAAGCAAGAAGTTGCTGATTTTATCGGTAATACACTCATTTCTGTTGGAAAATATGATACCACTTTTGCTGGTTACGGCGCTTCGGTAACGGTATGCACAGGTGACACACGTATTCTTCTGGAAACAGCTTTTGATGTTGTCGATAACCCCAAGCGGTCTCTCCGCTACGGCTTTTTGAGCGATTTTACGCAGGACGACGCAGATAACGGTGCTGTTGAATGGCTGAATAAGTGTCATATCAATATGGTACAGTACTATGACTGGTCCTATCGGCATGACCATCTGGTCACAGGTCAGGAATTCTACACAGACATGATGGGTAAGCCAATCTCTCGCAAAACCGTGAAGGACAAGATTAAAAAATGCGCGGAGCACGGCATGCATTCTATCGCATACGGCGCAATTTACGCTGCCAGCAAACCCTTCTTTGAGAAGCACACAAATTGGGCACTGTATAATTCCTGCCAGAAACCCTTTGTGTTCATTGATGTGTTTTATATCATGAATATTGCAAAGGATTCGCCGTGGCGGCATCATTTGATTGCGGAGTATAGAAAAGCAATCACAAAGATGGGGTTTGCGGGGATCCATATGGATACCTATGGCTTCCCCAAAACGGCCTATTCTCATTTGGGGGAAAAGCCGGAACTGATTCGCTTGGATCAGGAAATCCCATCTTTGATTGGCCAGGCTAGAGACAAACTTGTGGGTGCAAATCAAAACCCATATCTGATCTTCAACAATGTTGGCAACTGGCCTGTATATTCCACCGCCGCTGCTAAGCAGGATGCAGTTTACATTGAGGTCTGGAGTCCCTATGAGCGGTATTCTCATATTGCGCAGCTGATTGATGAGGCAAGACAGCTTTCCGGTGATCACAGGCCGATCATTCTGGCGGCTTATCTGGAACCATTTCGGAAAGATTCCAGAGAGCGGGCAATGAATGCGGCACGAATTTTAACGGCTGCCATTGTTTCAAACGGTGCGTATCATCTGCTGCAAGGCGAAAATCAAGCTGTTCTGACGCAGGGGTATTATAGCGACTATACCCGTCTGAGTGAGAAAGACGCGGCGATTCTCAGACGCTGCAATGATTTCATGATCCGGTATCTGGATTTGTTCTATGACAAGGAACTAAGAAATGTTTCCATGACGCACATGGGCTGGGACAATTATGAGTACCAGTGTCCGAGTCATTCTGTCAGTACATATGGTGAAGCAAACAAGCTCTGGCTTACAATCCGGGAAAAAGAATTAAGAAAATGTTTGTATTTTGTGAATCTGTGCGGATGCGAAAATGATTACTGGAACAAGGGAAAGGATACTCCCATTCCGCAGGAGAACATAAGAATTGTGGTACAGGTGGACAGTCCGGTTAAAGGCGTATATGCAGCGTCACCAGATGGGGAAGCAATGCAGGCTCAGGCAATCCAATATACTGATTTTGAAAATGATAAGGGGGCATTTATTGAATTTGTCCTTCCGAGAATAGAACACTGGACTGTCATATGGATTGATTTACAGGGAGAAAACATCTGAAATTATTGGGCAGGATGCAGGACAGCGTCCTGCCTGACACCAACAGAAATGAGGAGCAAATGATATGAATTCACCTTGGTGGAAGGAACGGGTATTTTATCAGATATATCCCAGAAGTTTTCAAGATTCAAATGCCGACGGCATTGGCGACATTCAGGGCATCATTTCCAGATTGGACTACCTGAAATGGCTTGGAATTGGAGCAATCTGGCTTTGCCCTATATATGACTCTCCCAATGCGGATATGGGTTACGATATCCGTAATTATGAGAGCATTATGGCCGAATTCGGTACGATGGAGGATTTTGAACAGCTTGTCGAAGAACTCCATAAACGGGATATCAAATTGGTCATGGACCTCGTTGTGAATCATTCTTCAGATGAACATGCGTGGTTTATAGAATCGCGAAAAAGTAAGGATAATCCCTATCGGGACTATTATATTTGGAGGGACGGCAAGGACGGGAAAGAACCCAACAATTGGTCATCTTTCTTTACGCCATCCGCATGGAGTTATGATAAGACAACGGACCAATGGTATTTGCATTTGTTCAGCGAAAAGCAGCCGGATCTGAACTGGGAAAATGAAAATATGCGTGCGGAAGTCTATGCAATGATCAATCGTTGGCTCGATAAGGGTGTGGACGGCTTCCGCATGGATGTGATCAGCTTACTTGCCAAAGCACCGGGGCTGCCGGATGGCGATGGTGAGGGATACGTGTTCTCAGAACAGTATTTTGCATTTCAGCCTAAGTTGCATGAATATCTGAGAGAAATGCGGCAAAGATGCTTTGCGGGACGTGACTGCATGTGCGTGGGAGAAACTACGTTTGTTACTACACACAATGCTAACTCTGTGGTTGGAGATGGACAGGAACTGGATCTGCTATTTCAGTTCGATATCATGGACATCGATGGTATGAATGGAAAATGGAATGTTATTCCCTTTGATTTGCTGAAGCTAAAGCAGATTATTTCCAGTTGGCAAAAAGCGATTGACTGGAATACGTTGTTCTGGAGTAACCATGACCAGCCGAGGGTGGTGTCCCGATTCGGCTCAACTGAGGCAGAAGAACTGCGCGTACAAAGTGCAAAAATGCTTGCAACAGCCATGTATCTGATGCGGGGAACACCGTTCATTTATCAAGGCGAAGAAATCGGAATGACGAACTATCCATTTGTATCGCCGGATGAACTGCGGGATGTGGAGAGTATCAATCTGCTCCATGAGGCGGAAAAGGAAGGCAATCGCGCATGGGCATGGAACGGTGTTCTTCATAAAGGACGGGACAATGCCAGAACGCCCGTCCAGTGGGATAGTACAGACAATGCCGGTTTCACAACGGGGAAACCTTGGATTCAGGTAAACCCAAACTACAAACAAATCAATGTAGAGAATGCAGCAGAAGATTCAGATTCCATTCTGCACCATTATAGAAAGCTGATTGCGCTACGAAATGGTAATAACGTTCTCAAATACGGTGATTTTGAAATGCTCCACCCATCTCATGAGAAGCTGTTTATATATCGGCGTGAGTATGGGGCTGACAGCGTGGTTGTCTGCTGTAATTTTGCTAATGAGCAAGTTGCGTTGCCTCAGGATATATCCGGTACGATAATCTTAGGATCCTTACGCACGAAAGATATGCTTGGCCCATATGGTTTTGCCGTTTTTAGTTCGCAAAAACCTAAATTGTAAGTATCAGAATGTCAATTCCCCGGGACCGCACCACCAGGCGGCTTTGGGACTTTCGGCCTAGGAAACATATACTCACCGGGCGTAAATAAGAAAAGTCGGTGTGTCGAGAACCAATCGCGACACACCGACTTTTTGTCAAGTTAATCTTCCATACCGTGAAGCACAGTACCCTTTAGGTAACTCACCATTTTTCCAGATACTACCAGTCCAGCATACTCCATCGGAGCATGGTAAATTAGCCAGTCTAGGTCAGCCATCTGGCCATTTGTGACATTATAAGAGTTTTCCACTTCCTCACAGTCGATTGTAAGAACGGAACCATCACTGTAAGTGAGTTCCACGGAATTGGTATCCATATTATAGAAACCGTGAAGTAGTTTCAGCATTTCTGTTCCTCCAAACTAAGAGATATCATTTGAATCAGAACATATTTCGAGATGGCAACGTGTCAAATCATCCCAAAATAACGTAATGCCTCTCGGATTGCTTCCTCTTTTTCAGAAGGACAGGTTGGAGCTTGCCGTGCGTCTTCAGACTTCGGCAAGTTGTAGTTTTTCCCCACATCCAGCCCGCATTTCCGCTTTACTTGCGAAATATACAGACTGGAAACCTTTAAGCCGGAGTGTTCCAAAACATACGCTTTGATCTGCGGATAGGTAGCGCTGTCCTGAAACTCCGACATATCCATATCTTCCAAAGAGAAGTCAACCCGAATATTTTTCGAGTCGATCTCACCCTTGGAAAGCAAGACAACCGTCTCCACGTGTGCGCAGCGGGGGAAGAGGTCGGCGGCGGTGGTGGTGGTTAGGTGGAAGCCGCGGGGTTTCAGCAGGGCGATGTCTCTTGCCAGGGTGGCGGGGTCGCAGCTGATGTAGACCAGGCGCTTGGGGGACATGCGGGTGATGGCTTCGATGGCGTCGGCGTTCAGGCCCTTGCGGGGGGGATCCACGGTGATCACGTCCGGGCGGATGCCCGATTCCTCCAGGCGCAGGGCGGCCTCTCCGGCGTCGGCGCAGAGGAATTCGGCGTTTTCAATGCCGTTGCGCCGGGCGTTGTCCCGGGCGTCCTCCACCGCCTGGGGGATGACCTCCACCCCCAGCACCTTTCCGGCAGAGGCGGCCATGGCCAGGGTGATGGTGCCCACGCCGCAGTACAGATCCAGCACCAGGTCGTCCTTTGTGATGCCGGCCAGGGCAATGGCGGCCCGGTAGAGCCGCTGGGCCTGGTGGTGGTTCACCTGGTAAAAGGAGCGGGGGGACAGGCGGAAATTCAGGCCGCACAGGGTATCCTCAATAAAGCCGGGGCCATAGAGGGTGATGAATTCGTCGCCCAGGACGGCGTTGCCCTTTTTGGTGTTCACGCTGAGCACCAGGGTCGCAAAGCCAGGGATCCCCTTGAGCCGCTCCACCAGCTCCGGCACGCGGGGGAGCTTTCGCCCGTTGACTGCCAGGCACACCAGAATCTGCCCGGAGACCTCTCCCCGGCGGACGTAGATGTGCCGCAGCAGGCCGGTGTGGGTGGTCTCGTCGTAGACCGGGATGCGGCAGCGGTTGACGTGATCGATCACGGCATCCTTTACCTGATCCGTCTGCTGGGGGAGGATCAGGCAGCGGGAATTTTCCACCACGTCGTGGGTGCCCGCCCGGAAAAACCCGGCGTAGGCCCGGCCCTTCTTGCTGGCCACCGGGTACTGGGCCTTGTTGCGGTAGCCGCAGCAGTCCGGCGCGGCCAGGATGGGGACGCTTTCCAGCTGCTCCCCTGCCAGCCGGTTCAGGCAGGTCTGCACCCGGGCCGCCTTCAGGCGGCTCTCCTCCGCGTAGTCCATGTGCCAGAAGTCGCAGCCGCCGCAGAGCTTGGCCACCGGGCAGGCCCGGTTGACCCGGTGGGGGGATTTTTCCAGAAGCTCGGTGATCTTCCCCGCCGCCCAGGTCTTGCGCACCACCTCGATGCGCACCCGCACCCGCTCGCCCACAATGGCGTTGGGAACAAATACAGCGATCCCCTCAATGTGCGCAATTCCCTGCCCCTGGGCAGTATAGTCCGTGATCACGGCCTCGTAAACCGCATTCTTTTCCAGCACAGCAATTCTCCTTGCAAATGATTTAATGTCTAGGGAAGCTCTGATTAAATCGGCAAGAGCTGACAGTGAGAGATTTTTCACCAGATGAAAGTGTCAAAAGCGGAGGAATACTTTGTGTATTTCCCGCTTTTGATACTGCACAGCTGGGGAAAAAGATCCACTGCTCAGCCGCAGGCGATTTATTCAGAGGTTCCCTAAATTATACCATGGGTTTTCCCCGGCGTAAAGTCCCAAGGGACGCGCCGAAAAAATCCGGGCGAGTTGAACTCGCCCGGAAAAATACTATAGCTCGGCTTGCAGGGTGCAGACGCTGCTGCCGGGGATCAGGGTGAAGGGGACGCAGACGTGGCAGGTCTTGCCGGTGGTGATCTGCTCCCGCAGAACCCGGTAGCCGGTTTCGGCCAGGGCCTGAGCGGACTGGGCCACGGTGGTGAGCCGGGGGATGAAGTACTGCCCATAGGGCAGGCCGTCGAACCCGGCCACGGAGATATCCTCCGGCACCCGCAGGCCGTGGTCGTGGATGCAGCGCATGGCCCCCAGGGCCATCACGTCCGCCATGGCAAACACGGCGGTGATATCCTCCCGGCGGGCAAGAATCTTTTCCATGGCCCGGTAGCCCCCCTCAAAGGAGAAGCGGGTGGCGCCATAGGCGGCGACCTCCACCCCTGCCTCGGCCAAGGCCCGGCGGCAGCCCTCCAGCCGGTTCCGGCTGATCTCCGAAACCTCCAGGTCGCCGCCGATCACCGCGATCCTGCGGTGGCCGCTGTCCACCAGGAAGGAGCAGACCGTCCTGGAGGCGGCGATATCGTCCGTGGTGACGCTGGACAGGCCGCCGAAGGGCAGACCCTTTGCCGAGTTGGTCACCAGCACGGTGGGCAGGCTCAGGTGCTTATAGTCGGACAGGAAATTCTGTGCGGTGCCGCCGAAGAACAGGATGCCCAGGGGCTTGCGCTCCCGGGAGAGCTTCATGGCCCGGCGTACCTCGTTGTCGTCCTCGTCGATGTAGTCCACCAGCAGCGGGCACTGCTCCTGCACGGCCAGCGCCTGGGTCACCTCCACCATGCGGGCGAACAGCTCGTTGGCGCTGCCCTTGACGATCACCAGCAGCGAATCGCTGTTCTGCTTTTTCAGACTCTGGGCGTTGGAGTTGATCTCAAAGCCGTACTGCTGCGCCAGGGCGAGAATCTGCTCCCGCGCCTTGGCACTGACGTTGGGCTGGTGGTTCAGCGCCCGGGAGACGGTGCCCAGGGAGTAGCCGGAAAGCTTTGCCAGATCCCGGATGGTCATATCAGCCCTTTACCGCACCGGCGGCCACACCCTTGATGATGTGCTTCTGGCAGAAGATGTACACAATGATGATGGGAATGATGCTCAGCATAATGACGGCCATGGTCGCGCCCAGGTCGACGGTGCCGTAGCTTCCCTTCAGATACTGCACATGGATGGGGATGGTCATGTACTTGGTACGATCCAGCACCAGGTAGGGCAGCAGGTAGTCGTTCCATACCCACATCAGCTCCAGGATGCCCACGGAGATCAGCGTGGGCTTGAGCATGGGCAGCACCACCTGGAAGAAGGTCTGCACCGGGGAGCAGCCGTCGATGGCGGCAGCCTCCTCAATTTCGATGGGCAGGCCCTTGACAAAGCCGGTGAACATGAAGATGGCCAGGCCCGCGCCAAAGCCCAGGTAGACGATGGGGATGGTATAGGGCGTGTTCAGCTTCAGCTTGTCGGCGGTGAAGGTCAGGGTGAACATGACCATCTGGAACGGGACGATCATGGAGAACAGGCACAGGTAATAGAAGGTCTTGGAGGCCAGGCTGTTCACCCGGCAGATATACCAGGCGGACATGGAGCAGAACAGCAGGATCAGCGCCACGGACACGACGGTGATCAGCAGGCTGTAGCCCACCGACTTCATAAACGGATAGTTGCCGAAGGTCATGCCCTTGATGTAGTTGGCCCAGCCCACGAAGGTCTCGGAATTGGGCAGCGCGAAGGGGTTCAGGTTGACGGCGTTGTTGGTCTTGAAGGAGTTGATCAGCACCTCAACCACGGGCATGATCCAGGCAAGGCACAGCACGGTAAAGAAAACCGTCATGACCTTGCTGAGGTTGGAATAATAGCTGTGCTTTTTCATTACTGCTGAACCTCCTTCCGGCGGGTGACGAATTGCTGGGTCAGGGCGAGGACGGCCACCAAGATGAAGAACACCACGGCCTTCGCCTGGGCAACGCCGTGCCACTTCTTGCTGATGGTGTAGGTGCTGTAAATGTTCAGCGCCAGCAGCTCGGTCATGTTGACCTTGGAGCCGTTCATAATCACATTGGGCAGGCCGCCGGTCAGGGCCATGTTCTGGTCAAAGAGCTTGAAGGAGTTGGTCAGCGTCAGGAAGGTGCACACGGTAATGGAGGGCATCACGTTGGGAATGATGACCTGGAACAGGCTCTGGCTGCCGGTGGCGCCGTCGATCTTTGCCGCCTCCAGCATATCCTCCGGCACGGATTGTAGTCCGGCAATGTAGATGATCATCATATAGCCGATCTGCTGCCAGGCCACCAGGATCACCAGGCCCCAGAAGCCATAGGTGGCGTTGGAGGTCAGGTAGGTGCCGTAGCGCTTCAGGATGCCGTCGAAGATCATGCTCCAGATGTAGCCCAGCACCACGCCGCCGATCAGGTTGGGCATGAAGAACACGGTGCGGAACAGGTTGGAGCCGCGCATCCTCTGGGTCAGGGCATAGGCGATGAAGAAGGCGCACACATTGATCAGGATCACGGACACCACGGCGAAGCCTGCGGTATTCCAGAACGCCCGGGCGAACCCGGCGTCCTTAAAGGCCTTGATATAGTTGGAAAAGCCCACCCACTTGGCGTCCTTGGGCGTATTGAAGCTGCAAAAGGACAGGTAAATGCCCTGCATGAACGGCCAGATGAAGCCGATGATGAAGGAGGCAAAGGTGGGCAGCAGGAACAGCGGCGCGTATTTGCGGATCGGCCGCTGCACCAGGGACAGACGTTGTTTTTTCTCCAAGAGGAAT
The DNA here is from genome assembly GCA_934565795.1 of uncultured Oscillospiraceae bacterium. Taxonomy (GTDB): domain Bacteria; phylum Bacillota; class Clostridia; order Oscillospirales; family Oscillospiraceae; genus Faecousia. The sequence continues at coordinate 14,754 of CAKTIM010000017.1, forward strand.
CATCCTTTCTATACTGGGGTAAGGGGTGCAAAAAGGGGCGGGCAGTGTGCCCGCCCCTTTCATTGGGTCAATTTGTTGATTAGCCGTTAACGGTTTCGTACTCGATGGCCCAGCCGTCCACGAAAGCGGAGACGACGGCATCCCAGTTGGCGTCGGTCTGGTCAGCGGAGTAAGCAGCCAGAGCGGTGACAACGGTAGCTCTCCAGGAGTCCACGTTGGGGGTGTAGCTGAAGACCCAGGTCACAGCGTACTTGCCCTCGGACAGCAGCTTGTTGCCGTCAACGATGAACTTGTTGGTGGAGTCGGGGCAGTGCTTGAAGGGAACGGCGCCCAGCTGCTCAACATAGGTAGCGGAAGCGTCGGGATCGGTGACCAGCCATACCAGGAAGTCGATGGAAGCCTGGATGTCAGCCTCGGAGGCGTTGGCGTTGATGGCCCAGCAGTTCTCGGTGCCGGAGCACAGGCCAGCCTGCTCTTCGCCTTCCACGCCGCAGTAGATGGGGATCATGGCCAGCTGCTCGTCGGTCATGCCGGCTTCCTTCAGGCCAGCGTACTCCCAAGTGCCGTTCTGATAGAAGGCAGCCTTGCCCTCGATGAACTGTGCCTTGGACTCGTCGCCGGTGGAGGTGCTCAGCGTGGTGGGATCGGCAGCGGAATCGGTGATGTACAGATCCCAGATGTTCTTGAAGTTGTCCAGGTAAGCGCCGGTGATCTCAGCGGGAGCCTCGGTCACGCCGTCGTCACGGAACTCGTAGAACAGGGGCATGTTGGCCAGGTGGCCGGAGAAACGCCAGGAAGAGGAGCCGTCCAGACCGGCGGCGGAGAAGGCGTCGAAGCCCAGCTCGTCAGCGCGGGCGTGGATGTCGTCGGCAACAGCTTTCAGGGAAGCGAAATCAACGATCTCGTCCACGCTGTGGCCAGCCTTGTCCAGCAGCTCGGTGTTGACAATGATGCCGAAGGACTCGTAGCAGTGGCCCAGGGCCTTCAGCTCGCCGTCGGCGTTGTACAGGTTAAAGTCATTGGTGGTCAGCTCGGCGGCGATGGCGGTGTCGGTCAGATCCAGAGCGTACTCATCCCAGTCGTTCAGACCGGCCATGTTGCCGATGTTGAAGATGGTGGGGGCGCTGGTCTTGCCCATCTCAGCGGTCAGGGTGTCGGAGTACTGGCCGGAAGCGGCGGTAACGACCTTGACTTCCACGCCGGTCTTCTCGGTGTAGGTGGCGGCCAGCTCCTGCAGAGCGGCGTCGAACTCGGGCTTGAAGTTCAGGTAGTAAACAGAGCCGGTCTCCTCAGCGGAAGCCATCACTGCCATACTCAGAACCATGGCAACAGCCAGGAGCATTGCAAGAAACTTCTTCATAATAATGATTCCTCCCATATGTTTTTGTCGAAACTGGAACCGTTTCCAATCTCTGCAAATCATTCTATCACCTTTTGTTCCAAATGAAAAGAGTTTTTTTGCGTCTTGCAAATAAATCGCTGTTTTACATAATATTGGCCCCGAAAAACTGTTCAATCTGACAATAAACCGCCCCCGTCCCTGGTATTATTTGGCCCTTTGCCCAGATTCCCGTCCCTGCCGCCGTATTTTGTGCGGTAAAGTTCCCTTATTTTTATGGTTGCATTTGGAAGAGGGGGCGAATTATAATGGGCATATCAGAGGCCATGCCGTATCCCACCGTAAAAACAGGAGGAAATGCAGATGAACGAGCAGGAAATTCTTCGCCTTGTGGATGAAACCGTCGCCGGGGGGCCGTATGCGCCCACCTGGGAATCGCTGATGGAGGCCCCGGTGCCGGGCTGGTTCCGCCGGCGGCGGCTGGGAATCTTTACCCACTGGGGGCTGTACAGCGTGCCCGCCTATTCCAATGAGTGGTATTCCCGGAATATGTATATTCCCGGCATGCCCGCCTATGAGCACCATGTCAAGACCTACGGGCCGCAGAAGCAGTTCGGCTACAAGGACTTCATTCCGCTGTTCACCGCCTCCGAATTTGACCCGGATGCCTGGATGGAGCTGTTTTCCAGGGCCGGGGCGGGCTACATCTTCCCGGTGGCGGAGCATCACGACGGCTTTCAGATGTACCGCAGCGACCTGTCCCGCTGGAACGCGGCAAACATGGGGCCGAAGCAGGACATACTGGGTGAGCTGAAGCAGGCCGCAGAGGCGCGGGGGATGCTGTTCTGCACCTCCTCCCACCGGGCGGAGCACTGGTTCTTCATGGGCCACGGCCGGGAATTCGACAGCGACATCCACGAGCCGATGGCCAAGGGGGACTTCTATTGGCCCGCCATGCCGGAGCCGGACAATCAGGACTTGTACAGCAAGCCCTATCCCACCGAGGAATTCCTGAACGACTGGCTGGCCCGCACGGCGGAGATCATTCTGAATTACCGCCCCCGGCTTCTGTACTTCGACTGGTGGATCCAGCACGAGGCCTTCCGGCCCTACCTGAAAAAGCTGGCCGCCTTCTATTATAACTGCGGCAGGCAGTGGGGCGTGGACGTGATGATCTGCTACAAGCACGACGCCATGATGTTCGGTTCCGGCATCCCGGAGGTGGAGCGGGGCGGCTTCGCCGAGGCCAAGCCCTATCCCTGGCAGACGGACACCGCCGTGGCCCGGAACTCCTGGTGCTACACCGACTCCCTGGACTATAAGAGCAGCAACGAGATCATCTGCACATTGATCGACACGGTGAGCAAGGGCGGCAATCTGCTGCTGAATATCGGCCCCAAGGCCGACGGCACCATCCCCCCAGGCGACCGGGCCATCCTGGAGGATATGGCCGCCTGGATGGAGGTCAACGGCGAGGCCATCAACGGCGCGCAGGTCTGGCGCAAGAGCCGGGAGGGCGCGGTCACCATCCGGGAGGGCCAGTTCCAGGATCAGAGCGCCCTGGAATACACCCCGGAGGACTACCGCTTCACCGCCGGCCACGGCGCCGTCTACGCCATCGCCATGAAGTGCCCGGAGGACGGAAATTTCACCATCAAAGCCTTCGCCAACAGCGCCGACCAGAACATGCCGGAATTCCACGGGATCATAGAAAGCGTCCAAATCCTCGGCTTTGAAAACACCCCAATCACCTGGCACAAAACCCCCACCGGCCTCCACCTCCACGCCCCCGCCACCCACAGCAACTTCCCGGTGGTCATCAAAATCACAATGAAATAACCCGCCCCGTCACAGGAGGATTTTCTTAAAGAGTACATTGAATGGGAAGCACCCCTCCGTAGGGGCGGATACAAGCCGACCCGCAGCGTCGCGGAATTGAGCTGTCAGTTGAATGAACATTACCAAAAGTTTCTGAGTTCGTAGGGGGCGGCAATTTGTCGCCCCGCCGGGTACCGGGATTGAGCGGTTCGGCTGTACGGCTCACGTTCGTTGGCTTTCGGGCGGCTAATATCCGATGAATCAATTGTATGATTGCCACTGGCAATCATTGATATTTTGATTCGCTGCGCTCTGCAACACCCCTCAGGGAAGCTTGGGGGGATGTATACTTGAGGGTATACGTTGTTCTTTACTGCTTCCTAAACCGTCGGGTTGAGGGTCGGCAGATTGCCGACCCCTACGGGGGCGGTGGTTTTTTCAGTTCAAATGACAGTGCTGGCAGGGGCTCCTCTATACACCAAACCCGCAGGCTCTCTGTTGTGGGAGCCTGCGGGTTCTTTTATTTATTCTTCGGTTTTCAGGGCGATATGCACGTCGTCCAGCTGTTTCTGGTCGACGGTGCTGGGGGCGCCCATCATCAGGTCCTGGGCGTTTTTGTTCATGGGGAAGGTGATGACCTCGCGGATGCTCTCCTCGCCGGTGAGCAGCATGATCAGGCGGTCAACGCCGGGGGCAGCGCCGGCATGGGGGGGCGCGCCGTAGGTGAAGGCGTTGTACATGGCGGGGAACTTGGCCTTGACGGCCTCCTCGCCCAGGCCCACCATCTGGAAGGCCTTGACCATGATCTCCGGGTCGTGGTTCCGCACCGCGCCGGAGGCGCACTCATAGCCGTTGCACACCAGGTCATACTGGTTGGCGTTGACGGCCAGCAGCTTCTCGGTATCGCCCTCGGCATCCTCCAGGGCCTTCAGGCCGCCCTGGGGCATGGAGAAGGGGTTGTGGCAGAATTCCAGCTGGCCGGATTCCTCGCCGATCTCGTACATGGGGAAGTCCACGATCCAGCACAGGGCGTACTGCTCCTCGTCGAAGTGGCCGGGAACACGGCGGCCCAGCAGGATACGGATGACGCCTGCGGTTTTCTGGGCGGCGGACTTCTTTCCTGCGGCCATGCACACGAAGCTGCCGGGCTTCAGGCCCAGGCGCTCCTTCAGCGCTTCGCCGCACTCGCCCAGGAATTTGGAAATGCCGCCGGTGAGGTTGCCATTTTCGTCCACCTTGACCCAGCAGGCCTTGTTGCCGGTCTGCACCTCTACGTCGGTCAGCAGCTTATCGATCCACTTGCGGGGCTGATTGAAATCCTCCACCGCCACGGCCTTGACCACCGCGCCCTCGAAGGGGCCGAAGCCGCAGCCCTGCACCACGTCGGAAATGTCCTGGATCTCCAGGTCGATGCGCAGGTCGGGCTTGTCGGAGCCATAGCGCTCCATGGCCTCGTTATAGGGGATGTGCCGCCAGGGAGCCTGGGCCACCCGCTTGAATTTGCCGAACTTCTCATAGACCGGCTGCAAGACGGTCTCCAGGGTCTCCAGCACGTCCTCCTGGGAGGCGAAGGCCATCTCCATATCCAGCTGATAGAATTCGCCGGGGGTACGGTCGGCCCGGGCGTCCTCATCCCGGAAGCAGGGGGCGATCTGGAAATATTTGTCAAAGCCGGAGGTCATCAGCAGCTGCTTGAACTGCTGGGGGGCCTGGGGCAGGGCATAGAACTTGCCGGGGTGATTCCGGGCGGGCACCAGGTAATCCCGCGCGCCCTCGGGGCTGGAGGAGGTGAGGATGGGGGTGGTGATCTCCAGGAAGCCCTGCTCGGTCATCAGCCGCCGCAGCTCGGCGACCACCTGGCAGCGCAGCACGATATTGGACTTGACGGCGGGGTTGCGCAGATCCAGGAAGCGGTATTTCAGGCGGGTATTCTCGTCGGCGTCCCGGCTCTTGTTGATCTCGAAGGGGAGCTGGTTGTGGAAGCACTTGCCCAGCACCTCAATTTTTTCGGGCACCACTTCAATATCGCCGGTGGGCAGCTTGGGGTTCTTGCTCTCCCGCTCCCGGACGGTGCCGGTGACGGAAATGGTGGACTCTTTATTGATGGGCTTGACCAGCTTCATCATGTCCTCGGTCTCCACCACCACCTGCGTGGTGCCGTAATAATCCCGCAGGACGAGAAACGCAAAATTGGAGCCGACCTCCCGGACATTTTCCAGCCAGCCGACCAGGGTGACCTGCCTGCCCACGTCGCCAATGCGCAGCTGGCCGCAGGTATGGGTTCTGGATTGCTTCATAGATAAAGCCTCTCTTGTCTGTAAAATTCGGTGCCCCTATTTTCTCACAATGCCGTAAAAATGTCAATACGGTATGCTCTTCAAAAAGGCCTCCATGCTTTCAAAAGCGGGGGTATGCACCTTTATTTGTTCCTTGGAGAATTCGTAATTTCCCACCAGACGCATCTGTCCGTCCCACAGTGGCGGAAGCCGATCCGGGTCGGCGGAAAACAGCCAGAAGAATTCATGCAGCGCCCGCTCATCCGGCTCTCTGCCATAACGCTGGCGGTACAGCTGCACCAGCTCCCGGGCCTCCTGCAATTGGGCCGCGCGCCGCTTCTGCCGGTACGCTTCCAGGGACATAATCACCTTGCAGGGGTTGCCTGCTGCCACGGTGTTGGCAGGAATGTCGTGGGTCACCACGGAGCCCGCGCCGATGATCACATTGTCGCCGATGTGCACGCCCTTCAAAATGGTGGCGTTCATCCCCAGAAATACATTGCTGCCGATCCGCACCGCCCCGGCGGAGCCGAGAATTTCGCCATAGGCTCCTTTCAGCACAGACCAATCATAGCCGTGGGTGAGCACGGTGACACCCTTGGTGATTTGCACGTTGCTGCCAATCTCGATCAGCCAGGGGCGGGTTTCATCCAGGGTTACGGTTCCTGGCGCGAACACTACCGTGTTTTCCCCGATTTTCATCCCCAGGCTGCGCAGCCGGTTGAGGTAGATATCCGAATCCGTCTGATTCCCATACCGTATCTTTCGCCGGAGCCGTCCGATCAGGCCCATGCGCATCCCTCCTCTTTCCTTTTTTATTCTAAGGAACCTCTGAATAAATCGTCTGCGGCTGAGCAGCGGATCTTTTTCCCCAGCTGTGCAGTATCAAAAGTGGGAAATACACAAAGTATTCCTCCACTTTTGATACTTTCATCTGGTGAAAAATCTCTCGCTGTCAGCTCTTGCCGATTTAATCAGAGTTTTCCTAATTATACCGCCAAAGTACCGGGATTACAAGGCCCGCTTGAAATTCTGCCCGAAAAATGGTATGATGACTTTTACCCGACACCCCACCCGCACTTGGAGGAGATTCATGCTGCCAGAAGAATTTTTAGCCCGGATGCGCGCCCAGCTGGGCGGCGAATATGAGGAATATCTGCGCGCCCTCCAGCGGCCCCGGGCGGTGGCGCTGCGGTTCAATCCCCTGAAAGGGGAGGCCCCCGATCTGCCCTTTGTCCGCGAGCCGGTGCCCTGGGAGCCGCAGGGGTTTTATTATGATCCCCAGGCCCGGCCGGGGCTGCATGTATACCACGAGGCGGGCGTATATTACCTACAGGAGGCCAGCGCCATGGCCCCCGCCGCCCTGCTGGATCCCCAGCCGGGAGAGCTGATCTGCGACCTGTGCGCCGCGCCGGGGGGAAAATCCACCCAGATCGCCGGGCGGATGGGGGGCAGCGGACTGCTGGTGAGCAACGAGATCCACCCCAAGCGGGCGAAGATTCTGTCGCGCAACATCGAGCGACTGGGCATTGCCAACGCGGTGGTGACCAACGAGTCCCCCGCCGCCCTGGCGGAGCGGATGCCGGAATTTTTCCACCGGGTGATGGTGGATGCCCCCTGCTCCGGCGAGGGAATGTTCCGCAAGGAGGAGGCCGCCGTCACCGACTGGAGCGTAGAAACGGTGCAAATGTGCGCCCGGCGGCAGGCGGAGATTCTGGACTGCGCGGCAAGGCTCCTGCGCCCCGGCGGGCGTCTGGTATACTCCACCTGTACCTTCGCCCCGGAGGAGGATGAGGAGGCGGTGACCGCCTTCCTGGCCCGCCACCCGGATTTTACATTGGAGCCGGTGGCGGCTCCCTGGTTCCAGGAGAGCGTCCCCGGCATGTACCGCCTGTGGCCCCACAAGCTGCGGGGAGAGGGACATTTTGCCGCCGTGCTGCGTAAGATGGGCTGTAGCGACGCCCCCGCCGCCGTTTTCTCCGGCCCGGCGCTGCCCCAGAGTGTCCGGCGCTTCCTGGAGGAGCTGGGTATCCGGCTGCCGCCGGGGCAGGCGGTAAGCTTCGGCGAGGCCCTTTTCTGGATGCCGTCCCAGATGCCGCCGCTGCACCGGCTGAAGGTGCTGCGGGCCGGGCTGGAGCTGGGCACGGTGAAGAAGGATCGCTTTGAGCCGGCCCACGCCCTGGCGCTGTGGCTTTCCGGCTGCGCGCGGGCGCTTTCCCTGCCCCCGGACGGCCCTCAGATCGCCGCCTATCTTCACGGCGAGGCGCTGCCCTGCGCCGACAGAGGCTGGCTGCTGGTAAAGGCCGGGGCCTATCCCATCGGCTGGGGCAAGGGGGACGGCAGCCTTTTGAAGAACCACTACCCCAAGGGTTTACGCAAATAAATTCTTTACAGAATCGCCATTCTATGATAGTATAAAAACCTAGTCCGCATTTTGCCCGAAATTATCGCAGGGAGAGGATTATTCTTGGCAATATATGAAATCACCGGCGGCACGCCCCTGAACGGCTCCGTCACCATCAGCGGCGCGAAGAACGCGGCCGTGGCCATTCTGCCCGCGGCGCTGCTGGTCAGCGGCAAGTGCCGAATTGAGAATATTCCCGATATTTCCGACGTACGTATCCTGCTGGACATTCTGGACGGAATGGGCGCGGATGTTCACTGTCCCGGCCCCCATGTGGTGGAGATCGACTGCACCGCCGTCCACTGCACCGAGCCGAACCGGGATCTGGTGCAGGAGATCCGCGCCAGCTATTATCTCATGGGCGCGCTGCTTGGCCGCTTCGGCCAGGCCCACGTGGCGCTGCCCGGCGGATGCAGCTTTGCCTCCCGCCCCATCGATCAGCACGTCAAGGGCTTCCTGGCCCTGGGCGCGGATGTGGAGGAGACCGAGGACTACGTGGCCCTGAAAGCCGGCCCCGACGGCCTGCAGGGCAATCGGATCAGCCTGGACATGGCGTCGGTGGGCGCCACGGTGAACATTATGATCGCCGCCACCCTGCTCCCCGGCCAGACCATCATTGAAAACGCCGCCAAGGAGCCGCATATCGTCGACCTGGCCAACTTCCTCAATACCATGGGCGCGCGCATCTCCGGCGCGGGCACCGACACCGTCAAGATTCGCGGGGTCAACGCCCTGCGCGGCGGCACCTATACCATCATCCCCGACCAGATCGAGGCGGGTACTTACCTGGCCGCCGTCACCGCCACCGGCGGCAACGTGCTGGTGCAGAACGTGATTCCCAAGCATCTGGAGTGCATTACCAGCAAATTGCAGGATCTGGGCGCGCGGGTGGTTCCCTTTGACGATTCCATCCGCATCATCAGCAACCGCCGCCTGCGTCCCTCCACCGCCAAAACCAGCCCCTATCCCGGCTTCCCCACGGATATGCAGGCCCAGGTGTGCGTGTGCATGGCCCTGGCCAGCGGCACCAGCCGCCTGACCGAGTCGGTATACGAGACCCGCTTCTTCGGCTACTGCTCCGAGCTGGAGAGCATGGGCGCGAAGATTTCCATTGAAAATAAAACCGCCACCGTCATCGGCGTGGATCACCTGAACGGCGCCACCGTCTCCGCCCACGACCTGCGGGCCGGAGCCGCCCTGGTCATCGCAGGCCTGGCCGCCCACGGCGTCACCCACGTCCAGAACATCCACTTCGTCGAACGCGGCTACGAAGACCTGATCGGCAAACTCACCGCCCTGGGCGCAGACATCAAGCGCATCGAGGAATAGCCGGAGGCATTTACGGTTTAAAATTTAAAAGGCGAATTTGCCCAAAGCCCACCAAGGCTTGCGCAAATTCGCCTTTTTGATTTCTTCATCCCCCTCGGGGGCAGAAGCTTTTCCTTCCGCCAAAACCGTGAGGCTTCGGGCGGTGGGGATTGGGCCTACGGGGCGGTATAGGTAAATTCGTACGTGGCATCATCGTAGCTTACTCTTGTCAAATACCCGTCCTGAATGTCAAATGTGGGCGTCAATCCGGCAAAGAAGGAGAAAACGTAGCCGGAGGTTGGCTCCGGGTACTGCACATCCACATACATCGTCTCTTCGCCGTTGTACTCCGATATCACAACAAAGGGAGCGTAGTCATAGCTGTATTCGAAGGTTAAAACGGACGTCTCTCCGAAGTTCCAATCGGAGGTCACCGTTTTTTCGGTTACACGCCCAAGGGAGTCATAGGTGTAGGCGCTTTCCTCCGTGCCCACCATATCGCCGTGGAATATCTTTTTGGACAGGGATGTCAGCTGCCCGTCCTGGTCATAGGTGTAGACGGCTGTATCGCCATTTTCGCCGGTTGTCCGGGTCAGTCTTCCGCTTTCGTCATATTCGCAGGTGTAGCGCAGCTCCTGGCCGTCGAATCCCCACTCGCTCCAGCCGGTCAGCAGGCCTGCGGAGGAATACCGATACTCCGTCTTGAGAATTGCGTCGCCCTCTTCCTGGTAGCTCTCCAGATTCCCAAGGCTGTCATAGCAGAAGTAATATTTCAAGCTGCGGTCTCCTGTATCGGCGCGCAGCTGGTTGGAAAAGGCAGCCAGCATTCCGTTGTCGTCATACTGGAAGAGGCTTTGACTGACCGCACCGTCGGAGCTGGTATAATCCACTTGGACGAGCTGCGCTCCGTCTGAACACTCGGGCAGCAAAACACCGCCCGTTTGCAGCAGCATCAGCGTGTTTGAAGCGGCTGCCGCATCGGCCTTCACCGTGAACGCGCTTATTGCAAGGCAGAAGCTGCACCCCAGTAAAAACAGAAGATTTTTCACATTTAAACACAGTTTTCGTTTCATTTATGATGATCCTCCCCATCGTAGAGTGTCTGTAAAATCCGTGATATCCTGGTATGTTTGATTTCGCGGCTTTATTGCGCGGAAATCCAGATGACGGGGCGAACCCCTGCATCCTGCCGGATAACCTCCCGTCCCTCGGTGCTGACACCGCCCAGGCTGGTGACGTAGGTTACATGGTCATTTAAAAAGCTGGTTGTCCGCAGCCACCACCAGCCCGTTCGGGTCTCGGTGCTGAAATAAGCGCCCTTGCCCCGTGCATATGCCGTTGGCGCGGTGCTGCGCGATGTGACAGAGGCAAACAGGTTCTCCGCCTCCTCCCGGCTGAGGATGGAAACGCAATCGGAGGTACTTTCACCGCTGGAGGTCTTTGCCAGGTCATGGGCCGGATTCTCGTTGGTTACGGCAAGGATCTGCAACTGCTCCTCCGGGGTAAAGGCCGTGTCGAAAAATTCGTCATTCAGCCATTGGCGCAGAGAGCAGCGCTCCCAATCCACCGCCTCCAGCGCGTTGTGATAGGGCCTGCAGTCCAGGCAATATTTGCTGATGAGCATGACCCGGTCGTCCTCCTGCTTCAGCACGATCCACTCGATCGCCTCTGCACCGTTGCTGCGGTCATTATCCTGCTCGTAGGTGCCGAAGGAGACCTCCGAGCCGATCGGATACTCCCTGGCAGGCGCAGCGGTAGGCTCCGATGTGGGCGCAGTGGGTTCCGCCGTGGGTACGGTGGCTTCTGATGCAGGCATGGTGGGTTCTGCTGTGGGTACGGTTGCCTCCGATGCAGGTGCAGCGGGTTCCGACGTTGGCACGGTGGATTCCCCGGCAGAAGCACGCTGCTCCAATTCCTCCGCTGTGGATTCCGGCAGTGGCTCCGTGGGGATTGGGGCTGTCTGCACCGCAGCGACCACCGCCGCTGCCGCCTGCGGTGTGGAGGTATCCCTCACGCTCTGAAAATAAAACGCCGCTGCCGCCCCTGCACAGAGAATGGGAAGCACAGCCAGAAGCACCCGCCGCTTTTTGCGGCTTTTTTCAGTGCCGGATGGCCGCTGTGCGTTTCCATCGGCATTGCCTTTTGCCGGGGCCTCCTGGGCGGGCTGCGCGGAGCCGGGCTGACGGGGATTCGTGCCGCTTCCCGGGAATGCGGGGGCTGTCGCGTAGGGATCCGACCGGGTGTATTGCGGCAGCCGGGCAGCGGGCACCGCCAGCTGCTCCAGCGCCCGCAGGAAAGCCGCCGCATCCTGGAAGCGATCCTCCGGCTTAAAGGCGCAGGCCTTCAGAATCACCTGTGCAAAGGCGGGGCTTGCATCTGACGGCGGCGGAACAGGGGTGCCGGACAGGCGCAGGGCGGTTTCCCTGCTGGTGATATAGGTCATTGCGGCAAAGGGCAGGCGGTTTTGGTTGCTCAACTCATACAGCACCAGACCAAGACTGTAGATATCCACCCGCTTGTCATAGCTGCCGATCATCTGCTCGGCTGGCCAATACTCGTAGGTTCCAATGCCGGTGCTGGCGGCGGCATCGGGGCAGGCATCCAGCACGCGGGAGACACCGAAGTCGCCAAGCTTGTAATCACCGTCTCTGTTGCGGAAGATGTTTCCGGGCTTTACATCCCGGTGAAGGATGTTCTTCTGATGGCAGCGAATCAAGGCCCGGCAAATATCCATGCCGATTTTCTGAATCTCCGCCTCGGTGAACTTCCTTTCGCTGCGCATTTCGGTGCGCAGGTCTGTCAGCAGCTCCATGCGAATCAGCAGGTCACGGCCGAACCCGGTTTCATCAGACCAGTCCACAAAGGTATGATCCAGGTAATCCACGATGTTGGTATTGCCCCGCAGCTCGTCCATCAGCTGCACCTCCCGCTCTGCGGTGCGGCTGCATTCGGCGCAGGCGCGTTCGTATTCCTGCCTGCGGAACCTGGAGCAGTCGGCCATTGGTTCCGATTCCGCAATCAGGCTGACGACCTTCAGGGCGCTCTCGCCCCAGGAGGAATCCGTGCGCGTCAGGCGGAACACCGCCGTCTTTCCCCCGGAGCCGGAGCCAAGAAATTCCTTGATTTGCCAGTGGTCAAATACCTTGCCGTACTGCCGGCTTCTTGACTCAATGGACATAAACTCTCTCCCTCTCTTTCAACATAACCTGCAATCATGCTACCATGTTTTTTGAGGTTTTTCAAGAGCTGCTGTGGAATTGCTATCGGTGAAAACAGGCGGCTTTACCGGGCAGCCCCGTATTTCAGCAAAGCAAATGCAGCGCTCTCATTTGCTTTGCGCCCCCTGCATCATTCATTCTACATCTCAGGCTTCCCGGTTTATCACACAAAGTTTCCCCGGCCGGGGAAACAGCGGCTTGCATTGCATGGTGTCCGCGTGTATAATAATTGCATCATAATTGTGCAAAGAAAAGATGCAACTTTGGCTGCCAAATACCAAAATCAAGGGTGTTATTTTATATGAACAGCTTAGGGCGTATCTGAAAATCGGAAATATGACCAACAGCGAGAGATTTTCCGCCTGATGAAGCCATTTTTTCGCAGGAATACTCTGTGTATTGCAAGAAAAATGGTGCACAGCAGACGGAAAAGATCCGCTGCTCAGCCGTAGGCGATTTATTCTGAGGTTCCCTCATTGATAGAAAGGGGCAAATGCATGAAAATGGATGTGCAGCAGGAAAAGGGCGGCTTTCTGCGTTTTTGCGGAGCAGCTGCCAGCGACAGAGGCCTCCGGCGGGAAAATAACGAGGATAACTACATTCTGGACGGAAGGATAAATCCCAGCTGCGCGCAAAGCAGCCAGGCGGCCACCGATGCCGACGACGCCGTCCGGCGCTGGCACATTGCCGGTGTTTTTGACGGAATGGGCGGCGGTGAGGCGGGAGAGCTGGCGGCGCTGTACTGCGCCCAGGCGTTTAAGAAGGGCTTTGCCCACCTGGATGAGACATCTGCAAAGGAGCAGGTGGATTTCTGGATGCGAGCGTCCTTTCAGGAGGCAAATAACGCGATCGTGGAGCTGCAGCGGGAATGCCGGGTGCTTGGCTCTACGGCCACGGTGATGTGTACGGACGGGGCGGTATTCAAAATCTACCATCTGGGAGACAGCCGCGCCTACCTTGCGCGGGAGAACGCCCTGCTGCAGCTGACCAGCGATCAGACGCTGGCACAGATGAAGCTGGATACAGGACTTTGCCGCCCGGATGACCCGAGTCTGCGGGCAGACAGCCACAAGCTGACGGAGTATGTGGGGCGAGACAGGACAATGCAGCGCCTGCTGCCGGCAGAGAGTCTTTGGATCCCAGTCCAGCCCGGTGACGGCATTCTGCTGTGCAGCGATGGCCTGTACGGCATGTGTGGGGATGAGGTTCTTGCCGATCTGTTTTTAGCGGAGCGTGATTGCAGTCAAAGGGCGGAGGCGCTGCTGCGCCGTGGGGTAGCCATGGGGGGTGCGGACAACATCACCTGTGTGGCGGCATCCTTTGACTGATGCAGGAAAGGAGAAAAACGGGATATGGAACAGTACAGCACCGGCACAATTGAAGAGGAGCTCAGTGAATGCAGCGACCTTGCGGAGCTGAAGGAGCGAATTATGCCGCTGCTTCGGAGCCAGCGTGCGGCCTGGGCGGACAAGCTGGAGCAGATCATGGCACAGCGCAGCCTGAGCTGCGCCCAACTGGCCAGGCTTTGCGGCGTCAGCGAACCGGCGGTTCGCAAATGGAGGCGGGGGGCAATTCCGCAAAAGCGGGATATATTTCTGCGCATTGGGTTTGCAGCAGGGTACGACCTGCCGGAGATGAATGCATTCCTGAAGCGCTATGGAAAATGTCCTCAGCTGTATGCCCGCTCACTGGAGGACAGCGTATGCATTTTTATCCTGAACTCAAAGGAGCAGGCACATACCTATGAATGCTATCAGCAGGTGCTGGAGCAGGTCGGACAGGCATTGAAAACCAGCCGGGCGGAGGAGCATGCCGAGTATTCTACGGAGTACCTGCGGAGCAGCTATCTGCGCATGAGCAGCCAGGAGGAGATGGCCGCCTTTGTGGCGGACATCGCCCCCGCCTTCCAGCGCGCTTACGCGAAGCTGTACAGCTATGTGCTTGCTTTCCTTCAAATCAACTTGCGCAGCGAGTTTACCATGGACGGGGACGGGCGGCAGGCCAGCTTTCATTCCATGGCGGAGGAGTCCTGCTGGTCTTCCTCTCTGCGCCACTGTATTTCGGAAATTCGCGGCAGGCGATGGTTCCCGCTGCGCCACAAGGTGATCTCTCTGGGGCTGCATCTGAATATGGATGTGGACGCCATTAACCAAATGCTTGGGTACGCGCAGATGGATCCGCTGTATGCCAAAAATCCTGTTGAGGCAGCGATCATGTGGGCCATCAACGAGGCCCAGCTGTGCTCTGATAACGATGAGATCATACAGGACGGCTCATCAGACTTGTGTCTTTTTGTAAAGGACATTCTGGAGCAGCTGGGGCTGACCGAAGAGGGAAGCTATTTGTTTGAGGACTTAGGTGCCTCTGAATAAGCCGACTGCGGCCAGGCAGCAGTTAAGGACGCCCTGCATTGGGGCGCCGTATTCAGAAAGGGAAGAACATGGAAGCGCAAAAGGACAATGCCGCCCTGATCGTTCTGGATGGGGGCGAGGTGCAGACTTTCCCGCTGGGACAGAAGCAGCGGTGGATGCTGGGGCGCTATGCGCCCAACAGCCCCGAGCGCCCGGATATTCCGCTCACGTCAAGCATTGTGAGCAGAACCCACGGCTGGCTGGAAAGGATTGCGGAGGAATGGTTCTTCGTGGACAATCCCCGGAATCTCAACGGTACATTTCACAACGGTGCAAAAATTCCCCGCCCCAAAAACGGGATGAAGCGCCCGACCCTTTTGGACAACGGGGATATTCTGCGCATTGACAGCAGCGACCTGAACCATGCCAGCGACGACGGCGTGCTGATGATCTTCACCACGGATGCCGTCAGGGGGGAATGGGCCTCATACCCACTGGGGCAGTCCGTGACCTATATCGGCTATGACGCAGGCGGCGGTATTGCGCCGGGGCCGCACTGCGCCGGAGCATGTGCAAAGCTCACCTGGCTGAACGATCACTATTATCTGTTTGACGCCGATGCTCCATCGGGCGTACTGCTCAATGGCGCGCCCTTTCGCAGCGGCGCTCTGCTGCGGGAGCGGGACGTGATCTCTCTGCGGGGCCACAGGCTTCTCTTTTTGGGCGACCGGCTGCTGTATGCCAGGTCGGAGCGAGGGTAGAAACTTTGCCTGCCAAACCGCTCAAACCCGTGTGCTATTGTAATGGCGTAAAGAGCTTCAGGCCGCTGCCCAAGCCGCAGACGGCACGGAGCCAAACAAAATTAAAGGAGAAATGAATATGTTTACCATGAAAAAAGCAATCGCATTCGCACTGGCCGCTATCCTGTCCATGAGCCTGTTCACCGCGCCCGCAAGCGCCAAGGACTATGAGATCGGTGACACCGTTACCTTTGGCACCTACGAGCAGGACAACAACCGCAAGGATGGCGCAGAGGACATCCAGTGGATCGTCCTGGACAAGCAGGATGACCGGCTCCTGCTGATCAGCCGCTACTGCCTGGACAGCAAGCCCTACCACGACAGCCTGGAGGCGATCAGCTGGGAATACTGCTCCCTGCGTCAGTGGCTGAACGATGACTTCTACAGCACCGCCTTCACCGAAGCAGAGCAGGAGCGGATCGTCCCCGTGACCAACGAAAACCCCGAGCATGATCCGTATAAGACCTCCAGCGGCAGAAGCACCATTGACCATGTGTTCATCCTTTCTCAGGAGGAGGCAAATGACCTGTTCACCTCCGTTATGGATCGGATGGCCGCGCCGACTTCCTATGCACAGGCGAAGGGCGCATACCTCAATTCGGAAACCAAGACCGGCTGGTGGTGGCTGCGGACGACCAGCTATCTGAACGACCATGTGACCTTCACGACCAGCCTTGGCGGCGTCAGCGTGAACGGACGTGAGGTTACCCGGCAGGATGCCGGTGTTCGCCCGGTCATCTGGATCACCGCCGAATAACTACAGGCAAAAATGCCGGAGAATCCACAATATGGTTCTCCGGCATATTGCAATAGAGCAGCGGTCACACGCTGGGAAGGGAGTTTATAAAAATGAGAAGATGGAGGGGACTGGGGCTTGCTGTACTGATATTTCTTGCAGTGAACCTTTTCGCACCGAGGTCAGCCGCCGATGCCGCCTGCGAGACGGGGCAGCACAAATGGTATCAGGATTATTGTAGAGAATGCGGAGAAAAAAGGGAGACTTTCCCATATGGAGATTGGGAATATGCCATTTTAGAGGACGGAAGCATTGAAATTGTAAGCTTTGAGGGAAGCCTCGGCAGTTGGTTCGGTGAAGCATATTCACTGGATATCCCAGAAGAAATTAATGGCAGAACGGTTACGTCCATTGGAGCCAATGCGATAAACGGCTATTCAGATTATGAGCTCAACGCAATTACGATTCCAGACAGCGTGACAGCCATCGGAGACTGTGCGTTTGGCGGCAACCCCGGCCTGACGGAGATTTCTATTTCGGACAATGTGGTATCGCTGGGCAATAATCCCTTTGCAGGATTAGGTGTGATATCGCTGGGTGATAATCCCTATGAAAAAATATACGATTATTCACCTTTTACTAACGGCGGGCTCACAGACATTAAAATTTCGGAAAACCATCCGACCCTGGCGCTGATCGATGGTGTCCTGTTTGACAAAAGGGACATGCGCCTGATTTATTACCCCTCCTCAAAGGCAGATACCACTTACGCAATTCCCCAGGGGATACGGGAAATCGACGCATATGCTTTCTTTTACTGCACCGCCCTGGAGGAAATTGAAATTCCGAGCAGCGTTACCACCATTGGCGAGGGCGCATTTTTTGGTTGCTCAAATCTGAAGAGCATTACAATTCCGTCCAGTGTGGCGCAGATCAAGGGGAATCCGTTTGCGCGCACAAACGCAGAGGTATCCCTGGCACCCGGAAATATGGCCCTGCAAATAAGGGATGGGAGCCTGTTCTCCACCGCTGATATGCGCCTGATCTCCTATCTGCCCGGTAATACAGCAGCATCCTATAAAATCCCGGAGGGGACAAGGGAAATTGGGAAGCTGGCCTTTTACGTACGCAGCGAGCTAACACAGGTGCATCTTCCAGACGGCATTGCTGTGATCGACGAATATGCATTTACCTGGAGCGGCTTAGAGGACTTGAATATTCCTGATGGGGTACGCGCCATCGGAAGATACGCGTTTTCATACTGCAAGATGACTTCCATCGTAATACCAGGCAGTGTCGTTTTAATTCAGGCGCACGCATTTGACGGATGCAGTCTGCAAGAAGTGATCCTTCAGGAGGGGATCACCGAAATTGGAGACTACGCATTTCTCGACACATCGCTGAAATCAATTTGCCTCCCTGCAAGCGTTACGTCCATGGGTAAAATATCGTTTTACCCCAGGATCGAGGTGGCAGAGGGGAATCCCGTCTTTGAAGTGCGGCATGGAGCGCTGTTTGACAACATGCGGCAGCGGCTGATTCGGTTCTATCAGGACGAAGCTTATGAACAATATACTTACATTGTCCCAGAAGGGACGCGGGAAATCGGGGCGTACGCATTCAGCGGCGCATACAATATGAAAGAGGTTCAGCTTCCAGACAGCGTTGTATCCATCAGCGACTATGCGTTCTTTTTTTGCCCAGCGCTTGAAAACGTCCAGCTGCCCGCAGGAATAACATGGATTGGCCACGGGGCCTTTGAACGCTGCGATGTCCTCGAGGAAATTACCCTTCCGGATACGGTGACCTCTATTGGCAGCTTTGCCTTTTTTAACTGCGATGGGTTAAAAAAAGTTAATTTCCCCGCTGAGCTGAGGGTAATCGGAAGCCGTGCGTTCGCGTGCTGCCATAATTTAACAGATATTGCGTTGCCGGATAAATTGGAATACATATCCTATCACGCATTTGACTGCTGCCCCTGGAGCAGAAACATAACCATCGGCGCAAATGTATATTACATCGGCAAAAAAGCTTTTTATGCAGACTATCCCAATTTGGACACCATCTTCAACGTCACACGTGACTCCTACGCAGCACAGTTCTGTGAAGAAAACGGCTATACCTACCAGTACACAGACTCCTCCGCCGTGCCGGAGGCGTAAGCAAATCGCATCCCCCGCAGGGGCCGGCGGCTCGCCGGCCCCTGTGCGAAAAGGGAGCCGCGCCATGTAATGGGAACAAAAAAGCCCCAGGCCTTGAAGTGGGGCAAGGTCTGGGGGGTTATGGGGTGGATAATGGGACTCGAACCCACGATCTTCAGAGCCACAATCTGACGCCTTAGCCAACTAGGCCATATCCACCATATTCAAGAGTGCTGAATGGTACGCCAGAAGGGACTCGAACCCCCGACCTACTGCTTAGAAGGCAGTTGCTCTATCCAGCTGAGCTACTGGCGCATAATGATGTGGAGCGGGTGACGGGAATCGGACCCGCGTATCCAGCTTGGAAGGCTGGTGTTCTACCATTGAACTACACCCGCACAGCTCTGCTTCCCGGATTCAGCTGGTTAATTCTAGCATAGTTTTCCCCCGGTGTCAAGGGAAATCCCCGGATTTTTTTGCAGGGCGCTCCTTTTTGGGGAGCGCCCTGCCGGTATGGGAAAGGGGGGGATTATTTGGATTCTTCGGTGCGGTAGATGAATTTCACCTGGCCGTCCATGGTGCTGTCCAGGCCGGTGAAGCTGCGGTAGCTGCGGGAGACGTCCATGATGGCGTTCAGGCGGGACAGGAGGGTATCCAGGTCGCCGTCTACCAGGTCGGTGAGCTTCTGCAGGCCCTCGTCGGCAAATTGCGTCAGGCCGTCGGACAGCTGCTGGGAGCCATCGTGGAGCTGGGTGATGCCGTCCACCAGGGCAGGCAGGGAGCCTTGCAGCTGGGTCAGGCCGTCAGACAGGGTGGCCGCGCCGTCGGTGAGCTGGCCCGCGCCGGTGCACAGGTCGGAGCTGCCGGTGAGGATGGCGGCTGCGCCGTCCGCGGCGGAGGACACGCCGTCGGTATAGGCCTTCAGGCCGGTATAGAAGGTATTGTAGCTGTCCAGGGAATCCTTCAGGTCGGAGATGGTCTGGCGGCCTGCGGCGGCCTCGTCGTACTTGGCCTGCACCTCGGCGCCGTCCATATTCTCGGAGATCAGCTTGCTGATCTGCTCCTCCACGTTCTGGGCGATGATGCCCTGCACCTGCTCGCTCTGCATCTGGGCGTCCAGATTGCTGGCGATGGCGGCCTGGGCCGTCTCGGCGCTCATCTGGGCATTGGTGGCGGCGGTGATGTTATCCTGGACGCTGCCCTGGGTCATCTGGGATTCCACATTGGAATTGATGGCCGCCTGCTGCTCAGCGGTGATCTGACCGGCGTTCACGGCAGCCTGGTAATCCTCCGGGGACATGCCCGTCACGGCGCTGATGACCTGAGCGGTGACCTGCTGGCGCACGGCCTCGGTGACCTGGGCCTGCACCTGCTGGCGGACGCCCTCGGTGACCTGGGCGGTGACCTGCTCCCGGACGGCAGCGGTGACCTGCTCCTTCACCTGGTCGCGGTTGGCCTCTACGGCGGCGGTGACCTGCTCCAGCGCCAGCTCATGGACGGTGGCGTAGCTGATGGTATTCAGGACGCCGTCCAGCACGTCGCCATAGTTTTCGATGGTCAGGTCGTCCACATTCACGCCGGCGGCCTTCAGCTGGGCGGTGGCGGTGGCCAGCAGGGTATTGAACACCTGCTCCGCGCCGCCGTTGAGGGTATCGTTATTGGAAACCAGGGTATTCAGGCCGCCGGTCAGCTCCGCCACACCGGCATTGAGCTGATCCGCGCCGTCATGCAGGGCAGAAGCGCCGTCGTGCAGCGCGCCCGCGCCCTCCGTCAGCTGCTCCACGCCGCTGACCAGGTCGCCGGACTTCTCCAGCAGGGTCGCCAGGCCATCATTCAGCGCGTCGGTACCGTCGGTGAGCTGGGTCATGGCGTCGGTGATCTGGTTGACCGCCTGGGATACATCCCCGGTGGAATCCAGCTGGGTATCCTCAAAGACATTGAACACCTGATTGGTGACCAGGGTCACAGTCATGCCCATGTGGAAATCGGTGGTGTCCGCGGTGATCTCGATGTAGCTGGGAACCTCCAGGGTGTCCTTATCCACGCCCAGGTTCTCCTGCATGCCGGGCAGCGCCACGCCCACCACGGCGGTACGGTCGCCATCGTTGACCAGTCTGCCGTTGGTCACTTCCACATTGCGGAAGGTGTCATTGTCCAGCACCAGGCCGGTGACGGCGGCGAAGGGGACATAGATTTTTTCCTTTTGGCCGTTCAGCTCCACCAGCTCATACAGGCGGTTGTCATAGTCAAAGCGGATGGTCACCCGGCCGCTCTTGCCCACCAGCTCCTCCAGGGCGATGTCCTGGCCGTCCAGCTGATAGGAGATGTTGAGGGATACGGGCAGCTCCTTATCGGTGGTGCCCCGGTAGTAGATGTCGTTTCCGTTGGCGCTCCAGGTGAGGGCCTCGCCGTCGGCGGTGAAGGCCTCGTCGCCCTTGACGTTTTCAATGTCCGTCAGCACACTGTGGTCGGCCAGGGCATCCTCCCCGGCGGCGTTTTTCAGCCAATCGCTGACGATGATCTGCTGGACGGCGCCGTCAGCCCCGGCCAGGACGTAGACGGTTTCATCCTTTTCGTTCTTCACCTCGCCGTCGGCAAGGGCGACCCCTGCGCCGGTCAGGCAGAGGGCGGCGCTCAGGCCGAGGGCAATTACTTTTTTCAGCAGCTTGTTCATTTTCAATACCTCCACATTTATTTCACAGGGTTCTTTGACTTGGTATCAATTTTCGTCATGCCCAGGGTGGTCTTGCAGATCACCTTATCCAGCAGCATGAACATAGCGGGCAGGATGAAGATCACCAGCAGCATACTCACCACAGCGCCCCGGGCGATCAGCATGCACATAGAGCTGACGATCTCGATATCGGAATACACGGCCACGCCGAAGGTGGCGGCGAACATTCCCATGCCGGATACGATGATGGAGGGAATGGAGGTGGCCAGGGCCGTCTGCACGGCGGTGCGCTTATCGCTGCCGGCAATGCGCTCGGCCTTGTAGCGGGTGGTCATCAGGATGGCGTAGTCCACCGTCGCGCCCAGCTGAATGGTGCTGATGCAGATGGGGGTGATGAAGGCCATGCTCTGGCCCAGATAGTGGGGCAGGCCCAGGTTGATGAAGATGCCCAGCTCGATCACGGCGATCAGGATCACGGGCAACGTCAGGCTCTTCTCCACCAGCAGAATGATGATGAAGATGGCCGCCAGGGATACGGCAGTGACCACGGTGAAATCATGGTCGGTGGTCTCGATCATGTCCTTCATGCAGGGCGCTTCGCCGATGAGCATGCCGGTGGGATCGTAGGCCTTGAGAATCTCATTCAGCTGAGTGATCTGCTCGTTCACCGCGTCGCTGGCGGGGGCGAACTCAGAGTTGATCAGCAGCAGCTTCCAGTTGTCGCTTTGCAGGGTGTCGGTCAGCTCGGCGGGCAGCAGCTCCGACGGGATGCGGGAGCCGATCAGGCTTTCCATGCCAAGCACGTATTTCACGCCGTCCACCTGCTCCATCTGGGCCATCATTTCCTTGACCTGCTTGGAGGAGGTGTTGGCATCCACCAGCACCATATGGGTGGAGGCGATGTTGAAGTCGCTGTGCAGCTTCTCGTTGGAAACCACGTAGTTCATTTCCTCCGGCAGGCACTGGCCCATGTCGTAGTACACTTCGTCGTTGGCCTTGGCGTAGCCGTTGTAGGCGGGATAGATCAGGGCAACGAACAGGATGAGGAACACGGGGAAGATCTTCACGATGCCCTTGGCAAACCGATCCATGTTGGGAATAATGGAGCGGTGCTTGGTCTTTTGCAGGGGCTTATCCAGCACCAGGATCATGCTGGGCAGCACGGTCACGCAGCCCACGACGCCCAGCAGAACGCCCTTGGCCATCACGATACCCAGGTCGCGGCCCAGGGTGAAGCTCATGAAGCACAGGGCAATGAAGCCCGCAATGGTGGTGACGGAGCTGCCGATAACACTGGTCAGGGTCTCCTTGATGGCCACCGCCATGGCCTGCTTGTTATCCGGGTACTTTTCGCGCTGTTCATTGTAGCTGTGCCACAGGAAGATGGAGTAGTCCATGGTCACGGCCAGCTGGAGCACAGCGGACAGAGCCTTGGTGATGTAGGAAATTTCACCCAGCCAGTAGTTGGTGCCCATGTTCAGCAGGATCATCGCGCCGATGGAGGCCAGGAACACCAGCGGGATCAGCCAGCCATCCAGCAGCAGGAACATGGCCACGCAGGCCAGCAGCACGGCCAGACCGACGTAAATCGGCTCCTCCTGCTCGCACAGATCCTTCAGATCCACCACCAGCGCCGTCATGCCGGATACGAAGCACTGCTTGCCGCAGACGCTGCGGATTTCCTTGACGGCCTCCATGGTGCTGTCCTCGCTGGTGCCGCTGTCGAAGAACACGGCCATCATGGTAGAGTGGTCGGTGTTGAATTCGCTGTACACCTTCTGAGGCAGCAGCTCCATGGGGATGCTCAGGTCGGCCAGAGAATCATACCACAGCACCGTGGCCACGTGGTCGATGCCCTCCACCTTTTCCTTCAGGGCAGCCACATCCTTTTCCGGCATGTCCTCAAAGATCAGGAAGGTAAAGGCTCCCTTGTTGAAGTCCTCCAGCAGCTCCTCCTGGCCGATGACGGTCTCCATGTCGCTGGGCAGGTAGGTCAGCATGTCATAGTTGACACGGGTGGCCGCCATGCCCATCACCGAGGGGATCATCAGCAGCAGCGTCAGGATCAGGATCGGGATGCGGTACTTGACAACCGCTTTTGAAAAACGCATTTTAATTATCCTCCCATACATCACAATATTCCACGTCGATCACATCAGGCTTCTGATGCTTGACGATTTTCACAAGGCTGACCGCCACGCTCAGGTTCAGGATGCCCTCGCACAGCAGCGAGATGCCCAGCAGCGTAACGATGACCTCCACCGCCTCGGAGGGGCGGAAGGCCAGCAGCAGTCCGGCCACCCCAGCCACAATGGCCATCACCATGGTCAGCCACCACTGGCGGATGCCGAAGCGCCGGGCGTCCAGGGCGGTTCCAACCTTGAACAGGCTGTCCACCAGGATGCAGATGCCCATGGAGATGCACAGGAAGTTCATCACATTGTCAGGCTTCAGCAGGGTGATGGTTCCCAGGATCATCAGCAGGATTCCAAACTGCAAATCATACTGGAAGGCCAGGCGGAACAGATCCTTGGAGAAATACCCCACCAGCCTTACCGCGCCAAATACCAGCATTGAAACGCCGAAGAAAATCGCAATGGTCTGCGCGGAGGGCGCGGGGAACGCGATCAGCGCCACCCCCATCAGGCAGAACAGAACGGCAATGGCAATGTAGCCATACTTCGCGATCTTCATCGGAACAACAGAACGGGATTTCATATTTCTGCGCCTCCTTCGGCATGTGTTCGATCCCATTGACTGTCCATAGATTACACCATTTTTTTGCTTCTGAATACGGGCAAACCCCGTCAGGTGCCCGAAAATCAGGCACATTTTCCAATCTGCCCATTTTTTAAGCACCGCCGCCCCCGTGCCAAAATTTTAGGCACCGGGCCGCCTGTGCCCAAAAGATTACAATGGTAAAATTCCGGCAGCCGCACAGGCGCAAAAATTCAAAAAAGGGGGTTGCAAACCATACTCTTCCATGATATAATCGCCTGTGTGTCCGACCAGGGCGCGTTGCACCAATACATTGGGATGTCGCCAAGCGGTAAGGCACCAGACTTTGACTCTGGCATTCGTCGGTTCAAATCCGGCCATCCCAGCCATATCTGATCCGCTAGCTCAGTTGGCAGAGCAACTGCCTTTTAAGCAGTGGGTCTGGGGTTCGAATCCCCAGCGGGTCACCAAAAAATCCAGATTTTCCATTGGAAAATCTGGATTTTTTGCATCTTTCTGAACTTTTTTGACTCTGTAGGGGTCGGCAATTTGTCGACCCTAAACCCCACGGTTTAGGAAGCAGTAAAGATGAACGTATAACAAAAAAGGATACATCCCCTAAGCTTCCCTGTGGGGCGGTGCTCCGCGCAGCGAATCTTTGATAACAATCATTGCCGGTGGCAATGATACAATAATTAATTAGCTGTCGCCTCAGCGACTGAAGAGGGCACTCAGGTGATGGTTTTGAAAGAAATTAAACTAAAAAGGTACAATCTAAAACATTCTGAGTCCGTAGGGGCGGATATTAGCCGCCCGAAAGCCAACGAACGTGAGCTGTACAGACAAGCCGCTCAATCCCGGTTCCCAGCGGGGCGACAAATTGCCGCCCCCTACGAACTCAGAAACTTTTGGTAATGTTCATTCAATTGAAAGCTCAATCCCGGTACGCTGCGGGCGGCTGGTATCCGCCCCTACGGATGGGCGCGTACCATTCAACGCATCCTTAATAAAGAACGTACTGCGGTGGCCCTCTTCAGTCAGCCCTACGGGCTGCCAGCTTTTTTCCCCCCCAAGGGAAGCTTTAGTGGAGGGCGCAACCTGCTTCCATTCAACACACCGCTCAATCCCGGCACACGGCGGGGCGACAGATTGCCGACCCGTATAAAAAGGGGTCGCCGATTCGCAAATTGCGAAAAACATGATAAATCTGTTAAAAAATGTTGAAAATATGGCCGGAGGGATATTCCAATTTGGATGGAAATAGAGTAAAATATGTTTTTAACGTTTTATCTGGATTGGAGCCATGGAGAGATGATGGAGCGAAACAGGATTGTCCGGCTGGTGTGTCTGGGGTTGTGTGGGCTGGTGCTGCTGGGGGCGGTGCGTGTGGAGGCGGTGGAGGAGCCGCTGGTGTTGGCCAGTCAGGCGGCGGTGCTGCTGGATGCGGACACCGGCACGGTGCTGTATGAAAAGAATATGCATCAGGCGCTCTACCCGGCCAGCATCACCAAGCTGATGACGGCGCTTCTGGCGGTGCGGCAGCTGGAGCCGGAGCAGGTACTTACCGTTTCTCAAACGGCGGTGAACGCGGTGCCACGCAGCTCCTCCCACATCTCCCTGCTGCCGGGGGAGCAGCTGACTGCGGAGCAGGCGCTGTATGCCATCGGCATGGAATCCGCCAACGATGCCGCCAATGTGTTGGCCGAGGCGGTGGCGGGGAGCATGGAGGCCTTCGCGGCGCAGATGAACGAGACGGCCCGCGCCCTGGGGGCGACGCAGACCCATTTTTCCAACGCCAACGGCCTGCCGGACAGCACCCACACCACCACCGCCTATGACATGGCCCTGATTACCGCCGCCGCCTGGAAACAGGACGGGCTGGCCCGCTACTTCAATACCGTCAGCTATACCCTGCCCGCCACCAACCTCTCCGCCGCCCGCAGCTTTCAGAACAAGGATCGGCTTCTGGCCGGGGGGCAATACTACTACGACGGGGTGCAGATGGCCAAGACCGGCTGGACATCCAGCGCCCAGGGCACCTTTGCCGCCGTGGTGCAGCGGGACGGCGTGACCCTGGTGGCGGTGACACTGAAGTCCCCCCTGCTGGAGGATAAGTACAAGGACACCCACAAGCTGCTGGACTACGGCTTTTCCCACTATTCCCGTGTGACGGTATCCGGGGAGCAGCTGGCCGCCGGGCAGGCCCTGGGGGATTTCACTCCCGTCGCCGGGCAGACGTTTTCCTATCTGATCCCGTCGGAGATGTCCGCCCAAGACATCCGCTACACCGTCGAGCTGCCGGAGAGCACCGACAAGCGGGCCCTCCGGCTCACTGCCACCGTCACCGCCACCCTCCAGGAGCTGCGGCTGCCGGATGTGCAGCTGACCCTGGAGCGGCCCCCCGCGCCCCGGCAGACCTTCATCCTGTCGGAGCTGCTGCAAAACCCCGCCGCCACCCTGGAGGGGGTGCCCCGTGGCCTGCGCATTGTTATTGCAGTGGCCGCGCTGGCGCTGATCGTTCTGATCCTGTTCTGGCTTCACCGCCAGCTCCAGCGCCACCGCCGCCGCCGGCACCTCAAGGCGAGGATCCGGCGGATGAAAAAGAAGATGGAGCCATAAACACAAAGAAACCCGCAGCCTCTGCGATGGGAGGCTGCGGGTCTTTGTTTGATTGTGTCAGGTATTTAGAAGTCGCACTTCTTGGCAATGAAGTCCTTCAGCTCGCTGATGGGGATGCGCACCTGCTCCATGGTGTCGCGGTCGCGGACGGTGACACAGTTGTCGGCCGGGGTGTTCTCGTCGCCCACGGTCTGGAAGTCCACGGTGATGCACAGGGGGGTGCCGATCTCGTCCTCCCGGCGGTAGCGCTTGCCGATGGAGCCGGCGTCGTCGAAGTCCACCATGAAGTCGTGCTTCAGCATTTTATAGATTTCCTCTGCCTTGGGGGACAGCTTCTTGGACAGGGGCAGCACCGCCGCCTTGAAGGGCGCCAGCGCCGGGTGCAGGTGC
The DNA here is from genome assembly GCA_934565795.1 of uncultured Oscillospiraceae bacterium. Taxonomy (GTDB): domain Bacteria; phylum Bacillota; class Clostridia; order Oscillospirales; family Oscillospiraceae; genus Faecousia. The sequence goes on from CAKTIM010000017.1 coordinate 41,546, forward strand.
AGCACGGTGCGGATGTCGGGATTGCCCTTCTTGTCCTGGCCGACTACTTCCTCGTCGTAGGCCTCGCACAGGAAGGCCAGCGCCACCCGGTCGCAGCCCAGGCTGGGCTCGATGACGTAGGGGATATAGTGCTCGTTCTTCTCCTGGTCGTAGTATTCCAGGCTCTTGCCGCTGGCCTCCTGATGGCGGCCCAGGTCGTAATTGGTGCGGTCGGCAATGCCCCACAGCTCGCCCCAGCCGGAGCCGAAGGGGAACTGATACTCGATATCGGTGGTGGCGCGGGAATAGAAGGCCAGCTCCGCAGGCTCGTGATCGCGCAGGCGCAGGCTCTCCTCCTTGATGCCCAGGCTGATGAGCCAATTCTTGCAGTAGTCCTTCCAGTAGGCGAACCACTCCAGATCGGTGCCCGGCTGGCAGAAGAATTCACACTCCATCTGCTCGAATTCCCGGGTGCGGAAGGTGAAGTTGCCCGGGGTGATCTCATTGCGGAAGGCCTTGCCCACCTGGCAGACGCCGAAGGGCAGCTTGCGCCGGGTGGTGCGCTGGATGTTGGCAAAGTTGACGAAGATGCCCTGGGCAGTCTCTGGCCGCAGGTACACGGTGGAGGAGGAATCCTCGGTGACGCCGATCTGGGTCTTGAACATCAGATTGAACTTGCGGATGGGGGTGAAGTTGTGCTTGCCGCAGTTGGGGCAGACCACCTCGTCGTGGGCGGCGATAAAGGCGTCCATCTCCTCAAAGCTCATGGCGTCCACGTTCACCGCAGTGCCAGCCTCGCAGGCCTCGATCAGCTTGTCCGCCCGCTGCCGGGAGCCGCAGCCCTTGCAGTCCACCAGCGGATCGGAGAAATTGCCCACATGCCCGGTGGTGACCCAGGTGGTGGGGTTCATCAGAATGGCGGCGTCCAGCCCCACGTTGTAGTCGGACTCCTGGACGAACTTCTTCATCCATGCCTTTTTCACATTGTTCTTGAACTCCACGCCCAGGGGGCCGTAGTCCCATGCATTCGCCAGACCGCCGTAAATCTCAGACCCGGCATACACAAAGCCCCGGCTCTTGCACAGATTCACGATCATATCCAAGGTCTTTTCACTGTTCTTCATTTTCTTTCCTCCTGCTTTTGTAGTTATCATTATCCCCCCAAGGCTCCCCCTAAAAAGGGGCTGACCAAAGAGGGCGTACAGTACGATATTTTTTGTCAAGTTGAATGGAAGCCGCCAAAAGTCTTTGAGTCCGTAGGGGGCGGCAACCTGCCGCTCCGCAACGTCGCCACCTTGATAGCACCCCGTTGAATGGCACCAGCTTCCGCGCCCTCCAAAAGCTTCCCTTGGGGTGGTGCTCCGCGCAGCGAATCAGAATATCAATGATTGCCAGTGGCAATCATACCTTGATTCATTAGCTGGCAGCCCGTAGCGCTGACTGAAGAGGGCTACCGCAGTACGTTCTTTATTGAGGGTGCGGTGAATGGTACACGCCGATCCGTAGGGGCGGATATTAGCCGCCCGAAAGGTAACGAACGTGAGCGGTATAGACGAAACGCTCAGTCCCGGTACACGGCGGGCGGCTGGTATCCGCCCCTACGGACTCAGAATGTTTGACCTTCTACCTTTTTAGTTGGGCCTCTCTCAAAACCACAACCTGAGTGCCCTCTTCAGTCGCTGCGGCGACAGCTTCCCCCTCAGGGAAGCTCGGGGATGTATACGTCAGGTTATACGTTGTTCTTTACTGCTATCGAAACCGTGGGGTTGAGGGTCGGCAGGTTGCCGACCCCTACGGGGGGCTGAATTTACTTCGCCATTATACGTTAGAAATTCATATAAATCAAGGGTTTTCTGCATCCAGGGGCGCATAATCGGGGCCGAGGTCGGCGGCCATCATTTGGTAGATCTGCTCGCCGATGTCGGTGGTGGTGCGGCCCTGCATTTCCTCTGCGGAGATCACGTCCAGCAGGTGCAGCTCGATGGGGGTGCTGCGCAGGCGCTTCAGATTTCCCACCACCTTGTCCGTGCCCTGGATGGTGCACACCACGATGGGCACCTTGGCCTTGGTGGCGATCTTCAGCGCGCCGCTGCGAAAATGCATCAGATGGTGATTTTTGCTGATATAACCCTCCGGGAATACGGCGATGGAAACCTCGTCCTCCTGGATCAGCTGGACGCATTTGAGGATGGTTTTCAGGGCCTCCCGGTCGTTCTCCCGGTTGATGAGCTGGGCCATGAGCCGGTGCATCAGCTTGCCGATAATGAACATGTCGTTGTTCTCCCGCTTGGAGATGAACGCCAGCTGGCTCTGCTGGAAGTTGGCGTAGAGCACCACCGGGTCAAGCTCGAAAAGATGGTTGCACACCAGCAGGAACCGGCCTTCCTTGGGCGTCTTTTCCAGACCGCGGGTGTGCACCTTCATCCGCAGAAATGGGATGATGGCCTCGGCGTACAGGTAGGTCACCTTGCGGAAAAAGGGATCGTCATGCTCCTGGGGCACGGAGGTGTCCACCCGGCTGCACAGGATGAAAATAAACAGGAACGCCAGCAGAAACGCCAGCAGAAAGCCCCCGATAAAGCCCACCGGCAGCATCCACAGCCACGCCAGGCTCTCAAAGCCCCCCGCCAGGAAGCATATCCCCAGCGCAGCCACCCCGGCCAGCACCAGCATCATCGTAAACAGCATAGAATTCCTCCCTATTTCTCTGCGGCATAGTCCGTAAAATAATAGTATACTCCATTCCCGCTTCAAAAACAAGTGTCAAACCGCCGCAAAAATAGGCTTAGGCCTAATGCATATTCAGTCAAGTAGGTATGCCCCAATTTGGAAAGTATACCTTTACAAACTCACGGAAAATGGATTTAGAGGAAGAAATACCTTGAAGTTTTGCGGCTTTTACGGTACAATGGCAACATATATTCTCTGTATCGCCGATTCCGCAAAGGTATACGTTTGGATACGCTCTGTCCGCGTCTCCTGCCAAGCGCCAATCGGGGATACAGAAAAAGAACGCTTGACGGAGATGGTAGATATGGGTGAAAAAAGCGCACCGCGCAGCATCCTGCGGGATCAGACCGTGCGGGAGACATTGAAGTACGTCTTTTTCTGGACGCTCGCCTTCGGACTGGTGGCCCATGGGTATCGGTACTTCAATGCAAACTTCAATCACGATTCGCTGAGCTGTATCTATGAATCCAATATGCGTTCGCCCATTGCGGTGGGCCGGTTTATGCGGCCGCTCTATTGGCTCCTGCGCGGAAAAATCGCGCTTCCTGCCTTTGGCGGCTTCCTCTCGCTGGTCTATCTGTGCGGGGCGACCTATCTGCTGGTGACCATCCTGGGGATTCAGAAGAAGAGCCTGATCGCCCTTGCCTGCGGGCTGATGGTGGTAAATTCCTCCATGGTTTCCCTGAACGCCACCTTCGTGCATGATGCGGACGCCTACTGTCTGGCCCTGCTGCTGGCCATGCTGGGCGTCTGGTCGTCGCTGCGCTGGAAGCACGGAAAAATTTGGGCGGTGCCCCTTTACCTCTGCTCCCTGGGGCTGTATCAGGCCTATATCGGCGCGGCGGTTTACGTTTTCCTGATTCTGGCGCTGGTGGAGCTGCTCCGGGGCGAAAAAGTCAAAACGGTTTACCGGGAAACCATTTTGAGCTTTCTTTCTATTGCGGCGGCAATGGTGCTGCTCTTTGTCTGCTCCAAGGCCGCTCAGACCGTTACGCACATCGGCGGCGCTCAGACCTACCAGTCTGTTACCAATGTTCCTGCCGTGACGGTTCGCTCCACCCTGGAGCGGCTGGCAAACTGCCTGCTCTCGGAGGGAACCTGGCTGCTGTATCCGCCCGGAAACTCCAAGTATTTTATCATCATTGCCAATGTACTGATGCTGGCCCTTGCGGTAATGTGCGGCATCGGTACGCTGCGCCGCCGGGGGCTGAGAGCGGCCTCCGTATGGGGCATTGTGGGCGTGATCGCCGCCATGCCTTTCGGAATGAGCGTCATTACCCTGATCGGAAACATGTACCACTGGCTCACCATGTTCCCCCTGAACCTTTCCTACCTGCTGGTACTGGTGCTGGTGCAGGAATACGGGCAGGTGCATGAGTCCAAGCCGGCGGCAAAACGCTGTAGCTGGCTGTGGGCCGTGCTGGCCGGGGTGCTGATTTTTGAAAACTGCCTGTATGCCAACGAGACCTACCTGAAAAAGGAGCTGGAGGACACCGCCACCCTGTCCACATTCACCCGGATCATCGACCGCATGGAGCAGACCGACGGCTTCGTCCCCGGACAGACACAGGTGGCATTCGTCGGCCAGATGCAGGATTCCGTCCTCTCAAATCCCCGCCCGGGCTTTGAGATCCGGGGCCATGGAAACGACACCAATTTTGATGTGACCTATTACGAAAACATCGTCACCTACCTGACCTATTACCTGGGCTACCCCGTCACCTGCGTAGGCACACGGCAGGCTGCCGCCCTGGGAGAAACCCCGGAGGTACTGCAAATGCCCGCATTTCCCGCCGTCGGAAGCATAAAAATGGTGGATGATGTTCTGGTGGTCAAGCTTTCGTAGTGCGGCCTGCAAGTGCGTCTGGTACGATGTTGTATTGGAAAGGGGAAGCTGTGTAAAAACACTGTATTGTGTGTAGGCAGTGCCTGCGCGACTGCCAAACGATAGCAGAAATTCTGCTGGCTGCATATATGGCAAAATAAACATGCCTCACCCCAATTTGGAAAGTATGCATTTACAAA
>CAKTIM010000018.1 GCA_934565795.1 uncultured Oscillospiraceae bacterium
ATAAACGATTTCGTCATCCTTGCGGACAAGCAAGGCACCCCCGGCCATTTCCCGGTTTTGCAGATACCCCTCCATGACCCGGTCAATTTCTCGGACATCCATATTGACACCTTCCTCAATACTTTTTGCTCAACCGAGCCTCGCATTCCTCCCGGGTGATCTCACCGGCGTTGCATCGGGCCATCAGTGCCACATCCTGATCCTTGAGCTTATAGAAACCCATGACCAAAACACCTAAAAGGGTACCGATCAGCGGGATCAGTGCGTAAATCAGCCACATCACATCCATGGCCTCCTTTGGCTGGGTAACACCGGCTCTCTGCAAGTCCTCAAAGCTCTCTGCCGCCACCGGAACGTAGTTGGACAAGCCAAGGATAAACAGGCCCAGGGAAGCGGAAACGCTGGAGGTCAGTTTCGTCACAAAGGAGGACAGGGCATTGCAGATACCGGAACAGTCTTTTCCGGTTTTATACCGGGTGTACTCAATGGTATCCGGCAGGAAAAAGCTCTTTGCCACATTGCTGACATTTCCAAAGGGTGCCTGCACAACCAGCAGCGTGCAGCAGATCACGAAAATCGGTCCGACAAAATAGATGCTCATCTGGATCAGCGCACCGATGACACCGCAGACCATAAATACCTTCAGCTTGCCGAACCGATTGACCAGCTTTCTCGTCTGCATCTGCGCCAGAATCACCGGAAGCAGGGAAATCAGGATGGGAATGGCCATAACCAGGCTGCTGCCGAAATGATAGTAGGAAACCAACAGCCCTACCGCGCCACCGGTTTGCAGGCAGGAGGTAATGACCGTACTGAGCAGCAAAATCATCAAATACTTGTTGGTTTTAATGCAGGTCCACATGTCCTTCAGAGAATACTTCTCGGTTTCCTTGGGATCTACATTGGCCAGTGTGGTGTTGTGTTCCTTTACCCCTCTGCCCAGAGGAAGCATCATAAAGAAAAAGGCAACGGAGGAAACCAACGCCACCTCCCGGATGCCGATGCCCACATGCTCACTGATCGCCACTGTCCAGATCATTCCGGCTCCGATGGTGGCGATGGAATTGATGATCGTCTTGGCTTGCAAAATGGAGTTGCGCTCATCGGTGTTATCAGTCAGCGTCACGATCATGGACTGCATGGGGACTTCAACCAATGTATAGCTCAGATCATACAGCAGATAGAAAACAAAGAACCACGCAAGCTTGCCGCCCGCCCCCCAGCCTCTCGGCATGCAGAAAAACAGTGCTGTAAAAATGGGAAACAGGAAAAAGGTCAGCCGGTACCACGGCAGATATTTTCCTTCGCCGGTCACTTTCTGAAAGGCCTTCCACTGCGTAATATGAATGCGGTCCACCAAATAGCCGAAAATCACATCGTCAAAGGCATCAATGATTTTGACGATCAGCATGGCTCCGGCAATGGCAGCCATATTGATCCCCTGGAAAATCATGAAGGTGCTCATCATTGCGGTAACAATATAGCCCTCCAGTGTTCGCCCAAGATCTCCGATGATGTAGCTGCGGCGTTCTTTCTTTGTTGTCCTCCAGCCCTCCTGGCTGACCTTCTGCTCTGTTTTTCCCATGATGGCTCCTCCTTTTGGTAATGTGCTAAGAATTTTACGCATTTATTGTAGCGCATTTTGTTCATTCTGCCATCAGAAGATATTGGGGGAATATCATAAAATCTTGGCCTGCAATTGCCGTTTGCAATTTCTCATTTAATATCTGCCGGGCCGTTTTGCGCTGATGCGTCCTGAACAGATAGTGGCAGCTTACCCGCTTGACTCATGATTTTTGCGTTATTCCCCCATATACTTCTCTAAATATGCTTCCACGGCTTTCATATAGGCGGCGTAAACCTTGTTGTCATTCTGCAAGCCGTGGCCGGAGTGTTCCATAACAAAATACTGATAGTCCGCGCCGCTCTCCCGTAGAGCTGTTTCCAGCCGCTTGGAGGCAAGAAAAGGCTGCACCTTGTCGCAGACTCCATAGGCTACGACGGTTGGCACGGGATTCTCCGCCACATGATCCGCAGCAGAGATGGCGTGAACCTTTGACAGATAGGAACCGTCTGCCAGTTCCCCCGGTGTGATCTCCTGCCCGCTCATAACGCTGAACAGTACCGCTCCGGCGACTCTGGATTCCTCGGAGTCCAGGCCTATACCGAAAATTCCCCAGTCCTCCGCTACAAAGCTGGAGGGGCCGACTGCGCCAAAGGTGAACACCACCGGCACTGGCGCATCCTTCCCGTCTCGGTAGGCATAGATCATGGCAAGCGCATGTCCAGCGGAGCCACCGGCAACGGTCATTTTATCAATGGGATAGCCCTCCTTTGCAGCGGCTTCTATTACCTTGGGGATGGCTGCTTTGATTTCCTCAGACTGGCTCAGGACACTGGCAGTATTCGCATCTGTGCGTAGCGTGTAGTTGATGCCTGCCGCCACATACCCCTTGGCGCAGAGCCATGCCAGCATCTCCCGGTCGCCGGATTTGTCCCCGGAGGTAAAGCCGCCTGCGTGGAGGTAAACAGCCAGCCCATAACGGGATTTGCCGCTGTCCTTCGGCAGATACAGGTCAAACTTGTTGGCATCCCCATTGCCGTAAGGCAGATCCTCTTTCAGCGTGCCGATCCCGTCACTCCATTTGACGCTGTATTCCTTTGCCCAACCGGGCTGAATGGTAAATTTGCTGACAACGCCCGCACCAAAGGCCAGCAGAAACGCCAAAATACCAACTCCAACGGACACAGCCCCCGCCTTTTTTCCACTTTTTATCTTATTCACAGAATATTCCCTCCAAACATCGTACCGCCCAGCAGCAGGTTCATCAGTGCCCTTACCGCCAATCGACCCAGAACAAAGCCAATCAAGGCAATTGCTGAAAGAATCAAAATTCGTTTTGTTGTTCGTGTCATCATTATTTCTCCTTGACTTTTAGATGATACAAGTGTATCATCTAATCAGTGATGAGTCAATCGTCTCAGCGAAAATGAGACAAAGTGCAAGGAGATGTATCAGCCCGTGAACAATCAGGAGAAGAACACCTATGTCCGCAGTCAGATTCTTGCGGCACTACTAAAAATGATGCGAGAGCAGCCCTTTGCCGATATTTCCGTCAGTGCCTTGGTAAGCACGGCGCAGGTGGGCAGAGCTTCTTTCTACCGCAATTTTACAGACAAAGAGGATGTGCTGCGGCAGGAAAATGACCGGTTGACCGCCCAATGGAAGCAGAGCTATGACGCCGTGGAGCATACCGCCCCCAATGAACTGCTTGCTTCCCTGCTGGATTTTTGCAAGGAACGCTCCGACTTTTATCTGGCACTGTACCAAGCCGGACTCTCAGGGATTGTGCTGCAAACGCTGCTGGAGCAATCGGAAATCACTCCGGAAATGCCAAACGCCATAGCCTATCTCAAATCCTCCATCGCCTATATGCTCTACGGCTGGGTCGTGGAATGGATGAAGCGAGGCATGCAGGAGAGCGGCACGGAGCTGCTTAAAATGTTCCAGGCATCGCCGCATTCGGAAATCAGTAGCAACCGTAGTATTTAAGGAAACGCCTAAAAAATCGTCGGCACCTGGCCAGCGGCTCTTTTGTCCCCATGCCGCAGTTTCAAAAGAGGAACATACACCGAGATGTTTTTTCACAGAGAATACAGCACCGGCAGTCCTGTAAAACACAAGGCTGCCGGTGCTGTATTCAGAATGAAATATCCTTCATATAAACAAAAAATCCGAACCCATCCCCCACAGGGAAGAAGTTCGGATTTCTTATGTTTGGTGGAGACTACGGGACTCGAACCTGTGACCTCATGCGTGTGAAGCATGCGCTCTAACCAGCTGAGCTAAGCCTCCATCGTGGGACAAGAAGCATTATACCAGAATTCCGGGATTTGTCAAGTTCTTTTTTAACCGAATAATGGGACTGTTGCAAAATAGATTTTTTAGAAAACTGTCCTAATAATTTAGCGGTAGAAATCACGATTGTTTCACGATTTCTACCGCTATTTCTAACTTTTAGAAGGGCGTTTTTTCACAAATTTCTATTTTGCAACAGCCCCATGGGGGATCACTCCAGCTCGAAGGCGCCGGTGTAGAGGCGGTAGTAGGTGCCCTTTTGGGCGATCAGGTCGTCGTGGGTGCCGCGCTCGATGATCTTGCCATGGTCGAGAACCATGATGCAGTCGGCATTGCGGACGGTGGAGAGGCGGTGGGCGATGACGAATACCGTCCGGCCCTTCATCAGCGCGTCCATACCGGCCTGCACCTGTGCCTCGGTGTAGGTGTCGATGGAGGAGGTGGCCTCGTCCAGGATCATCACCGGGGGATCGGCCACGGCGGCGCGGGCGATGGCGATCAGTTGCCGCTGGCCCTGGGACAGCCGCGCGCCGTTGCCGGTGAGCATGGTGTCGTAGCCGTCGGGCAAGCGGGTGATGAAGTCGTGGGCGTTGGCCAGCTTGGCGGCGTGGATGCACTCGTCGTCGGTGGCGTCCAGCTTGCCGTAGCGGATATTGTCCATCACCGTGCCGGTGAACAGGTTGGTATCCTGGAGCACCACACCCAGGGAGCGGCGCAGGTCGGGCTTGCAGATTTTATTGATGTTGATGTCGTCGTAGCGAATCTTACCGTCGTCGATATCATAGAAGCGGTTGATCAGGTTGGTGATGGTGGTCTTGCCTGCGCCGGTGGCACCGACGAAGGCGATCTTCTGGCCGGGCCGGGCGTACAGCGTCACATCATGCAGCACCGTCTTTTCCGGCACATAGCCAAAGTCCACATGCTCCATCACAATGTCGCCCTTCAGCTCCCGGTAGGTGGTGGTGTCGTCCGCCTTGTGGTAGTGCTTCCAGGCCCAGCGGCCGGTGCGCTCCGGGGTCTCCTGGATGCTGCCGTCCTCGCCGATCTTGGCGTTGACCAGGTGGACGTAGCCCTCATCCTGCTCCGGCGGTTCATCCATCAGGGCGAAGATGCGCTCCGCGCCTGCCAGAGCCATGATGATGGAATTGATCTGGTTGGAGATCTGGGAGATGGGCATATTGAAGCTGCGCGACAGGATCATAAACGCCATCAGGTTGCCCAGGGTGAGCATCTTTCCCTTGGAGAATACCACCATCATGCCGCCGGCAATGGCCAGAATGGCATACTGAACATAGCCCAGGTTATTATTGATGGGGCCCATGACGTTGGAGAATTTACCGGCAGCATAGGCGTTGGCGCACAGCTGCTCGTTCAGCGCGTCGAAGTCCTTCTTGCAGGCGTCCTCGTGGTTGAAGATCTTCACCACCCGTTGGCCGTTGATCATCTCCTCAATATAGCCGTTCACCGCGCCCAGGGACTGCTGCTGGCCGATGAAGTATTTCCCGGCCTTGCCCGCCAGATACTTGGTGGTGAACACGATCAGGGCAATGGTGAAGAGCATCACGATGAATAACAGCCAGCTGGTGTCGATCAGATTCCAGGTGACCACGATCAGGGTGATGATGGAGGAGGCGCACTGGGGAATGGCCTGGCTGATCATCTGCCGCAGGGTGTCCACGTCGCTGGTGTAGCAGGACATGATATTGCCCGCGGTGTTGGTATCGAAATACCGCAGGGGCAGGCGCTGCATTTTGGTGAACATCTCGTCCCGGATGGCCTTCTGGGTGCCCTGGCTGACGCCCACCATCAGGTAATTATAAAGGAAGGAGCTGACGATGCCGATGGCAAAGACACCGGCGATTTTCAGCAGGAACCGGGCGATGGGGGAGTAGTCCGTGGAATTGGCGGAGACCATGGGCAGGATATAGTTGTCTACCAGGGTGCCCAGGCTGCGGCTGGCCATGGTCTGCGCGTAGGAGGTCAGGAAGATGCACACCAGCACCACCACCAGGATGGGCAGGTATTTGCGCATATAGCCCAGCAGACGCAGCAGGGTTTTCTTCGGATTTTTGGCCATGCGGCCGTCGCCATGCATTCTTACAGGAGGCATTATTCTTCCCTTCCTTTCTGCTGGGTTTCAAACAGATGCCGGTACATGGCCGAGGTCTGCATCAGCTGCTCGTGGGTGCCGGATTCGGCAATGGTGCCGCCGTCCATAATGAGGATCAGGTCGGCATCCTGGATGGAGGAGACCCGCTGGGCGATAATCAGCTTGGTGGTGCCGGGGATCTCTTCCCGGAAGGCCTTGCGGATCATGGCGTCGGTGTGGGTATCCACGGCGGAGGTGGAGTCGTCCAGGATCAGGATCTTCGGCTTTTTCAGCAGCGCCCGGGCGATGCACAGCCGCTGCTTCTGGCCGCCGGATACGTTGGAGCCGCCCTGCTCAATGTGGGTATCGTATTTGTCCGGGAAGCCCTGGATAAATTCGTCCGCGCAGGCCAGCTTACAGACGTGGATCAGCTCCTCGTCCGTGGCGTTGGGATCACCCCAGCGCAGGTTATCCTTGATGGTGCCGGAGAACAGGGTGTTCTTTTGCAGCACCATGGCCACATTGTCCCGCAGGGACTCCAGATCGTAGTCCCGCACATCCACGCCGCCCACCTTCAGGCTGCCCTGGGTCACGTCGTAGAGCCGGGGGATCAGCTGTACCAGAGTGGACTTGGAGGAGCCGGTGGCGCCCAGAATGCCCACGGTGGCCCCGGCAGGGACATGCAGGCTCACATCGTGCAGCGCGTCCAGCTTGGCGGTGGCGGAGTAACGGAAGGAGACGTTCTCAAAGTCGATGGAGCCGTCCTTCACCTCGGTCACGGGATGCTCCGGGGAGACCAGGTTCGGCTCCTCGCTGAGCAGCTCCGCGCAGCGGCGCATGGGCGCTCTGGACATGATCATCATCACGAACACCATGGACAGCATCATCAGGCTGGAAAGAATCTGGGTGGTGTAGGTAAACATGGAGCTGAGCTCGCCGGTGGTCAGCCCCGCGCCGGGAATGTTGCCGGAGGCAATGACCAGCTTCGCGCCGAACCAGGAGATCGCCAGCATGCAGCCGTACACGCACAGCTGCATCACCGGGTTGTTCAGGGCCAGGATGTGCTCTGCCTTGCAGAAAAGCCGGTAGATTTCCCCGGAGATGCCGGTGAATTTCTCCGTCTCCCGATCCTCCCGGACGAAGCTCTTGACCACCCGGATGCCGTGGATGTTTTCCTGCACCACATTGTTCAGATTGTCGTAGGTCTTGAATACCTGATCGAAGATTTTGAACACCACAGGGATCAGGCCGATCAGGATCAGCGCCAGAATGGGCAGCGCCACGCAGTACACCAGGCTCAGCTTCATGCTGATGCGCATGGCGGAGATCAGCGCCAGCACCAGCATCATCGGGCAGCGGATGGCCATGCGGATCATCATCTGGAAGGCCATCTGGATGTTGGCCACATCCGAGGTCAGCCGGGTGACGATGGAGGCGGTGGAAAATTTGTCAATGTTGGAAAAGCTGAATTCCTGCACGTGGTAATACATATCGTGGCGCAGGTTCTTTGCAAAGCCGGTGCCCGCCTTGGCGGCAAACACGGCGGAGGCCGAGCCGAAGCACAGCGAGGCAACGGCACACAGCATCAGCAGCAGCGACTGCTGCACCACCACGGCCATATTCTGCTGGGCGATGCCGTAGTCATAGAGCTTTGCCATCACCAAGGGGATCAAGACCTCCATGGCAACCTCGCCGATCATGCACACGGGGCTGAGGATGGCGGGCAATTTGTATTCCCGGACGCACCGAGCAAGTCGTTTTATCATTCCTGGGGTTCCTCCTTTTCAATATGGAATTGGGGATCGCTGCCCATGTTTTTCGCCGCGCGGACGAGAAAATCCGCGAACTGCGCTTTTTCCGCCTCGGAAAAACCGGCGACGATCCGCCGCTCGTTTTCCTGGATGGCGTGGTAGATCTGCTCGTTGCAGTCCGCGCCCTTGGGCAGCATATAGATGCGCTTGCAGCGGCGATCCTGCGCATCCGGGCGAAATTCGATGAAGTCCTTCTTCTCCAGCCGGGACAGCAGGCCGGACACCGTGGCGTGGCTCAGATGGAACTTCTCTTCAATGTCCTTGGCGCAGGGCGGGCTTTTGCACGTGGCCAGAAAGCCCATGATCCGCCCCTGGGCGGAGGTCAGCTCCATCTGCGCCATGGCTCCCGTCACTGCCTGGGAGATGCCGCAGTGGAGGATTCGGATCATATGGCCGTAATGATTCACACAATCACTCCTTTGACGCCAAATACGTCGCACGCTACGGAAATTTTAGCACGACCCATTTTAATTTTCAAGGGCTTCAAAATTATTTTACATTTTCCTGCCCGTCTATACCCAAAGCGCCGGGAAGAAATATTAAGATTTTATGTATTCCCTTGATTCTGCCATGGCCGTGGGCTATAATGGGGCCAGATTGGAGGAATCAATTATGCAGGTTATCGTCGCCATTCTTCTGTCTGCATCCCTGCTGCTGGCGGGGGGCAGCTATCAGCCCTCCGAGGCCGACAGTGCCGCCGCCGGCCGGCTGATCCAGCTGTTCCAGGTGCTGACCAGCCGGACAAACACCGCAGAGAAAACCGCTGTAACCACCGAACGAGTCACCCTGCGCAGCGCACCCAATGTGCTGGCAAAATCCCAGGGGCAGCTTGCCGCCGGGACGGAGGTGACGGTGATCCGCTCCGAAACCGTCCTGAATGCCCGCTGGTGCTATATTCAGTCTGGCGAACAGGCGGGCTGGGTGCGCGAGGCCAGCCTGAGCCTGGCAGGCCATTCCAATACGCTGTCAGCCAATACGGCCACGGTCAAGGATACGGCCAACGTCTACAGCAGCTATAACGAAAGAACAAAGGTTCTGGCGCAGCTGGAAAGCGGCGCGGAGCTGTCCATCCGGCGCACCGCGCAGCTTGACGGCACGGACTGGGTTTATGCCACGGTCAAAAGCAGCGGCATTTCCGGCTGGGTGCTGCGCACCGCGCTGAATATGCCCAGCGTGATCGCGGATACCGACCTGGAGCGCACGGAGCTGTCCCAGAGCTATTACCCCACCTGTGCCCAGCTGGGCTATGTGACCACCAGTCAGCTGAACATCCGCACCGCCCCCGGCACCAATTTTGATAAGATAGGCGTGTACTACGGCGGAGAGCGGGTGGCAATTCTGGAGACCAACAGCGGCTGGGGCCGCACCACCGACGGCTGGATCTACATGGGCTATGTGTACTTTGAGGGCCAGGTGGGCACCAACTGCATGATCGGCAATGTGGATACCCAGCAGCTGAACATCCGCTCCGGCCCGGGCACTGACTACGCCGTCACCGGCACCTACACGGATAAGGATCGGGTCATGGTGCTGGAGCAGGTATACAGCCACGGCCAGTATTGGGGCTATACCCGCCGGGGCTGGGTGTGCATGGATTACATCAAGCCCGACTATATCCCCGGTACGAAGAATCCGATTTACGGCTTCGGCGTGGTCTGCGTGGACAGCACAGATGTGATGACTGTCGCCGGTTCCGGCACCAGGGTCAGCACCCTGCCCAGGGGCACTGTGGTTCCCATTTTGCAGACTGCCAAGGCGGGCGGCGTCCTGTGGGGACAGACCGCCTCCGGCTGGATCAACATGAGCGCCGTGGATATGCGCGCCGTGTTCCAGCTGTCCGTGGTGCCCCCCGCACCGCAGCCCGCGCCGGTGGAGCCCACCGAGCCTCCCACAGAGGCCCCGACGGAGGCCCCCACGGAGCCGTCCACCGAACCCTCTACCGAACCTTCCACCGAACCGTCTACGGAGCCATCTACAGAACCCTCCACCGAGCCTTCGACGGAGCCTTCGACGGAGCCATCCACCGCCCCCTCCACCGAGTCATCCGGCGTGACCCTGCCAGAGAAATCCCCCTCCGAGGCAGAAGGAGAATAACCACCAAGTATACCAGAGCATCCCGCTCTGGTATACTTTTTTAACCCCCAAAAGCAAAACCAGCCGCCCCGCAGCCCGACGGTTTCGATAGCAGTCCGTTGAATAGGAGCAGCTTCCGCTCTCCACCAAAGCTTCCCTCGGGGTGGTGCTCCGCGCAGCGAATCAGAATATCAATGATTGCCAGTGGCAATCATACCTTGATTTATAGCTGGCAGCCCGTAGGGCTGACTGAAGAGGGCCTACCGTACGTCGATTTTCTTAAAGGGCACGTTGAGTGGCAAGCACTTCACCCGTAGGGGCGGATACCAGCCGCCCGAAAGGTAACGAACGTGAGCTGTATAGACGAACCGCTCAATCCTGTAACGTGGCAGGGCATCACCGGCATACTATCGCAGCGTCGCCCTGAAAACCAACCTCCTGCCCAAGGTACAGGTGGATATCGTGGTCAGCAAGATCCCCGTCCGCACCGTGATCAAAACCGCCAAAAACGTCCTCTACACCGGCCACATCGGCGACGGCAAGATCTTCGTCTACGACGTAGAAAACGTCGTAAAAATCCGCACCGGCGAAGAAGGCTACGACGCTTTGCAGGATGTGGAGTAAGGCTTAGGGAATCTCTGATTAAATCGGCAAGAGCTGTGAGCGGATCTTTTTCATCCACTCTTCGGTATCGAAAACGGGAAATATTGCGCAGCCGTTGCCAGCGTAAGCTGGCTTACGGATGCGGCATACCCCTTGCGGGTACATACAGTATTCCGCCGTTTTCGATACCTCGATTGGCCGAAAAATCTCTCGCTCACAGCTCTTGCCGATTTAATCAGAGCTTCCTTAGAATCATAATAGAAGCAACGCCCCTGCTTATCATGAAGTGTGCTGATAAGTAGGGGCGTTGTTATCCATTTCATTTATTATCTGGAAATTTTATTCTACACTTTCGACATACAGGGCTCAACATTCCCCAAGTCTTTTTGCCACAGTAAGGACACCTGCCGTTTCGAGCACGAATTTTCATCAATTGATCGCTGAGCCCTTCATCGATTGCGTTGTGAGAGCAACGCATTTGTGCGACCAAAAACCCCGTGCCGGAGAAAACGTTTTCTCCTAGCTCTGGATGGCCCAGGATTGAAATATTGAAGAGCTTCCAGCAATGGAAGAATGCTCGATTTTGGATGCGTTGAACACTACTGGGAATGGTTACGCTGGCCAGCTCCGCACAGTCGGCAAAAGCATACTGCTGAATCTCTATAACAGAGGAAGGAATCGTTACTGCCACAATGGCAGAACCAGCGAAAGCTCGCTTGCCAATGTAGCTAACACCATCCGGGATGATAGGAGATAGGCCGCATCCGATGTATTTTATTAGAGTCCCACCCTGAATTTGAAAACCAGATTCCGATGTTTTGTATGCCTGGTCGGGAAACGATTCCGTGATAAATCGACTTCCGCAGTAGGGGCATACGGTAATTCCAAGGGTTTGCTCCAGGGGAGCACCACAGTTCTGACAGACAAGTGCCTGCATGCTATACGTATTGTCTCACTTCGTCAATGATGGCATTCAAAGATGCGTTCCATTTGCTACAGGCAGCTGCATATTCATCGTCTGCATTTTTACGCCTCTTTATACCCAATAGAGTTAAAGGAATACCAATCGCGAAAAATAGGAGTGAGGCAGCAAACCCGCCTCCATCTCCGTACAGGATTCCTTCAAGGAGCATGATTACGGCCAATACCACCGAAATAGTCCCAAGAATCTTGAAGAAACGCGGGGAACGCTCGTAGGGCTTTCGCTTCATCAGGTCATCATAACGGCTTTCGCAGTTTACGATCTGACGATAGTAGTCCATATCCCGGTCACGTTTAAAAACAAGTTTTACGTAATTCACATGCTCAGTAACATTATATAAGCCATCATTCCTGCTTTCCAGATGGGAATCCTTGGAATCAACAGTTTGAGAACTCACGCAATTCCAGCCAAACATTTCAAATTTTTCAATTGTTGCCTGCTCTTCGCGGGGGCCGACGGTAATGGATTGTGTTTCGTATCTTGCCATGTTCTATCCTTCTTTCTGTTTTTGTGTACGGATTGAGAAATTTCCCTAAGCATGCCGTGCATGCCAGGACATATCTTTTTTCAACTGACTGTAAAGCTGTTGTAAATCAGCGCTTGGGATGTTTCTTGATCACCATTGCGAGCGGTCGCCTCCACATAATAGGTATAACTACCGGCAGACAGACGGTCGAAGATCAAATCGTTGTTGATTGTGTAACGCAAATTGACCGATGTATCGTTTGGGTAATAGTAGGCATATTGAACGACATTGCCATTACTGTCGTAAATGGCACCATAAAGCTCTGTAATTTGACCGCAGTTTGTGGAGATAATGCCCCGGATGCCAAAATTGGCACCAAGCCGCTGGGAAGAGGGGGCGTTCTGTTCACTGATGCTCAAGGTAGGCGTCTGATAGGAGGGAGAGTAAGTGCTGCTTCCACCATTGAAGTTGCTGTTTTCGTCAATACGCCAAATCTGCTGGACGTACGCCAGAATCTTATCCTGATTGGCATCAATGTATTGGGCATCAGAATAATTGCTGGTTACGATTTTTAGCAGGGAACAGGAACCCAGGGGAATGCGCCCTGCGTCAGCCTTGCTGGAGGGGTCGGCACAGTAAAAGGTATCAGTGTAGCTGTCGTAATCTGTCAGCAGAACCGCATGCTGACTGCTGGAGGACGGATGGCAGTAAATGACAATTCCTTCGGGGTGCGTTTGCAGCTGATCAATGAAGAACTGCCGTTTTCCTGCCAAATCTCCCTGACTGTAATGCAGATCCCCGTTCATACCGTAGGTAACTGTCCGCATGCCGCTGTAAGTTACATCCCAGCGCATTCCGCCACTTGTCCAGGCGGTAGGCTTCACGCTTGCCTCAGTAATGGAACTCCAATTGGAATTGCCGTCCAGAATTGCTCTTCGGCGAAACATCATGACGTTAGATACCAAGGTGCAGGTTACGTTGGACTGTTGCTTCAAAAAGACTGCATCATCATTAATATCATCAGAGGATGCATTAACCGGCACAATCGCCAGAATGAGAACGCTAATTACGATTGCAAAAGCAGACAACAAAGAAATACTTCTTTTCAACATTTTTACTCTCCTTTAGCTGTAAGATTCATTGTGTTACCAGACTGAAAAAATTTAGGGAAGCTCTGATTAAATCGGCAAGAGCTGACAGCGAGAGATTTTTCACCAGATGAAAGTATCAAAAGCGGAGGAATACTGTATGTATTTCCCGCTTTTGATACTGCACAGCTGGGGAAAAAGATCCGCTGCTCAGCCGCAGACGATTTATTCAGAGGTTCCTTAGCCAATCTCACGCAGTCGTTACAAAGCTCTTTAACAGTGTCGGCGCGGAATTGAAATTTGGTCAGTCTTTCGGTTTGGCTGCATTCCTCGCAGGTTCCGACTTAACCGCACCCGCAAGCATGGAAACGAGACCGAGTAGCATAATAAAGAGCAGGATCATCGCAACCACCCTTTTCATCGGGTCTAACCTCCTTTTTAAATTAATTCACATTTTGTGGGATAGGGCTGGTTTTCCTGGGGTGTTGCACATTAAGTTTGAAACCTATGATTACTATACAACTACTATTAGTTGTTGTCAACAACAAATTTCAAGTGTTTTCTTAAACAACCGTTCCAGATTATCATGGAGGCAAAGGAGAGACATTTATGCTTGAAAACTTAAAACTTCTTCGCTCTACGGCTGGAATTTCTCAAAAAACGCTGGCAGATTCTATTGGTGTCAGCCAGCAATCCATTAATAAATATGAAAATCACAATATCGAGCCGGATATTGCAACGCTCTCAAGAATTGCGGATTTTTTTCATGTATCCATCGATTACCTTGTCGGGCGGACAGATTGTCAGCTGCCTCCCACGGGGGGCATGAGCGCAGAGATCAGCTTTGAGGAGGAGTCGCTGCTCTGCCGTTACCGTGCGCTGACCGTAAAACAGAAAAAAGCCGTCCAAAACGTTTTGGACAGCTATTTTTAGGGGGAATGATTCAGTAATTGATGGGTAGATGCGGGAGGTTATTTTGCCCACTCCGGCAGTGCTTCGAAGTGCATGGTTTTGCCGTTCAGGGGGAAGGTCAGGGCGCAGGAGAAGAGGAGGGGGGTGGGGGAATTATCGCGGGCGCCGTATTTGTGGTCGCCCACCAGGGGGAATCCCCGGGAGGCGAATTGGACGCGGATTTGGTGGCTGCGGCCGGTGTGCAGGAGGATGCGCACCAGGGAGGTTTCGCCGGTGTGCAGGCGGGTGAATTCCAGCCGGGCGGGCTTGACGCCCTTGCGCTCCCGCTTTACCACGAATACCTTGTTTTTGGCGCTGTCCTTCCACAGTAGATCCTGCCAGTCCCCGCTTTCCGGCGGGGTGCCGTGCACCATAGCCACGTATTCCTTTTTCATTTGCCCATCCTGCACGGCCCGGCTCAGCGCGGCGGCAGCCCGTCGGGTGCGGGCATACACCATGCAGCCGCCCACATTCTGATCCAGCCGGTGAATGGGAAACACCTGACCGCCCAGGGCCTGGGCAATGGCGGCGGGAGCCTCCCGCTCCGAATCCATCCCCACGGGCTTGAGAATGACGGCGATATCCCGGTCTGTGTGCAAAAACTCCATGGCGGCCTCCTGCATGCACGTTCTTTTGGTCAGTATATCAGAAAACGGGGCAAAACGCAAGAATCCGTCCCCTAACGCATTGCGTTTTGCAAAAAAAGAGATATAATATCCTCAATAAGGAGGATATGAAGATGACGACACGGGATTATCAAAGAAAAAGACCGCTGCAAATTTTCCTCAGCTATTTTGCCGCCCACAAGCGGCTGTTTGCTCTGGATATTGGCTGCGCGGTGTGCATTGCCCTGATCGACCTGAGCTTTCCGCTGGTCACCCGGCAGGCGCTGTATGATTATCTGCCCAATGAGAAGTTCCGGGTGTTCTTTACCGTGATGCTGGTGGCGGCGGCGTTTTACGTGCTGCGGGCGGGGCTAAATTACATCGTCTGCTATTATGGCCACACCTTCGGCATCCGGGTAGAGGCGGATATCCGCCGGGATCTGTTCCGCCATTTGCAGGAGATGAGCTTTGATTTTTATGATAACAACCGCACCGGCCAGCTGATGAGCCGGTTGACCTCCGACCTGTTTGAGCTGACGGAGCTGGCCCACCACGGGCCGGAGGATCTGCTCACCTCCACCGTTACCATCCTCGGCGCGCTGGTCGTGATGGCCACCATCCGCTGGGAGCTGGCGCTGGTGGTGGCGGCGGTGATTCCTGTGTTCCTGGCGGTGATTTTCTCCATGCGCAGGCGGATGAGCCGGGTTTCCGTGGGGGTCAAGCAAAAGGTGGCCAATATCAATTCGGAGATCGAGTCCAGCCTGACCGGCATCCGCACCGCCAAGGCCTTTGCCAACGAGGCGGTGGAGAGCGCCCGCTTCGACGCGGCCAACAACCAGTTCAAGACCTCCAAGCGGGAATTCCACAAGGCCATGGCCCTGTTCAACAGCTCTATGGAGTTCTTCCTCACCAGCATGAATGTGATCATCATTGCCCTGGGCGGCTATATGATTATGAAAAGCAAGCTGGATTACCGGGATTTGATTACGTTTAGCCTGTATATCGCCACCTTTGTGACGCCCATGCGCAAGCTGGCCAATTTCTCGGAGCTGTTTGCCAACGGCTTTGCGGGCCTGAATCGCTTTGTGGAGATCATGCGCACCGAGCCGACCATCCAGGATGCCCCGGACGCCGGGCAGCTGCGGGATGTGAAGGGCGAGATTTCCGTGCAGGATGTGTCCTTTGCCTACGATGGGGATCTGGCGGTGCTGCATCATGTGGATTTGCAGGTGCAGCCCGGTGAGACCATTGCCATCGTCGGCCCCTCTGGCGGCGGTAAAAGCACCCTGTGCCAGCTGATCCCCCGGTTTTATGATGTGACTTCGGGCAGTATTTTGATCGACGGCCAGGATGTCCGCTCGGTCACCCAGCAGAGCATCCACCAGAACATCGGCATTGTACAGCAGGATGTGTTTCTGTTTGCCGACACGATTTTTGAAAACATCCGCTACGGTAGGCCCGACGCCACCGAGGCAGAGGTGGCCGAGGCGGCAAAGAAGGCGGAGATTTACGACGATATCATGGCCATGCCAGCCGGATTCCAGACCTACGTGGGCGAGCGGGGCACCCTGCTCTCCGGCGGCCAGAAGCAGCGCATTGCCATTGCCCGGATCTTCCTGAAGAATCCGCCCATCCTGATTCTGGACGAGGCCACCTCCGCCCTGGATTCCGTCACCGAGGCAAAGATTCAGCGGGCCTTTGACAAGCTCTCCCAGGGCCGCACCACTCTGATTATTGCCCACCGCCTGAGCACCATCCGCAACGCCACCCGCATTGTCTCCATTGCAGACGGCGTTATCACCGAGTCCGGCACCCATCAGCAGCTGCTGCAGCGAGGCGGCCTGTACGCCGAGCTGTACCGCACCCAGAATGCCCTGGCGCTGGAGGCAATGAAATAATAGACGCTCCGCAGGAATGACCCTGCGGAGCGTTTCAGCGATATCAGAAGGACGGTTACAGCCGGTAGAGCAGGCGAAGCCGCGGATTGTGTTCGGCGGCCTCCTGGAAAACGGAGAGCACCCTTGCAAAATAGCTCTCTGCCCCGGCATCCAGGTTGACGAACTCAATTTCGGCCTCGTCCATGTCGGTCAGACAGTCGTAGAGGGCGTCCAGGTTTTTCCCGTAGTAAGAGGGGAAGGACAGCCGGACTTTCAGGTATTCGTGGGCCGCGCCGCGCTCACGCAGGCAGGAGGCATCGAGAATGATCATTTTTTTGTCTCCTCCCCATACAGCAGCTCGAAGGATTCATAGTGATCCTCGGTGTAATAGATAAGGCCGTCGTTGGAGAAGACGATGCGCTTTGCGTTGCGGTATTTCCCGTCAAAATCGATGTCGCATTCGTAGTATCTGCGTCCCTTGGCCGTGGGCAGCAGGCCCTCCCGGTTGCCGAAGCGGTCACCGCCGATGCTCATGCCGGGGGCAACCTTCCACAGATTCCCCTTGCTGGCCACCCAGCCCAAGTCCTGCGCCTCGGATTTGGTGATGTAGTTTGGCGGAAGGTGGCCGTAGAGGTGCAGATACTCCGCCACCTCGTCCTTGCTGCTGTATTCCCCGTCCTCGGTGATCTCCGCGACGGTTGGCTCGGTGGACTTATTCCTGGCCGCCTGGGCCAGGGGCGAGCAGCCGGAAAACAGCGCCGCCGCCACCAACAGCAGCGCCAGCACGCGGATAAGCAGATTCCGTTTCATCCCGTTTTCACTCCTTCTTCTTTTCTGCCACCAGTATATCAAACGGGGATATAAAAGTAAAGCCTTGCCAAGCGGGGGAAAAGGGGATATAATATCGAAAAAATACTTCGGAGGAAACCATGCTGACCCTGATGGATGGACGCCCGGCGGACTGCACCGGGCGATTGGAAAAGGAAATCAGATGCTACGACCTTTTGGATGGCCTGGGCATCGACTATCAGCGCCTGGATCATGCCCCCGCGCAGACCATGGAGGTTTGCGCCCAGATCGACAAGAGCCTGAACGCGCTGATCTGCAAAAATCTCTTTTTGAGCAACCGCCAGGAGACGGCCTTTTACCTGCTGATGATCCCCGGAAACAAGCCCTTTAAGACCAAGTACCTCTCCGCCCAGCTGGGGGTATCCCGGCTGTCCTTCGGCAAGGAGGAGTGTATGGAGCGCTTCCTGGACAACACGCCCGGCTCGGCCTCCATTCTGGGCCTGATGAACGACACCGAGAATCGGGTGCAGCTGGTGATGGATGGGGACGTGCTGCGCCAGAGCTGGCTGGGCTGCCATCCCTGCATCAATACCTCCAGCCTGCGTCTGCGCATGCAGGATGTGACGGAAAAGCTGCTGCCCGCCATGCACCACGCGCCCATCACTGTGGAGCTGCCCTGGGAGGAATCATGCACAAATCCGTAATGATCGCGCTGGCCGAGGTGGGCTATCTGGAAAAGCAGACCCCGGAGCAGCTGGACGAGAAGCTCAGCAACCCCGGGGATGAGAACTATACCAAATACGCAAGGGATATGCACGCCCACCTGGGCTTTTACCGGGGCGGCAAGCAGGGCCTTCCCTGGTGCGATGTGTTTGTGGACTGGTGCTTTGTGGAGGCCTACGGCGTGAGCGCCGCCCGGCGTCTGCTGTGCCAGCCCATTCTGAGCAGGGGAGCGGGCTGCCGGTATTCCTACGGCTATTATGAGGAGACCGGCCGGATTGCCGCAGAACCTCAGCCCGGCGACCAGATATTCTTCCGCCGGGATGGGAAAATCTGCCACACCGGCCTGGTCACCGAGGTGAAGGACGGCAGGGTATACACCGTGGAGGGCAACACCTCCGATCGGGCAGGCATCATTGCCAACGGCGGCTGCGTGGCCCAAAAGAGCTACGACCTCCGCGACCCCGGCATCGCCGGGTACGGCAGACCCGATTATACCCTGGTAGGGGAGTAGCCCCTCAGGGAATCTCCCGGTAGCCTGCTTCCAAAATCGCATATCCGTGTCCCGGTTCCGGCTGCCACTGGTACCGGGACTTTTTTTCTGCGGGGAATTCGTGCGCCATGATGGCGGCAATCACGCCCCCGTGGGTGATGAGGACGGTGGGGATATCCTCCGCTTTCAGCCGGGCGAAGGCCTCCAGCACCCGCCGGGTCATGGCCTCGCCGCTCTCCCCGCCGGGGGGGACGTTGCGCAGGTTGTCGCCAGTGATCCAGGCAATGTATTCCGGGTCGTCCTTCAGCTGCTCATAGGTGTGCAGCTCGAATTTCCCAAAGTCGATCTCCCGGAATTCCGGGCGGCGCTCATGGGGTACGTCGCCAAAAAGCAGCGCCAGGGTCTGCTCCGTCCGCACCATGCCGCTGGTGAGAAACCGCGCCGGAGGCAGGCAGTAGCGCAGCTGCTTCAATTCTGCGGCTCCCTCCGGGGCCAGGGGCAGGTCGCTGCTGCCGCAGTAAAGGCGGCGCAGGTTTGCCTCGGTTTTCCCGTGGCGGATCAGATAGATTGGATTCATTTCAGTCGCTGCTCCAGTCCGCAGAAGATCCGGCTCACCCGTTGGGCCTCCCGGCTCAGGTATTGGCACAGCTGCCCGGTGACGTTCCGCCACGCCCGCAGCTCCGCCTCCATGGGCACCACGCCGCAGAAAATATCCTGACAGATCAGAATGCTTTCCTGCCACGCCGCCCGGTGGGCCTGAAAGTATGCGATCGGGTCGATCCCCTCCCGCACGCAGGCCAGGGTGAATTCCTCAATGTGGTCGATGCAGGGAAGGGAAAAATCGATCTCGCTTCCCCGGCAGGTATAGATATCGGAGTCGGTCAGGGAATAGGTTTTCTTTGCAAAGTCCCGCTTCCCCTGATAGGCCCCGCCAATAATCAGATTCATAAAAACCTCCCAAAGTGTTTACCGGCACAAAATGGCCAGGGCGCACAGTCCGGCCAACTCGCCCAGGGTGAGGCAGTAGCCGGAGATATCGCCGTTCATGCCCCGCAGGGAGCGGTAGGCCCGCAGCAGAGCCAGACAGAAACCGGCCGCCACCGCCAGCAGAGCCAGGCCGGTCACGGCGCTCAGCCAGAAGCCAAAGCCGATGGCCGCCGCCAGCATCAGCACCGGCAGCACCCAGTGAACCTGCCGGTTGGCGTATTGGCTGGTCTGCATGGGGGGCAAAAGCTGAATGGCCAGCACGCTGCAGCACCGGCTCACCGCCGGGATCAGCGCCAGAGCGCGCAGCTCACCCGCGCTGGTCAGACCGGCGCAGGCGCTGTACTGAAACAGAATCACCAGCGCCACGCCAATCACCGCGAAGCTGCCCACGTGGGAGTCCTTCAGAATTTCCCGCCTGCGCTCCAGAGAGCGGTAGGAGCGTACCGCGTCCGTCACATCCATGAAGCCGTCCAGATGCATAAAGCCCGTCAGTAGATAGGGTGCGGCGCAGAGCACGGCAGCGCTCAGCAGGCTTGGCAGCGCCAGGTACCGGCACAGCGCCCCGATGCCCCACCAGAGCAGCCCGATCTCCAGCCCAACGATGGGCAGGCACAGCAGCATGCGGTCCCGCGCCTTTTCCTCCCATCCGTGCCAGGGGAAGGGGAGGGCGCAGAACATGGATTGGCACATTCCCAGGCCATAGAGCCACAGCCTCATTGCGGCAGCACCCCCTTGTGGACGATCAGATTGCCGCCGGACATTTCCAGCACCACGTCGCTGATGGCGGCGATTTTTCGGTCGATGGCGGCCAGTCCCCTGCGATAGGTCTCCGTGACCTCGTCGTAGCGCAGGGCGTCGGAATAGATGTAGTCGCTGACCAGCACGATGTTTTTTACGCTTTGGGCAAATCGGGCGACTTCCTCAGCGCACCGCGCCCCCGCCTGCTCGTCCAGATGCCAGTCCGGCGGGATGAACAGCTCGTTCATCAGCAGAGCGGTGGTGCTGTCCAGCAGGAAGGAGGCGCCGGGGTCGCAGGTTTTCAGGCATTCCAGAATGCTCTTGCCCTGCTCCACGGTTTCAAAGCCCAGGCCCTCCCGGTCGGTAATGTGGCGGCGGATGCGCTCCCGATCCTCGTCGTCCACGGGGATCATGGTGGCGATGTAGTAGCGCCTGCCCCCCGCCGCCAGCTTTACGGCCAGAGACTGGGCAAAGGAGGATTTTCCATTCTTCGCGCCCCCGGTGATGAAAACGATCATTGGCGTCCCTCCACGGTGAATTTGTCCCCCTGGCGAATTTCCTCCAGATAGCCGTCGTCGATGCCGGCCTGCTGGAAGGTGGCCATTTCGTTGATGATGGCGCAGGCGGCGTCCAGTACCTGGAAGGCCAGGGGACAGCCGCTGCCCTCGCCCAGGCGCATGCCCAGAAGCAGCATGGGCTGCAGGTCCATGGCCTGCATGGCCAGGGTATAGCCGATCTCAAAGGAGGCGTGGCTGGGCACCAGATAGTGCCGCGCCTCCGGCTTCAGCCGGACGGCGCACAGGGCGGCCACGGCGGAGATAAAGCCGTCGATGACCACCGGCCGCCGGGTGGCGGCAGCGCCCAGGAACGCGCCGCACATGGCGGCAATGTCCAGGCCGCCCACCTTGGAAAGAACGTCTATCACATCGGTTTTGTCCGGCCTGTTTGTTTCGATGGCGCGGCGGATGACCTCTTTTTTTCGCTGAAAGGCCTCGTCCGTGATGCCGCCGCCCCGGCCGGTCACCTGCTCCGGCGGCACGTCCAGCAGCGCGCTGAGCACGGCGGCGGAGGTGGTGGTGTTGCCGATGCCCATTTCCCCCACGCCCAGGGCGTCCGCCTCCGTGTGGATGGCCACTCCCGCGCCGGTGAGAATGGCGGTGATGGCCTGCTCTCTGGTCATGGCGGGCATTTTGGCAATGTTATTCGTCCCGTAGGCGATCTTGCGGTTCAGCACCGCTTTGTCGTGGATTTCAGCATTCACGCCCACGTCGCACACCGTGATGCCCACCCCAAAGTGACGGCACAGGGTGGAGGCCCCGGTCTTGGCCCGGGTCAGGTTGATGGTTTGCTGTAAGGTCACCGATTGGGGGGCGCTGGAAACGCCCTCCTCCACTACGCCGTTGTCTGCCGCGAATACAAGCAGATGCGTGCGCTCCATCCGATTATGGACTTTCCCGGTGATGCCTGCCAGCTGGATGGACAGCGCCTCCAGCCGCCCCAGGCTCTCCGGGGGCTTTGCCAGGGTGGCCTGATAGGCCCGGGCGGCGTCCATTGCCGCCTGGTCCGGCGCTTTGATCTTTTCCAAAAGAGAATCCAGTTCGATGCTCATTATTTGCTCCTTTATTCGTCCAGCAGCCCGGCTTCCTCCAGCCAGTGTATGTCGTTTCCGATGTCAATCAGCTCCAGGGTGGCGGTCATGGAGCCGCCAATGCGGCGGATGATGTCCGCCATGGGCAGGCTCCCGTGTTGCAGGCTGCCATGACTGTCCGCCGAGCCGTCGTTGTTGTGAAGATGGAGGTGGGAGAGCCAGCCACCCCAGCATTCCATCCATTCCAGCGCCGGATGCCTGGAATAATGGTTCACATGTCCCACGTCCAGGCACAGCCGCAGCCGGGGGCTCTCCACCTGGCTGACGATGGAGAGCAGCGTCTCCGGCTCCTCCTCCATTACGTTTTCCAGGCAGATTTCGTATTTTCCCGGATGAGTTTTCAGGAATTCCCGCCAGAAGATCACGGATTGCTCCACATACCAGCAGGGATAGTACAGCTTGGGGGAGAAGCCCCCGTGCAGGATCACCTTGCCTGCGCCGTACCGCGCCGCTAGCTCCAGGGCCTGGGCGTAGCGATACGCCGCCAGCTTCCGGGCCAGCGGGTCGATGGCGCAGGGGAACAGCTCGTTGAACGCCCCGTGGAGCACCCGCCGGGGCACGCCGCGCACCTGCTCCAGAACGCGGGCATTGGCGGCATCAAAATATTCATCCGCGTTGACCGCGGTGCAGAATTCCGCGATCTCCACCCCCAGCCCAGCGGCGCGGGCAATGTCGCCCGCCCTGGAGTCGATGGTGGAAAGATAAAGCTGTTTGCGCTTCATGGTCAGATCTCCAGAATGCCGTATTTGGTTTGCAGTCGGTCCAGCTTGGCCAGCAGGGGACGGCTGACGAAGAACAGGGTCAGCGCCGCGCCGATGCCATGATTGACGTTGTACACCACGCCCGCGCTGTAAACGGCCAGCACGCTTTTCTTTGTGAACTTGCTCAGCATGGTAAATACCGTGCAGCTGTCCAGCATGGGGCCGACGATCAGTAAAATGGTGAAAAAGCCAAAGGGGGCCAGCACCCAGGGCTTTGCCCAGGCGCGGTGATTGTGAAATACCAGCCCGGCGAAGAAGCCGCCGAAGCCGTAGGCAAACATCTGCCAGGGCGTCCACGGCCCCTGGCTGAAGAAGAAATTGCTGGCAAAGGCCGCCACCGCCCCGGTGAGAAAGCCCGCCTCCGGGCCAAAGGCAATGCCGGTGATCATAATGATGCCGGTGATGGTTTTCAGAAAGGGAGAGAAGGAGAACACCACCCGGGACACCGCCGCCAACGCGGCCATCACCGTCAGAATCACCAGCTCCCGCGCCTGGGGACGGCGAGATTCAAAGCGGAAGAAAAAGGGGAGCATCAGCTCTATGATGATCATGGTGCTGATGAGGTAGTACCACCGCCCCTTTATCTGAGTGCCCAGATACAGCGTTCCGGGAATCAGCAGGAAGATCACCAGAATGGAAAAGAAAGTGGATTTTTTCATGCGTCCTCCCCGTTCTGCGCCAGCAGCGCCACCACGTCCCCGGCGGTGACGGCGTCCTGAAATACGCTCCGGCTCATGCGGTTGGCCGCAGTGGTATAAAAGCTGTTGGAGCCGAAAAAGCGCCGGGGGGTATCGGAGGCCAGCAGCTGTCCGTCAAAGAACATGCCCACCATGTCCGCGTACTCCGCGCAGAATTCCACATCGTGGGATACCATCACCACGGTCATTCCCTCCCGGCACAGCCGCTTCAGAATGTCCGCAAAGGCCTGCTTGAAGAAATTGTCCAGGCCCTTGGTCGGCTCGTCCAGCAGCAGAAGCCGGGGCTGATTCAGCAGCACCTTCGCCAGCGCGGCGCGCTGCACCTCGCCGCCGGACAGGTCGCCCGGATGCATGGCCAGCAGGTGGGTGATCCGGCAGGTATCGGCGATTTGCGTAATTTTTGCCGCGTCCGCCGTCATTTCCTTCAGATCCTCCAGCACGGTCTGCTTGACAAACAGACACTTGGGATCCTGGGGCAGCATGGAAACGCAGCCCTGGAACAGCTCGCTCCCGTAGGCGGAAAGCGCGCTGCCGAAGAGCTTCACCTGGCCCCGATAGAGCCTGCAAATGCCGCACACGGCCTTCAGCATGGTGGATTTTCCCGTGCCGTTGCCGCCCACCACGGCGTAGAGCGCCCCCTGGGGGACGGAAAAGGCAACGCCCTTGAGCACGTCCGGGGCGTTCCGCTCATAGCGAAACCACCCCTCCTTGATTTCCAGCGCGGGAACCTTCCCGGCAGGAAAGGGCTCCTGGGGCGCAAGCGCGGGGATTTTGGGCGGCGTGGGGAACCGGCGGGTGAGCCAGCTTCGCCCCTCCCGCACCGTCAGCGGGCAGCTGCCGCCTGCCCTGCTGCCGTAAAAAATGCGCACCGGCGCGGGCAGGGCGGGGAACATCCGGCTGCCGGTCTCATACAGCTGTCCGGCGACCGTCCGGGGATTAGCGTCGGCGGTGATGCGCCCGTTTTCCATTACGATCACCCGGTCGGCGGCGGGGTATACGTCCTCCGTCCGATGCTCGGTGATCAGAATGGTGGTGCCCAGCTCTCGGTTGATTTTTCTCAGGGTGTTCAGAAAATCGGCGGCGGCAATGGGGTCAAGCTGACTGGTCGGCTCGTCCAGGATCAGGATTTCCGGCTGCATGACCATAATGGAGGCCAGGTTCAGCAGCTGCTTCTGCCCGCCGGAGAGCGTTGCCACCTCCCGGTGGAACCAATTCTGAATGCCGAAGAAGCTGGCCATCTCCGCCACCCGCAGCCGCATGACGCTCTGCTGGCAGCCCAGGTTTTCCAGCCCGAAGGCCAGCTCGTGCCACACCTTGTCGGTGACGATCTGATCGTCCGGGTTCTGCATCACAAAGCCGATTTTGGCGGCCTGCTCTCCGGGGCTGATCTGCGCCAGGGGTACGCCGTCCAGCGTGATCTCGCCGGTTCGGCTCCCGTGGGGGGCCAGCACGGTTTTCAGGTGCCGCAGCAGGGTGGTCTTTCCGCTGCCGGATTGGCCGCACAGCAGGATATACTCCCCCTGGGTGATGTGCATGTGAATGCCCTCCAGAGCGGGGGCGGACGCGCCGGGGTAGGTGAAGCTTACATTTTCCAGCGTGAAATTCGCCACGCGATTACCTCCTTGATGTGCAGCAGCGTCGGGATCAGCAGCAGGCAGCAGTAGGCGGGGAAGCCCCAGCCCAGAGGGCTGATTTTCAGCTTTGGGGTGAAGCTTGCCTGGGTGCCGCCCGCCGCAATCACGGCGATTTCCAGCCCCAGGATCAGCGCCAGCAGAGAATAATCCCGCCCGGTCATGCGGTAGAGCTGGAACTGGGTGCGCTTACCGGCGCCGTAGCCCCGGGAGCGCATGGAGTCCGCCGTGACCAGGCTCCCCTCCAGCGCCCAGTCCGTCAGGGCCGAGAGCACTGCCGACCCGTCCCGAGCCTTGTCCGTCAGCTTCCCGGATTGGGACGCGCCCTTGCCGATGGCCCGGCGGGCCAGAAGGATCTGCTTTGCCTTCCGGGTCAGCGCCGGGATCATTTGCAGCACCATCACCAGCAGCAGCGACAGCGCCGGGATCAGATTCCCAAACAGGGCCGTAAATTTATCGCTGGTGAGCACGGCGCTGTAGCAGCCGAACCACAGCAGCATCACCACCATGATCGCGCCCAGAGCCATGCCGTAATACAGCGCCTCCAGCGTATAGGGGCGGCCAAACCACGTAAACAGCACGTGCTTGCCGGATTTATTCAGCAGCGGATTGATGAGCGACAGCAGCAGAAAGACACCGGCCATGCCGCCCAGCATTTTAAGCCCCTTTCGCCCATTCAGCAGAAGGTAATAGACAGCGGCGCACACGCACCCGGCGGCACAGTAGGCCGGATGCTGGATGGTCGCGCCGAAGCCGATGGCCCCCAGAAAGAACAGAAAATTCACCGCCGGGTGGCACCCGGAAAACGCATCGCCCCGCACTGCCATGCCCCCCTTTCAATCATTTACACTTCTCTATGAACCGCCCTATTATACCAATTTTGCCCCTAAAAGGCAACTGCTAAAAGGAAGCTGGAGAGCCGTTCCTTGACTTTTGGGCGGTTGGGGCGTAAAATGGGGGCAAAGGAGGTGCCTCTATGACAGAAAAAGAGATGATCGACCGGGCACAGGAGGAGGGCTTTGCCGCCGCTGCGGTGGTGGACACGGAAAAAATCGTATTCGATCCCATGTTCCGCCCGTTCTGCGAGGAGAATCTGTGCGGGCAGTATGGCGTCAATTATTCCTGCCCCCCGGACTGCGGAACCCCGGAGGAGATGAAGCAGCGGGTGCTGGCCCACAGGCGCGGACTGGTGCTGCAAACCATCTGGGAGATATCGGACTACACGGATAAAAAGGCCATCAAGCATGCCAAGCAGTCCCACAATGCCGCGTCCATCCGGCTGATGAAGAAATTTCGGAGCGAGGGCTGCCCGGGCTTTCTGGTGGGGGCCAGCGGGTGCGCCCTGTGCAGTCCCTGCGCCCTGAAAAACGGCCAGCCCTGCACCTACCCGGAGCTGCGCTATTCCTGCATGTCCGCCTATTGCATCTTCGTGCGGAAGCTGGCGGAAAGCTGCGGCATGGAATACGACTGCGGCGAGGGGCTGCTTGCATTTTTTGGAATGTACGTTTTTGATTGATTTTTGCCCTGTAATGTGCTAAAATAGGGGCGCAAAAAAATGAAAAGGAGATTTACCCATGAAAAAACTGATATCCCTGCTGCTCTGCCTGGCCATGGTGCTGAGCCTTGCCTGCTTCGCCTCCGCCGAGGCAGTGGAAGCCACCGATGAGACCACGGAGATTCTCTGGGACGAAAACCATGAGACCATTCTGCTGGAAATGGGCGCGGAATACGGCGAGGGCGCAAAGACCTTTGCCCTGGTGACTAATCACCTGAACCAGGTCACCATCTGCACCGTGCACACCGATGAAGAGACTGTTGGCGCTGCTCTGGCCGCTCTGAACATCATTGCCGGTGTGGACAGCGACTTCGGCCTGTACGTCAAGACCGTGGACGGCTATCTGGCCGACTATGACACCGACGGCAGCTACTGGGCGTTCTACATCGACGGCGAGTACGCCACCACCGGCGTGGACTCCACCGAGATCAACGAGGGCAGCACCTACCTGCTCCAGGTGGAGGGTGTTGAGATGGAGGATGGCACCACCATTCCTCTGGAAAACGGCAAGAACTATGGCCTGGGCGACAAGACCTTTGTGCTGCAGGTGATCGACGGCGAGGGCAATGAGATCGCCGTGGCCGTCTCCACCGATGCCGACACCGTGGGCGCTGCCCTGGCCGAGCTGGGCATCGTGGCGGGCGAGGACAGCGACTTCGGCCTGTACGTCAAGACCGTGAACAATGTCACCGCCGACTACGACACCGACGGCAGCTACTGGGCATTCTACATCGACGGCGAGTACGCCACCACCGGCGTGGACTCCACCGAGATCAACGAGGATGCCGTCTACACCCTCCAGGTCGAGAAGGCCTAAGGCAAAAACATTTTCAGCCAGCGCTTATGCGCTGGCTGAATTTTTTATGCGGCAGCCTTTTCCCGGTCAAAGAGCCGGTAGAAGGGGCGGGTGATTTTTTTGCTTTTGCACAGGTCAAAGGTGATTTCCCCCAGCAGCCACCCGGAGAGCACATCCACGATCACGTGCTGCTTGGTGGTCAGGGTGGAGATGAAGATCAGCAGGGTAAAGACATAGGCGAAGACCTGAAACCATTTTGGAGCCTTGGTTTTTTTCAGCCCTCGGCAGCACAGCCAACTGAACTGGCAATGCAGGGAGGGGAAAAGGTTCGTGGGCGTGTCGGAGGCGTAGATGATGCGCATTCCGAAATCCCACAGGGAGTGGCCCGTTACCTCCGGCCGGGTGTTGGTGGTGGGCAGAAAAAGAAAGCACAGCAGAAATACGAACAGCGACAGCACGTGGGCGCTGAGAAAACGGAATGCATTTTCCTTTTCGCTGCGCAGAATCAGCGCGTAGCAAATATACCAGAATACAAACGCCCCGGTGTAGATGATTACAGTCCAGGGCAGAAACGGAATGGCGTGGTCGACGGGTAACTCAACGTTATAGTGGGGCACCCTGTCCATAAACAGCTTGGTGCCGGAATAAACGCTCACCTGAAAACCCAGGGTGCACAGCAGCGGCAGCACCGTATATTCCGGGATGATGCGGGTGAGCAGGCGGCAGACGGCGTGATATAGCTTTTTAAACATGGGGTGTCCTCTGGAAGCTCTGAATAAATCGTCCGCAGCCGGGCAGCAGGTCGCTTGTCCCCCCTACTGTCAGCGCTCGCCGGTTTCATCAGAGCCTCTCTCTTTCTCTTTTTGTGTGTTATTTTTATGCTTTTTGCAGATGCGGTTGTATACCAGCAGTCCAATACCGCTGACGGCCAGGGTGACGGCAAAGGTGATGATGGCCGCGCCATAGCGCTTGGTGCCCAGGGCGTTGCCGCCGATGGTGGAGGTGATCACCGAGGGGATCCGCCCCAGGGTGCAGATCAGGCAGAAGATGGGAAACGGAATATCCGTCAGCCCCGCGAAATAGCCCAATAGATCCTTGGGCGTGCCGGGGAGCATATAGACGATCAGGAAGAGAAAATCCCTGGTCTCGCTGGTTTTCAGGAATTTGACCGAGTTGATCTTCTCCTCACTGAAAAAGACTCGCACCAGCCGCATTCCGAATTTCCGCACCAGCCAGAAGGTGATGATGCTGCCGATGGCAGCGGCGGCGATGGAGAGGATCGTCCCTTCCACTACGCCGAAGGCGTATCCGGCGGCGATCTCAAAGGGCTCGCCGGGGATGGCGGCAATCACCACCTGCAAAATCACCATCCCGGCGAAAATCAGCCGGGCGCGCCAGCCGTTCGCCTCCACCCAGCTGCGAAACGTGGCCGGGTCGGAGATGAATTGAATCAGGGGCGTGCCCACATATTTCCAAATAACAACGCTGAAAATCAAAACCGCGGCAATCAAACCAGCCGCAATCCAGCGCTTCCTCCGTATGCTCCCATCCATAGAGCCATCCTCCAGAATAAAGCTGTAAAACCCTGCTATCATAGCGCAGAGTACAAAAAAAGTCAACAATTTGCAGGGAATCTTAAAGGATTGTTTATCATTTTTAATAAAATACAGCGCCGGGAAACCGGCGCTGCGGGTTATTCAGAACTTCCCTCGTCCTGTACCATCCTGCGGTAGCCGCTGCCGTATTGCACGCAGCGGGAGACGCGGCTGAGGGTGGCGGAGGAGATGTTGGTCTGCTCGATCACCTGGGAATAGGTCTTGCCCTCAAACAGGAGCTTGGCCGCCCGGAGCCGCTGGGCCATCTGCTCTACCTCCTTGCGGGTGCACAGATCGTCCAGAAAGGCGGCGCAGGCCTCCGGGCTGTCGATTTTTACAAAGGCCTGATACAATTCCTGAATCATTTCCTCGTCAAACTGATGCTGGGGCATGTCCGTTCCTCCAAATTAAATTATTAAATTCTTTCCAGAGAGCTGCTCAAAAACTGCCGGGTCTTGGCGGACTTGGGAGAGCCAAACACCTGGTCGGGGGTGCCGTCCTCCTCGATGATGCCCTCTGCCATAAAGATCACCCGGTCAGAGATGGACTTGGCGAATTCCATCTCGTGTGTTACTATAATAATGGTTCTGTCCGCATTTTTCAAGCCCCGAATGACGCGCAGCACCTCCCCGGTCAGCTCCGGGTCCAGAGCGGAGGTGGGCTCGTCGAAGCACAGGATGTCCGGCTCCAGCGCCAGGGCACGGGCAATGGCCACCCGCTGCTGCTGCCCGCCGGAGAGCTGGCAGGGGTAATTGCCGATCCGGGCCGTCAGCCCCACCTGGTCGATGAGCCTGCGGGCATTCTGCTCCAGCGCCGCCGGGGACGCTTTTTTCAGCAGCTTAGGGGCCAGCATCACATTTTCCAGCACCGTGTATTGGGGGAACAGGTTGAAGGACTGGAACACCAGACCGAAGTGCAGCCGGTTTTTCCGAATTTCCTCGTCGCTGACATGCCGGTGGGCCTCGCCGTTGAATAGTTCCTTCCCGTTGACGCAGATGGTGCCGCTCTCCGCCGTCTCCAAAAAGTTCAGGCAGCGCAGCAGGGTGGTCTTGCCGCTGCCGGAGGAGCCGATGATGGACAGCACCTGCCCCTTTTCCAGGGAAAAGGAGATGTCCTTCAGCACATCGGTGCCGCCGAAGCTCTTTTGAATGTGCTTCACTTCCAGAATCGCCATATGCCTTACCCCCTGAAATAGTCCATTTTCTTTTCCAGCCGGTTCAGCCCCACCGTGAGCACGCCGCTGAAGATCAGATAGTAGATCGCGGTGAAGAACAGGGGCCACACCTGCCCGGAGATGCCCTGGGAGCCTTTCAGGAAGGCGGTGCCCGCCCAGATGATCTCCTGCAGGGCGATGATGCGGGCCAGCGCCGTGTCCTTGACCAATGTGATGACCTCATTGCCCATGGGGGGCAGGATGCGCTTGATGACCTGCAGCAGGATCACCTTGAAGAAGATCTGCCCCTTGGTCATGCCCAGCACCTGACCGGCCTCCCACTGACCCACGGGGATGCTCTGAAGGCCGCCCCGGTAGATTTCGGAGAAATAGCAGGCGTAGTTGACGATGAAGGCAAAGGCGGAGGCGGCAAACCGCCCGCTCTCGCCCTTGGGCCAGAAGGTGACCTTCAGTACCAGGCCGGGGAAATAATAGATGATCAGCAGCTGGATCATCAGCGGCGTGCCCCGAATGACCCAGACGAACAGATTGGTCAGGATGCTCAGGGGCTTGAACTTCGACATGGAGCCGAACATGATAATCAGCCCCAGGGGCACCGCCCCCAGCAGCGTCACCGCGAACAGCCGCAGGGTTTGCAGAAAGCCGATATTCAGGGACTGAAAGACAATGGGAAATTGCCGGAGAAATGTTTCCATAGTATACCCGCCTTTTACGCAGAAACGGGCCGCCCGGAAAAGCTGGG
The DNA here is from genome assembly GCA_934565795.1 of uncultured Oscillospiraceae bacterium. Lineage (GTDB taxonomy): Bacteria > Bacillota > Clostridia > Oscillospirales > Oscillospiraceae > Faecousia. The sequence continues at coordinate 30,732 of CAKTIM010000018.1, forward strand.
CGGTCGTTCCTGTGGTGTTTTCTATATTGTTACGGTGTTTTTTTACTCCTGCTCGATCAGCGCGGCCTGGACGCCGTAGGTCTCGGCGATCTCCTGCATGGTGCCGTCGGCGTAGGCGGCCAGGAAGAATTCATTCAGCGCCTCGGCCAGGTCGGAATCACTGCGGAAGCCCACGCCGTATTCCTCGCTGTTGAGCTGGACGGTGTAGGTCAGGCCCTCGTAGCTGGTGCCCTCACCCACCATGGCGGCGGCCATCAGGGAATCGATCACGGCGGCGTCGCAGGTTCCGGCGGCGACCTCCATCAGGGCGCTGGCCTGGGACTGTACCGGGGTGCACTCATAGCCCAGGGCAGTGATCTCCGCCTCACCGGCGCTGCCGGCCTCTACGGCGAACACCAGGTCGGCGCAGTCCTCGGCGGTCTGGTACTGGTCGGCCAGCTCGGCAGGAACGATGACCACCTGCGCGTTGTTGCAGTAGGCATTGGAGCAGGCCATGGAGGAGGTGACCTCATCGGTGAGGGTCATGCCGTTCCACACGCAGTCGATGCTCTTGGAGTTCAGCTCCAGCACCTTGTTGTCCCACTCGATTTCCACGAATTCCACTTCCACGCCCAGGTACTCGGCAAAGGCAGCGGCCATGTCGGCGTCGAAGCCGATCCAGCTGCCGTCCTCATCCTTGAAGTCCATCGGCTCAAAATCCGTGATGCCAACCACCAGGGTACCCTTTTCCTTGACGTACTCAGAGTCGGCAGGGTCGGCGGCAAAAGCGGGCAGCGCCAGGGCCATCATCATTACCAGAGCGGTCAGCAGTGCGGTAAGCTTTTTCATAATTCATTTCTCCTTTTTTGCCCTCCGCAGAGGGCGTATTTCATTTGATGGCTGTATTATACTTTAGTTCGCTAAAGAAGTAAAGTATTATTTTTGCATTTGGCCCAACTTTATGAAATTTCCATAAACGGTGAAGAAGAGAAAGAATCGTATATGGCAGCTTTTACCAGGAATCAGAGGAAAAAACAGCGTTGGGAACCGCGTCCAACCGTAGGTTGGATGCCCTCCAACTACGAAACACTTGCTTTTTTGACCCATTTCCACTATGCTGGTCGCAGAGCGCTCGAGAAAAACGAAATGAATAAAAAGGCGGTATTTGATATGGAACAGATTTATTTCGGCCAGCGGATCGCCCAGCTCCGGCGGGAGCGGGGTATGACCCAGGAGGCCATGGCGCAAAAGCTGGGCATTACCAATCAGGCGGTATCCAAGTGGGAGAGCGATCAGTGCTGCCCGGACATTATGCAGCTGCCCGCCCTGGCGGATTTGCTGGGGATCACCCTGGATGAACTGTTCGGCAGACCCCAGAGCGCGCCCACGGAGCTGCCCTGGCCGGACGACAACAATCTTCGCGCCGTGTGCTTCCTGGGCCACAGGCTGATCAAGCACCAGGACATCCCCCGGGGCGGGGCGGAGCGGGGCAGCGTCCGGCTGGATTTCAGCGGCACGGTGGATACCATCCAGTCGGAATTCTCCGTCCAATGCACAAACACCACCGTCCACGGGAGCATCATGGCCGGTGACGGCGTGATCTGCGGCGACGTGGGCGGCGATGTGCAGGCCGGTGACGGCGTGACCTGCAGCACCGTCCGCGGCAGCGTCAGGGCAGGGGACAGCATCACCTGCGGCGATGTGGGCGGCAACGCCCAGGCCGGTGACAGCCTCCGCTGCGGCAACATCCACGGCATGGCCCGAGCCGGTGAAAACATCTACTGCACCGGCAGGGAATAGGGGACACCATGGGAGACCCGGCGTTCTTCGCCGGGCCTCCTTTTTAAATTTAAATTATGCCATGCGAGTGGCAGGCGTTTTTCACTTTGGGGCCTTGACAGGACGCTGATTTTGTGTATAATAGGCAACAAAGGTTGCGCAACGGAAGTTTATAACACAAGAGGGACGCTGAATTTTAATTTACGAAGGATGAGACCATCACCGCTGCGCTGAATATCACCCGGCGGGCCGGACTGTCGGCGCTGGCGGCGGGGCGGCACAAATGCTGCGCCCGGTTTTGAAAAAAGGAGAAATGAATGAAAAAGCTGTTTACCCAATATTCCGGCTTAAAGCGGGAAATCTATATTCTTTTTGTGGGGAAGCTGGTCACGGCAATGGGGTCGTTTGTGTGGCCGATGCTCACCTTTCTGCTCACCGCCAAGCTGGGCTTCAGCGACGGCACTGCCGCCATGCTGATTGCTACGGCGGGGCTTGTTTCGCTGCCTGTGGCGCTGCTGGGCGGCAAGGTGGCGGATCGCTTTTCCCGGAAGAAAATCATTATCATCTTTGATTGCCTGACTGTATCCATGTACATCCTGGCATTTTTACTTCCCATTGGCTACCACACGGCGGTGCTGGCTTTCTTCGCTTCGCTGTTTCAGACTCTGGAAACCCCGGCCTACGATGCCCTGACGGCGGACTACTCCACAACCATTCAGCGGGAGCGGGCCTTTTCATTGTCTTATCTGGGATTTAATCTGGGCTATGTATTCGGCGCCAGTCTGGCCGGTGTCCTGTTCCAGAATTACACCAATCTGGCCTTTTTGATCAACGGACTGGCAATTTTTACCTCCACGGTGCTGATTTTCTTCTTCGTCAAGCCGGAGAATGCCGTCTGCGAAACGGAGACGGAGGAGGAGAGCTACGGCGAATACGAAAAGCCCCTGCCGGAATCCGTGCCCATTCTGCGGGTACTGTGGCAGCGCCGGCCGGTTCTCTTTATGCTGCTGATCGGCTGCTTTTCCTCCGGGGCCAACAGCACTGTGGGAATGCTGCTTCCCCTCCAGCTGAAGGCGCAGCTGGGAGAGCATGGAGCGGCGGTTTACGGCTATCTGAATTCGCTCAATGGCTTTGTGGTGATCCTGTTTACCCCGATCCTGACCATGGCGCTGAAGCGCCTGACGGAGATTCCAAAGACCGTGCTGGGGTTGCTGCTGTTCCTGAGCGGCATGGCGCTGTTTACGAGCAGTGGCGCACAATGGGTGCTGTATGTGGGCATGTTCGTGTTCACGCTGGGGGAGGTCGTGAACGTGCTGGGAAGTAATCCCTATGCCTCCCGCCGGGTTCCGGCCTCCCACCGGGGCCGCATCGGCGGCATTAGCAACGTGATGTATTCTATTTTCCAGTCCGTCAACCAGTATGCCATCAGCTTTGTGCTCATGGCGGCGGAGGGGCAGTATCACCTGCTGTGGATGATCTTCATCGGCATCGGCCTGGTGGGCGCGGTGCTGTACGCTCTGGTCTACCCCCTGGATCGGCGCAGCTTCCCCAAGCTCTACGCCAAGGGAACCTTTTAAGAAATATAGCAATTCCCCTGATGCATGCTGTTAGGCTGCATCGGGGGAATTGCTTGTTTATATTGCTTTGATCTCTATCGTCCTGCCGCCCAGGCTTTGATAGACCCGGTGGGAGATGGAGAGCACGGTGCGCCCCTGGGAGGCGCGGTGCAGCGCCTCCAGCACCCGGGCCTCGGTTTCGGCGTCCAGGTTGGCGGTGATCTCGTCCAGCAGAAGCACCGCCGGGTCGGCTGCCGCAGCCCTGGCAATGGACAGAAGCTGCCACTCGCCCTGGGAGAACATCCCGTCGGTGCATTCGGTGGCGTAGCCGTCGGGCAGGGCGGCGATGGCCTCGTCGATCCCGGCCAGTCTGGCCGCATTTCGTGCCATTTCCTCCGTGATCCGAGGGTCACCCAGGGTGATCTGCTCCAGGACTGTTCCCGGCACCCGGGAGAAATGCTGCTCCACACAGCTGATGCAGGCCCGCCGCTCCCGGTCGGTGATCTTGGAAACCTCCACGCCGCCGATGGTGATGGTTCCGGCCTCCGGCGGGTAAAGCCCCAGCAGCAGGCGGAAGAGGGTGCTCTTTCCCGCGCCGGTCCGGCCCACCAGCGTGACCTGCTCTCCCTCCTTCACCGTCATGGAAAAGTCCTGGATCACAGGCTTCTCGCCGTAGCCGAAGGTAACATGGGAGAGAACCACATCCCCACGGGCGGGATTTTCCCGCTCCGGCGGGATGGCGCGCTCTGATTGGCTCAGGAAGGCATCGATCCGCTTGACGCCCGCCATGGCCGACTGAATGGTCTGAATTTCCATGCCCAGGCTTTCAATGGGGGCGAAAATGCGGGAGATGTAGTTGATTACAGCTACCGAGGTGCCCACCGACATACCAAACAGGGTCAGCACCTCCGCCCGACCGGAGGCGGAGAGCAGCATGACGATGCCCACCACGGCGGCGTTCAGCAGCAGCACCACGGGGGAGTAGATGGCATCGTAGAAGTTCGTCTTTTCCATGGCGGCGTAGCTTTCGCCGATGCGCCGGTCATAGCGCTGCTCCATGTAGCCCTCCAGCCCCAGGGCGTGAATGGTGCGGATGTTGTGCAGCGTCTCCGGCACCTGCCCGGACACGGCGGCCACGGCCCGACGGTTTTCCAGCTGAGCGGCCAGCATCCGTTTCTGCACGTGGCGGGTGAAGAGGGCAAAGAACGGCAGCACCACCAGCAGGATCAGCGCCAGACCCATGTTCTTTACCGCGATCACCGCCAGGATCGAAATGATCCGGCAGGCGTCCGCCACCATGCTGATGATGCCGGAGGTGAACAGCGCCTCCACGGTGTCCACATCCCCGGAGAACCGGGCGGCCACCTCGCCGGGGTTCTGGCCCACCAGCGTCCCGGCAGGCAGGTGCGTAAGCTTCTGGGACATTTCCGAGCGCAGCGCGTGGGTCATCTTCTGCCCGAAAAGCACCAGCAAAGTCTCCTGGGCGGAGGACAGCGCCCCCTCCAGGGCAAGGCTGCCAAAATAGAGAAGCACTGCGGCAAATGCCAGCGGAAGCCCACCGGTCAGCCGGTCGATGATGCGGGCCAGCAGCAGCGGCGGGACGAGGGAGGCAACCACCGATGCCGCGACGCACAGAAGCGTACCGATGGTGAGAAGGCGGTGGGTCAGTGCCGCCGTCCGCAGGGCGGCGAATACCCCGGCTTTATTCCTGTGCTTCATGGCAATCCCCTCCTGTCTGGCTTTCATAAAGATGGCGATACGCCGGTATGGACGCCATCAGTTCATCATGCGTCCCGACCTCGACCTTTCCGTCCTCAATGAAGATGATCTGCTGCATCTGCGGGAAGTGGTACAGCCGGTGAGAGATCAGGAAAACGACCTTGTCCTTTGCGTATTCCTGCAAATTCGCAAACACCGTATCCTCGGTTTTGCGATCCAGGGCGGAAAACGGATCGTCCAGCACCAGCACCGGGCGGGGGTGGGCCAGCGTCCGGGCCAGCGCCAGCCGCTGGGCCTGGCCGCCGGACAGGCGGACGCCGCTGCTGCCGATGACGGTATCCAGCCCGTCCTCCATGCTGAGCACCTCATCCTTCAGCACTGTGGCGCATAGGTAGGGCATCACATCCTGCTCACTGCCGCACAGCACATTGCTTTGCACCGTGTCGCGGCTCAGCTCTGGATTGTGCCCCAGGTATCCCACCGTTGCGGCGATCTGACGGGGGGTAAGGGCGGAAAGCTCCGTCCCGCCGAACCGGGCCGAGCTGCCGTAGGGCGCTTCGCAGAGGAATACCCGGCCAAAGGTGGATTTGCCGCAGGCCACCGGCCCGGTCACGCCGATGATGTCGCCGGGGTGGGCCGTCAGTGAAAGGTTGGAGAAGACCGGCTCCTGGGTATAGGCAAAGGAGAGCTTTTCAAGGGTCACGTCCGCCGACGCGGGAATGTCCAGGGATTCCAGCGGCTCCGGCGTTTTCATCAGCGGCCGGATCCGCTTCCAGGAGACCTCGGCCTTCTGTACGGAGTTGAAGAGCTTCGCCACCTTGGAGGACTTCACCGTCAGCTTGGTAAAGCAGGAGAGGAAGGTGGTAAAGGCCGCAATGTCCCACGTGCTCCACCCGGTGCCCAGCACATTTTTCGCGCCGAACCACAGAATGAACAGCACCCCCGCCTCCGACGCCGCCAGATACAGCGGCGGCAGCGCGGACTGCCATACATTCGAGCGCACGGCGGTTTTCTCATAGTCCCCCAGCGTCTGCTCGTAGTGGGCCTCGGTTGCCGCCTCGCAGCCGTAGATGCGGTAGGTCACCGCGTTCTCGGCCCGATCCAGGGTGGCGGCGCTCAGAGCCCCCGCCGCCTTTTTATAGGCCGCTCCCGCCCGCTGCACGGGCTTTTTCATCCACGCCGCGCAGATGTAGGATATGGGGGTAAAGAGCAGACTCAGCAGGGCCAGGCGCCAGTCGTACACCAGGAGCATGACCGCGTAGCTGACCATCACCACGCCGGTGTCAAACACCTCGGTGGTAAATTTGCGCATTCCCTCCACGCAGTCGTCCACATCGGAGATGGCCTTGGTCATCAGCTCTCCGGCCCCCTCCTGCTCCAGGGAGGCCCGGCTTTGACGCACCAGATTGGCATAGAGAATGCCCTTCATCCTGCGGTTGATGTTGTTGGCAAAGCGCCGGACATAAAAGCGCTTGATAAACCGCGCCCCCTGCACGGCCAGCGTGACCGCCAGATAGGCCAGCACCAGCACCGCCATTTTTCCGGCAGTTTCATTGCCGCCCAGAATATCCGCAAGGCACTGCGCCAGTCGCCCCTCAAACCAGGGGGTAGCCAGCAGGCCCACATTGTAAAACAGCCCCGAAAGGGTGACAAAGGTCAGCGACAGCCATTCGGCCCGGAAATAGGAGCCGATCCTGTCGGGGATGAATTTCTTTTTTGTGTCCATATCCCACCGTCACGTCCTTTCAGCGATGAATGAAGTGGGGAAAGCCTGCCCGGCTCTCGGCCTTCGATGCGGCATAGAGCTTGTCCAGCATCGCCCCGAAGGCCGCCGCCTCCTCCTCAGTGAGAGCGGAGGTCAGGTATTCGTAAAAGCCCGCCTCTATCTCCGCCTTGGAGGATTTCAGTGTTTCCGCCTGCTGGGTGGGGAAGAGCAGCTGGCTGCGCCGGTCGTCCGGGTCGTCCTTGCGCACCAGGAAGCCCTTTGCTTCCAGATTCTTCGTCCTGCGGGCGATGGCGGCCTTGTCCGCGTGCAGAATTTCCGCAAGCCTTGCCTGGGTGCAGCCCGGCTCATGGCGCAGGGCGTGGATCAGATCGATCTCCGCCGTGCCGACCCCCTCCTCCCGCAGGGTCAGCAGCACCAGCTTCTCCGCCTCCCGGGCAATCTTCGTGATTTTTCGTTGGGTAATGTCCATATGTACACCTCCGTTACGTTAGTTGTATGTACATCGTTGTATGTACACCGATTATAATCAAGTGAAACCGCAGTGTCAAGAGGAAGTTTCAACGGCGCAAACCCCTCTGTCGGGGCCTGCGCCGTTGTGCTGCATATAAAGGATTAGGGAACCTCTGAATAAATCGTCTGCGGCTGTGAGTGGATCTTTTTCATCCACTCTTCGGTATCGGAAACGGGAAATACATACAGTATTCCGCCGTTTTCGATACCTCGATTGGCCGAAAAATCTCTCGCTCACAGCTCTTGCCGATTTAATCAGAGCTTCCCTAGCTTTCCAGCTGCATGCCCAAAAAGCTGGCTGCCGTCCGCGCCAGGGTGCGATCGGAATCCTGGAGCGGGGAGTCGTTTTCGCCCAGCAGCAGCATCACGCATCCCATCAGATCCCCCTGGGACAGAATGGGGGCCGCCGCGCCCAGATGATACTTGTCCGTCCCATCCGCCGCCCGGATGGGGGACTCGCCGCTCTGATACAGATAGTTCTTCCGCTGCTCCATGATCCGCTCCAGCTCAGGGGAATTGGGCTTGTCCATCAGATCCCGCTTGGGCGCACCATGCAGCGCAATAATGCTGTCCCGATCCGCCACCGCCGCAATATGCCCCGTGGCCGCCACAATGGACTCACACATCTGCGACGCAAACTCCTGCAAATCCCCCATCGGCGAATACTTCCGAAAAATCACCCCGCCATCCTTCTCCGTATAAATCTCCAACGGGTCGCCCTCGCGGATTCGGAGTGTTCTGCGGATCTCCTTCGGAATCACGATCCGCCCCAGGTCGTCTACCCGGCGTACAATGCCTGTTGCTTTCATATTTTCTTCTCCTTTGAAGCGCATACCGGGGCACATCCGCAAACCACCAACACACCCCCGCAGCGCGCGTTTTTCTCCGATAGAAGTATTTGCAGGAAAAGGGGAATTATGTAATGGGGAAGAAAATTAGAGTATGGCTAGACGCAGCTGCGATGAAACAATAACGCACGTTGGTAAAGATATGTTGACGGGAACCAATTCATTGCGTTATACTAGGCATTGAAGAGAAGAAATAGGATGCCGAGTTGACAGCTGTCGGGGTTAAGACAATTTATAATATGGCGTGGCGTTCAGCGGGGAAATGGTTGAAGTTACTGTTGGATGACAAGAAAATCTACCTTGTTGCAGATGAAACAGCGTAGGCAGAAAGGATAGAAAGATGAGAAAGAAGACATACGTAAGATTTTTGGTAATTCTTTTGGCACTATCGTTTGTCGGCTGTGCTCCTTCAGCCGAAAACAATGTACAGCCGACGATTTTGAATGATTCTGCTGCCGTTCAAGGTGAAACCGCTGCTGACCAGGAGACAGAAAAGATATTGGATGCCACTGAGTCGGAAAAGAAAGCAGACGCGATCACCGAAGCGGAGGAAAGTGCTAGCGCTGTATTGTCGGAGGAGGAAAAGAAGTCGGTAGAGCAGCGCAACTCTTTTTCGATGATGTATTATCTGGCAATCACCGCAGAAGAAATCCGTACTTCAAAGGATAACCGCTTGATCCTTGAGGACATATACACTTCGTTGCTGAATGATATTAATCCCGGTGCGGTAGACGAAATCACGCAGGATCACCTGAAAAATCTGCGTGATATCATCAAATCGTATTTGAATATTTCTGAAAAAAGGGAGAGGCTTCAGTTTATCTGCAACCAGGAGAAAGCGGCGGCAATGAGGAATGTGGTGCCCAATCCTCTTGCAATTCTTTCCGTATCCAACGCATTGAATTGGAGAAAATTGGCCCTAACTGTGGCCTATACGGCGGTTGACTCTTACAATAATTATAAACGTGCAGGCGAAAGTGCGAGCATGGCGTTTATTATGAGCGGGTGGGAGCTGGATGACGAAGAGAAAGATGCCGTCATGAAAAATCGTGACCGCGCCTTTGACTATATGGTGGATATGGTTCAGGAGCATGAGCTGGACGGCCTGAAAACCCTTAACGAAAGGGCCATCGAGAGGTTTGCGGAGATTTCCGCGACTGCAAATGCTTCCGAAAAAATAAAGCTTTTGTGTGCAGAAGAATCAACTTACGGCATGCTGGGTAATTATTGGCTGGAACTTGCGGATGCGTATTTTGAAACGTCCCAGTATGAAAAGTGTCTGGAATGCGTGGCAGTGTACAATAGTCTGGCAACGGGCATATACAGAAAAGATTTTAACTATGTACAAATTCTTCCAGAGGCAATTGTAGCCGCGCAAGAAACTTATTTCGGAGCTCAGTACGTGGAAACCATTGCCGGATTTGCCGATGCAATCCTTGCAAATACATTCACCGATGATTGGTCTGTACGATACTTTGCGGCGCAGGCTTATTTGGATTTGTATGCCAAGACCGATGACAACGCCTACCTGGAGAAGGCATACAAAATTACGTCTGAAAATGTTACCGTGCTCCTAAAGGAGCAGCGGACATTAAATAATGCGTATTTGGCCGATATTGTTGAGCAGACGGCAGCTGAGCCGGATTATCGGTATATGACTGAGTCTGAGAAAAAAGAGGCAAAACAGGAGTATAAGGATGAGCAAAGGCGAATCAAGGATTATAATAAGGCGTTGAGGGAAAGCCGCAAAACAGAGCTGCCTGCTTTGTATGAACCACTGATTTTGAACTGTGAATTGCTGTTCGCTCTTGCAAATAAGGTAAACATAAGCAGGGACGAACAGGCAGACATCCGTGCGATTTTGGAAACAGACACAAACGGTATATTCCTTGTAAAACCGATTAATGATGCATATTCCTTTGGAGAATGTGACACAAAAAATACCATTGAGCTGTCCAAGAATGAAATCATCATTCCGGCAGAGCTTTTGACAGCAGGGTCAACCATAACTGTTTCAGTGACTGACAACGGCATTGTAACAACAATTGACGATTGTGTTATCTCAAAAGTGGAGCGTGAAGGTACTACGATCGATACCTTCAAGGCTCATATATACAGCAAGGGATGGGAAAAGTGCGATTGGACTGCGGATTCAGAGATAACCATCTCCATTACCTACGCGGATGCATATGGAAAAACAGCAGCTTTCAAATTTACCGTGGGGACTTTTGAGGAACATTGGTATGGAGATAAAGTGGAGTTTGTGGCTCAATGAAGAGAAAGACCTTTTCTTTAATCCTTGTTGCTCTGCTTGTGCTAAGCTCATACGGCTGCGCAGATTCCAAAGAAGGAACATTCAGCATTCATTTTATCGATGTTGGGCAGGGAGATTCAGCCCTGGTGGAATGTGATGGACGATATATGTTGATTGACGGAGGCAACGAGGCGGCCGGAGATAAAGTGTATAATGTTCTTGAAGAGAAAGGTATTCAGCATTTGGATATCCTAGCAATTTCGCACATGCACTCAGATCATATTGGTGGCTTGATTAAAGCACTCACCTACGCTTCAAGAATTGATAAAACGCTTGCAAATTCCACCTACGGGCAGACTGCAATCTTCAGCAGGATGGAGCACGAGCTTAGCATAAATGGAGCGGAGATAACAGTGCCCCGCGTTGGTGACAAATACCGATTTGGAAGTGCCGAAATAGAAATAATTGACGTGGCTTCGTCGTCAGAAAATGACGGGCTTGTGTTGATGATTACTTACGGGGATACAAAGTTTTTGTTTACTGGTGATATTGAAGATGACGCGCAGACAAGAATTTCGGATAAGTATGAAAATGAAAAAGATGAGGCCTACAAGATCAATCTGATCAAAATGCCGCATCACGGGTCTATGAGCCTGCAGACCGTTAGTGGAACAGGCTCGCTGTATCGGTTTATAAGAACATTTATGCCTGATTATGCAGTTATCTCCGTAGGTCAAGGCAATATGTATGAGCACCCGCGTCGGGAGACACTGGATTTGCTTGAAGACGCGGGGGTGAGAGTGTACAGAACAGATATAAACGGAGACATCATCGTTCGTTCAGACGGTAAGTCTATATCGGTTGAATGCTCCAGGTGATTGAATCTTGCCTATCATGTAAACGGAGATATAACATGTTAAAAAGCGCTGAGAATTGCGCAAAAATGTAGTATTGAAAGGGATGCTTGATAGTGGTAAGGATTCTGTTTGTCTGCCACGGCAGTACACTATCAAAGCCCGGAAACGCCTGATTTTCAAGGACTTTTTGGGATTGCTTCGAGCAATTTACTACCCATTTACTACTTTTGAAAACCTAAAAAACTGACAACTGCCTCCGCGCGATAGCAAATGAAAATATTCAACTATATTGTATGGCAGAAAGGACGTTGCACCAGCAGCGTCCTTTCTGTTATCTGGTCTTGCCGCAGATTTTGAAAAAAGTCTGTGGCTTTTTTCATGCCCAAATTCAGAAAGGAGGCGACGCTATGTACTTTACTTCCGGCCAAGACCGGGTCTTTGAACGGCTGATGCAGGAAAAGCCCGGTTTCGATCATTACGACGGCGGCGGGGCGAACGCGCCGGAGGATTGCGGCAGTTGCCGCTTATATCGCCCGGATTGGAAATATCAATACTGCGTGTATGCAGAGTGTCCCTATCAGCCGGGCAAGCTGACCGCCCTTGCTGCGGTCAAATTCACAGTGAAAGGAGCTGACGACGATATGGCAGTATTCCGCGTGGAGAAGAACAAAGGCTATACGGTGATGTCCAACCATCACCTGCGGAACAAAGCCCTGTCCCTGAAAGCCAAGGGCCTGCTGTCACAAATGCTGTCCTTGCCGGAGGATTGGGATTACACCCTAAAGGGCCTGTCCCTTATCAACCGGGAAAGCATTGACGCCATCAGGACGGCGGTGTGGGAGCTGGAACGGGCCGGATATATCAGACGGGAACAGGGCCGCGACGCAAAGGGCAAAATGGCCGATATGGTCTATACCATTTACGAGCAGCCGGTGTTGGATAAGCCGGTATTGGAAAACCCGGTGTTGGAAAATCCAACATCGGATAACCCGACATCGGATAATCCGGCGTCGGGAAATCCAACGCAATTAAATAAAGAGATACAAAGAACTAACTCACCAAGAAAAGAAAAATTAAATACAGATGGACAAAGTACCGATTCCATTCCTTTCCCATCCCTGACCCCTGCCCCTGTGGAGAACGAGGCGGCGGCTGCACCGCCGGAATGGAAAGGAACAGGAAAGGATGCGGCAGTACAGATTTATCGGGAAATCCTTTTGGAGAATATCGAGTATGACTATCTCATTCAGGACAGTTCCATTGACCGGGAGCAGCTTGACGAGATCGTTGACCTGATGCTGGAAACCGTCTGCACCTCCCGCAAGACCATCCGTATTGCCGGGGATGATTACCCTGCCGAGCTGGTGAAATCCAAGTTTATGAAGCTGAACAGCGAACATATTCGCTTTGTCTTTGACTGTCTGCGGGAGAACACTACGAAAGTCCGCAATATCAAGCAGTATTTACGGGCTATGCTGTTCAATGCCCCCAGCACCATCAGTAACTACTATACGTCCCTTGTGGCGCACGATATGGCGCAGCCGGATTGGGACAAGCCGAAATCCGGCCTGCCGGACTATTCCTGTTCGCCGGATGAAAGCCTGTGAGGAAAAGGAGGCGCTTTGAACTGTTGTTACCTGCGGCGTCTGGTGGTTCCACCTTAGACGACATTTTTGACTTTCTGACAAGGAGGGATGCTTATTGCAGGAAGAAGTCGATCAGAAAACCATTGCCCTGTCCATAAAAACGGGCAAGCTCACGGCCCAGGTGCTGCAAGCGGCGCTGAAAAAGTATTTGCAGCACCGGGCCAAGGGCAAGACCACGCTGCACCACGGCCAGCAGAGCCTAAAGCAGCTTAAAAAGCATGGGGCGGCCCTCTCCAACATTGAGATTACCGAGGCCAACATTGGTGCGTTCAAGTCCTGTGCCAAGAAATACGGCGTGGATTTTGCCTTGCGAAAGGATAAGACCACCCAGCCGCCCCACTACGTTGTGATCTTCAAATCCAAGGATGCGGACAATCTGGAACAGGCGTTCCGGGAGTTTACGGCAAAGACACTCTCCAAGGAGCAGCGGCCCTCCATCCGTAAGGTGCTGTCTGCTATGAAGCAAAAGACAGCGGAGCAGACCAAGCAGAGGGCCAAGGAGAAAATCAGAGAAAGGGGGCTGGAACGGTGAAGCCTGATATAAAAAAGCTGGTGATCCTCAACCTCCCATATCTGATTTTTGTGTACCTGTTCGGAAAATGCGGGCAGGCGTACCGGCTGGCCGCCGGTGCCGACCTTTCGGGAAAGCTCCTGCATCTTGCGGACGTCTTCACGGCGGCCTTTGCAAATCCCCTCCCCAGTCTGCACCTGTTTGATTTCTGCGTCGGCGTCGCCGGTGCTTTGATCGTACGACTGGTGGTGTACTGCAAGGGCAAGAACGCCAAGAAATACCGCAAGGGCGTGGAGTACGGCAGCGCCCGTTGGGGAACGGCCAAGGATATTGCCCCGTATATCGACCCCAAGTTTGAAAACAATATTCTGCTGACCCAAACGGAACGGCTGACTATGACCGGGCGGCCCAAAGCCCCCAAGACAGCCCGGAACAAAAACGTGCTGGTGATCGGCGGCAGCGGTTCAGGAAAAACGCGATTTTTCGTGAAGCCAAACCTGATGCAATGTTTTCCGACCACGGATTATCCGACCTCATTTGTGGTGACTGACCCCAAAGGCACCCTTGTTCTGGAAACGGGAAAGATGTTTCAGCAGGCGAGCTACCGCATAAAAATCCTGAACACCATCAACTTTTCCAAGTCCATGAAATACAATCCGTTCGTCTACATCCACTCGGAAAAGGACGTGCTGAAGCTGGTAAATACCCTGATTGCCAACACCAAGGGCGAGGGCGAAAAATCAGCGGAGGATTTTTGGGTGAAGTCGGAACGGCTGTTTTACACGGCCCTGATCGGCTACATCTGGTATGAGGCCCCGGCAGAGGAAATGAACTTCACAACGCTGCTGGAAATGATAAATGCCAGTGAAGCCCGCGAGGACGACCCGGAGTTTCAAAGCCCCGTAGACCTGATGTTTGAACGGTTGGAGCAGAAAGACCCCGACCATTTTGCTGTGCGGCAGTATAAAAAATTCCTGCTGTCCGCTGGCAAAACCCGTTCCTCCATCCTGATAAGCTGCGGCGCACGTTTGGCTCCCTTTGACATCCGGGAAGTGCGCGAGCTGATGGAGGACGACGAAATGGAGCTGGACACCATCGGGGACGAAAAGACGGTGCTGTTTCTCATTATGAGCGACACGGACACCACTTTCAATTTCATTCTGGCTATGCTCCAAAGCCAGTTAATCAACTTACTTTGTGACCGGGCCGATGATAAGTACGGAGGGCGGCTGCTTGTCCATGTGCGGCTGATCTTAGACGAGTTTGCCAACATCGGCCAGATACCAAATTTTGATAAATTGATTGCAACCATCCGAAGCCGGGAAATCTCGGCTTCTATTATTTTGCAGAGCCAGTCGCAGTTAAAGGCCATCTACAAGGACGCTGCCGAAATCATATCGGACAACTGCGATTCTGTGCTTTTCCTGAGTGGGCGCGGCAAAAATGCCAAGGAAATCTCCGATGCGCTGGGCAAGGAAACTATTGACAGTTTCAACACCAGCGAGAACCGGGGGAGCCAGGCATCCCACGGACTGAACTACCAGAAGTTAGGAAAGGAGCTGATGAGCCAAGACGAAATCGCCGTGATGGACGGCGGCAAGTGTATCTTGCAGCTACGGGGTGTGCGCCCGTTTTTATCGGAGAAATTCGATATTACCAAGCACCCGCGCTACAAATACCTTGCCGACGCCGACAAGAAGAACACCTTTGATGTGGACAGGTTTTTGACCGCTACGCGCCGGAAACGGCAGCAAGTGGTGACGCAGGACGAGATTTTCGACCTGTACGAAATTGATCTGTCGGACGAGGACGCCGCCGCTGAATAAGCAGCGGCTATTTTCATACCCAAAACCAAATCAAACAATTTTGTGAGCCGCGAAACGCGGCAGAAAGTGAGGACATTTATGGAATTTTTCAACAGTGCAGTGAACACTTTGCAGACTATCGTGATCGGACTGGGCGGCGGCCTGTGTGTCTGGGGCGGCGTCAATCTTCTGGAGGGCTACGGCCAGGACAACCCCGGCGCTAATGCTCATGTACGGTAAGGAAGCAAGCAACCGAAAACAAGAGATAGACCGCCAGCACTACACTATTCCGAACCAAA
>CAKTIM010000019.1 GCA_934565795.1 uncultured Oscillospiraceae bacterium
GCCCTGCCAGCAGGCCTGGTTGAAGGACTCGTCGTCGATGGTGCCCACGTCGGTGACCAGGGCCACCTTGGTGATCAGGCCGGGAACAGGCTCCTCGGCGACCGGCTCTTCAGCCTCAGTCTCCTCGGTCTCAGGCTCTTCTGCCTTGGGCTCCTCAGCGACGGTCTCCTCGACCTCAGGCTCTTCCTCGGCAGGCTCCTCGGCGGCAGTCTCCTCAGTCTCAGGCTCTTCGGCGACGGTCTCAACCTCCACGGGCTCCTCCTCAGCGGGGGCAGCCTCGGTGGCAGGCTCTTCGGCAACCGGCTCTTCCTCGGCCGCAGCCTTGGTCAGGATGGCCTTCACGGCGAAGCTGTTGGTGCCCTCCTGGGCCTCCACCAGCCAGTAGCCGTTCTCATTGTCCTCAACGGACTTGCTGTTCACCCGGACGTGGGCAATGTCATAGCCCTCGGCGGGGGTGACCTTCACGGCCAGGTAGTTGCCGACGGTGACGGACTCGGCAGTGTTCTCCAGAGTGGAGGCATCGTCCTTATTGTAGTCGTAAACCTCGATGGTGGCGTTCTTATTGTTGTAGACCTTCACGGGAATCTTGGCAGCCTCTTCCGCAGGGGCGGGAGTGACCACGGTGACCTTGGTCAGGTGGGTGTTGGCTCCATTGTACCAGTACAGGAAGCCCTCCACGTCCACCACGTCGCCTGCGTTCAGCGCGCCGACGGCAGCGTAGACCTCGGTGTTGGGGCCGGTCAGGTAAGCTTCCACGCAGAATTCAGCGGTCAGCTCGCCAATCTCAAAGGTGACGTAGATGTCGTCGCCCGGCTCGCCGTTCTTGTATTCGACCTTCTCAACAGTCAGGCCCTTGACGGAAACGAACTCGTTCTGATGGTCGATCAGCTCTTCCTTGCCCAGCAGGTCAGTGACGTCCACCGGCTCGGCAATGAAGCTGCCCTCTTCGATCTCGAAGGTGGCGTCGATGATCTCGATCTCGCCGCTCCACTCAGACTTGACGCCCTTGACCAGGATCTTGGTGCCGGGAACCAGCTTGTCCGCATCCTCTTCGGCGCAGGCCATGTTGTACATCAGGTAAGCGCCATCCTCGCTCTGGCCATAGACGGTGATCTTGCCGTCCCACCAGGACTGATGGGCCTGAACGTAGGTTTCCACGCAGACCTCGCTGTCCAGCTCGGCAGCGATATACTCCGCATGGGTCATGGGTACGACGGGAGCCTCAGTGGGCTCTTCGGTGGGCGCTTCCGTAGGTGCCTCAGTGGGAGCCTCGGTAGGAGCCTCCGTCGGGGCCTCGGTGGGCGCCTCTGTGGGTGCCTCAGTAGGAGCTTCGGTGGGTGCTTCGGTAACTTCTTCGGTAGGCGCTTCGGTGGGTGCCTCCGTTGCCGCCTCTGTGGGAGCCTCGGTTGCCTTATTGTCGGTGGACGCACAGGCAGCCAGGGACAGAACCATGCTCAGAGCCAGCAGGATTGCCAGAAACTTTTTCATTTTTCTTCTCCTTGACCATACGTATTCTGTTGTACAGTCTGCGAAGCTTCCTCCGCAGCATGAACACACGTCCTATTATAAACGATTTTAAGAAGAAATCAATGTTTGTTGACAAAATTTTCACGGAATTTTCACAGGCGGATGGGTACCGGGTCTGTAATGGTCATGCTGTCCGGGGTGACGGCGCAGGCAGACGCCAAAAGGTGCACGCCCTGCTGTGCTGCGCAGCGCAGCGCGGCGGCAAAGGCCGGATCAGTCTGCTCATTGGGGCGCAGATATTTTACGCCCGACATCTGAATGACGAACAGGACATAGGCCCCATAGCCCTCCTGGGCCGCACGAGCCAGACCGTACAGATGCTTGGTACCCCGGGCGGTTGGCGCGTCCGGGAACAGGCAGATACCATCTTGCTCCAGCGTAACGCCCTTGACCTCCAGGAAGCACTGCTTTCCCGCCCGGATAAAGGAAAAATCGAACCGTGAATCGCCGTGCACCGTCTCCGGGTGCAGCGCCTCCAGCTCGCCCAGCCCGCCGCCGCGCAGCCACTGGGCCGCCGCGGCATTGGGTGCCTGGGAATCCATATTGATCAGGCGGCTCCCCTTCTCCACGGCGATCAGATCATACCTTGTCTTTCTCGCCGGATTGTCACACCGCTGACAATACACCCGCGCCCCCCTGGGCAGCAGCTCCCTGCACCGCCCGGTGTTCTTCACATGCACCGTCTGTACCTGCCCGCCGATCTGCACATAAGCAACAAACCGATTCGGCCGCTCCAAAAATATCCCAGGCTCTATATTTTGATAATACATATTCAGGTTCCTTTTCTTTAGGGCAGCACCGCACAATTTGGAAAAAATCCTGGCTGAGGCTTCTTGCCAAATTGCGCGGTGTTGCCTTAATGTTACTTGAACGCAGAGCTTATTGAGTGGTCGTTATACTTAAGGAAGCTCTGACTAAGTCGGCAAGAGCTGAGCAGCGGACGATTTATTCAGAGTTTCCTTAATATGCGTATCCGCCATTAATCTCATTCTTTCCGCCCTCGTAAGGTGTGTACGCACATTATTATATGGGATGGTCTTGCCGTTTTCAATGCTTGTTCCAAAATTTGGCGAATTAAGGAAGCTCTGATTAAATCGGCAAGAGTTGTGAGCGAGAGATTTTTCGGCCAATCGAGGTATCGAAAACGGTGGAATACTGTATGTATTTCCCGTTTCCGATACCGAAGAGTGGACGAAAAAGATCCGCTCACAGCCGCAGAGGATTTATTCAGAGGTTCCATAAAAATTCCCGCCAAAAGTGGCGGGAATTCTTTGTCTTAGGACTTACTCCACATCCTGCAAAGCGTCGTAGCCTTCTTCGCCGGTGCGGATCTTTACGACGTTTTCTACGTCGTAGACGAAAATCTTGCCGTCGCCGATGTGGCCGGTGTAGAGGATGTTTTTGGCGGTTTCGATCACGGCGCGGACGGGGATCTTGCTGACCACGATGTCCACCTGCACCTTGGGCAGGAGGTTAGTCTCCAGGGCGACGCCGCGGTAGTATTCCGGCTTGCCGCCCTGGATGCCGCAGCCCAGGACGTGGGAGACGGTCATGCCGGTGATGCCCAGCTTGGTCATGGCGGCCTTCAAAGCGTCGAACTTGGACTCCTTGCAGATGATCTCCACCTTGGTAAACTTGGGAGAATCGTCAAAGGACGGCACCCGTTTCACAGGGACGGCCTCGGCCACGGGCACATCGGAGGCAACCGCCACGATGCCATCCTCCGGGGCATAGGCTGCATAGCTGCTGACGGCGGGGGCAAAGTCGGCGTAGGCACTGGGCAGGCCGTGCTCGGCGATATCCAGGCCCTCCAGCTCTTCCTCCACCCCGGCCCGCAGGCCCACGGTTTTTTTGATGACCGTAAAGGTGATCCAGATGGTGACGAAGGCCCAGGCTGCGGTGGCCAGCATGCCCAGCAGCTGCACCCCCAGGAGCTTAAAGCCGCCGCCATAGAAAAGGCCCTTGCCCATGATCTGATTTGCACCGAAGGTCACGCCGTCGCCATAGCCCCTGGCAAAGGCGGGGGCGGTATCGGTGGCGAAGAGGCCCACGGAAAGGGTACCCCAGATACCGTTGAGCAGGTGCACCGCGCAGGCACCCACGGGATCGTCCACGTGCAGCTTATGATCCATAAACCACACGCCGAACACCACCAGCAGGCCGGACACCGCGCCGATGGCCGCCGCGCCTGCCGCGTCGCACACGTCGCAGGGTGCCGTAACCGCCACCAGGCCTGCCAGGGACGCATTCAAGCACATGGAAACATCGGGCTTTCCGTATTTCAGCCAGGTAAAGATCATGCACACCACGGTCGCCACCGAGGGGGCAATGGTGGTAGCCACGAAGACGGAGCCCATTTCGTCGATGCTGGTCGCCGCAGCGCCGTTGAAGCCGTACCAGCCCAGCCACAGGATGAACACGCCCAGGCAGCCCAGGGGGAGATTGTGGCCGGGGAAGGCGTTCACACCAACAATCTTGCCGGAGGAATCCTTCTTGAATTTGCCAATCCGGGGGCCAAGCATCCACGCGCCCACAAAGGCCGCAATGCCGCCCACCATGTGAATGCAGTTGGAGCCTGCAAAATCATGGAAGCCCAGCTGCGCCAGCCATCCGCCGCCCCAAGTCCAATGGGCCTCAATGGGATAGATCACAGCGGAAATGACGGCGGAATAAATGCAGTAGCTCAGGAATTTCGTCCGCTCTGCCATGGCCCCGGAGACAATGGTGGCTGCCGTGGCGCAGAACACCAGGTTGAACACGAAATTGCTCCAGTCAAAGCTTGCGTAGTTGGTCAGGATATCCAGATTGGGCTTGCCCAGCAGGCCGAACAGGGTATCCTCCCCCAGGAACAGGCCAAAGCCCAGCAGCACAAACACCACCGTGCCGATGCAGAAATCCATCAGGTTCTTCATCAGAATATTGCCCGCGTTCTTGGCACGGGTGAAGCCGGTTTCCACCATGGCAAACCCGGCCTGCATCCAGAACACCAACGCCGCGCCGATCAGAAACCAGACGCCGAATACCTCGCTGTTGACAGCTGCCATTACTTCTTCCATCTTCTTTTCTCCTTTCTAAAATAAGGGAAGCTCTGATTAAATCGGCAAGAGCTGGCAGCGAGGGATTTTGTTCCCAGACAAGGGCTGGAAAGCGGCGGAATACTGTATGTATTTCCCGCTTTTCAGCCCGCAGTATGGGGGCAAAAGGCCTGCTGTCCAGCCGCAGACAATTTATTCAGAGATTCCATAAGAAACGGGACAAGGGAGTCCTGCACGGTTTCCGCAGAACGCCCTTGTCCCGGATAAACAAAAGGCGTCTGAATCGGTGAACCAATTCAGACGCCGTTGTCTTATGGGGGTATTATAGTCAGGGTGCCTAGTTTTGTCAAGTGGTTTTTATATATTCCGCTAAAATTTTTATCAGATTCAATTTCACAGCATATTGCTGTAGCCCATCAGGTAGGCGTCCACCTGCTTGGCGCAGGCTCTGCCCTCGGTGATGGCCCAGACCACCAGGGACTGGCCCCGTCGGCAGTCACCGGCGGCAAACACCTTGTCGCTGGGGGTGTGGTAGTCGGTGGTGATCAGACTGCCCCGGTTGTCACGCGGCAGGCCAAAGGCATCCGCTACCTCCTTCTGGCAGCCGACAAAGCCGGCGGCGATCAGCAGCAGGTCGCAGGGCAGCTCCTCCTCGCTGCCGGGGACTTCGGCCATGACGGTACGGCCTCCCTCCTGCTTCGGCTCCAGGCGGACGGTCTGAACGGAGCGAATCTGCCCCTGCTCGCCCATGCGAATCTCCTTCACCGTGGTCTGATACAGCCGGGGATCCTGGCCGAAAACGGCGATTGCCTCCTGCTGGCCATAGTCCGTTTTCAGCACCCGGGGCCACTGGGGCCAGGGGTTGCCGGGCTGGCGGGCGGCGGGGGGCTTGCCCATCATCTCCAGCTGGGTCACGCTGGCGCAGCCCTGGCGGATGGCGGTGCCCACGCAGTCGTTGCCGGTGTCGCCGCCGCCGACGATGATGACATGCTTTCCCTGGGCCGTGATGGCAAATTCCGGCGTCTCGCCGATGACCTTTTTCGTGGCGGCGGTGAGATAATCCACGGCGAAGTGGACGCCCTGCGCCTCCCTGCCGGGCACCTTCAGGTCACGGGGCGTTTTGCTGCCGCAGCAGAGCACCACCGCGTCAAATTCCTCCAGCAGCGCCTGGGCGGGGACATCCGCGCCCACGCTGGCGTTGACCCGGAACTCCACCCCCTCCGCCTCCATCAGGCGGATGCGGCGCTCCACCACGCGCTTATCCAGCTTCATGTTGGGGATGCCGAACATCAGCAGCCCGCCGGGGCGGCTCTCCCGCTCAAACACCGTCACCTGATGGCCCCGGTGGTTCAGCTGGTCGGCGGCAGCCAGGCCGGAGGGGCCGCTGCCCACGATGGCCACCCGCTTTCCGCTGCGCACCGGCGGAACGCGAGGCGTCACCCAGCCGTTGGCAAAGCCCTTTTCAATGACGGCCAGCTCGTTGTTATTCACCGTCACGCTGTCCCCGTTCATGCCGCAGGTGCAGGCCGCCTCGCACAGGGCGGGGCAGACCCGGCCGGTGAACTCCGGGAAATTGTTGGTTTTCAGCAGCCGGGACAGGGCCTCGCGCCAATTGCCGTGCCAAATCTCATCGTTCCATTCCGGGATCAGATTGTGCAGCGGGCAGCCGCTGTACATGCCGCCGAACAGCGCGCCGGACTGGCAGAACGGCACGCCGCAGTCCATGCAGCGCCCCGCCTGACAAATGCGCTCCTTTTCGCTCAGATAGGGATGGAATTCCTCAAAGCTGCGAATGCGCTCCGCCGGCTCGATGCTGGGATTGACGGCGCGGCTGAATTCCAAAAAGCCTGTGGGTTTTCCCATATTCTCTCCTCCTTAGCCCTGACTGACGGCCAGGAACGCTTCCAGGGTCGCCTGCTCGTGGGACATGCCCTTTTCCTCCATCTGGCCGATGGTGGTAATCATCCGCTTGTAGTCGGTGGGAATGATCTTCTTGAATTTTGGCAGATATTCCTCGAAATGCTCCAGAATCTCCCGGCCCCACGCAGAGCCGGTGGCGGCCACGTGGGCCTCGATCATCTCCCGCAGCTCGGCGGCGTCATGGCGCTCGGTGATGGCGGACATGATGACCATCTGCTTATTCAGCCTCAGGTACAGGTCATGGTGCTCATCCAGCACGTAGGCGATGCCGCCGCTCATACCGGCGGCGAAGTTCTTGCCCGTCATGCCCAGGATGGCCACCCGGCCGCCGGTCATGTATTCGCAGCCGTGGTCGCCGCAGCCCTCCGCCACGGCGATCGCGCCGGAATTACGGACGCAGAACCGCTCTCCGGCGATGCCGTTAATAAAGGCTCTGCCGGAGGTCGCGCCATAGAGGGCCACGTTGCCGATGATGATATTATCCTTGGCCGGGAAAGCGGCGTCCGCCTCCGGCCGGACGATCAGCTTGCCGCCGGACAGGCCCTTGCCGAAGTAATCGTTGGCGTCTCCTTCCAGCCTCAGCGTCAGGCCCTTGGGCAGGAACGCGCCGAAGGACTGTCCGCCGCCGCCCCGGCAATTCACCACATAGGTATCCTCCTCCAGCCCTTCCCCAAAGCGGCGGGTGATCTCGCTGCCCAGGATGGTGCCTAAGGTGCGGTTCACGCTGGAAACCTGAATGAACTCCGTATGAGGCTTTTTCTTCCTGAAATAGGGCTCAAAGGCGGGCAGAAGGACGCGCTCATCCAGGGTCTTTTCCAGCTCAAAATTGAATTTATCCGCCTCCTGATAGTGAACCGGGGGCAGGTCGGACAGGATACCGCTCAGGTCGATGGTATCCGCCCGGTGGGTAATACGGCTTGCCCGTGGGCGGATCAGGTCAGTGCGGCCCACCAGCTCATCCACGGTGCGCACCCCCAGCTTTGCCATGATCTCCCGCAGCTGCTGGGCAATGAACAGCATAAAATTCATCACATATTCGGGCTTGCCCTTGAAGCGGCAGCGCAGCTCCGGGTTCTGGGTGGCAATGCCTGCCGGGCAGGTATCCAGATTGCACACCCGCATCATCACACAGCCCATGCTCACCAGCGGGGCGGTGGCAAAGCCAAATTCCTCCGCGCCCAGGATGCAGGCAATGGCCACATCCCGGCCGGTCATCAGCTTGCCGTCGGTTTCCAGCCGGACGCGGGAGCGCAGGCCGTTGCGGATCAGGGTCTGATGGGCCTCGGCCAGGCCCAGCTCCCAGGGCAGGCCCGCATTGTGGATGGAGCTTTTGGGGGCCGCGCCGGAGCCGCCGTCGTAGCCGGAAATCAGCACGCAGCCCGCGCCCGCCTTGGCAACGCCTGCGGCGATGGTGCCCACCCCCGCCTCGGATACCAGCTTGACGGAAATTCTCGCGTCCCGGTTGGCATTTTTCAGGTCATAGATCAGCTGGGCCAGATCCTCAATGGAATAGATATCGTGATGGGGCGGCGGAGAGATCAGGGAAACGCCGGGGGTGGAATAGCGGGTCTTGGCGATCCAGGGATATACCTTCTTCCCCGGCAGATGGCCGCCCTCGCCGGGCTTTGCGCCCTGGGCCATCTTGATCTGGATTTCCTTGGCGCTGTTCAGATAGGCAGAGGTCACGCCGAACCGGGCGGACGCCACCTGCTTGATGGCGCTGTTTTTCTCGGTGCCGTAGCGCGCCGGATCCTCGCCGCCCTCGCCGGAATTGGATTTACCCCCCAGGGTGTTCATGGCGATGGCCATGGTGGTGTGGGCCTCCTCGGAGATGGAGCCGTAGGACATGGCCCCGGTTTTGAACCGCTTGACGATCTCGCTGGCAGGCTCCACCTGCTCCAGAGGGATTCCCTGCTCCGGGAAGTTGAATTCCATCAGGCCCCGCAGGGTGTGGGGCTTGCGCTCGTCGTCCACCAGGTCGGTATACTCCCGGAAGCGGCGATAGTCCCCATTCTGCACCGCCTCCCGCAGAGCAATGATGGTCTGCGGATTATACATGTGATCCTCGGCGGCGCTGCCGGAGCGGAGCTTGTGGACGCCGGTGGAATCCAGGGTGGTGTCCACCCCCAGATCCAGCAGGTCAAAGGCGTGGTTGTGCCGCCACTGGACGCCCTCGCCGATCTCCTCCAGACCGATGCCCTCCACGGGGCTGACGGTGTTGGTGAAATATTGATTGATGACGTCGCTGCAAATGCCCACCGCCTCGAAAATCTGAGCGGACTGGTAGGATTGCAGTGTGGAAATGCCCATCTTGGAGGCGATTTTCACAATGCCGTGGAGCACGGCGGAATTATAGTCCGCAATGGCCTGATGGGTATCCTTATCCAGGCGGTTTTTCTCCACCTGCTCGGCAATGCACTCCTGGGCAAGATAGGGATTGATGGCCCGCGCGCCGTAGCCCAGCAGGGTGGCGAAGTGATGCACATCCCGCGGCTCCGCGCTCTCCAGAATGATGGAGACGGCGGTGCGCTTCTTGGTGCGGATCAGGTATTGCTCCAGGGCGGACACCGCCAGCAGGGACGGGATGGCCACATGGTATTCATCCACCCCCCGGTCAGACAGGATCAGGATATTGGTACCCGCCCGGTAGGCCCGGTCGCACTCCAAAAACAGCTTATCCAGCGCCGTTTTCAGGGAGGAATTCTTGTAGTACAGCAGCGACACCGTCTCCACCCGGAAGCCGGGGCGGTTCATGGCCCGAATCTGCATCAGCTCCACAGAGGTGAGGATGGGATTGCGAATCTCCAGCACCCGGCAGTTTTCCGCCTTCTCCTGGAGCAGGTTGCCGTCAGAGCCGATGTACACCGTGGTATCGGTGACGATCTCCTCCCGCAATGCATCGATGGGCGGATTGGTCACCTGGGCGAAGAGCTGCTTGAAATAGTTGAACAGCGGCTGGTGCTTTTCCGACAGCACCGCCAGCGGAATGTCCGTGCCCATGGAGGTGATCTTCTCCGAGCCGGTGCGGGCCATGGTCAAAATGGCGTCGTTGATATCCTCGTAGGTGTAGCCAAAGGCCTTATACAGCTTCTCCCGCTGCTCCTGGGGATAGACGGGCACCTTTTTATTGGGCACGCTCAGCTGCTCCAGGCGAACCAGGTGGGCATCCAGCCACTCGCCGTAGGGCTGGCGGGCGGCGAAGGCGGACTTGCATTCCTCGTCGGAGATCACCTGCTTCTTCACCGTATCCACCAGCAGCATCTTGCCGGGCTGGAGCCGGGACTTGCACAGAATGTTCTCCGCCGGGATATCCAGCACGCCCACCTCACTGGATAGCACCAGACGCCGATCCTTGGTGATGTAATACCGGGCAGGGCGCAGGCCATTGCGATCCAGCACCGCGCCCATCACGTCGCCATCGGAGAAGAAGATGGCGGCGGGGCCGTCCCACGGCTCCATCATGGTAGAGTAGTAGTGATACAGATCCCGCTTCTGCCGGGACATGCTGGCATCATCCCGCCAGGGCTCCGGGATGGTGATCATCACGGCCAGGGGCAGGGGGATGCCGTTCATCATCAGAAATTCCAGGGTGTTGTCCAGCATGGCGGAATCGGAGCCTGCGCGGGCAATGACGGGGAGCACCTTGTCCATGTCCTCCTCCATCACGGCGGAGCACATGGTCTCCTCCCGGGCCAGCATGCGGTCGGCGTTGCCCCGGATGGTGTTGATCTCGCCGTTGTGCAGGATCAGGCGATTGGGGTGCGCCCGCTCCCAGCTGGGGGTGGTGTTGGTGGAGAAGCGGGAGTGCACCATGGCAATGGCGCTTTCAAACTCCTCCTGCTGCAAATCCAGATAGAATTTGCGCAGCTGGCACACCAGGAACATGCCCTTGTACACCAGCGTGCGGGAGGAGAAGGAGCACACATAGGTGCCGTCGCTGCTCTGCTCAAACACCCGGCGGATCACATAGAGCTTCCGCTCAAAGTCCAGCCCCCGCGGAATCTCCGGCGGCCGGGCCACAAAGCACTGCCAGATGGCGGGCATGGTATCCCTGGCCCGCTGGCCCAGAATTTGGGCATCAACGGGCACCTCCCGCCAGCCCAGGAATTTCACGCCCTCCTTGGAGCAGATCACCTCGCACAGCTTCTGGGCCTGACGGCGCTTCAGGCTGTCCTGGGGGAAGAAGAACATGCCGACGCCATAGTCCCTGGGCTGCCCCAGAGAAAGGCCCTGCATTAAAAAGAAGCGGTGGGGAATCTGCACCAGCAGGCCCACGCCGTCGCCCACCTCGCCGGTGGCGTCCTTGCCCGCCCGGTGCTCCAGGCGCTCCACAATGGACAGGGCGTCGTCAACGATGCCATGGCTGGCAACGCCGTCGATGCTCACCACCGCACCGATGCCGCAGGCATCGTGCTCAAAGCCTTGCGAATACAGGGGGTAATTCTGGTCGCTGTTTTCCATGAGAAAACCTCCGTTTTTTTCGTCCGCATGCGAAATGCGGATACGTCCTAAAGCCCACCAAAGCGCGGCCGGGTTTCCCCGCCGCGCAGTGGTTCATCAATCTATTTTTTACTTACCGCACGTCAAACAGCAGCTTGCCGTAGCTGGGCACCGGCCAGCTTTCCGTGGAGGCGGTGGCCTCCATGGAATCCACGCTGATGCGCAGGCCGCACATATCCTCCAGGATGACGGTCTTGAAGAAGTCCGCCAGCGCCACGGAATCGGAGATGGACTTGGCCTCCAGCAGATCACGCTCCAGCTTGCTTGCCGCCCGGTGGGTGGCGCCGATCAGAGCGCTGATGCACTTGATGGTGTCGCGCTCGTAGCTGCAATCGGCATCGGGGATGGCGCTGAGCTTGGCGGACATCCCGGCAGCCAGAGAGGCGGTATACTTTGCCATGGCGGGCAGGTAATCCTTGCGCGCCATATCCAGCATGGTCTGGGCCTCAATGTTGATGATCTTGCAATAGCTCTCCAGCTTGACCTCATGCCGGGCGGTCAGCTCCGTGGGGCTGTATACATTGTGGGTGGTAAACAGCTCCACATTTTTCTTGTCCAGCAGGTGGGCCAGGGCGTCGGGGGTGGTTCGCAGGTTCAGCAGGCCCCGGCGCTTGGCTTCCTCCACCCAGGAGGCATCGTAGCCGTCACCATTGAAGATGATCCGCTTGTGCTCGGCAATGGTCTTGCGGATCAGCTCATGCAGGCTGGTCTCGAAGTCCTCCGCGCCCTCCAGCACATCGGCAAACTGCCGCAGCTCCTCGGCCACGGAGGTGTTGAGCACCGTGTTGGCACAGGAGATGGACTCGGAGGAGCCAAGCATACGGAACTCGAACTTGTTGCCGGTAAAGGCAAAGGGGCTGGTGCGGTTGCGGTCGGTGGCGTCCCGCTGGAACTTGGGCAGGGTGTGCACGCCGATGCGCAGCAGCTCCTTCTCGTGGCCGTCATAGGGAACATCCTTTTCAATGGCCTCCAGAATCTCGCTCAGATCGGAGCCAAGGAACATGGACACAATGGCGGGGGGCGCTTCGTTGGCGCCCAGCCGGTGGTCGTTGCCGGCGGAGGCCACGGTAATACGCAGCAGATCCTGATATTCATCCACCGCCTTGATCACCGCGCACAGGAACAGCAGGAACTGGGCGTTCTCATAGGGCGTCTCGCCCGGCTCCAGCAGGTTGACGCCGGTATCGGTGGAGATCGACCAGTTGTTGTGCTTGCCGCTGCCGTTGACGCCGTCAAAGGGCTTTTCGTGGAGCAGGCACACCAGGCCGTGACGCTTGGCTACCTTCTGCATCATCTCCATGGTCAGCTGGTTGTGGTCGGCGGCGATGTTGGTGGTGGTGAAAATGGGGGCCAGCTCATGCTGGGCGGGGGCGACCTCGTTGTGCTCGGTCTTGGCCAGAATGCCCAGCTTCCACAGCTCGTCGTTCAGGTCCTTCATAAAGGCGGCGACCCGTGGCTTGATGGCGCCGAAATAGTGATCGTCCAGCTCCTGCCCCTTGGGGGGCTTGGCTCCGAACAGGGTGCGGCCGGTATAAATCAGATCCTTGCGCTTGTCAAAGTCCTCCTTATCCACCAGGAAATACTCCTGCTCCGGGCCGACGGTGGTCTTGACGGAGGTCACGCCCTCGTTGCCGAACAGCCGCAGCACCCGCAGGGCCTGACGGTTGATGGCCTCCATGGAGCGCAGCAGCGCGGTCTTCTGATCCAGCGCCTCGCCGCCGTAGGAGAGGAACACCGTAGGGATGCACAGCACCCCGTCCTTGATAAAGGCGTAGCTGGTGGCGTCCCAGGCGGTGTAGCCACGAGCCTCAAAGGTGGCCCGCAGGCCGCCGGAGGGGAAGGAGGAGGCATCCGGCTCGCCCTGGATCAGCTCCTTGCCGGAGAACTCCATGATTACCTTTCCGCCGGGCTTGGGAGAAATAAAGCTGTCATGCTTCTCGGCAGTCACGCCGGTCATGGGCTGGAACCAATGGGTGAAATGAGTGGCTCCCTTTTCGATTGCCCAGTCCTTCATGGCATTGGCCACCACGGTCGCCACCTCTGCATCCAGGTGCTTGCCCTGCTTGATGGTGCGCTGCAATGCCTTATAGGTCTCCTTGGGGAGGCGGGCCTCCATCGTGGCATCGTCAAATACCATGGAAGAAAAAATATCCGTTACCATACCGATTTCTCCTTTACAAAAATAAAAAAGCGATAAGGCAGCGGACAGTTTACCCATCCGCGACATCCTTGTCGCTTTCAAGTACAATATGAACTTGTTTGCCTGGATTTTACTGCGGCAGCAACCTCTTGTCAACTGTTTTTTGATATCCCGTTGCGTTTTTGTAGAATTTTGCCAAGTTGAAATTGCCATCTGCAAAGCAAATGGTGCACCTTGCGCCGCAAAGGGAAGCCCACCCGGGCAATGCCTGGGTGGGCTGGGTTAGGGAAGCTCTGATTAAATCGACAAGAGCTGTGAGCGAGAGATTTTTCGGTCAATCGAGGTAACGAAAACGGCGGAATACTGTATGTATTTCCCGTTTTCGTTACCGAAGAGTGGGCAAAAAAGATCCGCTCACAGCCGCAGACGATTTATTCAGAGGTTCCTTAGCTTAACTCATGGTCAGCTCGCCGTTCTGGTAATCCACAGTGACGGTCTGGCCGGGAAGGACAGTGCCCTCCAGAATGCGCTTGCTGAGCATGGTTTCCACCGTATGCTGCACATAGCGGCGCAGGGGACGGGCGCCGAACTCAGGGTTGTAGGCGGCGTCCACGATGGCGCTCTTGGCGGCCTCGGTGACCACGCACTTGATCTGCTGCTGAGCCAGACGGCCATTGAGCTTATCGATCTGCAAATCAATAATCTTGGTCACGTTCTCCCGGGTCAGGGGCTTGTAGAACACGATCTCGTCCAGCCGGTTCAGGAACTCCGGGCGGAAGGAGCGGCGCAGCAGGCTCTGCACCTGATTCTTGGCCTCCTGGCTGATATTGCCCTGGTCGTCGATGCCGCCCAGCAGGAATTCGGAGCCCAGGTTGGAGGTGAGAATGAGGATGGTATTCTTGAAGTCCACGGTACGGCCCTGGGAATCGGTGATCCGCCCGTCGTCCAGCACCTGCAAAAGGATGTTGAACACATCGGGGTGGGCCTTCTCCACCTCGTCAAACAGCACCACGCTGTAGGGCTTGCGGCGGACGGCCTCGGTCAGCTGGCCGCCCTCGTCATAGCCCACATATCCCGGAGGTGCACCGATCAGACGGGAGACGGAGAATTTCTCCATGTACTCCGACATGTCGATTCGGATCATGTTGTTTTCGTCGTCAAACAGCGCTTCCGCCAGCGCCTTGGCCAGCTCCGTCTTACCAACGCCCGTGGGGCCGAGAAACAGGAACGAGCCGATGGGCCGGTTGGGATCCTGAATACCGGCGCGGCTGCGCTGGATGGCCTCGGTGACGGCGGTAACGGCCTCGTCCTGGCCCACCACCCGCTTGTGCAGCGTCTTATCCAGGCTCAGCAGCTTCTCCCGTTCGCCCTGCACCAGGCGGCTGACGGGGATACCCGTCCAGCGCTCCACAATGCGGGCGATTTCATCCTCGGTGACCCGGTCGCGGAGCAGGTTGCCCTCATGGGCGGAATTCACCCGCTGCTCCTCCTCTGCCAGCTTCCGCTTGGCCTCGGGCAGGCGGCCGTATTTCAGCTCGGCGGCCTTTTCCAGATCGTAGTTGCGCTCGGCAGCCTCGATTTGACGGTTCAAATCCTCAATGGTCTCACGCAGCTGCTGCACCTTGCCAATGGCATTTTTCTCGTTGTCCCACTGGGCCTTCATGGCGTTGAAAGACTCCCGCTCCTCTGCCAGCTCCTTTTGCAGGGCCGCCAGATTTGCCTTGCTCAGCGGATCGTCCTCCTTTTTCAGCGCCGCCTCTTCGATCTCCATCTGGATGATCTTCCGGGAGACGGTATCCAGCTCTGTGGGCATGGAGTCCATCTCGGTACGAATCTGGGCGCAGGCCTCGTCCACCAGGTCGATGGCCTTGTCGGGCAGGAATCGGTCAGTGATATAGCGGTGGGACAGGGTGGCGGCGGCAATGATGGCGGAATCGGTGATCTTGACGCCGTGGAACACCTCATAGCGCTCCTTCAGGCCACGCAGGATGGCAATGGTATCCTCCACCGTCGGCTCATTCACCATGACCGGCTGGAACCGGCGGGCCAGTGCGGGATCTTTTTCAATATAAGTGCGGTACTCGTCCAGAGTGGTCGCGCCGATGCAGTGCAGCTCGCCCCGGGCCAGCATGGGCTTGAGCAGGTTGCCTGCATCCATGCTGCCCTCGGTCTTGCCCGCGCCCACGATGGTGTGCAACTCATCGATGAACAGCAGGATACGGCCCTCGGACTGCTTGACCTCATTGAGGACGGCCTTCAATCTCTCCTCAAATTCGCCCCGGTACTTGGCGCCGGCGATCAGCGCGCCCATATCCAGGGCGAAGATGGTCTTGTCCTGTAGGCTCTTGGGCACATCCTTTTTCACAATTCGCTGGGCCAGGCCCTCGGCGATGGCGGTCTTGCCCACGCCAGGCTCACCGATGAGCACAGGGTTATTCTTGGATTTGCGGGACAGAATCCGAATCACGTTTCGGATTTCCTCGTCACGGCCGATCACGGGATCCATCTTCTGCTCCCGGGCGCGTTTGACCAGATCGGTACCGTATTTTTCCAGGGCGTCATAGGTGCCCTCCGGGTTGTCGGTGGTCACCCGCTGGTTGCCCCGGACGGCCTGCAGCGCCTTCATCGCCGCGTCGCTGGTGATGCGGTAGGTGTTAAACAGGGTCTTTACATTCCCCTCGGCGGTATCCAGCAGGGCCAGGAACAGGTGCTCCACTGAGACGTACTCGTCCTTCATGTGCTCGGCCTTGTCCTGGGCGGCTACAAGAGTCTGGTTCAGGGCATTGCTGATATAGATCTTATCGGCCTCCCGTGCGCCGGTGACGCCGGGGAGCTTGTTGACCTCCGCCATGGCGGCGGCGGACAGGCTTTCAACGGTGACGCCCATCTTGGTCAGCAGCTGCGGGATCAGTCCCCCGTCCTGCTGCAGCAGTGCGGCAAGCAGATGAATCTGCTCCAATTGCTGATGGTTGTTCCGAATCGCCAAATTCTGCGCGTCCTGGACGGCCTCCTGAGATTTCTGCGTAAAGTTCTGTAATGTCATAGCGATCCTTCCTTTCGTTATTAGCACTCTCTTGCAGCGAGTGCTAATTTCTTTTAACCACACTATACCCCGTTTTGAAAAAAAGTCAAGGGCGTTTTTATAAAAAATAATTTGTTTACAATTTCCGCCTCTACCGCGAGAAAAGGGCCAATGCCGCAGGCCCGAAACGTAGCTCGCTCGATAGCAGTTCGGTGAATGGTACACGCCAATCCGTAGGGGCGGATATTAGCCGCCCGCAACGTCGCGGAATTGAGCGGTATGTTGAATGAACATTACCAAAAGCTTCTGAGTTCGTAGGGGGCGGCAATTTGTCGCCCCGCCGGGTACCGGGATTGAGCGGCTTGTCTGTACAGCTCACGTTCGTTGGCTTTCGGGCGGCTGGTATCCGCCCCTACGGACTCAGAATGTTTTAGCATTCTACCTTTTTAACCAAATCTCTATCAAAACCATACGCTGAGTGCCCTCTTCAGTCGCTGCGGCGACAGCTGTTTAATTATGGTATCATTGCCACCGGCAATGATTGTTATTAAAGATTCGCTGCGCTCTGTAACACCCCACAGGGAAGCTCAGAGATGTATCCTTTAGGTTATACGTTGGTTTTTACTGCTATCGAAACCGTAAGGTTAAGGGTCGGCAGGTTGCCGACCCCTACGGAGGGTGGGATGGAAAAAATGGGGGACATGAAAAGGGACTGTTGCAAAATAGATTTTTTAGAAAACTGTCCTAATAATTTAGCGGTAGAAATCACGATTGTTTCACGATTTCTACCGCTATTTCTAACTTTTAGAAGGGCGTATTTTCACAAATTTCTATTTTGCAACAGCCCCTTTTTAAGTCTTATTGTACCGGCTGGAAATCTGTGCCGTGGGTGATGATTTCTCCGTTCTGGGCGCTGGCCCAGGAATTGGAGGTGAGGGTGGGGAAGCTGGGGTCGGCTTCGGTGTAGGCTTGTATGGTGCGCAGGGCCAGGGTTGCCACGCTGTTTTCATGGGACAGGGTGACGAGATTCGGCGCAGCGGCGCTGGGCAGGCCGGAGGCGCTCAGATAGGGGGCGACCACGGTGCCGTCGGCATAGGTATAGAAGCGGGTCTGCTCCTGGGCCGAGGCGGGGAAAGCGCGGCAGATCACCAGGGCGGCGGGGGCAGTATAGGTCACGCTGCCCAGGGCGGTGACGGTGCCGTCCACGCGGTCAAAGAGGTTCACGGCAAATTTCTCGCTGCTCAGGTTCCGGGCGTAGCCATCCAGGCTGGACACCACACCCCGGCAGTAGCCCCTTGCGGACAAGGCATCGGCGGCGGCATCACAGAGGAAAGCGTTGCGCAGGATGCCGAAATCCACCAGGGTATTCAGTTCGTTTTCAGCGGCGTAATCCAGGTATTCCTGGGATACGGCCAGGCGCACTGTGTTCTCCCCCAGCAGCTCCAGCTGGACGCTGGCGGGGTCGGCGGCAAAGGCGGCGATCTGCGCGGCAAATTCCGCCGCGCCCTCGTCCCGGGCCGGGTCATAAAGCGCGGCCTCCTGGTCATAGGCGCAGGCAAACAGCGCATCATACTGCGCCATCAGCGGGGCCAGGTAGACATAGCGGCTGCCGGAGGCCTGCACCGTCTCCAGGGCGGCATACAATTCCGGCTCCACCCGCACGGCGGTATTGGGCTGACCGTTCAGTGCCGCCAGGTTGCTCACGCCCTCAATAACTTCCCCGGACAGGGCGCGGTAAGCGCTGTCCAGGGCGTCGGTATACACCGCCGTTACGGCCCGCAGCTCCTCCCTAGCAGACTGCTCCCCCTCCCCCAGGTCATAGGAGAACTGGAAGGCCTGGTGGGCAACGGTCTGAGGATTGGCGGCCTCGATTTCCTGCCAGCCGGACTGCACCGCCAGGCGCTGATTGATGGCACTGCCAAAGGCCAGCGCCGCCACCAGCAGGGCGATACCCAGCAGCAGGGCTCGCAGAGGCACGTTGACCTCCCCCAGCTCAATGCGCTGCTTCCGGGGGAGATTGGGGTCTCTTCTTCGGGCATAACGGGACATAGAATGCTCCTTTCCGTAATACCGCAACGTGGCTGCCCCAAAGCAGGGCAGCCACGAAGGGATAACATCTAAATCACAGCCAGAATCAGCAGCAGGCCAAACAGCAACAGCACCACCAGCCGGAATATCAGGCCGACGATGGCGCCCTTTTTCAGCGCCTTGAAATTGTTGATATAATTCTTGGCCTTGAAAATCTGCCCGGCCAGCAGGCCCAGGATGGGCAGGAAGAACGCCAGGAACTTATACCAGAAGCTGCCGGTATCGTGGACGGGGTGATCCAGAACCACCTCGCCGGTGGGCACGCTCTCGCGCTCGGCGTCCCGCTTTGCCTTCTCCTCGGGGGTGAGGATGGTAATGGACTTGATCTTCTTGCCCTCGGCGCGGAGCTTCTTATAGCGCTCGATCTCCGCCTTGTTGCCGTAGACATAGTGGTTGTTGCCGATGTCCACCATCTCCGGCTTGTCCACGGAGTAGTCGTGAACGCTGGGGTCGTAGGTGAACAGCTCCTTGTTCTTCTCCAGCACAGGGTCGGGGATGGGGATGGCGGAAATCAGGCTGTGGGTGTAGGGGTGCATGGGGTAATCGAACAGCTCCTCAGCCTCGGCCACCTCGACAATATTGCCCTTGTAAATGATGCCGATGCGGTCGGAGATGAACCGAACGATGGACAGGTCATGGGCGATAAAGAGGTAGGTGGTGCCCTGCTCCTTCTGGAACTTTTTCAGCAGGTTCAGCACCTGGGCGCGGATGGACACGTCCAGTGCGGAGATCGGCTCGTCGGCCACCACCAGCTCCGGCTCCATGACCATGGCACGGGCCAGGCCGATTCTCTGGCGCTGACCGCCGGAGAACTCATGGGGATAGCGGGTCAGGTGCTCCGGCAGCAGACCAACTTCCTTGATCATGCTGTCCACCTTGCGCACCCGGTCGGCCTCGTCCTTGTACAGGTGGAAGTTATACAGACCCTCGGAGATGATATAGTCCACGGTGGCCCGCTCGTTCAGAGACGCGGCGGGATCCTGGAACACCATCTGGATATTGCGGATGACCTCCCGGTCCAGGCTGTGGGGGATCTTGCCGGAAATGCGGACGCCCTTGTAGAGGATCTCACCGGCGGAGCAGGGGTTGACCCGGATCACGGCGCGGCCGATGGTGGTCTTGCCGGAGCCGGACTCGCCGATCAGGGAAAAGGTCTCCCCCTTGTAGATATCAAAGGAAGCATTGCTGACGGCCTTCAGTGCCTTGTCCCCCTTGCCGAAGGTGATGTCCACATTCTTCAGGGACAGCAGTACCTCCTTGCCGGTCTTGGGGTCGATGGGGCCATGCTCCGGGAAATGTCTGGCAGTTGCCTCTTGTACATTGCTCACGATGCATAACCTCCTTATCAGATATTGAAAGCGGCCAGGAGCTTCTCGTGAAGGTTCTGGATGGCCTCGGGCTTTTCGATCTTGGGCGCTCTGGAATCCAGCAGCCAGGTTTTCGCAAAGTGGGTTTCGCTCACCTGGAACATGGGGGCATCCATCAGCGTATCGATCTTCAGGCAGTACGGGTTACGGGGCGCAAAGGGGTCGCCCACGATGGTGTTGTACAGGGACGGAGGCGTGCCGGTGATGGAATACAGCTCGGTATTGCGCTGGGCCAGCTGGGGCAGGCTGGAAAGCATGGCCCAGGTGTAGGGATGGCGGGGATCGTAGAAAACCTCCTCCACGGTGCCCAGCTCCACGATCTGACCGGCATACAGCACGGCCACCCGGTCGGCAATGTTGGCCACCACGCCCAGGTCATGGGTGATGAACACGATGGTGTAGCCGAATTCCTTCTGCAAGTCCTTAATCAGCTTCAGAATCTGCGCCTGGATGGTCACGTCCAACGCGGTGGTCGGCTCGTCGCAGATCAGGATCTTGGGCTGGCAGGACAGGGCGATGGCGATAACAATTCTCTGCCGCATGCCGCCGGAATACTGGAAGGGGTAATCGTCGTAGCGGTTCTCGGCATTGGGGATGCCCACCTTCTTCATCAGCTCAATGGCCCGGATTCTGGCCTCCGTCTCAGAGCACTGCTGATGCTTGAGGATGATGGAGGAAATCTGGTCGCCAATGGTAAGGATGGGGTTCAGAGAGGTCATAGGATCCTGGAACACGGTGGCGATCCGCTTGCCGCGGATCTGGGCCAGGTCCTTCTGGTACTTGATGTTGGCCAGGTCGAACACACACTTGCCGTGGAGCTTCTCCGGCGTCTCGTCCAGCAGCTTCACCCGGTAGATGGCGGGGGCGAATACATCGTTGCGCACGTTGTCGCGGCTCAGGTCCAGGCCCTGGCGCATGGCCTCCTTCAGGCAGGGCATGAGCTTGGTCAGGATCTTCTGGCGGGTAACGAAATCATACCGGCCGATGGACAGGTAGATCTCCTTGGCCAGCTGGACATTGCGATCCTTCTGCTCCTGGGTGACGGGAGCGGAGGTTGCGGCAGCATACTGCTTCTTCAGCTCGTCCATCTTCTTGGCGTAGTCCGCCCGATAGGCTTCATCCTGCTTGGCGGCGGTGGTGCGGGCCTTGACGGTGGCCTTCTTCTGGGCCTCCGCCTCCTTGATCTGACGGTCCAGCTCAGAGAGCTTGGCAGACGCCTGATGGATCTTATCCTTCTCCTTCTTGGGGTCGAAGGTCTGCTTCAGGTTGAAGGTCTCCGCCCGCTGGTAGCGCAGCTCGTCCAGCTTGGCGGTAAATTCCTTTTCCTCGTCCTCGGTCAGGGCCTTGCGCTGCCTGGCCTCGGACTCCATGCACTTCATCTGCTTGTAAATATCGCCGCCGTTTTCCAGGCGGGAATACCCGTCCAGGCGCTGGGCCAGGCGCTGGATCATGCGGTGCTGGGCAGGCCCCAGGGTGATCTTGAAATCTGCCAGGGTGTCGTCGGAGAAGATGATCTTGCCCTGATCCACAAAGCCGTTGGAATCCAGCATATTGGCGAAGGTTTTGGTAAACACGGACTTGCCGGAGCCGGACTCGCCCACGATGGCGATGGACTCATTTTCATAGATATCCAGGGAGATGCCCCGGATGGCGGTGAGGACTCTGCCGCGGACGTGGAACTTGACAACCAGGTCCTGAACGGACAACAGAACTTTTTTCTCTTCCATACCGTCCTCCTACATGTGGGTCCTGGGGTCGGATGCGTCGCCCAGATTCTGGCCAACCACGTACAGCACCACGGTGATGATGGACACCACCACCACGGGGCTCCAGAACTCAAATTCCCAGCCGGGGGTGACCATGGCGCTCTGTGCCGCGCCGATCAGCTTGCCCAGGGACATATCGGACATGCCCATGCCCAGGAAGCTGAGGAACACCTCATAGGAAATATAGGAGGGGATCTCGGTGGCCGCCAGCGTGACGATCACGGAGGTCATGAAGGGGAGGATATTCTTCATGGCGATGGTCATGATGGAGGTACCCAGGCAACGGGAGGCCAGGTTATATTCCCGGTCGCGGATGATGACCACCTGGGTGCGGATGAAGTAGGCGATGCTCAGCCAGCCGGTGATGGTCAGGGCAAACACCATGGTCCAGAAGCTGGGGGAGAACACCAGCACCATCACGGAGACGAACAGCACATAGGGCACGTTGCCGATGATGTTGTAAACCTCGGTCATGAACACGTCCATCTTCTTGGAGAAACCCCAGATGGCGCCGATCACCACGCCCACGGTCATATTGATCAGGGCGCACATAAAGGCCAGGGAGATGGAGATCTTCGCGCCGCTCCACACGGCGTCGAAGGTGGAGTTGCCGGAAGCGCCGGTACCCAGGATCCAGTGCAGATTATAGCCGAACTTCTGCATGGCGGCCAGGGGGCGCAGATGCTTCGCGCCGGAGTCCAGCAGGTTCTGGTAGGCGTCATAGTTGGAGATCAGCGGATAGATATAGGCGATGAAGATCACAATGGCCAGCAGGCACAGCACCACGATGTTGATCTTTTTCTTAAAGAACACCCGGAACACGCTCTTCCAGTAGGAATAGCGGGGGGCAGTGATCTTCTCGGCGCTGTCCACGTCGTTGTCCACGTGGGAGAACAGCTCCTGCTCGGTAAAGCCCAGGTCGTCCAGATTCACTTGTTCATTTTTCATTTCAATCACCTAGCTTTCGAGGAGAAGGAGATTCTGGGGTCAACCAGGCTCATTACCACGTCGCCCAGAATGATGGAGATAACGCTCAGGGTGGCATAGAACAGGGTCATGCCCACGATCACGCCGTTGTCATAGTTGTTGATGGCCTTGGTCAGCAGGTTGCCCGCGCCGGGAACCACATACACACGCTCGGTGATGATCGCGCCGGTGAGCGCGCCCAGCACACTGGCGGGCAGGCCATGGGCAATGGGGATGATGGCGTTCTTCATGATGTGCTTGCTGAAGATCTCACCCTCGGACAGGCCGCCGGACCGGGCGAATTTCACGTAGTCGGAATTCATCTGGTCGATCATATACCGGCGCATCCACTTCATCAGGCTGCCGATGGAGGGCAGGGCCAGGGAGATGATGGGCAGCACGAACATCAGCTTGTTGTTGGACTCCATATCGAAGGTGGTGGGCAGGCCAAGCGCGCCGCCGAAGGCCTTGAACATGAAGATATAGGCAAGGGACGGCACCGCCATGATGAACACGATATAGAACGTGCCGATCTTATCCACCAGGCGATCCTTGTTCCGGGCCATGACAATGCCCAGAGGCACGCCCAGCAGGTAGGCGATCAGAGTAGCGATGATGCCAATGACAAAGGAGAAGCCCATCTTGGACATGTTGTTGTCCACGGTGCCCACGTTGGTATAGTCGTCGGTGAACCGCTCGGCGGCCAGGGAGCTTGCCTCCCGGGAGCCGGCCACATAGGTGGCGGTGTGCAGATCATCGGCGCTCTCCTCCACGTGGCCGGTGGGATAGGTCACGGTGGATTTCACATAGGAGCCCTGGGTACGGGTCATGACGGTGAACACATCGATGCCCGCGTATTCCACATAGGATTTGCCCAGATTCAGCGTGAGCAGATTCTGATGGACAAAGGGGAATATATTGTCTGTATACAGCAGGTACTTATGCAGCGTACCGTTGCCGATGATGGCAGGGGCGAACTTTTCTCCGCCGTACACAGGGTCTTTCAAAGTAAAGGTCAGCTTTCTTTCGCCGATATCCTCCTGCACCTTGTGGATGTTATCCACAGTAAGCAGGCCGCCGAAATAGGTGGCCACGCGGCTGATCAGCGGCTTATCCTTGTAGGCAAACAGCTGCTCATTTCCGCCGGGCTTGTATTTTTTTCCGCTCTTCATGGCGTTCAGACGCACCACGGTATAGCCCTGGGATTCATAATATCTGGTAAATTCGGCAACCATCTCCGCCACCTCGGGCTTATCCTCGCTGGGCTTGCCGCCGAATTTGATCACGGCGTCCCGCTCTTCCTTGGTGAGCGTGCCGTTCTTCACCCGTTCATTCAGCCAATCCGCATAGGGAACATAGTCCAGGTATCCGTATTCCTCCCACTTGCGGTACTTATAGGCCTCTTTCTGGTTGTTGGACTGCTTGGTGTAAAGCGGATCCTGCGCAAAAATCAGGTTTCTGTCCATCAGAGAGTAGATAAGAACCATTACCAGCGCCACAACCAGGAAGACGGAGACAATGCTTCTCAGTATTCTGTTTATTAAATATTTTGTCATAATACCACACCCATATATATGTGGTAAGGAGGATGGACTTAATGGCCCATCCTCCAACCATTAATTTTCTGCTTCGTGAAGCCCTTATAAAGCGCAGTCGTCTGGGACGGTTTCCCGCCCCAGAACGATGCATTACTGCTGGAAATTGCTTAGAAGATGCCGATACACTTGATCATGTAGCCGGCGTAGTCAGGCAGGAAGGTATCCAGGTAGCTGGAAGGATCGCCGTAGTCGGGACCCCAGCCGGACAGATCGTACACGTCGTAGTTGGCCTCGTAGCCAAAGTCGGTGTAGTAGCCAGCGTAGTACCAGCCGTCGTAATCGACGCAGGTGACCAGGTTCACAACCACCAGGCCGTCCAGGGTCTTCTCCACGGACTGCTTAAAGGCGTTGGCAACGTTGGTGTACAGCTCGCTGTTGGAAGCGTAGGGGTAGTCAATGACAACGGGGTTGTCGGTAGTGACCTCGATGCCCTGCTCAGCCAGCTCAGCGATGGCAGCGTCCAGGAACTTCTTGGCGGCTTCGGGGTTGTACCAGCCGTCGAAGGTATCGGAGGAGCCGGCGCCGTCGTCGGCAGTGGGATCGTAGACCTTCAGGGGATAGCCGTCAGCGTCGATCTGAGCCTGCATGATGACACCGTAGTTGGTGCCGGCGGGGAAGGTGGTGGCCTCGCCGTTGATGTCAACGGTGACGTCCTCGGTCAGGGTGACGAAGTTGCCGGGAGTGTAGGAGTTACGCAGGTTGTTCAGCTTCAGCTCCTCGCCGACCCTCTGCGCGTTGTAGGAAGCGCGGTCCAGAGAGGTGCACAGAGCCATGCGGAAGTTCTGCAGCTTCATGGCGGCAGCGGCGACGGTCTTCTGCTCGTCGGTCTTCTCGGAGACGACGGTGCTCTCGTCGTTGACGTTGGCGTAGGCGGTGCGGTTGATGTTCAGGAACGCCATGTAAGAGGTGGCGTCGGTGCTGGAAACATAAGCGTAATCGTCGAACAGCTTATCCTCCTTGGCCAGCTCCACGGTGGTGGTGTTCAGGCCGACGCCGGAAACAATGCCGTTCTTGCAGTCGGTGTAAGCCTTGGTCACATCGGTGCCGTCGTTGAAGATCCAGTTGATGGTGTGGATGTTGATGTTATCAGCATTCCAGTAGGACTCGTTGGCCTGGAACACGATGGTGTTCTCAGAGGTGAAGTTGGTCACAACATAGGGGCCGACGTAGGCGATGTTGTTGGGGGAAGTGCCGTAGGTGTAGGTCTCAGCGGAGGGATCGTAATCCTGGCCGAACTGGCCGCCCTGAGAGGTGTAGTACTCACGGCTCATAGGAGCGAAGGGGTTGTAGCCCAGCATGGTGACGAAGTAACGGCAGGGAGCCTCCAGAGTGTACTCCAGCGTGTAATCGTCAACAGCCTTGACGCCGACCTCGGCGAAGTCGGTGATCTCGCCGTTGATATACTCGGCAGCGTTCTTCACGACGCCGCTGACCAGGAACTCCAGGCCGCCCTGAGCGTCCAGCATATGCTGGAAGCCGGCGACAAAGTCGTCAGCGGTCACGTCAGCGACCTTCCGGCCCTGAGAGTCGACCCAGACGCAGCCCTCACGGATGGTGAAGGTGTAGGTCAGGCCGTCGTCGGACACGGTGTAGCCGGTGGCCAGAGCGGGCTGCTGCACGCCTTCCACGTCATACTCCAGCAGCATTTCCAGGCCGTTCACAATGGCCTCGGAGTCGGCCGCGCGGGAGGTGGCGAAATAG
Organism: uncultured Oscillospiraceae bacterium; assembly: GCA_934565795.1. Taxonomy (GTDB): domain Bacteria; phylum Bacillota; class Clostridia; order Oscillospirales; family Oscillospiraceae; genus Faecousia. The sequence continues at coordinate 25,631 of CAKTIM010000019.1, forward strand.
TCCCAGGTCTTGGGGTCGGAGGTGTAGGAGGGGTAGCCGTAGACATCAGTCAGGGTGTAGCCCTTCTCGGTCAGGTACTCCTTGGCCCACTCCATGTAGGTGCCGGTGCCCTTGACTTCGTTATAGTGAGCCTTCATCTCGGCGCGGTCCTCGGCCTTGATGAATTCGGTGGCGATCAGGTAGTTCTGGAAACGGTCTTTGTCATTGCCGTACAGGATGGGGGTGACGGTGCCCGGAGCAATGCGGGCAATGGCATAGTTGCCGCCTCTGGTAGTGGTGGGCAGCATCACGCCGGTCTCCAGCAGCTTGGCCTCGGCGATAGCCATCTTCGCCCAAGCCTCGGAAGCATTGTCGATGGACTTTGCCTCGGAGTAAGCGGCATAGAAGTCGCCCAGGACGGCGTTGTACAGCTCGGTAGAGGTGGCATCGTACTCGTCGGTGTCCTCCTCAGCGGGCTCTTCAGCCTGAACCTCAGCCTCAGCCTCGGTTTCAGCTTCGGTCTCAGCCTCAGTCTCTGCCTCGGTGGGAGCCTCAGTCTCAGCTTCGGTAGGAGCTTCGGTTTCGGCTTCGGTGGCAGCTTCCGTGGGGGCCTCGGTGGGCTCTTCGGCGGTCTTGCTGCTGCAGGCAACCAGAGAAAGCACCATGACAACAGCCAGAACCAGTGCAAGAAGTTTCTTCATGTTTTTTCCTCCCTAAATATTTTTGCAGGCTTTCCATGCATAATGCACGGCCGTGTCCTGCATAAATCATTTTTTCCAAATGATTTGCAGCTATTTTAACATAGCATTTCTCATAAATCAACCCTCTGTTGATATTTCAAAGCCAATTTTGTTGCGTTCTACAATTTCCCGCATTGCGGGGGCAGGCGCAAAACTTTTTTTGTTGATTTTAACAATCGTTTTCACCTCAAAATCATTCCTCCGCCCTCCACGCACACCCCCCGCTTTTGCTCACCCCCACCGGGGCAAAGAACGCGCCCCGCCCCGCTCTTTTCGCCCCCATCCAAAATGAAACCCGCCACCCCATTTTGCATCATTTTTGCCCTTCTGCAAAGCTTCCGCTTTGACCGCCATCCATCGAATGACAAGTCCCTTTCGGGGCGGATACCAGCCGCCCGCAACGTCGCGGAATTGAGCTGTCAGTTGAATGAACATTACCAAAAGCTTCTGAGTTCGTAGGGGGCGGCAATTTGCCGCCCCGCCGGGTACCGGGATTGAGCGGTTCGGCTATACAGCTCACTTTCGTTACCTTTCGGGCGGCTGGTATCCGATGAATCAATTGTATGATTGCCACTGGCAATCATTGATATTCTGATTCGCTGCGCGGAGCACCACCCCTACGGACTCAAAGTGTTTGACATTCTACCTTTTTAGTCAAGTCTCTCTCGAAACCATTACCTGAGTGCCCTCTTCAGTCGCTGCGGCGACAGCTATTTAATTATGGTATCATTGCCACCGGCAATGATTGTTATTAAAGATTCGCTGCGCTCTGCAACACCCCACAGGGAAGCTTGGGGGATGTATCCTTTTATGGTATACGTTGTTTTCTACTGCTTCCTAAACCGTTGGGTTTAGGGTCGGCAGGTTGTCGACCCCTACGGGGGTGGAGGGCAGCTATACATTATATATAGTACATTCTTCCCCACTCTGTTTTGATAATTTCATCCGATTACGCAAATAGTACCACTGGCGGATTCCTGCGGGTGGGATTTTTGGGTGTTTCTTCAGAAATTCTTAAAATTGTGGAAATCTTTTGGAAAACGCTTTGCAATTCCCTGCGGATGTGATATACTATTGTGGCAAAAAAATCGCTTGAATGATAGAAGAGGAATCCAAATGGCAGATATATCTAAAATTTCCGTGGTTCTTCCCTCTCTTGACCCGGATGAAAAGCTGAACGCCGTCATCGACGGGCTGCTGGAATACGGCTTTTCCGACATCATTCTGGTCAACGACGGGAGCAAGCCGGAGAATCTTCATTATTTCACCGACGCCGCCCAGGCGCACCCCGAGATTCACGTGCTGACCCATGAGGTCAATCGGGGCAAGGGCGCGGGGCTGAAAACGGCCTTCAATTATGTGCTGGAAAACCGGCCGGACACCCTGGGCGTAGTCACCGTGGACGGCGACAATCAGCACCACCCGGAGGATACCCGGGCCTGCTGCGAGCACATGCTACAGACCGGGCGGATCACCCTGGGCTGCCGGGATTTCTCCCTGCCCCATGTGCCCCCCAGGAGCCGGTTCGGCAACAAAACCACCTCCGCCGTATTCAAGCTGTTCTGCGGCATTACCCTCTCCGACACCCAGACGGGACTGCGGGCCTTCCCGCGGGACACGCTGGAGCTGATGGCCCAGGTGGGCGGCGACCGCTTTGAATACGAGACCAACGTCCTTTTGGCCATGAAAACCAACGGCCTTCCCTTCGACGAGGTGAAGATCCGCACCGTTTACATTGAAGAGAACAAAAGTTCCCACTTCCACTGGCTGAAGGATTCCTGGCGCATTTACAAGCTGATTCTGGCCCATTTCTTCCGCTATACCCTGAGCAGCCTCTTCTGCGCCGGGGTGGATGTGGGCATGTTCGCCCTGTTCGATCATCTGTTGGCCAGCTCCGAGGCCGCGGTGCACGACACGGTGCCCTATGTGCTGGCGCGGGTCATTTCGTCGCTGCTGAATTTCTTCATCAATCAGCGGGTGGTGTTCCAGTCCAGGGAAAGCACCGGCAAGGCGCTGCTGCGCTACTATGCTGTGGCCGTCCCTCAGCTGCTGGTGCAGATGGGGCTAACCAACGGCGTATTCTGGCTGCTGCACGTTGGCTCCAACGCCGGTTGGCTGCGGTCGCTGTGGTATATTATTGTAATGACCGTTTTGTATTTCATCAGCTACGCGATCCAGCAGCGCTGGGTCTTTGCATCGTACAACCAAAAATCTGACGCGAGGTAACCGATATGAGTAAGAAAAAGCAATCCAAGGGCAGCGGCCTGGCGGGGCGCATCATCCGCCGCTTCTTCCTGCTGCTGTTCACCCTGATTATCCTGATCGTGGTGGGGCTTGCGCTGATGATGAATCTGATCTTCAACGGCCCCTCCACCGCCGCCCGGGACATGCTGACCATGTCCCTGCTGGAGCCCAGCGCCACCAAGTGGATCCCAGGCCTCTTCATGAGCGACGAGCTGGTGGACGAGATCAAAAACCAGGGCAAGGACGAGGCTCCCCTGGAGGATGTGAACCTGGATGATATCGTCATTATGGATTCCAGCAATCTGGCTGCCTCCGACGAATGGGCAGCCTACCCCGACGGCATCCGCATCGAAAGCTACGCGGGCAAGACCTTCAATGCCCACATCATGCTGATCCAGGATCCCAGCCGGGTATACCTGGGCCTGTCCAGCTACGACGGCTTCAGCACCAGCAAGCCCGGCAAGCGGCTGAACGTGGCCATTGAGGACGAGGGTGCCTCCGCCGCCGTCAACGCCGGTGCCTTTAACGACGACGGCACCGCCGGCGCCCAGGTGGGCAGCGTGCCCTCCGGCATGGTCATCCACGACGGGAAGGTCGTATCCAATGTGAAAAACGCCGCATTCCCCGGCGGCTTCGGCGGCTTCACCAATGAAAACAAATTCGTGGTGGCCGAGAGCATGACCGAAGCCCAGGCCATGGAGCTGGGCATCCGGGATGGCTGCGAATTTGGCCCCGTGCTGATCGTCAACGGCGTTGCCAACCAGCAGGTCTATTCCGGCAACTCCGGCTATAACCCCCGCACCGTCATCGGCCAGCGGGCGGACGGCGTTGTCATCATCATCTGCGCCGACGGCCGCCAGGCAGGCTCCCTGGGCGCTACCTACAAGGACATGATTGACCTGCTCACCGCCTACGGCGCGGTGAACGCCTGCAACATGGACGGCGGCTCCTCCTCCGTCATGCTGTACCGCGACTACAACACCGGCGAGGTCAGCATGATCAACAGCTATTCCGTGCTCCAGTCCGAGCCGAGAAGAATGCCCAACTTCTGGATGGTCAAGCCCTTACAGTAAGGAGTAGTGAGAGATGTATCAAGGAAAATTCGATGCAAAATCCAAGGGTCAGCAGGCACCCGACCAGACCCTGGACGAGATCATCCGGGAGCGGGAGGAGGCAAATGCCGCCTTGGCCGCCAAGCGCGCCCAGCGGGAAGCCCAGCGCGCCGCAGGCCGCAGTGTGGCCAACCGTCCGGCCCAGCCCACCGGCATGCAGCGCCCCAGCGCCCAAAAGCCCGCACAGCGCCCGGCCCAATCCGGCGCGCAGCACCCCGCCCGGCCCACCGGCAGCCAGCAGCGGAGCACTGCCGGTCAGCGCCCCGCCTCCAACCAGAGGCCCGCACAGCCCCCCCGGAAGCAGACGCAGAACGAGGTGGTGCTGAAAAAGCGCGGCCCCCGCACTGGCGGCGTGATCTTCTACAGCTTCTACTTTGGCCTGATCCTGGTGTTCTTCGTGGGCGTATTCATTGGGCTGAACTGGCTCAACAGCTGGCTGAAGGACTACCAGGCCGCACAGCCCACCATCAAGTGCCAGCAGGTGTTTGACGAGCTGTTTGCCACCCCCGACTGGGCGCAGCTCTACCGACTGGCAGGCGACCCCACCGGCACCGGCACCAACCGCTATGACACCCAGTTTGAAGGCTCCGACGCCTATGTGCGGTATATGCAGGAAAAGGTCGGCTCTCAGCAGCTGGAGTATGTGGAAACCTCCGGCGGCCTGACCGGCAAGAAATACCTGGTTCGTCTGGGCACGGAAAAGCTGGCCTCCTTCACCCTGACGGGCCAGCAGGACAGCATCACCGACATTCCCGACTGGAAGCTGGGCGAGGTGGAGCTGTTCATCACCCGCAATGAATCCATCCGAATCCGTAAGCTGGAAAACCATGTGGCTTACGTGAACAATACGCCCCTGAGCGAGGATTATACCATTCAGATCGCCTCCACCAAGGCGGACGAGGAGCTGCCGGTGGAGGAGCGCGTGCGCACCAGCATCCAGGAGGTGGACGGCTTGATGACCGCCCCGGAGCTGCTGGTCTACGACCAGACCGGCGCGCCCATTGATGTACGCTACAACAGCGACTCCGGCATGTACGAGGAGCAGATTTCCTCCATCGCCATCACCGACGAGGAGCGCAGCGCCGTGTTCGGCGCGCTGGAGGCCTACGCAGGCTTTATGATCAACGCCAGCGGCAGCCGGGCAGCCGTTTCCCAGTATTTCAAGGGCGGCACCCAGACCTACAACGACATTGTGGCAATGAACGGCGAGCTGTGGATGAACTCCGACCGGGGCCATGATTTCCGCAATCAGGAGATTCTGGGCTTCACCAGCCGCTCCGATACCATGTTCTCCGTCCGCGCCTCCATGATTATGCATGTGATCAACAAGGACAATACGGAGAAGGACTACAGCATCGTCCAGTCCATGTATTTCAGCTATGAGAACGGCAAGTGGGTCTGCACCGAAATGACCAATGAGGATATCACCACCCCCGTGGGCGAGGTTCGGCTGACCTTCTTCGACGCCGCCGGAAACCAGCTGTCCTCCGCCTTCTACTCCACCGACTCCAAGTCTCTCACCGCGCCCGTGGTGGATATCCCCGTGGGCAAGGTGTTCAGCGGCTGGGCCACCGTGGAGACCAATGAGGCTGGTCAAAAGACCTGGACGGTGGTATTCCAGCCCGACGAGGCAGGCAATGTGACCCTGCCCGATGGGTACAACCTGACGCCCATGAAGCTGTATCCCCTGTTCCAAAACGTATAAGGAGGTAGAAGCCAATGATTGCGCAAGCCAAGGCCCTGCTGGACTCCCTGGCGATCACATTTGATTTTCCCATTCTGGAATTCATCCGCAACTATCTGACAAATCCCTTCCTGGATAAGGCCATGCCCTATATCTCCCTGTTCGGCGAATGGGGCGCGTTCTGGATCGCGGTGGCGGCGGTGCTGCTGCTGTTCCGCAAGACCCGGAAAACCGGCTGGTCGATGGCCGCCGCCCTGACGTTGGGACTGATCATCTGCAACATCATCCTGAAAAGCCTGATTGCCCGCGACCGGCCGTTCCTCTTCTACACGGAGGAACGGATGGCCGGGCTGGACCTGCCCCAGCTGAAAAACTGGACGCCTGTGACCCAGGAGCAGCTGCTGTGGCTCTTCTCCAGCGACCTGCACCGCTCCTTCCCCTCCGGCCACACCATCGCCTGCTTTGAGGCGGCCACGGTGCTGATGGTCAGGAACAAGTGGGCGGGCATCCCCGCCATGATCCTGGCGTTCCTGGTGGCCTTCTCCCGGCTGTACCTATACGTCCACTACCCCACCGACGTGATCTTCTCCATGTTCGCCGGTATCCTGCTGGGCCTGCTGGGCTGCGCCATCGTCGCCATCATCTATAAGGTTCGCCCCCCCAAGCGCGGCAAATATCAGCGCGCCAACCAGCAAGCGGAATAAATGCCTCATGGCCTGCCGCAAACCGCGGCAGGCCATTCCCATCCCCACCTGCCCTCCCCTTTCCGGGCGTTTTCAAAATAAGCCAATTTTCTTAAAAAAGGGATTGACAAACGGGACATCCCGTTATATAATATCAAAGCTGTCAGGAAACAGCCCAAAAGAAAATGCTGCTATAGCTCAGCCGGTAGAGCGCATCCTTGGTAAGGATGAGGTCGCCAGTTCAAATCTGGCTAGCAGCTCCAGAAAAAGCTCTCAGGCCAATCGGCTTGGGAGTTTTCTGTTTCTCTGCCGCAAGAACTGGCGGCCTCATCCGTTGAATTGCCAATGGCAATTCTGATTTCAAAAAAGAGGTCGCAAGGCTTCCGGCGGGCATAAGCCCGCTGGAAACCGGGTGGCCAGTTCAAATCTGGCTAGCAGCTCCAACGCCTCTGAAATCTTCGGGTTTCAGAGGTTTTCTTTTGCTTTTGTCGGCTTTGTGAAAGAAAGCCTTGGACTTTACTGATTTGAAGAGTATAGCTAGACCGCATCCCTTTCTGTCACTTTTGGATGAAGGGATGCGGTCTTATTTTGGGCAGAAAAATTAGAATAAACACATGGACGGCGATTGGCAACACTGTACTTCCCATAGTTGGCCATGAAAACACCCCCAAGGATTTTTTCTATTGCATCACACCAAAAGCAAAGAGAAAAGGCAGAAAATTGAATAATCAGTGTTGATATTTGCGGATAAGCGTGGTATGATAATTATGCCAAACAAAGCTTAATAAAGAAAACTATAATCACCAAGGGGGTACTATGCCCTTTTGCGTTCACTATCCGGCTTGCGTTCGGTAAAAGCGCGCTCCACTCGGATAGTGAGATAGTTTTCTTTCCTGTTTGAGCTTTGTTTGGCGACAATCGGAGTTGCGTTTTTCAGTGCGGTAACTTCGGTTGCCGCACTTTTTATTTTTAGGGAGGTAGAGACAAACAGAATTCAGAAAATTCCCGTGTTGATTGTTCTGGAAACATCACAATGGTCAAGGCGCTACCTTGGCAACTATGAATGGAGGGAAAATATGGCATCACTGGATTTAACACTTTTTGAAAAGCATTTTTCTGAGGGGAAGAACTTTGAGATTACAGAGGAAGAATATGTTAACAGCGTGAAGAAAAAGCTTCCGCAAAAACAATATCTTGAAAGCAATTCCCCTGTCGCACGCAAAGCACATGAATTTGGCTACAAAGTCCGGGTGGAAGAGCGTGTCCACCGTGTATTGGTATTTACAAAAAAGGGGATATAATTATGGTTATTATTTACATCTTGATTGCTGCTGCATACTTGGTTCTGGACTACTTTATTGCAGAATGGTTTTCTGAGGCCGCCGAAGATAAAGGGTATGGTAATTTTGCTGATCGAAAGTATTTCTGGATTTGCTTCTGGCTGGGATTCATTGGTTATCTCTTAGTAATTGCACTGCCTGACCGTGGCAAACGTCCGGCTGGCCCCGGCGAGCTGCCGAAGCTGTAAGGGGTAGCGCATGAGTGAACGCTATACGCGCCTGTTTTCTCTGCCAGAGAATCTGGGGTTAGAGGACTGCCCCGTTGTAATTTCCGCCGGGGCACTACTGATGGACAATACCACTGGGAAAGTGCTGGCGCAGTTGAAATTACGCAATCTCTCGTCCCAGGCAGTAAAAGCCGTAAAGGTGAAAATCCATGCCTATGATACTGCCAAAGCAGAACTGAATGGGATTGATACCTTTTCCTATCTGGACTTGAATGTCCCCCTGGATGGAGAGTTTGGAAGCCAAACGCCGATTCCGCTGCCGGATGCTGCTACGCGCTCTTTCACTGTGGATATTCTGTCAGTTGTTCTTGCAGATGGGACAGTTTATTCCCCTATCGAAGCACAGACTACCAGCCGCGAAGAAGTCTTGGACAAAGTAAAGCAGCTTGATAAAGAAAGGGTTGCGCAGACTGAGAAAGCAGAGAAGACAAAAAAAGCGCGATGGAAACACCTGTTTTGTTTATCCTTTGTTCCACTGCTTCTTTGCGTTATTGCGGTTGCTATAAATTATTGCTGTCCAAATTGGTTCATTAAATCACTCACCCGCCGAATCCGTTACAATTTTGATTATTATAAAGACGTTTTATTTGCATTTATTATTCCTTGCATATGTATCCTTGCCAGCTGGAAATCAAAACGTTCTTCAAAGGCACCTATGTTTGCTTTTGTTTTCTGTCTCGTGTATATGGCGGTTCAAACGCTATCCGTTTTATACTTGACATATAGCCGTCCTATAAACACGAGCGTTCAAATGATGCAGATAACAGACTGGATAGCGAGTCGTATCGAAGGGCATTCACTTATCGGTATGTGCCAGTATTTACTCTACTGTCTTCGAGGGCATCCAATGCAATTAGCGAAGGCCATCATGTATGCTCTTTTCCCAATTCTCTACTTCGTAAAGAATATTTCCGCTGCTATCATCCTTTATCTTCAAGCAAAAAACGCAAAGAGCAAATGATTCACTTCGTAAAACTGCCCAGAACAGGAATCAATTAAAGGCGTTGAAAATCCGCAGAAACGTGCAACCAGGGTGCCCCAACCGGCACCCTGGGTTTTTATCTTCTTGACAGTCCAATAGAGAGATTGCTGAATGGAACGCAGTCCGTCGCGTTTGTAGACCAACTATGGAAAGTCAAGCAGGAAGTTGGTCAGAAAAAGCGGTAGAATGAGTCAGCAGGGAATGGAATTAATCCGACCCGGGGCGGGGGCGAGATCATTTTTGATCAATTCAGTCTTGGATGATCCTTTGCGCTTTCTTATGTTTCATTTGTAAAATGATGCAAATATCCATCTTCGGGCTGAAATGGGGTTTCGGGCGGCACGGCGGGGGTGGAAAAATCCGTGACTTTACACGTTCTTTACAAAACACAGGTAGCGGATTTTACATTGTAAGATTATTCTGAAGGTATACTTCCAGAAAGAATGAGAGAGGATAAAAAGGATGGATCTGTTTCAGTTTTTGAATTTGATCGGCGGGCTGAGTCTGTTCCTGTTCGGCATGAACGTGATGGGGCAGGCGCTGGAGCGCCGGGCGGGGAGCAAGCTGCGCTCCCTGCTGGAAAAAATGACCACCAATAAGTTCGCGGGGCTGCTCACCGGCCTGGCGGTGACGGCGGTGATCCAGAGCTCCTCCGCCACCACGGTAATGGTGGTGGGCTTTGTCAACTCCGGGCTGATGACCCTGCGGCAGGCCATTCATATGATTATGGGTGCGAACATCGGCACCACGGTAACGGCCTGGATTCTGAGCCTGGCGGGCATTTCCAGCGGGAATTTCTTTATCCGGCTGCTGAAGCCCTCCTCCTTCACCCCCATCCTGGCGCTGATCGGCATCGTTCAATACATGTTCTGCAAGAACGATAAGAAGAAGGACACCGGCCTGATCCTGCTGGGCTTTGCCACGCTGATGTACGGCATGGAGAGCATGTCCGCCGCCGTGGCCGGGCTGGGGCAGGTGCCCGCCTTCCGGCAGATGTTCCTCATGTTCCAGAATCCTGTTCTGGGCGTGCTGGCCGGTGCGTCGCTGACGGCCATTATCCAGTCCAGCTCCGCCTCCGTTGGCATTTTGCAGGCACTGGCTATCACCGGGCAGGTGACCTATGGCGCGGCGGTTCCCATCATCATGGGCCAGAACATCGGCACCTGCATCACGGCGATCCTGTCCAGCATCGGTGCCAATAAAAACGCCAAGCGGGCCGCCCTGGTGCACCTGAGCTTCAACGTGATTGGCACCGTGGTGTGGCTGTGCGTGTTCTGCCTGGTAAAATGGCTGTTCTCCCCCGCGCTGCTGGGGGAGAGCGCCACGCTGATGGGCATTGCCGTGGCCCATTCCTTATTTAATGTACTGTGCACGGCGCTGCTGCTGCCCCTGTCCCGTCAGCTGGAGAGCCTGGTGTGCCGCCTGGTGCCGGAGGGCAAGAAGCCCGAAGCTGCCAGCGAGCTGGACGAGCGTCTGCTGACCACGCCCCCCGTGGCGCTGGAGCAGTGCAAGAAGGTGGCCGCTGAGATGGCGAATTGCTCCGTAACGGCCCTGCGGCAGAGCATTTCCGTGCTGAGCCGTTATACCCCCGAGCTTGCCAAGCAGATTCGCGCGGCGGAGGATCTGACCGACCACTACGAGGACATCCTGGGCACCTACCTTGTCAAGCTCAGCACCCGGCGCATCAGCGCGGCGGACAGCAACGAGGCCGCCCGGCTGCTGAAGATCATCGGCGATTTTGAGCGCATTGCCGACCATGCAGTGAATCTGCTCCAGTCCGCCGAGGAGCTGCATGAGAAGAAAATGTCCCTGTCCAAGCCCGCCGTGAAGGAGCTGGGCGTACTCACCGGGGCGGTGGATGAAATCCTGGGGCTGTCCCTGGACGCCTTCCTGAAGGACGACTACAGCGCCGCCGGAATGGTGGAGCCGCTGGAGCAGGTGATCGACGGATTGAAAGAGCAGCTGCGCACCAACCACATCCTGCGGCTGCAAAAGGAGCAGTGCAGCATCGAGGCCGGCTTTGTCTGGTCGGATCTGCTGACGAACCTGGAGCGGGTATCCGACCACTGCTCCAACATCGCCGGATGCGTGATGGACATGCACGAAGGCAAGCTGAACCTTCACGAGTCCCTGCGGGCGGTGAAGGAGGACCGGGAGAAATTTGCCGAGCGCTTCGAGCAGTATCAGAAAAAATACGCCGTGCAGTGACCGCTTTCCCGGCTTTACAAAGGTCTTTCCGAAGTTTACCCACTTCTTACAATTCCGCGATAGTGAACTTTACTTCCTCTTGGTATGATGTGCTTGTGGTTGAGGGAAAGGCCCCCAACCGAATATGGAAGAAAAAACTTAGGAGGAAATTGATATGAAAAAAGTTATTTGTTTTGTACTGGCTGCGGCTCTGATGCTGACGCTGAGCCTGTCCGCCTGCGCCAAGAGCCTGAGCGGCACTGTGGGCACCAATGGTTCCACCTCCATGGAAAAGGTGATCGGCATTCTGTCCGAGCAGTTTATGGAAGACAACAGCGACGTGACCGTCACCTATGACGCCACCGGCTCCGGCACCGGCATTGAGGCCGTGGCCAACGGCACCTGCGACATCGGCCTGGCCTCCCGCGCCCTGAAGGACACCGAAACCGAGAAGGGCCTGGTCGCCACCACCGTCGCCCTGGACGGCATCGCCATCATTGTGAACGCCGATTGCCCCGTGGACGACCTGACCGTTGAGCAGATTTCCGATATCTTCACCGGCAAGATCACCTCTTGGGCCGATTTCGGCGGCAAGGGCGACATCGCCTGCATCGGCCGCGAGGCTGGCTCCGGTACCCGCGACGGCTTCGAGTCCATCACCAAAACCACCGATCAGTGTGTCCTGTCTCAGGAGCTGACCTCCACCGGCGCAGTAATCGCCGCCGTCAAGAGCAGCGCCAACGCCATTGGCTACGCTTCCCTGTCCGCCGTCGAGGGCCAGGAGGGCATCAAGGTTCTGACCGTCAACGAAGTGGAGTGCACCGCCGAGAACATCATCAACGGTACCTATGTGGTGCAGCGTCCCTTCAACCTGGTCACCAAGGACGGCGCCGAGCTGAGCGAGGCTGCCCAGGCCTTCTTCGACTACATGGTCTCCGTAGATGCCGCCGAGCTGATCACCCTGGCCGGTGCGGTTCCTGTAGCCCAAGCCGAGGCCGAGACCGAGCCTGCCAAGTAATATGAAGCATAAGTCGGTTGGAAAAGCCGCCGGGGAGAACAGCATGAATGTGCTGTTCTTCCTGTGCGGTATTGTCACAGTTGGATTTGTACTGTGCATCTGCATCTATCTGATGCTTTCCGGCATTCCCGCCATTGGGAAGATCGGATTCAAGGATTTCTTCCTGGGCAAGATCTGGAAGCCCACCGCCACCACCGTAGAGCCAAGCTACGGGATTCTTCCGTTTATTCTCACCAGCATCTGCGGCACCGCCGGAGCCGTGCTCCTCGGTGTGCCCATCGGGCTGCTGACGGCGGTGTTCCTGGCAAAGGTTGCGCCCCCGAAGTTGGCAGACCTGATCCGCACGGCGGTGCAGCTGCTGGCGGGCATTCCGTCGGTGGTATACGGTCTGGTGGGCATGATCGTTCTGGTGCCCGCCATCCAGCAGCTTTTCGCGCTGTCCTCCGGGGCGACGCTGCTGGCGGCCATCATCGTACTGGCCATTATGATTCTCCCGTCCATCATCAACGTGTCGGAGACGGCCCTGCGGGCGGTGCCCAAGGACTACGAGGACGCCTCCCTGGCCCTGGGGGCGACCGAACTGGAGACCTATTTCCGGGTCACCGTCCCGGCGGCGAAGAGCGGCATTGCCACCGCCGTGGTGCTGGGCGTGGGCCGGGCCATCGGCGAGGCCATGGCCATCATCATGGTTTCCGGCAACGTGCCCAATATGCCGAAGCTGCTCGGCCCCGTGCGGTTTATGACCACCGCCATTGCGTCGGAAATGTCCTACGCCCCGGTGGGTTCCTTGCAGCGGGAGGCGCTGTTCTCCATCGGCCTGGTGCTGTTCCTGTTCATTATGCTGATCAATGTACTGCTGAATGTGGTCATTAAAAAGGAGCGGTGAGATATGTCCTTTGAGAAAAAACGAACGCTCTGGAACCGCTCCGTCAAGGCAGCGGTGTACGCCGCCTCCATCCTCACCGCGGCACTGCTGGTGGGGCTGATCGGCTATATTCTGTATCGCGGTGTCCCCAACCTGAGCTGGGAGCTGGTCAGCACCCAGACGAGCTATATCCGCGGCACCATCGGCATCCTGCCCAATCTTGCAAACACGGTGTATATCATCATCGTGGCCATGGTCATTGCCCTGCCCCTGGGGGTGGGCGCGGCCATCTATCTGACGGAATACTCCTCCAACCGCCACCTGACGGCGCTGATCGAATTCGCCGCCGAGACGCTGACAGGCATCCCCTCCATCCTGTTCGGCCTGGTGGGCATGCTGCTGTTCGTGCAGAAGCTGGGTCTGGGTGCGGGCATCCTGGCCGGCGGACTGACGCTGGTGATGATGATCCTGCCCACCATCGTCCGCACCACCCAGGAGAGCCTGAAAACTGTCCCCCAGGCCTATCGGGAGGGGGCGCTTGCCCTGGGTGCGGGAAAATGGAGAATGATCCGCACCGTGGTGCTGCCCAGCGCGGTGGACGGCACCGTCACCGGCTGCATTCTGGCCATCGGGCGCATCACCGGCGAATCGGCTGCCCTGCTGTTTACCGCCGGATTCGGTCTGAAGCTCAACGGCTTTATCAAGGCGCTGCACGCATCCTCCGCCACGCTGACGGTGGCGCTTTATGTGTATGCCAGCGAGCAGGGAAAGATCGACGTGGCCTTTGCCATTGCGCTGCTTCTGCTGGCGCTGACACTGGTCATCAACCTGGGAGCAAACCTGGCCGGAAAACGGCTGCGGCGGAACTGAGGAGAGAACATGGAAAAAATTATCGAGACAAAGGCTTTGAAGCTGTGGTACGGGGAAAAGCAGGCCCTCCACGGCATTGATATGGCGATTCCGCAGCACGAGATCACGGCGCTGATCGGCCCCTCCGGCTGCGGCAAATCCACATTTCTGAAAACCCTGAACCGCATGCAGGATCTGGTGCCCGGCGTCAAAATCGAGGGGCAGGTGCTCTACGAAGGGCAGAACATCTATGATCCCCAGGTGGATGTGACCTGGCTGCGCAAGCGCATCGGCATGGTGTTCCAGAAGGCCAACCCTTTCCCCATGAGCATTTACGACAACATCGCCTACGGCCCCCGCACCCATGGCATCCGCAGCAAGGCGAAGCTGGACGAGATTGTGGAGCGCTCCGCAAAAAACGCGGCCATCTGGGACGAGGTAAAGGATCGGCTGAAATCCTCCGCCCTGGGGCTTTCCGGCGGCCAGCAGCAGCGGCTGTGCATTGCCCGGGCGCTGGCGGTAGAGCCGGAGGTGCTGCTGATGGACGAATCCACCTCCGCTCTGGATCCCATCTCCACCGGCAAAATTGAAGATCTGGCGCTGCAACTAAAGGAGAAGTACACCGTGGTCATGGTCACCCACAACATGCAGCAGGCCGCCCGGATATCGGACAACTGCGCGTTCTTCCTGCTGGGTGAGCTGGTGGAGTTTGATAAGACCGAGCGGCTCTTCTCCGACCCCAGGGACAAGCGCACCGAGGACTACATCACAGGGAGGTTTGGATAATGCGTTCCAAATTTGACATGGAGCTGGAAAAGCTGAAACGGGAAATGACCGCCATGGGCATGCTGTGCGAAAATGCCATCGCCAAGGCATCTCACGCGCTGGTGAATTGCAGCCCCAGGCTGGCAGCGGAGCTGCCGGAGCTGCTGAACCAGATCACTCAGAAGGAGCGGGATATCGAGAGCATCTGCCTGCGGCTTCTGCTCCAGCAGCAGCCGGTGGCCAAGGATTTACGTACCGTATCCGCCGCGCTGAAAATGGTGACGGATGCCCAGCGCATCGGCACCCAGTCCAGCGACATCAGCGAGATTGTCGCCCTGGGCAACATTGAGGAAATCCCCGAGGGCCTTCCCATCCGGGAGATGGCCACCTCCGTGATCCACATGGTCACGGACAGCATCGATTCCTTTGTAAAACAGGATGGAAAAATCGCCCGCAGTGTGATAGAATATGATGACGTGGTAGATACGTTTTTCGATACGGTGAAATCGGCCCTGATTGCGCTGCTGAAGGCCCCCGAGGCCAACAGCGAGGCGCTGGCCGATCTGCTGATGATCGCAAAATACTACGAGCGGATCGGCGACCATGCGGTGAATATTGCCAAATGGGTGCTGTTTTCGCTGACGGGAAATTTGGAAGTGGAGAGCGCCTATTTTGAAGAGGGCGACCACACCAGCGAAAAATGAGGCGATAGAATGATTTATTGCGTGGAAGACGACAGCAGCATCCGGGAGCTGACGGTTTATGCCCTGAATGCCTCCAACCTGAACGCCGTGGGGCTGGACTGTGCTGCAGCGCTGTGGCAGGCGATGCACCAGGAGAAGCCGGAGCTGATCCTGCTGGACATCATGCTTCCCGACGAGGACGGCATCTCCATCCTGAAAAAGCTCCGCGCTGCCCCCGCCACGGCGGAGGTCCCCGTGATCATGGCCACCGCCAAGGGAACGGAATTCGACAAGGTGATCGGGCTGGATCTGGGCGCGGACGACTATCTGGCCAAGCCCTTTGGCATGATGGAAATGGTATCCCGTGTCAAGGCCGTGCTGCGCCGGGCAAACCGCACCCACATCTCCCCCGCCCTGACCCACAAGGGGATCGAGCTGAACGAAAGCTCCCACCAGGTATTTGTGGACGGGAAAAAGGTCGAGCTGACCGTAAAGGAATACCAGCTGCTGCGGCTGTTCCTGAAAGATCCCGGTGTGGCGTTCACCCGGGAAAATCTGCTTTCCTCCGTGTGGGAAAGTGAATTTCAGGGCGAGACCCGAACCGTGGATGTACATATCGCCTCCCTGCGCATGAAGCTGGGCAGCGCCGGAGAGGCCATCAAGACCGTGCGTGGCGTTGGCTACCGGCTGGAGGAAGAGAAATGACAAAACGAATTTACAAGTCCATCTGTGCCGCAGCGCTGGGCGTGTTTGTGGTGACCATGCTGCTGATCATGGGCGTACTATACAACTATTTTTCTTCTGTGCAGCAGAAGCAGCTGCGCTCTCAGACGGCTCTGGCCGTCCAGGGCGCGGAGCAGCTGGGCATGGACTATTTTGAAGGGTTCTCCGACAAGGACGTGCGCATCACCTGGATCGCCGCCAACGGCGAGGTGCTGTATGACAGCGCCTCCGCCTCCGAGGCCATGGAGAACCATTTGCAGCGTGAGGAAATCCAGAGTGCCCTGGCCACCGGCTTCGGCGAAAGCGCCCGCTATTCCTCCACCATGATGAAGCAATACCTCTACTGCACCCAGAAGCTCAGCGACGGCACGGTGCTGCGTCTGTCCGTCTCCCACAATTCCGTGTGGGTGCTGCTGCTGGGGATGCTCCAGCCCATCCTGATCGTCATTGCGGTGGCGGCGGTGCTGTCCTTCCTGTTGGCCAGCCGGCTTTCCAAGCGGATCGTGGATCCTATGAACAAGCTGAATCTGGACGAGCCGCTGGAAAACGAGGGCTACGACGAGCTTAGCCCCCTGCTGCGGCGCATCTACAGCCAGCAGCAGCATCTGAAGGATCAGCAGGCCACCCTGGCCCAAAAGCAGAACGAGCTGGATGTCATCGTGGGCCACCTGGAGGAGGGCATGATCCTGCTGGACAAATCCTGCAAGGTCATCACCGCCAACCAGGCCGCCCTGCGGCTGCTGGACGCCCGGACTACCAACATTGCCGGGCTTGACCTGCTGATGCTCAGCCGGAATCTGCCCCTGGCAGAGGCGGTGCGGGAGGCAATGGGCGGCCACAGCGCCACCCGCAAAACGGAGCTGCACGGCAGAACCATTCAGATCCAGGCCGCCGCCGTGGGCAAGCAGGATGAAATGTCCGGCGTCGCGGTGGTGCTGTTCGATATCACTCAATCCGAGCAGGCGGAGCAGCGCCGCCGGGAATTCACCGCCAACGTCTCCCACGAGCTGAAAACCCCCCTGCAATCCATCTCCGGCTATTCCGAGCTGCTGATGCGGGGCATGGCCAAGGACGAGGACATTCAGCCCTTTGCCCAGCGCATCTATGGGGAGACCCAGCGGCTGATCCAGCTGGTGGAGGATATCATCAACCTTTCCCAGCTGGACGAGGGCAGCGGGTATCAGTGGCAGCAGGTGAACCTGTATGCCATCGCCGCAGAGGTCACCGGCAGCCTGGAGCACTGCGCCGAGGAAAAGCAGGTGCGTCTGGCCCTGGAGGGCGGCGATGCTACACTGCGGGGCGTGCCGGAGCTGCTGCGGGGCATCGTATACAATCTGACGGACAACGCCATCAAGTATAACCGCACCGGCGGCAGCGTCACCGTGACCGTCGCCCAGGAAAAGGATGCGGCGGTGCTCACTGTCAGCGATACCGGCATCGGCATCCCCGAGGAGGAGCGCAACCGTATTTTCGAGCGCTTCTACCGAGTGGATAAGAGCCGCTCCAAGGAGGTCGGCGGCACCGGCCTGGGCCTGTCCATCGTCAAGCACGCCGCATTCCTGCACAAGGCCGCCATCGACGTCACCAGCCAACTCGGCGCCGGCACCAGCATCCAGGTTCGCTTCCCCCTCCAGTAAACGCCCTCACACCCCGTAGGGGCGGATACCAGCCGCCCGCAACGTCGCGAGCCTGAGCTGTCAGTTGAATGGACATTACCAAAAGTTTCTGAGTTCGTAGGGGGCGGCAACCTGCCGCTCCGCAGCGTCACCACTTCAAAAGCGCCCCCGTTGAATGGTGCACGCCAATCCGTAGGGGCGGATACCAGCCGCCCGCAGCGTGATGGGCCTGAGCTGCCGGTTGAATGGAAGCCGGAAAAATCTTCTGAGTTCGTAGGGGGCGGCAATTTGTCGCCCCGCTGAGTACCGGAACTGAGCGTTTCGTCTATACAGCTCACGTTCGTTACTTTGCGGGCGGCTAATATCCGCCCCTACGCACTCAGTATGTTTGACATCGTACCTTTTTAGTGAAATCTCTCTCGAAACCATCACCTGAGTGCCCTCTTCAGTCGCTGCGGCGACAGCTTCCCCCACAGGGAAGCTTGGGGATGTATCCTTTTTGGTTATACGTTCATCTTTACTGCTTCCTAAACCGTCAGGTTTAGGGTCGGCAGGTTGCCGACCCCTACGGGTGGGGTGTTATCGGTTTTAGGGCGAATTCGCTCACCTTTTTTATTAGAGCGTATCTGAAAATGAAGTATTCTTGTATTATTTCAACAAAATCCAAATGGAAGCAAGGTGGACAAACGCA